>JAZRVN010000019.1:0-65293 GCA_045599225.1 Candidatus Cryptobacteroides sp.
TAATCGTCACTGTCAACAAATGCGACATACTCCCCTTTCGCAATATCAATACCCACATTCCTTGCTACCCCGGGGCCGCTGTTCTTCGGAGTTTCAACACAAACGAACGATTTTCCTCCGGAATATCCCGAAATAAAGCGGCGCACTTTGTCCATACTGTCATCTGTCCCGTGATCATCAACCAAAATAATCTCAACCTCATCCATCGTCTGAGAAGAGAGAGAACTCAAGCATTGAGTAATGAATCCGCTCGAATTATAAACAGGAACAATTATGGATATCCTACACATATTATGCTATATTCCAACAACTTTATTCGGAACAAATTTACATTTTTCCAGAAACATACAGAAAAAGTATTCCATAATCGCCACTGACGCTGTCATCAGAAGCGGCATAAAGCAATTGAATGAAAAGAACTTAGGGAACAGGGTGGATAAGGAACGTATGAAGATGAAATGAGTCAAGTAAATAGTGAAGCTGTATCTACTGAAATCTTGAACAACCGGATTAAAACGAGTCACACTGGTCAAACCGACAAACAAGCATATCAGACTGGCCAAACGAAAAGGGAAAGAGATGATTTCAGGAAGCGGAAGCGAACTTACGACAAACAGAAGAATGAATCCTCCCATTCCCCAAAGAAAAGAAACTCGGCTCCTTTTCACAAATCCGTTGACAAAATAACCAAGGAGGTACAGTCCGGCATAGAACAATACAGTACTGAATGGCTCCTTAATCCGGAACAATATTTCTATGACCATCCAGAGCACCAGGATTGCCGCAAGAAGATTCCGTCTGTGACTGAACAATTTGATAAATACAGGGGTTAAAACATAAAGTAACAGAATCAAGTAGATGTACCAGTATGCAACATTGATTCTATGAAACAACAAAGCTGGAATATAGTTGACGAAAGCATCTCTGACAGAATGGATATAATCATACTTTCCCATAACGGAAGAGATAGCATATACAACAGTAGCCCAGAAAACAAATGGTATCAGAATCCTGATGAACCGCTTTTTGTAAAAATCAAAAACAGAGTACTTTCCCCTCATCTGCAACGCTCCCGAGAGCATAGTAAACAAGCCTAATCCATAATATGTTGTATAGGAATAGACACTGCGGTTCATAAAATTACCGGAATTGTCAAAACCCAGAATCGAAGTACTGTGTGTAATGATAATCAGGACAACAGCTATCGCTCTGGCTACATCGAATCCGGGATTCCTATCGTGTGTCATTGCTGTTTCTGCGAGCCTTTATATGTCTGTATATTTCCCGGCCGATAATTGCAGCACAGGCAAGATACATAATAATTATGCAGATTACCGCAATAGTATCACCTTTGCGGACGCTGTCGGGGTCGAAGATGAAATGGATGTTGTGCTGTCCGGCAGGGACGTTGACCGCACGGAGCAAATAGTTCACCCGGTAGTGGTCGACAGGCTCCCCGTCGATGGTCGCCTTCCATCCATACGGATAGTAGATTTCAGAGAAAACTATCGTTCCGGGCTGCGAGCTGCTACAGCTGTAGTCAAGTTCCTTCGGGGAATATTTGTTCAGCACAACCTGTGCATCTTCGGGGATTGAAGGCTGATATTCCGGCAAAAACTGTTCGAACGATCTGTCCAGTACAGCCTCATGGGAGAGCTCTATCATATTGAGGGCTTCCGACTCTTCATTGGCATTGTCAACAGTGAACAACCTGTCAACAAACCAAGCATTGCCGAGAGCATACGGGTTCAAACTGATTTCAGGAGATCCTCCTTCGCCGGGAAGTATGAAGTACTTGGCATTCAACATTCCGATGACAGGCAAATGCATATTGCTCAGATGCTGGTCAATAAGATCCTGATATCTTCGGAGTTTTGCGGCATGATAGCCCCCGATTGATTTGAGATAGTAGGATGTCCGGGCATCGTTCCAGGTATTGGTGGTAAGATTGAATACCCTGAAATGTGACGGATCCTGTAATAGCTGCTCTTCGTATGGTTGAAGGATGAATGCGTTTTTGTTCTGCTTGACGGTTACAAAGTTGTCATCATTGAAATACCTCTTGTCAACGGGCCACATATCAGCAAGGACAAGCACGCCAAGAATGGCAATCATCCAGCAGTTCTTAAGCTTGCCCCTCGCATATATCCACAACAGGCAGAAAGCAGCAGCAATAAAGAGGAAAGACCTGAAACTGTCGGAACGCAGCAGCGCAGACCTCTGGTCGACAATAGCATCATACAGCCAGGCAGGAAGCCCGGAAGACCAGGATGCATCATACTGGGAAGTGAAGCTGAACATCGCGCCGCCAAACAGTGCTAGCAGCAGGCATATTCCGCCGGTCACTCCCCCTGCAATGTATAGACTCTTGAAAAGTTTCTTCTTATCCACAGTACCATCCATAATCTGTTTGATTGCCAGGAAACCCAGCAACGGCATAGCTATCTCAGCAACAATTAAAATAGAGGAAACCGCCCTGAATTTGCTGTACAGTGGGAAATACTTGAAGAACAGTTCTGTAAGCCACATACAGTTATGACCCCAGGCAAGAGCGGTGGAAAATAGGGTTGCTGCAAGCAGCGCCCACTTGTACGGGCCTTCAACTATCAGCAGGCCCAATAGGAACAGGAAGCATATAATGGCTCCCATATAAACGTTTCCGGCAGTAAACGGCTGGTCTCCCCAGTACATCGGGGCTCCCTTGCAGAAGTCCTTTGCCGTTCCGGCTCCTACGCCATTGCCTACAAGCGTTTTGTATAACTGCGAGTCGGTTCCTACATCGATACTGTTTGCACCTCCCATAAATCCCGGAATCATAAAACTCATAGTTTCGTCGATTCCATAGCTCCACTGGGTTGCATACTCTATATCGAGGCCTTTGGTGTTGGCTGTTTCAGCCGGTTCTCCTTCAGCCACTATGTCGGAATGCCCTCCACGCATTGTCTGCTCGGCATACTCACTGTTCACAAAAATATTGGAAGCCCCTGTCCCGAGACCTATTCCAAGAGACAGTACAAAAACAGCTGTAGCCACTATCAAATCTTTGATTCTTTTCTCCTTGATATGAGTCCAAAGCTCTGCAAGCCACATAAGCCCCATCAACATAAACAGATAATACGCCATTTGCGGGTGGGTGCTGAATCCAATGGCGCTAAATATCATAACGAAGACAGCGCCAAGTTCGTATTTCTTTCTGAATAGCAGATAAAAGCCTGCCATAACTACGGAAATTAATGCTATTGTGGATGTCTTTCCGTTATGCCCGGCTGCAATAATCACAATGAAATACGATGAAAGTGTGATGGCGATAGCCCCGACAATGCACATCCACTTGTCAATATCGAAAGAACGAAGGAGTATAAAGAAGCAGAAGAAATAAATGATAAATATCCAGATTGTGTTCCAATGCCCCCTGTGAAGGATTCTATCGAGAGGAGCAAGCAGCTTGGAAGATTCATACTGCCCGCCCCCGACCTGATAGTCAGGCATTCCACTGAACATATTGCCTATCCACCAGGTATGGTCACCCGTTTCCTGTGTATATCTGACAGCCTCCTGCACAGCTGCCGTGGCATTTGTATTATCTCCTGCACTTACCACCTTCCCGCTCAGCTGCGGTTTGCAATAGATTACAGCCAATAATACAAAAATGGCGATTGCCACAACATACGCACCGAATTTCTTGAACAAATCTGATATTTTCATAAAACTAACCTTTGTACAACCTACAAAAATAAAGATTTTGCGGCAATATTTCGTATCTTTACACATCAAAAACCTTCTTATATGAACTGCAAGAACAGGAAAGGGAACAAAATCATAATCATAGGGCCGGCATATCCGTACAGGGGAGGCATAGCCGCCTTCAACGAAAGGCTTGCCCGCGAATTCACTGCCGAAGGTTATGACGTTGAAATTATGACGTTTACCTTGCAGTACCCGTCGTTTCTCTTCCCGGGAAAAACGCAGTATTCACAGGATCCGGCGCCTTCGGACCTGCATATCGAAAGACGGATAAACTCCGTCAATCCTTTCAACTGGATTAAAACAGGCCGGTACCTCAGGAAGAAAAATGCAGGTTTGGTAATAATTGCTTTCTGGCTCCCGTATATGGCTCCAGCGCTTGGAACCATAGCGAGAATAAGCGGAACCCCCGTTGCAGGGCTGGTTCACAACCTCATTCCGCACGAGCGTAAGCCCGGAGACAGACTGTTTGCAAAATATTTCTGCGGGAGCGTAGGCCGGTTCGTGGCCTTGTCTGAATCCGTTCTCAATGATATCAGGACAATGGCTCCCTCCAAGCCGGCTTCATTCAGCCCTCATCCTCTTTACGACAACTTCGGTTCCCCTGTGGGCAAAAAGGAAGCCTGCGGGCGTCTGGGCCTGAATCCCGCCGACAGGATTCTTTTGAGTTTCGGGCTCATCCGCGATTACAAGGGGCTCGACTGGCTGCTCGAAGCGTTTGCCTCTCTAAAGCATAGGGAGAACGTGAAACTGGTGGTTGCCGGCGAATTCTATTCCGACGGAACCAGATACCACGACCTCGCGCGCAGCCTCGGAATCGACGGCGAGGTGGTTTGGAAGACGGAGTTTGTGCCGGACAGCGAGGTCAAGTATTATTTCTGCTCGGCAGACCTGATAGTACAGCCGTACAAATCCGCTACGCAGAGTGGAGTCACCCAGATAGCTTACCATTTTGAAAAACCTATGCTGGTCACAAATGTCGGAGGCCTTCCGGAGATTGTCCCCGACGGCAAGGTCGGATATGTTGCCGAGCCCTCTCCCGATGCAGTTGCTGCGGCGCTGGAACGTTTCCTGAGCGAATCCCCTGATTTCTCCGAAGGAATCAAAGACGAAAAGCAGAAATACTCGTGGAAAGCTATGGTTTCAACTCTAATAAAATCTGTATGAAAAAAAGTATCCTTGGCATTTTCGCCTTAGCATTCGTTGCAATTCCTTCCTTTGGTCAGACACTATACCGCTCAAGGGCCGACGCCATTGCCGCACAGCTGAAAGACCCCAAGTCGGATTATGTTGCCGTAGTGAGCCACCGGGGCGACTGGCGCAACTGGCCCGAGAATTCCATCCCCGCAATCCGTTCGCTCATAAAGATGGGGGCCGACGTTATGGAACTCGACCTCAAGATGACCAGGGACAGTGTGATTGTGCTTTCGCACGACAGCACCATAGACCGCTGTACAAACGGTCACGGCAAGTTGAGCGATTACACTTACGAGGAACTTCAGAAGTTCTGCCTTGTCAAAGGCAACGGTGCGGGAATCGACACTCTGCATATCCCCACGCTGCGTCAGGCGCTGGAGGTATGCAAAGACAACATTTGCGTAAATATCGACCAGGGCTACCGGTTCTACGACCTTGTGCTGGAAATCACCGAAGATCTGGGAGTTACCGACCAGATTCTTATCAAGGGCAAAAGCCCTCTGGAGGAAGTGGAGGCAAAAATGGCCTCCCATCCCCGCAATATGATGTATATGCCCATAGTGGACGTTCAGAGGCCTCAGGGGCAGGCTCTGTTGAACTCATACCTCGAGAGCGGCACTGTACCCATTGCGTATGAAGTGTGCTGGCAGAGCGGGAAAGTGGATCCGTGGGCGGAAATAATCCTGAACCAGGGTTCGAAGGTATGGGTGAACACTCTGTGGCCCAGCCTGTGCGGCGGTTATGGCAACGACGACGATGCGGCCTATGTCCAGGGGGCTGATAAGGTTTATCAGCAGTACCTCGATGCCGGCGTTTCCATAATTCAGACCGACCGTCCCGAATTCCTGATCCGCTTCCTCGAAAGCAAAGGCCGTCACTCGCTTCCCCGCTGATTTGACGGAAAAATTTTGTAATTTTGTATTTCTATGGATGAATTGCTCAAAGACATAACATCCCGGGAATACAAGGAGGGCTTTGTGACCGAGGTGGAGCAGGAATTTGCTCCGAAGGGCCTCGACGAAGACATAATCAGGCTCATTTCCGGAAGGAAGGAAGAGCCTCAGTGGCTTCTGGATTTCAGGCTGGACGCTTTCAGGCGGTGGAAAAAGATGACTCAGCCGTCGTGGGGCCATCTGCACCTGCCTCCCATCGACTATCAGGATATAATATATTACGCCGCGCCCAAGAAGGACAAGGATCGCCCCAAGGAGATTGACCCGGCCCTTATGGAAACTTTCGACAAGTTGGGTATTCCTTTGAAGGAGAGGGAGTTCCTGGCCGGTGTCAAGGACAAGTCGCAGAGCAATGTGGCGGTGGATGCCGTATTTGATTCGGTAAGCGTGGCTACGACCTTCCGCAAGGCGCTTTCCGACAAAGGCATAATCTTCTGTTCCTTCAACGAGGCGGTTCACTCCCACCCGGAACTGGTGCGCAGATACCTTGCGAGCGTAGTTCCTGTGGGCGACAATTTTTTTGCCGCACTGAATTCGGCGGTGTTTACCGACGGTTCCTTCTGCTATATCCCCAAAGGCGTGAAGTGCCCGATGGAGCTGAGCAGCTATTTCCGAATCAACGCCAGCGGAACCGGACAGTTCGAACGCACGCTCATAGTGGCCGATGAAGGTTCGCAGCTGTCGTATATGGAGGGCTGTACCGCCCCGATGAGAGACGAGAACCAGCTCCACGCCGCGGTGGTAGAAATAGTGGTCGAGAGGGGGGCCGACGTAAAGTACTCGACCGTTCAGAACTGGTAGCCGGGCGACTCCGAGGGTCGCGGGGGAATCCTGAACCTTGTCACAAAGAGAGGTATCTGCAAAGGGGAGGGCTCTCATTTGAGCTGGACTCAGGTGGAGACGGGCTCGGCCGTAACCTGGAAGTACCCGTCTACCATACTCAAGGGCGAGCGCAGTTCGTCGGAATTCTATTCCGTCGCTCTCACCAACAATTATCAGCAGGCCGACACGGGAACTAAGATGATACATATAGGCAAGGGAACCCGCAGCCGCATAATCAGCAAGGGAATCAGTGCCGGGCACAGCGAAAACAGCTACCGGGGGCTTGTGAGAGTGAATCCGGGAGCCGACGGAGCGCGCAACTATTCACAGTGCGACAGCCTGCTCATAGGCTCGCAGTGCGGGGCTCACACCTTCCCCGTGATAATGAATCAGAATCCTACGGCAACGGTGGAGCACGAGGCCACGACTTCCAAGATAAGCGAGGACCAGCTGTTCTACTGTAACCAGAGGGGAATTCCCCCGGAGGACGCTGTGGGGCTCATAGTAAACGGATATGCAAACGAGGTCCTGCAGCGGCTCCCTATGGAATTCGCGGTAGAGGCCCGCAAACTTTTATCCCTTTCACTGGAAGGGGCTGTAGGATAGGATGGAACTGGACTGGTGGGAAATAGTGTCGGCGGTACTTGGCCTGGGCTGTGTTGTACTTGCGGGGAGAAATTCGAAATACAATTTCTACCTGGGCTACGTGTACAACGTATTCCTGGCAGTGCTGTTCTGGAATCAGTCGCTGTTTGCGGCAATGGCGCTGCAGCCTGTCGCTTTTGCAATCAATATATTCGGACACTGGCGCTGGACGCATCCCAAGTCTCACGAGAGAAGCAGTAGGGCTCCGGAAAAACTTCGTGTGAGCAAGGTGAGCTGGAAGGGCTGGGGAGTCTATACAGGCATTATCCTCAGTGGGGGAGCAATCCTGGGCAGCGTTTTGGGCGCCTATACCTCCGACCCGCTTCCGTGGCTCGACTCGTACATACTTATGCTTACCTTCCTGGCCCAGTACCTGAGTGCTCAGAAGCGGTTGGAATGCTGGTTTGTGTGGATGGCGGTGAATGCGGCCAACATAACTCTGTATGCGGTTTCCGGCCTGTGGGTTATGACTGCGGTGGCTGCGCTTTATCTGATAAACGGAATAGTGTCCTACTTCAACTGGAGGGCGCTTTACAATAATAAAAGTTAAGATGGAAGAACTGGTAATAAAGAATCTGCACGCCGGTGTGGAAGGAAAGGAAATCCTCAAGGGAGTGGACCTGCGCATAGGCAAAGGCGAAGTTCACGTGATTATGGGGCCCAACGGCGCCGGAAAATCGACTTTGAGTTCCGTCCTTACCGGCCGTCCCAACTTCACCGTGACCCGTGGGGAAGTTTCCTTCGACGGGGCCGATTTGCTTGCAATGACCCCCGAGGAACGTTCCTGGGCCGGAATTTTCCTGAGTTTCCAGTATCCCATAGAGATTCCCGGAGTAAGCATAACCAACTTTATGAAGGCTGCCCTGGGTGCCCGTCGCAAGGCGCAGGGGCTGCCTGAACTTACCCCGACCGAATTTCTCTCCCTCCTGAGGGAGAAGATGGCTCTGGTGCAGATGAAAGGGGAGTTCGCCCGTCGCGAAGTGAACGTAGGTTTCTCCGGGGGCGAGAAGAAGCGTAACGAGATTTTTCAGATGGCAATGCTGGAACCCTCTCTCGCAATCCTGGACGAGACCGACTCCGGACTGGACGTGGATGCCCTCAAGATTGTGTCCGACGGGGTGAATTCGCTGCGTTCCCCGGACCGCTCGTTCGTTATCATAACCCACTACCAGAAGCTTTTGGAGTACATCAGACCCGACGTTGTACACGTTCTCAAGGACGGCCGTATTGTTCGGACCGGTGGTCCCGAGCTGGCGGATTTCATCTGGAAAGAAGGATTCGAGAGCATAAATGGATAACAGGATATTCATAATAGGGCAGGACACTCTGCCCGAAAGGCTGAGCCTGAGCGGCGGGCAGGGTATCCGATGGACCCTGGTCGCGCTTCCCTCAGTCAGCGCGGCCCTGTCGCTGGAGGTGGATATCGACGGCGAAGGCTGCGAGGTGGACATTGCAGGCCTGTATCTGTGCAGGGGAGGGGAAAGCCTTTCCTTGAATATGAACGTCCGCCACAATGCACCGCTGAGCGTAAGCCGGCAGTTGTTCAAGGGGATTCTGGACGGGAAGTCGAAGGTGGATTTCGACGGACTCATCTACGTAAAGAAGGATGCTCAGCGAACGAAGGCGTCCCAGGAGTGCAAGACCATCCTGCTCAGTAGGGAGGCTGTGACGACTGTCCGTCCGCAACTTGAGATTTATGCCGACGACGTGGAATGCTCTCACGGTGCCGCGAGCGGGTTCCTCAGCCCCGACGAGCTGTTCTATATGCGCTCGCGGGGAATTCCCGAGAATCTGGCCCGCCGCCTGCAGATGACCTCGTTCCTTTCGCCTGTGCTGCAGCGTCTGCCCCAATCCCTTCAGGAAGAAATAATATCCGGCCTATGACAGAGCGTACCAACGTTAAGATAAACCTTGGACTGCACGTCCTTCGTAAGAGAGAAGATGGTTTCCACGATTTGGAGACCGTCTTTCTGCCTTATTCCGGGTTCGGGGATATTCTGGAGATAACGCCCTCCGCCTGCACTTCCATTCATATCGACGGCCCCTGTTACGGCGGATGGGACCGGGACAGCGACCTTACTATGAAGGCATACCTCCTGCTCGCGGGAAAGTTCGGACTGCCTCCGGTAGAGATAAATCTTACAAAGAACTCTCCGGTGGGTGCCGGTTTGGGAGGAGGCTCCGCCGATGCCGCCGTTGCCCTGAAGATGCTCTCTTCTCTCTTCTCCCTCGGTTTGGGAACGAAGCAGCTGGAGGAACTCGCCTCACAGTTGGGGTCGGACTGTGCGTTTTTCATTCAGAACAGGCCGTGTTTTGCCCGGGGCAGGGGAGAGGTGCTCTCGGACTGTCCCATCTGCCTTGACGATTATGAGATTAGGGTTGAGATTCCCGAAGGGGAGAGTGTGAGCACCCGGGAGGCCTACGCGAACATTGTTCCCAGGGACAGGTGGGGCTGCACCTTCCCTTCGCTCGCACAGGTTCTGAGCCTTCCCGTCGGGCAGTGGCGGGAGAATCTGCACAACGACTTTGAACAGAGCGTATTCCCCGCTCATCCCTGTATTGCTGCCCTGAAGGAAAAATTTTATTCGCAGGGGGCGGAGTATGCCTCGATGTCCGGTTCCGGCGCCGCAGTCTTCGCCCTGTTCAGAAAATGAAGAAGGTCCTGCTGGTAATATTGTTTTTGTGCTGCTGCGGTTCCGCTGCATTTTCCCAGGCAACCAAGGTTCGTGGAAGGGTGACCGATGCCTCTACGGGAGAGGGTGTTCCCTTTGCAGGGATTTTTTTCAAGGGTACAACCATTGGGCTTTCGACCGATATCGACGGATATTACACCGTAGAGACAAGGGACTCCCTTGCCAAAGTCCTTGTATGCCAGTGTCTGGGCTATGAAACGCAGGAAAAGACCGTGAGCAGGGGCACGTTTTCCTCTGTAGATTTTGCGCTGGACATTTACGACAACAGACTTTCCGGGGTGGTGGTCAAACCCGACAACAGGAAGATAAAAAGGCTGCTCGCCGGAATAGAGGCCAATCGCGAGAGAAACAATCCCGAGAGCCGTCCGGCCTATCGCTGCGACCTTTACAATAAACTGGAACTCGGCCTCCCGAATGCCCGGGAGCTGCTGAAGAGTAAAAAATTCAAGAACGAGCTCTCTTTTGTGTTCAAGAATATGGACACCTCCACGGTAAGCGGTGTTCCGTATCTTCCGGTGATGATTTCCGAGTCGGTTGCGAAGCGCTTCCACACGCTCAACCCCGACGCCGACAGCGAGACCATTATAGCCAACAGGATTTCTGGAATCGACCCCGACAACAATCTGCTTACGCAGTTTACGGGGAGTATGCATCTTAAATGCAACTTCTACCAGCCCTTTATTAACAGCTTCAGCATTAACTTTCCGTCCCCTACCATAAGTTCCGGGATGCTGTACTACGATTATTATATAGTAGATACGCTGTCCATCGAGTCCCGCAAGACATATCTGGTGCACTATCATCCAAAGAAGGGAATTTCAAGTCCGGCGCTGGACGGCGAGATGCTTGTGGATGCCGGGGACTTTGCCCTGCGTTCCATTCACGCCAAGATGCTTCACGGGGGTAACGTAAACTGGGTGCGGGATATAGTGTATGACGTTGAGTATGAAAGACTCCCCGATTCTACCTGGTTCTATAGGCAGGAGCGTCTCTACGCCGACTTCTCCATAGTGCCTACCGATTCTTCAAAGGCCTTGTCCGTTATCGGGAAAAGGGAACTGAACTACCGCAATCCCAGTTTCGACAATGTAAAGGTAAGCAGCGTGAAAAAGGTAAAGGTGGAGAAGGACTCCAATTTCTACGGCGAGGAATATTGGGACAAGGCCCGCCCCTATGCGCTTTCCAAGAAGGAAAAGGATATCTACCTTATGGTGGACCGGTTTAAGGAAACCCCTACCTACCAGACCTGGTACGATATAGTATATACGGTAGTCACCGGCTACTGGGACATAGGGAAGGTAGGTATAGGACCGTATCTGAAGATAATAAGCTTCAATAATCTCGAAGGGGCAAGATTGCAGATGGGCGTTCATACCTCCAAGGAACTGAGTAAGAAATTCCGGTGGACGGCTTATGCGGCATACGGGTTCAAGGACCGCTTGCCCAAGGGCGGAGTGAGTTATGAGCGGCTGTTCTCGAAGGATCCGACCCGAAAGCTCACGCTGGATGCGAAATACGATGTCATACAGCTTGGGAAAGGGACAAGCGGCATTACCGACGGCAATATCCTGGCTTCGATTTTCGGAAAGGGGATGTCGGCGAAACTTTGCCCTATGACAGGCTTCTCGGCCACCTATGAGCATGAAGTCAATATGAACGTGAACCTGCAGGGCGACATACGGCTGATGCGTTACTATGCCAATGCTTTTGTGCCGATGTCGGATATGAAGGGCAATGCCTTCGACAGTGCGGCGTCCAACGAGTTGCATCTGCTTGCCCGTTTCTCCAAAGACGAAACCGTGAACCGCGGCCATTTTATCAAAACTTATCTGCAGACCAATTATCCTGTTGTGACTCTGGAGCTTACCGGCTCGATTCCTGGCATCAGGCGGGGGGATTATGCGTTTCTGCGCCCCGAATTGTCGGTTGACTGGAAGATAAGGATTCCCCCTTTGGGAATGAGCAAGATGCGGTTCAATGCCGGAACCATAATAGGGAAGGTCCCGTATCCGTTCCTTCACCTGTTCGAAGGGAACGGCACCTACATTCTGGATAAGACGGCCTTTTCCTGTATGGATTACTTTGAATTTGCCGCCGACAGCTGGTGCTCCTTTATGTGGCACCATAATTTCAACGGATTCTTCCTCGGAAAGATTCCTCTGATTCGGGAACTTAAGTTGAGGGAGGAATTCACTTTCAAGGCGGCGTACGGTCATTTGTCCAAGCGCAACAATCCTCTTGAAGCCGGTTCCGATGCCCTGATGATGTTTCCCGAGGGGATGCGTCCCCTGGGGAATGTTCCCTATGTCGAGATAGGGGCTGGAATATCCAATATCCTGCAGCTTTTCCGCGTGGATTGTTTCTGGCGGCTGACCCATCGTGAGACTGCCCGTCGCAACTTCTGCGTTACCGTCGGCCTGGAATTCCGTTTCTAGCCACCTTCGGTCAAGGGCCTTCGGACGGCGTAGCCGCCCGTGGCTCGTGAACGGGAGGAGCCTGGGCCGAAGGCGTAGGAGGGATAGCACCGAAGGTGCGTACCGGTCCGAAGGCCCTTGACCGAGGGTGGCGAGGTGTTCGGGGATGTGCCCCGGTATAAAAAAGGGTGACCGGAAAACCAGTCACCCTCTTTCGTGCGGTAGGTGAGTCTCGAACTCACACAGGCCAACGCCCACTACCCCCTCAAAGTAGCGTGTCTACCATTTCACCACTACCGCGTTTCAATTTTGGACTGCAAAAATATACTATTTTCTTCAAAATCCAAAATATTTTTATAACTTTGCTGCCCGCTCTCGAGAAGAGCGAATTAAGGTTTAACTTTTAAAACAGATTTACAATGGCTGTTAAAATTCGTTTACAGCGCCACGGAAAGAAGAATTTCGCATTCTTCCACATTGTAGTGGCAGATTCACGCTCACCCCGTGACGGTCGTTTCATTGAGCAGCTCGGTTCTTACAACCCCAACACCAATCCAGCAACAATCTCTCTCAATTTCGAGAAAGCTCTCGCTTGGATTAAGGTTGGTGCTCAACCTACGCTTGTATGCCGCAGGCTTCTCTCTTACGAGGGAGTTCTTCTCCGCAATCACCTCGACGGTGGTGTAGCAAAGGGAGCCCTCACACAGGCCGAGGCCGACAAGAAGTTCAACGACTGGAAGGCTCAGAAGGATGCTAAGATCGAGGCAAAGAAGACCGGTATCAAGAATGCCGCAATCGATGCTAAGAAGGCAGCAAAGGCCGAGGAGTCAAAGGTAAATGCAGCACGTGCCGAGGCTATCGCAAAGAAGGCCGAGGAACTCGCCGCACAGCAGGCCGCTCAGGCTGCAGAAGCTGCAGAAGCTCCCGCCGAGGCTTAATGCTCCAGATAGCCAAAATTCTCAAATCCAACGGAACCGATGGCGGAGTCCTCATAGGATTGTACGACATAGCTCCGGAAGAAATTGACCTTAAGGAACCGGTGTACATCGAATTCGATGGCCTGCCGGTTCCGTTTTTTATCCTTGACATAACCCCCAAGGGCACATCCAAGGCGGTAATCCATTTGAACGACGTGGTGAATCTGGCCGATGCCGATGAACTTACGGGCCGTGCCGTTATGGCCGACCTGGAATTTGAAGACGAGACGTTCGAGGACTTTACCGGATGGACTGTTCTGGACAAAGGGAAAAAAGTCGGGGTTTGCACAGGGTTGGAACCTATTCCCGGGAATCCGTGCCTTACAATAGGTGAGATTCTTATCCCTCTGCACGAAGATTTTATAATTGAGGCGAATCCTGCCCGCAGGGAGCTGAATTTGGATTTGCCGCAAGGCTTATATTAAACGAATATGAAAATCAGACACTTTATTGTTGCAGTTGCTGCTTTGGCAGTGAGCGTAAACTCATTCGCACAGGAATTCCGTCTCGGCGGAAAAATCGGTGTCACCGGAAACTGGATTACCGGTTCGCTGGTGGAACGTGGCACAAGAGTTATTCCGCATACGGGCATAAACGGAGGATTCACAGCCGAAATGGTGTTCGACGACAATATCTGCGTTGCCGCCGAAGTTCTTTATTCGGGCAAGGGCTATACCGACATCACCGATAAGATCAAACTCGAAGACCTTACCAAGACTTCGGCCCTTTATGGAGTAAACTGCGGGTATCTGCAGATTCCACTTCTGTTCGGATACGGTGTCGATTCTGAAAACAAGCTTACACTTTTCCTGGGCCCGGAATTCGGCTTTGCGCTCCACGCCGGCCAGTACGACATTGTCGATGGCAAGAAACTGGGCAGCGTCGATGTAAAGGACTGGTTCGCCCCGTTCAACCTTGCTCTTGCGCTTCAGGCAAGGTATATGTTTCTCGATAATCTCGGCGTAGAGGTTAAGTTCGACTGGGGACTCACCCGCACCTTGAAGGACGAAGCCTACAAGCAGCTGTTCGTTAGAAACAATACTCACAATATGGGTGTAGAGCTCGGACTCGTATTCAATTTCGAGCTCTAGGCAGTACCGATTCCAAAAATGCTACCGGTAGTACAACTGCCCGGCAACTGCCGACGTCTGCTGCTGCACTCCTGCTGCGCGCCCTGCTCGGGTGCAATAATAGAGTGCCTTCTGCACAGCGGCATAAGGCCGGCAATCTTTTTCAGCAATTCCAACATTACCCCGTTTGACGAATACGAAAAGCGCCGCGACGAAATAGAGCGCTACGCCCGGGAAAATTCTTTGGAGTTCATCGACGACGACTATGACCATCCCCTGTGGGTGCAGGGAGACTCTCAGTTCGAGGGCTGTGGGTCGCAAAGGCTGCGCAGTGAACCGGAAAGGGGAGACCGCTGCCTTCAGTGCTTCAAATTCCGTCTGCTGCGCGCGGCAAGGTATGCTGCTGACAACGGCTATGATGTCCTCGCCACTTCGTTGTCCTCGTCCCGATGGAAGGATTTGGCTCAGGTCGACGAAGCCGGCCTCTGGGCCTGTTCCCGGGTCGACGGTGTTACCTTCTGGGCTCAGAACTGGAGAAAGGGCGGCCTGCAGGAAAGACGCTCGCAGGTTATCCGCGAGCAAGGGTTCTATAATCAGCTGTTCTGCGGTTGCGAGTTTTCTCTGCGAAAAGACGGTTAACCCTGTCCTTCGCGCTTGTTCAGGCTGTCGGCTACGATTGCGCTTACCACATTGGCCGACGAATTGATAAGGGTGCTGGGCATATCCACTATCAGCCCAAGCACTATTATTACTCCTGCCATCTGGGGATCTACTCCGAGCATAGTGCATATTAGCAATTCTCCTGTAGCGGCGCCGCCTGTAACGGCTCCCATAACTATTGCCGAGAACAGGGCTATGCCTATAATCTGTGCGGCGTTGCCTATTCCTACGATGTCCTGTGAGAATATGGCGAGCACGAATGCTATCTTGAGAACTCCTGCGACTGCGCTTCCGTCCTTGTGGATTGCGGTGCCGAGAGGAACAGCCGCTTCTGCTACGGTGGGCGTCACCCCTGCTTTCTTGGCCGCTTCAATGTTGCCGGGAATGGCCACGGCGCTGGAACAGGTTGCAAATGCAGTAATTGAAGGAGGCAGGATTCCGCTCCAGTATGCCTTGAGCCCGTCTTTGCCGGCAAACAGCAGAACGTACAGCGAATGCACCACAAAGAAAAGAATGAGAGCAAGGATAAGGTCTATCACAAAGGCTTTGAGATACCCTGTAAGCAGCTGCCCTCCCAGCGAAGCTACCATATCGGCGAAATAGCATCCCAGGCACAGCGGGGCGATGTACATTACAATGGATATCATTTTCATAAACACCGTACTGCCCTGTTCCAGGAAGGAGGCAACTTTCGAGGAGTCAGTCCTGGCCGTAGCAAAACCGAAGATAATGGCGAAGATAATGAGAGGGAGCAGCTTGCTCTTAGAGAAAAGCTCCGAGAAATCCGATACGCTGAAGGCCTGTACCAGCGCCTGTGAGAAAGGAATTTTCTCGAACCGGCCGTTCTGCTCTGTGCTTAGGCTGAAACTGTTGTCGAAGCCCTCGAACGGATTTACTGCAACAATGAACAGATAGGCAAGTATGCTGGCCGCAAGACTCATTCCCAGGAAGGTCAGAAACAGTTTCCCCAACACGCTGCCGGCCTGACCCTGTTTGTGCAGCTTGCAGATGGAGTCGCCTACGCTGAAGAAAACCAGCGGTACTACCAGGGTGAACAGGATGTTCAGGAAAAACTCTCCTACGGGAGCTACGACGTGGGCGTTTTCTTTAAATACTATGCCACAGACTCCTCCTATGCCTATGCCGGCCAACAGAAGCAGAGACTGTCCGTAATTCTTGAGAAAGGTATTCATTCAAAAAATGCTTATCGGGGACAAATATATCAATTTTAAAGCATATCTTTGTATAATGGCATCAAAGAATAAGACAACCTGGTTCTGCAGCTCCTGCGGATGTGAAAGCCCCAAATGGATGGGGCGCTGTCCTTCCTGCGGAGAGTGGAACACAATGGTTGAGGCTCCTTCTGACTCTCCCCGAAAGGGGGAGATGCGCCGTTCGTCCTCCGAAAGCCAACCCCGGCATCTGAGCGAAATAGATTTCGGCCCGCAGCAGCGTCTGTCTCTTTCCAACCCGGAACTGGACCGTATCCTGGGCGGGGGAATGGTCCCCGGAAGCCTTGTGCTGCTGGCCGGTGAGCCCGGTATAGGCAAATCTACGATGTCACTGCAGATTCCTTTGCAGGCTGCCGGCTTGAAAACCCTCTACGTGAGTGGAGAAGAAAGCGCAAGGCAGGTTAAGATGAGGGCCGAGAGGCTTGGAGGAGATGCCTCCGACTGCATAATATACTGTGAAACTTCAATCGACAGTATAATAGGGCAGGCTCAGAAAATAATGCCTTCGCTTGTGATAGTGGATTCGGTGCAGACTATGTTCTGCGAGAGCGTGGAATCTACCGCCGGGTCGGTATCCCAAATCAAGGAAGTGACAGCCCGCCTGCTGCGTTTTGCCAAAGAAAGCTCTGTGCCGGTGATTCTCATCGGACACATTACAAAGGACGGCTATATTGCCGGGCCCAAGGTCCTGGAGCACATTGTGGACGTGGTTCTCCAGTTCGAAGGCGAGAACCGCGGTTCCTACCGGATTATGCGAAGCATCAAGAACCGCTTCGGAAGCACCTCCGAACTCGCGGTGTTCGAAATGACCGGCAGCGGTCTCAGGGCGGTCTCCAACCCTTCTGAGCTGTTGGTCCCTATGCACGGCCGGGATCTTAGCGGAACGGCCGTCTGCGCAATGCTCGACGGCACAAGAGCCTTCCTCTTCGAGGTTCAGGCCCTTGTGAGCTCTGCCGTGTACGGCACAGCTCAGCGTTCCGCCACAGGTTTCGACACCCGCCGCCTGAATATGCTCCTTGCGGTCCTTGAAAAACGGGCCGGTTTCCGTCTCGGCGCCAAGGATGTGTTCCTGAATATGGCCGGAGGGCTTAAAATCAGCGACCCGGCCTGCGATTTGGCCGTAATCGCGGCCATACTGTCGTCGAATTTCGACTGCAGCATTCCTTCCGACGTATGTTTTGCCGCCGAAGTCGGGCTTAGCGGGGAAATCCGCCCCGTCGCTCAGACCGACCGCAGGGTTATCGAAGCCTCCCGTCTGGGATACAGGAAAATCTACGTTTCCGGTTTCACCCCTGAAATGGAAAAAATCGATGGAATAGAGCAGATTCGCGTAGCGGATGTAGCAGAACTGGTCAAAAAGCTCTTTGCATAATGGAACTGTTTTATTCTCAGAATGTTCAGGACCGGCATATCTTGCTGGACAAAGAGGAGTCGGGACACCTGGTGAGGGTGCTTCGCCATAAATCGGGAGACTGTATAAACGTAATGGACGGAAAGGGTACAATGTACGATTGTGTTATTGTCGATGATTCCCCGACAGCAGCGGTGGCGGCCATACGCCACTCTCATCCTCAATGGGGCGCCCATCCGTACAAACTCACTCTTGCCGTATGCCCCACCAAGAATATCGACCGGTTCGAGTGGTTCGCCGAGAAAGCCACGGAGATGGGAATCGACGAGATTGTTCCGGTCATAGGGGAGCGCTCCGAGAGAAAGGTTTTCAAGGCCGACAGGCTTCAGAGAATTCTTGTAAGCGCTGCCAAGCAGTCGCTCAAGGCCAAGGTTCCTGCAGTGTGCAACCCCGTGAGTGTAAAAGAATTCATCCTGGCCTCCAAAGAGCGGGATGCTCTGAAAATGATTGCCTGGTGTTTCGAGAACGAAGACAAGAGAGTCTCCATAAAGGATGCAGTGGAAGCATACCGCGGCAACAAAATAATCGTTATGATAGGGCCGGAAGGTGATTTCTCTCCCGACGAGGCAAAGCTGGCCGTTTCGGCCGGATTCCAGCCGGTGATTTTGGGAAGTTCCAGACTTAGGACAGAAACTGCCGCTCTGGTTGCGACAGGGGTTATATATTATAATTATTGTTTATGAAAGAACAAACAACTTTAACGAAAGGGCGTCTGGAATCACTGGACATTCTCCGTGGTCTTACCGTTACTTTTATGTGTATGGTCAACAATCCGGGAACGTGGAGCCATATGTATGCACCTATGAAGCACACAGCCTGGTTCGGATGCTCTCCGGCCGACCTCATCTATCCGTTTTTCATCTTCTGTATGGGCTGTGCTATGGCTTTTTCCCTGTCGAAGTTCAAAGGGAACGAAAAAGCGGGTGTATGGAAAATAATCAAGAGATCTCTGGCAATATTCGCCATAGGCTTTGCCCTGAATATGTATCCGTTCTTTCCCACGGAAGGCGGGCATCTTGTGTTCGGCTGGGACAACTGGGTTGACTGGTTTCACGGAAAGCGAATCTTCGGGGTGCTGCAGAGAATCGCCTGCTCGTATCTTATAGCCGGCCTGCTTATCTTCTCTCTCAAGACTCCAAAGAAGATAATTCTGGCCATAACCGGTCTGTGCGTCGCATATACCGCAATTCTGGTGGCATTCGGAACCGAGCCCGGTCCCTTTACTCTGGAAGGTACCGTTTCCCGCAAGATAGACGTTGCCCTGCTTGGCAGCAGCCACGTGTATCAGGGTTATTCGTATGCCGACGGAACCCGGGCCGCCTTCGATCCCGAGGGGCCTCTGGGCTCTATGACCGGCGCTGCATCCTGCCTGTTGGGCTACCTGATAGGCCTTATGCTGCGTAAAGATACAAAAGAGGGAAGTCTGGGCTCTGATACGGTATGCAGGATTTTCGTTACCGGTATGATATGTCTTGCCCTGGCCGAGCTTATGAGCATCTGGATTCCCATAGGCAAACCCCTGTGGACTCCTTCTTACGTCCTGTATGCAGGCGGGTGGGCAATGATTGCACTTGCATTCTTTGTTTACTGTGTGGACGTGAAGGGAGTGCGCAAGCCGTTCAAGCCTTTCAAGGTTATGGGAATGAACGCTATGATGGCTTTCATCCTGAGCGCCGTAATTGTAAAGAGTTATCAGTTCTTCCACTACAGCGTCGCCACCTGGTTTGGCGCCAACGAGTTCACGTCTTTCTGTCATTCCGTACTTTTCGCTCTCATAATAATGGGAATCCTGTGGATTCTGTACCACAAGAAGATATTCATTAAACTGTAGGGCGTGTACATAGGACTGATAAGTGACACTCACGGAGTGTTCGACGACGAATTCCGTCGCTTCCTCGACCCTGTTGACTGCATCTGGCACGCGGGCGACTGGGGAGGCGACGAGGAGTTCACCCGTCGTATCACGTCCTTCAAGAAAGTGATCGGGGTTCACGGAAATTGCGACGCCCAGCCTGTAAGATGGCTTTTCCCTGCCGTTCAGAATTTCGAATGCGAGGGGCTCAAAGTGCTTATGACTCATATCGGAGGCTCCCCGGGACATTACGATTACAGGGCTTATGCCCTTATCGACAGCATTAAGCCCGACATTTTCGTATGCGGGCATTCCCATATCCTTAAGGTTATGCGGGATAAAACCAATGCCCTGATGTACATAAATCCCGGCGCTGCGGGTCTGCAGGGATGGCAGGTGGTGCGCACTGCCCTGCGCTTCAGGGTAGGTGAGGGACGGATTTCCGAAATGGAAGTCTTCGAACTCCCTCGCCGGTAACTATCTGCCTGAGTATCAATTTTTAAAAAAAATATTGATTTATAAAAAATTCGCAATATCTTTGCGCTCGCGGAATATTCCGCAAGGTTATAACCATAATTTAACAGTTAGTAAAAATGAAGAAGGTATTTTCTGTTCTCGCAGTTGCTGCTATGTTGGTAGCTGTTGCTTCTTGCTGCAATAACAAGAAGGCAGAAGAGGCTGCAGCCGAGGAAGCTGTTGCAACAGAGTGCACCGAGTGCACCGAATGCACCGAGGAGTGCACAGGCAAGTGTGATTCTTGCGGTGTTTGCACAATCGAGACTCCCGCTGAGACTCCTGCAGAGACTCCCGCTGAGTAATTACTGCTCTCAGGAATGATTAAAGCTGACCTTACGGCCAGCTTTTTTTATGCCCGGATGATTTCGATTTCGCCTCTCAGTCCGACCTTTAGTATCTGGGAGGCCTGCCCCGTGCAGTCCTCTTCGAGCTTTGCCGGAACAATATAGTCCATCGCGTCCTTGATTTCCCGGGAAATTTCCTTGAAACTGCGCGCAGAAGGTTCCCCGGAAATGTTGGCCGAGGTGCTTACAAGCGGATGGCGGAGTTTTCTTACCAGCTCAACACAGAACTCGTTCATAGGAATTCTGATTCCAACGGAGCCGTCGGCCGCCAGGGTTGACGGCGCGAGCATCTGTCCCTGCGGATAGATGATGGTCATCGGACGGTCGTTTACCTCTACCAGGTCTATGGCAATCGAAGGAATCTCCTTTACATATCGGGCAACCATATCCAGGTCGCTGGCAAGCAGGACAAGGGATTTGCTGTCGGCTCTTCTTTTAATCTCAAAGACCTTTCTTACAGCCTCTTCGTTGGTTGCATCGCAGCCTATTCCCCATATTGTGTCGGTGGGATAAAGAATAATCCCTCCTTTGCGCAGCGTTTCGAGCGCTTCTTTAATAATCTCGGCGGTTTCCATCAGTTTCTGTCAAACAGGGTTCCTCTTTTTCTCCAGAATGTAATGAGCAGAAAGGCGAAGAGCATCCCTCCCAGATGAGCGAAATGAGCTATTCCGTCGGAAAGGCTGCTCACGTACCCGGAACCGAAGATTCCTGCAACCAGTTCGATTCCCAGGAAGATGAGCACCATTTTCTTTGCGCTCAGTGTCACGGGAGGGAAGAGCAGGGTGAGTCTTGAATCGGGGAAAAGCATCGCATAGGCGAGGATTACTCCGTAAACGGCTCCCGATGCTCCCACGCAGGGGATGTTGGAACCGCCGCCGATGGCCTGGACCGCAAGGTGCAGGCCGGCTGCCCCGAGTCCGCACAGGAAGTACAGGATGAGGAATTTCTTTTCACCTATGATACGCTCGACCACGCCTCCGAAAATCATCAGAGTGTACATATTGAAGAACAGGTGGAAGAACCCTCCGTGTACGAAGAGATGCGTAACAGGCTGCCATACAAGGAAGAACGGCGAAGCCGGATAAAACAATGCGAAATACCGGATAATGAAACTCTGATTGATAAGAGTAGCCACATACACCAGTATATTTATGATTATCAGGTTTCTGGTAATCTTGGGAACGTCGTTTAAAAATGCCATCAGAATCTTTTTTCTATCTCGGCGACATCCAGAATAGAAACTATCCTTCTGCCGTCGGGAGTGGTTTCGGAATTTTCACAGGCAAAAAGCGTGTCAAGAAGTGTGAGCGCTTTCTGCGGTGAATCTGTCTTTTGGGCGTTCAGGGCCCCCAGAAGCGCGAATTTCCGTGCCATAGAGGCTTGCAGCACTTCGCTCAGGGTAGAGGTCCCGTCTGACAGAATTGTACAAATGTCACCTACGATGCTGTCAATTCTGTCAAGGTCGCCGGTGTAGCCTTCGGGTATTGCGTTTACCGTAACGCTGTCCTGCCCCTGAGGAATTATGTCGAATCCCAGGCTCCTGAGCAGTGAGGAGTTTCCTTCCAGGAGGAGTTGGTTCTGTACTCCGGTCTGCACCTGTATCGGGAACATAACCGTCTGGGCTACAGGCTGGTCTTTGCTCAGAGCCTTCAGCGCCTTCTCGTACAGGATTCGTTCGTGGGCCCGTTTGACGTTCACTATCATCAGGCCGGAGGCCGATTTTGCAAGAATGTATTTCCCGTCCAGCACCATCGCCTTCCCTTCCTGATAGACTCTTTCCTCGAACAGGACGCCGTAATCCCGGGTCTTGGTCTGGAAATCGGGAGCCCGGTAGGAATCCTCAGCCTTTCGGAACGGGTTATAGGTGGGGTCGAGGGTAGGTCTGGGGGCCTCGACAACTCCGCGGTACTCCTCGAAACTCTTTCCCAGAGACGGCAGGTCTATCGCTCCCGCAGTGTCGAAATCGATGCTCTCACCGAACGAGTTGCGGCCCAGAGTTTCCTTTATGCAGGCATACAGGGTCTGGAATATTATCTGCTCATCTTCGAACTTGACCTCGGTTTTGGTTGGATGAATGTTTACGTCTATGTTCCGCGCTTCAACCTCGAGGTACAGGAAGTAAGGTGGGTTCATCCCTTCCGGAATAAGTTCCTCGTATCCTTTGAGCACAGCTTTATGCAGATATGCGCTGCGGAAAAACCTGCCGTTGACGAAGAAATACTGGTTCCCGCCGGTCTTCCTTGCGGTATCCGGCCGGCCGATGAAACCGTTTACGTTTACGGTGGAGGTGTTGATCTGCACGTCCACCACATCCGATACAACGCCCGAACCCATCAGGTCCAATATCCTGAATTTCAGTGATTTGGCCGGCTTCAGCACATAAATGTCCCGCCCGTTGTGGTTGAGGCTGAAGGCAATTTCAGGGCAGCACAGGGCAATTCTCTGGAACTCTTCAACTATGTGCTTGAATTCCACTACGTCGCTTTTGAGGAACTTGCGTCGGGCTGGGGTGTTGTAGAAAAGGTTCCTTATTTCGAAGGAGGAGCCTGCGGGACAGGAGCAGTCGCTTATTTTCCGCTCGCCGAAGCTGCCTATTGTAAGCCGGGTTCCGGTTTCGTCGGTGAGTCGTCGGGTCTTGAGCTCAATTTCAGCTACTGCACTTATCGATGGCAGTGCCTCCCCGCGGAATCCGTAGGTGAGAATGCTTTCCAGGTCTTCGCTTTTGTCTATCTTGGAGGTTGCGTGCCGTTCGAAGCACAGCATCGCGTCGGTCTTTGACATTCCGCACCCGTTGTCGATAACCCTGATGAGTGTACGGCCCGAGTCGGTGACGTAAACGCTTACTTGGCTGGCACCGGCATCTACGGCGTTCTCCATCAGCTCCTTAACCACTGATGCGGGTCTTTGAACCACTTCGCCGGCGGCTATCAGATTGGCAATGTCTGCCGAGAGTACCTTAAGCTTGCCCACTACAGAAGAGAATAGAATTTTGCAATATAAAAGAGGATGCCCATTACGAGCAGAAGCCCGATCAACCCTATGAGATTGTGTGCGCGGCCCGAAGTAGATTTGGAACTTTTGTACCGGCCTTCCCTCATAGACCCCTTGATATAGGAGCCCGGAACGTAGGTGCCCTGCTCTTTCTCTTTCTCCATAGTGCCGTCGACCATTCCGAACTTCTGCTTGAGTTCGTCTTTTTCTTTGTCGTAATAGATTGGCTTGTAGTTGAACACCCTGTGTTCCTGCTCGCCGAACATATTGAAAATTCCCATATACTTGCAGTTGGAATGTAGGCAGTTCCACATCTGCCCGATTTTGCAAAAATAGTAAAAATTAGTGGTATTGCACCGTTACCCTTCCTATTATATAAGGGTGGATGTCTTTGTCGGAGTTCTCTTCCAGGAAGGAGATGACTTTCTTTTTGACTCCCGCCGGAATTTTTTTCTGGGATTGGATAAACTCTATGTGCTGGGGAGCCTTGCTGCCTTCGATTACGGGGAAGAAATTTGGGGTGATAACCAGGCTCACAGGCATATATACTCCGTCGCCGCGGTCTCTGGCTTCGCACATTACTTTCTTGTCCTGGTAACCGGCTTCCACCTTAAGGATTCCCCAGTCGTCCTGCACCACGTGAACGCTGGCCCAAAGGAAGCCCCGCTTGCCTCTCCACTGCAGTATGTCCACGCATTTTCCGTTCCACATATAAGTGCCTATGTGGTTGAACTTGTAGCGGTAGTTATAGTTTATGCCCCACAGGCAGTCGTCGGAATACAGGATGCTGAACAGGTTCAGATGCTTGAATACTCCGGTGAGTTCCTTCTGCACTTTCGGCGGAAGCGGAGTACTGCTTCTTACGATTCTTGCGTTGTAGTCCCTTGTCTTTCCGCCTCTTACGCTTCGTTCGCAGGCGGCTTCTCCGCACAGGTCATCGGTGTCCATAGCGTACTTTACACAGTTGCCTATGCCAAGCATTCCCCCGGCCATCTTTATGGCTCCTTCGGCAATTCCCGGCAGGACCTGCGACACCAGCGGGATATGATGCGTCTGTCCGGTGTAGGATATGGTGGCATCGTAATCGGGATGGTCTCTCTTGTTCTCGACAGCCTTTTTTCTTACCTGGGCCAGAATGTAGTCGGCGGCCGACTTGCGTTTCGGAAGCACATAGGCGGTGGGCAGCATAATGAGCTGCTCTTCCAGGAAAATGTCTCCAAGATTCAGGTTCTGTGAGCCTTTGCAGTTTATTTCTTTCAGGGTGCTCTCGTATCCTATGTGAGAGAATTCAATGGTGTAGGCGTTGACCTTTGCGCCCGATTTCAGATTCAGCTGAAAGTTTCCGTTTTCGTCGCTTATGGTGCCGCTTCCGTTTTGGGCAACGTAAACCGTTACGTTCTGTGCGGGGCGGTTGAGACTGTCTTTGAAAAAGATTCTGCCGTAAACCCTGCAGGTCTGTGCATTTGCGCTCGGGCACAGGGTCAGAGAGGCGGCAATAGTAAGAAAAGTTAAAAGTATTCGAGTTTTCATAGTCATTGCACAAATTTAGCGTAGCTTTTTGAATAATTCAACTTTATTTGAATTTCTGGAATTTTAAACTATCTTTGCACTCCCAATGGCGGGGTAGCTCAGCTGGTTAGAGCGTCGGATTCATAATCCGGAGGTCGTGGGATCATGCCCCACTCCCGCTACGCAAAGAAAGGTCGGCAGGAACGCGTCCTGCCGACCTTTCTTTGTGTATACCGGGGCGCGTCGCTGCCCTAAAAACGTTAGAAAACAAATGTAATATTATCTGTGAATATCTACAACCCCAAAACTCTTTCAACAGCAATCTGCAAGTATGTTCAAAAATTGCTATATTTGTATGATATTGCAGATTAAACCCAAGTCAATAAAAATGGAAAAATATCAGGAATTCCTTTCTGCTTTGCAGGGTGCAGTGAGCCCCGACAGGATATTTACCGACGAGGTCAGGCGTTTCGCCTGGGGTACCGATGCCGGTTTCTACCGAATGACTCCGCAGATTGTCATAAGGACCAAAAGCGAGGCCGAGATGTCAGAAATCCTCAAGGAAGCGTACGCCAGACGCCTACCTGTAACTTTCAGAGCGGCAGGCACCTCTCTTTCGGGACAGAGTATCAGCGATTCGGTTCTTGTCGTTGCCGGAAAGCATTGGGAGAAGTATTCCATAAACGAAGACGGGAGCATTGTCACTACCGAGCCGGGAGTAATAGGCGCAGAACTCAACAGAGCTCTTGCCCCGTTCGGGAGAAAGCTCGGCCCCGACCCCGCCTCAATCAAGAGCGCGATGATTGGCGGTATAGTTGCCAACAATTCGTCGGGAATGAGCTGCGGCGTAAAGGCAAATGCCGACCGCACGCTGGTGTCGGTAAGAATTGTTCTTGGCGACGGAACCATTCTGGATACCGGCGACGAATCCAGCAGAAAGCGTTTTCAGGCTCAGCACCCCAAGTTCCTTAAGGAAATCAGGGACCTTCGCGACAAAATTATGGACGATGAAGAGCTGGTAGCCCGAATAAGAAGAAAGTATTCCATCAAGAATGTCACGGGCCTCAATCTGCTGCCATTCATTACGTACACCGATCCGTTCGACATCATAACCCACCTTATGGTGGGGTCTGAGGGAACTTTGGCCTTTGTAAGCGAAATCCGTATGAAGACGGTGCCGCAGGACCCGTTCCAGGCCAGCGCAATGATTTATTTCAAGACCATTGAGGATGCCGCCCGTGCCGTGGTGGCAATGCGGAGTCTGGATATAAATGCTGCAGAAATGCTGGACAGAAGGTCTCTGGCATCGGTAAACGATACAACGGGGAAAGACCTTACGGCCGTTCTCACCCAGGTAACCGCTTCTTCTCAGGAGGAACTGGAATCCCGGATAAAGGCTGTATGCAAGGCTCTCGCGAAATTTGATACTCAAACTGGCGTCAATTTCTCACAGGATTCCGACGTCTGTGCAAAATACTGGGCCATCCGTTCGGGAATATTCCCCACCGTGGGAGGAATGCGAAGGCGGGGGACAACCTGTCTTATCGAAGACATTGCTTTCCATATCGAGGATCTTCCTCAGGCAACTGCCGACCTCAGTGAATTGCTCGACCGTCACGGATACGACGATTCCTGCATATACGGACACGCCCTCGACGGGAACTTCCACTTCATTATCAACCAGTCGTTCAGTACGCAGGAGGAGGTTGACCGCTATGAGAATATGATTCGCGACGTTGCGAGGATGGTTGTAGAAAAGTACGACGGTTCTCTCAAGGCAGAGCACGGTACCGGCCGCAATATGGCTCCGTTCGTCCAGTACGAATGGGGTAAGCGCTCGTACGATATTATGAAACAGGTCAAGAAAATCTTCGACCCCAACAATCTGCTTAATCCGGGAGTAATATTCAATGACGACCAGGATTGTTTTCTCAAGAATTTCAAGGAACTGCCTGTAGTGCATCCTATGGACGGGGTGTCCGAAGAAATGCAGGAAGCATTCCATCGTATCAACAAATGTATCGAATGCGGATTCTGCGAAGTTAACTGCGTTTCGTGCGGATTCACTTTCTCGTCGAGAATGAGAATTGCAGTAAGCCGGGAGATTGCGCGGCTGAACAAGTCGGGAGAAGACCCTCAAAGACTCAAGACTTTCGTCGAGGGCTACAAGTATTTGGGAGAAGAGACCTGCGCCGGCGACGGGTTGTGCTCGATGTCCTGCCCTATGGGAATCAACGTAGCCGACCTCACTCACGAAATAAGAAGGGAAAGCGCTTTGCCGGAGTCGCTCAACTATAAGGTGTGGAACATAGCCGCAGACCATTTCCACGGAACCAAGAATGCGCTTAGGGGTGTACTCACTCTTGCAGGCGCAGGAAGAGCCGTGCTGGGCGACAAACTTATGGGCAATGTCTGCAGTGTTATGCACAACACTCTCAAGGTGCCGCTATGGACTCCTTCGACTCCGCGCTCTTACCGCGCTCCGTCCAAGCCGAGAGGAATTGAATCTGACCACAAAGTCGTGTATTTCCCCAGCTGTCTTAACCAGATGATGGGAATCACAAAGGGAACGCCCGTTCAGAAGCCGCTGGTTGCCGAAACCATTGAACTGCTTAACAAGGCGGGCTACGAAGTCATATTCCCCAGGAAGAAGGACTCTCTGTGCTGCGGTACAATATGGGAGAGCAAGGGAATGCCGGACATTGCCGACCGAAAGGTAAAGGAATTGGAAGACGCGCTTTGGGAAGCCTCCGAGCAGGGAAAGTACCCCGTTCTATGCGACCAAAGTCCCTGTCTGCACCGTATGCGCACCAAGATTGAAAAGATGCACCTGTACGAACCGTCGGAATTCATTTGGAAATTCCTTCGCGACCGGCTTGAATTTACGCAGATGGAAGAGAAGGTCGCGGTGCACCAGACCTGTACGATGCGTCTTATGGGCCTGGGCGGAACCCTGGTTGACCTCGCTCGCCTGTGTGCAAAGGAGGTGATTGTGCCCGAAGGAGTAGGCTGCTGCGGGTTTGCCGGAGACAGGGGAATGACTCATCCGGAACTCAATGCCTATGCCCTGCGCAAGTTGCGCGAACAGGTAAAGGATGTCAAGGTGGGATATTCAAATTCAAGAACCTGTGAAATCGGGCTCCAGACCAATTCGGGCATACCTTATATATCTATAGTATATCTTGTGAACGCTTGTACAAACCCAAAAGAACAAAATTTATAAATAAATAGTCTATTCTGTCGAATATTTTGTTATATTTGCAGTCCCAAATAGGGGAATCGGGATGTGGCGCAGTTGGTTAGCGCACCACGTTAGGGACGTGGGGGTCGTCTGTTCGAGTCAGATCATCCCGACAAATCCAAAGGGGTCGACTAAAAAGGGTCGGCCTCTTTTTTTTACCGCCGTGCAAAAAGGGCATCCGGTGCACGACAGAAAGTTTTCACCGTATGAGTTCAAGGTGGAGAAGGAGTAGTTTCGGGAAAATGCAGACTTCGGGGCCAAATCGTATAATTTTTCACCACATTTGGCCCTAAAGTCTGCATTTTTTCAATACTGATACGTTGGAATAAAGGCTATTTTCACTATAGACAATCCCGATATTAAATTATTCTCTGTTTATTTTTACATCTTTAGCTCATATCGATACACCGCCCTAACATTCTATAGAACAGCAAATAGTCATTTATAATCTGCGGAAAGTGTAGTTTCTTAATGTTTTCCACAAATTATAAAACGTAAATTCAAAGGACCCCCTGTACCCAACAACATTGAAGGAACAAAAATCCACCTACACCGAGTCCTATGGATGACCCTCTGACTCATTGTTCCGCATTTATCAGTCATAATGAGAAGAATGAATTTCTTTTCTGCCACAATATGGATGGCGCGGGAGGATTACGCCGTCTTCGAGTATTGGGTCGGCTTTGCGAAAATTGTTTCGGACTCGGAATTCATCAGTCTAATGAATCAGGCCCGAAGCGAACTTTCAGCTATCCGCTGACAAGTGTTTTCCCCAAGACCCTTGCCCGAGACCCCTGCCAACCGTCAGACTGGCTTTCTGCGGGTAAAGCAGGGGCCTTCAGCCTTTGCAGATGAACCACTATAACAGCAGTCCCTGGGGAATAGACCCTATCTTTTTGTAAGTATCCGTCAAAGCGAATGCGAAAAAATTTTTCGTATGAAATCGATTACGGAAACAGGATTCATAACATTTCAATACCAGATTATGTTTCAAACGTAATGTTTTTTCTCCATTGTTTCATTTGCTCTGGCAAAAATATTATATTTGCAACTGATACCGGATGAAACTATATGGGGAAAATCTTCGAATACTTCGGCTTTATTTTCTATTTCTTTTCAAATGAGCATGAACCGATACACGTTCATGTCAAGAAAGGCGGCGAAGAATGCATTTTTGATTTGATTATCGAAAACGGTCAGTTGGTTGAAGTCGAAAGAAGAGAAAAGACGGGGGCAGATCCCCTGAATAGCAAAGATGAATCGACAGCCGTTGATTTCATTCAGGTATATTGGAGGGAAATAGTTGAAAAGTGGGTGACGTTCTTCGTCTATAGACAGGAGATTTCAAACACCAAAATCAACAAGAAAATCAAATAGGATGGGCAGATTGAAAATCATAACAGCAAAGGCGAAAGGAAATCTTTGTGTCGAGCTGGTGTTCAATGACAACACCTGCCAGGTCATCAATGTCGGACAGTTCATACGCTCTCATCCGCACCCCCAATACAACAAATATCTTGACGAAGCCGAATTCGAAAAATTCACTATTGATGACGGCAATATCGTGTGGGGAGAAGATTGGGATTTGATTTTCCCCATTGAGCAGTTGTATTCGGGCGCAATTGCATAAAACTTCCGGCTATTTTGGGTCGGCAAACAGGATTCATAACATCTTAATACCTGAGTACGTTTTGTCTGTCCGTTGCAGAAGCCCGAGGATTACAATCCCGATGGCACTATGCCGCACATTACCCTGGAAAACAGGAAAGGAGACTATTCGCTGCCGCAATTGGTCAATTCCTCCAAATATTATTTGCTGCTCACCCGCTGCGCTACGGTAAAGGATGTGGAAAAGGCGCTGCTGGAGGATTTCGACTACACCCAGCTCAATCACATAATGAACGGACATTTTCTCATCGCGGACGCTCCAGCGGGACGAGGAATTATGATAAGCGCGAGCTGGGAAAACTTCTGAAGAAAATCAAAAAGGGGGACCTCATCATTTGCGCGGAACTCTCCAGACTTGGCAGAAACCTGTATATGATAATGGACATATTATATACGTGTATGTCCAAGGATTGCAGAGTATGGACAATAAAGGACAATTATCGCCTGGGGGACGACATTCAGAGCAAGGTGCTGGCTTTCGCATTCGGGTTGTCGGCCGAAATCGAGCGGGACCTTATCAGCCAGCGCACCAAGGAGGCGCTGGCGCGGAAGAAGGCCGAAGGTGTCGCTCTCGGTCGCCCGAAGGGAGGGCACAATGCTCCCGACAAATACAAACTTTCGGGAGAAGAAGGGAAAATTCGGAGTATGCTCGAAGCCGGAGTCCCTATATGCAGGATTGCATACAGTTACAAAGTGCATCGCGACACTGTGGCTCGCTTCATCAAAAGATTTGTCTGAAGATTTGCTTACAGTATTAAACAAAATCTAATGAAAATCTTTCAGATTAGAAGTAAATTTTTCTAAAAAATAAATATTAGTTTTAAAAATAGGGTTTTACTATGTTTAATTAGGGGTTTTGATATATAATAAATTTTTTAAAAAATTTTTGTAATTAAAATTATTATCCCTAAATTGCGCCCCTATCGGTGTTTTAACGCTCGAAAAATTTCGAAGGAAATTTAATACACTAGTTAGTATAATTATTGTTTAATTTAAAGTTTAACCAATGAAAAAAATCAAATTGCTTATTGCAGCATTGATGCTCCTTGTATGTTCTTTGGCATTTGCCCAGAACATCACCGTCAGCGGTGTTGTAAAGGATGCTTCAACTGGTGAGACTATTCCCGCAGCTGCGGTTGTCGTTAAAGGAACCACAACCGGAACTCAGACTCAGCTCGACGGAACTTATTCCATCGCAGCTCCGTCCAACGGGACTCTCGTCATTTCTTGTGTCGGCTATAAGACCATAGAGGTCGCAGTCGGCGCCGCTGCTATCCACAACATCTCGCTGGAAGCCGACAGCAGCTTCCTCGATGAGACCATTGTTGTTGCTTACGGTACTTCCACAAAGGCAACCTTTACAGGTTCTGCCAGCGTTGTGAAGTCGGAAGAAATCGAGAAACGCCAGGTTTCCAACGTAACACAGGCTCTGTCCGGTTCCGTTGCCGGTGTTCAGACAACTTCTTCAAACGGTCAGCCCGGTACAGGTGCAACCATCCGTATCCGCGGTTTCGGCTCAATCAATGCAGGTATGACCCCTCTGTATGTTGTAGACGGTGTACCCTACGACGGAGACATCGCATCCATCAACACTCAGGATATCGAGTCTATCAGCGTTCTTAAGGATGCCGCTGCCGCTGCACTTTACGGCGCCCGCGGCGCCAACGGTGTAATCCTCATTCAAACCAAGAAGGGTTCTGTAGGTGAGGCAAAGATTACTCTCGACGCCCGCGTAGGTGTGAATTCCCGCGGTGTGAAGAATTACGACGTAATTACCTCTCCCGCTGAATATATGGAGACCGTTTACAAGTCTCTCTATAATTCGGGAGTGTACGGACTCGGTTACGGTGCAGCCAATGCCGACGCTTACGCAAACGGAAAGATGGTTTCATCTCTGGGATATCAGATTTACACTCTCCCCGAGGGACAGAACCTTATCGTTAACGGCAAGCTCAATCCCGCCGCAAGTCTCGGATATTCCGACGGCTCTTTCTACTATACCCCCGATGATTGGGCAAAGGAGACATTCTCCAACCAGCTCCGTCAGGAGTACAACCTCAGCGTATCAGGCGGTAACGACAAACTCAACTACTACTTCAGCGCCGGTTATCTTGCCGACGGTGGTGTAATCGTAGGTTCGGGTTTCGATCGTATCAGCACCCTGCTCAAGGTTGATTATCAGGCTAAGAAGTGGCTCAAACTCGGTACCAACGTATCTTACAGCTACACAAACAGCCGCTATCCCGACGAGCAGACAACTACCAACTCATCCGGTAATGCCTTCTTCATTGCAAACAATATTGCACCTATATATCCTATGTATGTAAGGGATGCCAGCGGTAAGGTGCTCTATGATGGCAAGAAGCCCATCTACGATTACGGTGACGGCGCTTCTACCAACGGAGTACGTAACTGGATGTCAATCTCCAACCCTATCGGAGACCTTTCATATCAGACTCTCGACTATCTTGCCGACGTTCTCAACAGTAAGGTTTACGCAGAAATCACTCCTGTAGAAGGCCTTAAACTTTCGGCCATTGCCGGCGTTCTCATCGACAACACCCGCATGCACTTCGCATCAAGCGGCAAATACGGACAGAGCGCAAACTACGGCGGTGAGGCAGAGCAGTCCCTGAGCAGAACCTTCACTTTCACCCAGCAATATCTTGCAAACTATAAGAAGACCTTCGCTACCAATCATACTATCGACGCCCTTGTCGGTTTCGAGTCATTCACCGAAGAAGGTGAGTCTATGGAAGCTTACGGTCAGAACCTTTATGCTCCCGGTGTATGGGCGGTGAACAATACCATCGACCAGCGTCGCGGTTACGGTTCTGTAGGCTATTATGCAGTTATGGGTATCATTTCCCGTATCAACTACGACTATGCCGAGAAGTATTTCGTTTCCGGTTCATTCCGTCGTGACGCTTCTTCCCGCTTCGCTCCCAAGAACAGGTGGGGTAACTTCTGGTCGGTTTCAGCAGCCTGGAACCTTGGCAAGGAAGATTTCATCAAGAGCGCCAACTGGATTGATATGCTCAAACTCAAGGCCTCTTTCGGTCAGCAGGGTAACGACAATATCGGTAACAACTACGCATATCTCGACCAGTACACAATGAGTGGTTCCGACGGCGTATTCTCCGACGGCGCACTTGCTTACAAGGGTAACCCTGAACTTACCTGGGAAACTACCAACGCATTCAACGTGGGTGTTGACTTCGGTTTCTTCCAGGACAGGCTGAGCGGCAGCATCGAGTACTTCAGCCGCCAGACCGAAAATATGCTTTACTACAAGCCTGTAGCAGCATCGAACGGTTACAGCAGCGTGCCTATGAACATCGGTTCAATGAGAAACTACGGTGTCGAAATCGACCTCAGCGGAAATATTGTAAGAACAAAGAACGTTGAGTGGAATATTTTCGGCAACGCTACATTCCTTAAGAACAAGGTTGTAAAGCTTTCTCCCGATCTTAACGGCAAGCTCATCAGCGGCAGCCGCATCTACACCGAGGGTGAGTCTATGTATCAGCTCTATCTTGTAAAATATGCAGGTGTCGACGCATCTACCGGTGAGGCTCTCTACTGGGCCAAGTCTTACAAGACCGTCGATGACGGAATGGGCGGAACCAAGCAGGTTGTGGATGAGGATTCTGCAGAGTATCCTACTACGAACTACTCAGTGGCACAGGCTACCAACCGTCAGTCAACAGGTGACCTTCTTCCTAAGGTTTCCGGCGGTTTCGGTACAAGCCTCTCAGTTTATGGCGTTGACCTCTCCGTTCAGTTCGCATATCAACTTGGCGGTAAGATTATGGATTCAGGTTATCAGTCATTGATGCATTGCGGTACAACAGGTGACCTCGGTCAGAACTGGCACGTCGACATTGCGAATGCCTGGACTCCTCAGAACACCAATAGCGACATTCCTCGTCTGTGTTCTACCGACAAGTATGCAAATTCAACTTCAGACCGATTCCTCATTTCTTCAAACTATCTTTCTCTGAACAATATAACCATCGGTTATACCTTCCCCTCCAAGTGGACCAAGAAGATAGGTATCGAGGGAATCCGTATCTACGGTGCAGCAGACAACATCGCTGTTTTCTCGGCACGCAATGGTTTTGACCCCCGTCAGAGCTTCACATCTGCTACTACATCTCTTTACACTGCGCTTCGCACCATCTCCGGTGGTATCAAGCTCACATTCTAATGCTTAAAATTGAAGAGATATGAAAATTTATAACAAAATAACAGTTTTGGCAGCTTGCGCACTTGCTCTTTCAGCTTGTGTCAATCTTGATACTGCTCCTCTGGGCTCTACAATTACAACAGAGCAGAAGAAAGAAGTACTCAACAGCGATCCTTCCAAGATCAGCGCCGGTGTTTCCGGTATTGCTTCCATGTTCAGCCAGAGATTCGGCGGACTCGGATCCGGCAACGAATACCACAGTGACTTCGGTTATGGCTCTATTATGCTTTTCACCGATTGCCGCGGTACAGATATGATTCACCCCGACACGGGATACAACTGGTTCTCCGCTGCAGGCGATCTTTCCGATCACGTTTACAGCTACGGCCAGACCCTGATGTTCTGGAATGACCTTTACCAGCAGATTTACTCTGCCAACCTTGTGGCCGCAGGTATCGACCCTGAGACAGAAGAACCTCTTGCAGCATTCTATCTTGCACAGGCTCTCTCAATGCGTGCATTCGACTATTTCACGCTTGCACAGCTTTATCAGTTCACTTACAAGGGACACGAGAATGCACCCTGTGTTCCTCTTATCCTCGACACCAACGCACAGCAGTGCGCCGAGGAAGGAGCGGAACGCGCAACCGTTCAGGCTGTTTATGACCAGATTCTGGCCGATCTCGACAAGTCCGTAGAACTTCTCACAGGCAACATTACCTCTCGTGACGACAAGCGTTACGTTGACCTCGCTACCGTTTACGGACTTCGCGCCCGCGTGAACCTTGTTATGCAGAACTGGTCTGAGGCTGCTTCCGATGCACAGGCAGCAATTGCAGCATCAAGCGCCACTCCTCTTTCACAGAAGGAAGCTACAGGCCCCGGATTTACAAAATCTAATCTTCACAACTGGATGTGGGCTATAGTAATTGCCGAGACCGACCCCGTAGTTATGTCCGGAATCGTTAACTGGATAAGCCATATGGGCTCATTCAACTACGGTTATGCATCTGTAGGTGCATACAGGGCTTGCAGCAAGATTCTCTACAACGATATCCCTGCATCTGACGTTCGCAAGACCTGGTGGCTCGACGAAAAGGGTGGAAACACTGTTCTTTCAGCCGATCAGCTTGCATACCTCAAGGCCAACAAGTTCCCTGCCCTTACACAGGTTAAGTTCGACGCTTACAACAGTGTTCTAGGTCAGGCAACAAACGCCAACGACATTCCTCTTATGCGTATCGAGGAAATGTATCTCATCGATGCCGAGGCTACTGCAATGGCCGGAAATCCTGCCAGCGGTGCAAGCAAGCTTCAGGAATTCGTTCAGACATACCGTGACAGCAAGTACACTTGCAAGGCTTCTACCGCCGCCGACGTTCAGGAGGCTGTATGGAACCAGAGAAGAATCGAGCTCTGGGGCGAAGGGATTTCATACTTCGACATTCTTCGTCTCGAGAAGGGTATCGACCGCCGCGGAACAGGTTTCGAACCTCAGTGGGTATTCAACGTTTCACCCAGCGATCCTTATATGATCTACTGTCTGCCCAAGTCGGAAATCGAGGGTAATCCCAAGCTTTCAGACTCCGACAACAACGCTCCCGGTGAAGCTCCGAAGCCCGTTCAAGAGTAATTATAAGGAATCTTAAATCGACAAGAAATGAAAAATTATAAATCATTAGTTTTGGCAGCCATCGTGCTTGCAGGCAGCGTTTTCGCATCCTGCAGCAAGGAGGGTTACTGGAGTAAGACAGACCAGATTGGCCAGGGTTATTCATTGCCCGCAGCCGCCCTGTCTTATACCTTCGCTCCCGGTGAAGAAATGACCAAGGTGCAGATTCCCATTGTCCGTAGCGACAGCAAGAACGCCGCATCTCTGACAGTTGTCGGCTCTACCGCCGAGTCTTCAGCCGAGTACTTCTCTTTCCCTGCAAGCGTAGATTTCGCGGCAGGTCAGTCAGAGGCTATCTATGAAATTGCAATCGCCAAAGAGTTCAGCATTGGTCAGAGCATTAAGGCAACAGTAAAATTCGACAAGGGACAGGTTTCAACTGCCGGAATCGATTCCACAAATGTTACCGTTAAACTCGATTACAACTGGCAATCACTGGGAAAAGGAAATTATAATGATGCCTGGACTTGGGGTATTCCCGATTTTGCAGAGGCTGAATTCTTCCAGGCAGTCGAGAATCCCAAGGTGTTCAAGATTGCCGACCCTTACACCAAGATGAATACCGATGCAGATGTATCTACAAAGGCCGGTTATTCTGCGGCTCCGTTTATCCAGTTCCAGCTCCTCGAGCCTGGTGAAAAGATATACGATATTACGATTTCAAAGAAGAATCTTGTATATTTCAGTCCTTTCGAGACAGGTGAGTACAACGAGACCTATTCGGCTCCCATCAGGGCTATGCACCCTGCGCACTTCACTACTATGGGAGGGCAAGCTGTAACAGAAAATAATTTTGTAAACAGCGTGGTTCTGGAATATCAGGAGAATGGTCTTCCTGCTGTTGTACAGTTTGCGCCTATGTTCTATATGGACGGCGTGGGCGGATTCAATTACACCACATATTCAGGTGTCATTACTTTCTACTTCCCCGGCGTTCCTATGTACGACTACTCTGTAGGCATTGAATATCAGGGCCGCCAGATCGATACTCACGACGACGTATATGTAAAGGCCGGCGTAGAGTTTGGCGCAGACGTTGAGGAAGTTTGGATTGCAATGTCGACTCTCGGCGAGGAAAGCCTTCTTTACGGAATGCTCGACGGAACAGTTCCTTCTACAAAGGTAGCTGCTGCCGACATTAAGGACGGTACGGTTCTCGTTCCTATGAATGACGAGGGAACCGGTAAGTACAACCTTATGGCGATTAGCTTCGGCGGTCCTACCGAAGAGGAGTACGATGCCCAGTCTTACGACGTTGTTCAGTTCGCATACTCTGCAGGCGGTGAGAAAGAAACCTGGAATGCCGTTGCAGGTGGAGCCTATACCTTCTCAGGTGGAGAATATGGAACATATACAGTTGCTGTTCAATTGGGCGCACCTCAGACTATTGCGATGAATCTCTACCAAAGCAGTATCAACGAAAGTAAATGGAGACTTTATCCTTACCTTAACGAGGAAATCATTTTCTATACCGATATTTATCAAGAGGTGTACGTAACAGAGGGAAGCACAGGAGTTCCTGGCCCGGATGGCCCGATCCTGGTTACAGATGCTTATCTCAATGAATTCCCTGTAGAAGGTCCCGGATATTTCGATGCTGAAACTGATACCTTCCACTTTATGGTGATCTGGTATGACACAACCGGCTGGTGGGCATATGGTGAGGATACCTTCACATTAACCGGTGAGCCGTATGAAATTACAGAGTCGACATCGGCAAGTCCTATCAAGAAGTTCTCACAATCAATCGTGAAAGAGAACTGGCATACTCAACCTATGCCTAAGCACGAGAGCAAATCTGTCAATTCTATCGACAGAAAAGTTAAAATGACAAAAGTCGAGGTCGTAGACTAAGATTTTTTCACTAAATTTGAGGCGGCTTTCAATTGAAGGCCGCCTTTTTTAATATGAAAAAATTATTTGTTCTGCTTAGTCTGCTGTTCCCCGTGCTGGCAACAGCGGCTCCGGTTGAGGAAGCGACGTGCCGAAAGGTTGCGGCAGAGTTTCTCAAATCAAAGAAGGTTGGAGTTGAAACGGCTCAGCTAAGGCTCGTAAGAAGCGAGCCTGCGGTAAAATCTTCGGCCTCGGCTCCTGCGTATTACATTTACGCTATGCCTTCGAAAGGGTTCGTGATTGTTTCCGGCGACGATTCCGTAGAACCTATTCTTGGTTATTCTACCGAGAACAGTCTCGCTCAGGAAGGCCACGCTCCCAATTTCGAGTCCTGGATGGGAATGTGGGAAAAAATCATTGCTGCAAACCGAAAGAACTCCACCAAAGCATCTTCCAAGGTTTCAGCGGCCTGGAACAATTTCACGGCTCCGGCCAGAACAACTTCGGGGCCTTCCGAGATGCTCATCGAGACCGCTCTTTGGGACCAGGGATCACCGTATAACCTGCTTTGCCCCAAGGATGCCGGCGGATACTGTTACACAGGGTGTACCGCTACGGCTCTTGCAATAATAATGCGTCACCAGAAATGGCCCGACTGCGGTGTGGGCACGCTTCCGGGCTATACCACGGGCGGCATTACCATACCCGAAATCACCCTTGGAGAAAAGTACGACTGGGACAATATGCCTCTGGTATATGACGGATCCGCCTCGGAAGCGCAGAAAATGGCTGTCGCTACCATTATGTACCACTTGGGTGTAATGATGCAGTCCAGCTATACTTCTTCGGGAACAGGATCTCACGTCTTTTACATAGCCAATACCGTCACAAAGTATATGAAGTACGACGAGTCGGAGTTTTACGCCTATGCCGACTTCTATAAGGAAGGTGAATGGGTGGAGCTTCTAAAGAGCAGCATTCAGGACGATTGTCCGGTACATTACTCGGGTTACACGGAAAAAAACGAAGGTCACGCATTCGTCGTGGACGGTTATGACAATCAGAACAAGCTGCACATCAATTTCGGATGGAGCGGGCAGGATAACGGTTATTTTGCTTTCCCGGAGTTCGACGAGTTCACAATAGGTCACATAGCTCTATGCTTTTTGAAAAAGAAGCAGGAGGGGACGCCAAAGGCAAATATTATGTTCGACACGGCAAACGGATCCAGGGGACTGACCATAACCTCCGGCGGCAAGACGGTTACCGATTTCGAGGTCGGAAAACCGTTCGACGTCAAAGCCGGAAGTTACTTCAATTACAGTCCCGCGCAATTCGAAGGCGAACTGGGAGTAGGCAAGTTCAACCGAAACGGTGAAATGGTGGAAATCGTCGGAAGCGATGAATGTTCCATTGGCGGATCGACAGAAACCGGTTATTATATAACAGATTTGGAATATACTTTTTGTACGTTGACAACTCCAATCAGAGTCGGAGACGTGCTCCGGCCAATGTTCAGGGCAAAGGGTGAAAAAACTTGGACGGCCTGTCCCTATGACAGGACTCTCTATGGATTTACCGGAGAAATTGAAATTGCCGATAATAGAACAATCGAAGAGTCCACAACAATTACCCTCGATGTTGTGCAAGGCATAGCGGAGGTAAGAGTAAAGGACGGCGTGGAAATCAAGTTGCTTAACGCCGCCGGTATTGAGGTGAACGAGGGAATCAGCGCTACCGATACGGGTATTGTCATCGATGTCAAGACAGTAGGTAAGGGAATTTACAAGCTCTGTTTGACCAAGGATTACGAAAACGTAGAGATGGAGGTTAAGTTATGAGAACTTTTATTAGAATAGTTGCGGTAATTTCTGCATTCCTTTTTATGGCCTCCTGTGCGCCGAAGCCTTCTATTTCGGTAAATCCCGCTTCAATCAGCGTGAAGGCGGCCGGAGGCAAGACCACCGTTGAGGTTGTGTCCAACTGTGACTGGGTGGTGAACAGCAACCAGAGCTGGGTCTCTGCACGAAAGAATGAGTCGGACGGGAGTCTTACTGTTAACGTAAGCAAGAACTCATCTCTCGATTCACGAACGGCGACAATCACCTTGATGGCCGAGGGCGCCAGCGCTGTGATAACTGTAGAACAGGCGCAGAAGAACTCTTTGGTAATAGAGGGAGAGTTTGCAGTGTGCACTTCCGAGAATGCTCAGGAAGCCTCCATTAGCCTCAACACCAATACAGACTACAAAACCACAATAGCTGCCGGTGCCGACTGGATAAAGTTCAAGGCCATTACCAAGGGTGTTGTGGAAACCAAGGCAGTCTTCACTCTTCAGGCCAACGACTCGTTTGAGAGCAGGACGGCGGAAATCACCTTCGAAGCCGAAGACTGTACACCTGTCAACGCAAAGATTACGCAGTACGGTAAGGCCAGATACATTGGCTTTGGTGTGAGCGGTATAGAATCCTTCGCCTTGCCCGTAATAAACAACGACGAAGAAAAGGCATACGTTACCGTGGGAGGGGGTACTCAAACCGAGTATGTGCCCGGAGAATCCGTTGCCGTTAAATCTTCCGGTGACGAGGTAACCGTAAAAATCTATCAGCTGCAGACAGTGCAGTTGAAGGGGATCAACGGTGTCAAGAGCCTCGACCTTACAAAACTGTATTAGAGTTTGTCCTGCTTGAGCTTTTCTATGTAGTGGTCGATACGCTGCATCTGAGAAGCGATTTCAATGCCCTGGGGGCAATGATGCTCGCACATCTTGCAAGCTATGCAATGGCTGGCCTGGCGTACTGTCGGGACAGCCTTGTCGTATGAGAGGAGGTACTTGCGCTTGATTCTTTCGTAGCGCTTCTGCTCGCTGCTTACGGCATAGGTTCCGGCTTTTATCTGTGAATTGTAGAATTGGAATACACCGGGTATGTCGATTCCATAGGGACAGGGCATACAGTACTGGCAGGCGGTGCAATCTACGGTAGGGTATTCGCGAATCATAATGGCCGCTCTTTCAAGCATCTGAAGCTGGTCTTCGGTCAGCGGCTCGAAATTGCAGAACGTGCGCAGGTTGTCTTCGAGATGCTCCATATAGGTCATTCCGCTCAGGGTGGTAAGAATCCTGGGGAAACTGCCGCAGAAGCGGAAAGCCCAGGAGGCTATGCTCTGTGCGGGATTCTGCTCTTTGAGCATATCGTGCACAGCGGCGGGTACTTCGCTCAACTGTCCTCCGAGAAGTGGTTCCATAATCACAACCGGGATGTCGAATTTTTCGAGTTCGGCGTACATATGCCCGGCGTTTACTTCTCCGTTTGCATGTCTCCAGTCGACGTAGTTCATTTGAATCTGCACAAAGTCCCAGTGATACTGAGGGTGTGTTGCAAGTACAGCATCGAATCCCTGTCTGTCGCCGTGGTAAGACCAGCCCAGGTGCTTTATCCGGCCTTCTTCCCTTTCTTTCATAAAGTATTCGAGCAGGCCGTTGTCCACGAAGCGGTGCTGGAAATCCTCGAAGCTCGTGATGCAGTGAAGCAGGTAATAATCTATGTAGTCGGTTTGGAATACGCTTCTGGACCTCTGGTACATCTCATATCCGGCTTCGAAGGGATAGACGTTGTTGCGGTAGTTCGAGCATTTGGTGGCCAGAAAGTAGCTTTCGCGGGGATATCTCAGGAGAGCTGTGGCAGTGGCCTGTTCGCTTTTTCCCATAACATACAGGGGAGCCGTGTCGAAGTAGTTCACTCCGGCTTCCAGGGCCCTGTCAACCATCTGATTAACGGCTTGCTGGTCGATTACCTTTTCTCCGTTGCTATTCTGTACGGTAGGCCAGCGCATACAACCGTAACCCAGACTTGACACGCCGTCCATATTGTACATCATTTTGCCGGGATTCTCTGTACCTTTCTTTTCTCCGGTTCCGAAGGAGCAGGCGGCTAATCCCAATGCGGCGGCACCTGCCCCGCTTGTCTTTATGAATTGTCTTCTATCCATAACTATACGGTTTTGTGGCTTTGGCGGCCGTTCACGGTAATTGCACTGACAGGGCGGCCGGGACAGAGGTTCTCGCAGGCTCCGCAGCCAAGGCACAATTCTTCGTTCACTGTTGGTATGCGGAAGGCGGTTCCCTCTTTCGGAACCATTCTGATGGCTCCCACGGGGCAGTGGCGGGCGCAGTTCCCGCAACTTACGAGGTCGCGGTTCACCACGCACAGGTCGGGATTCACCCTCGCAACACCGATGCTTAGCGTAAGTTTTTCTCCTTCCTTGAGTTTGACGATGGCACCCGAGGGGCAGACGTCGCTGCAGGCGGTACACTCGGGGCGGCAATAGCCTTTCTCATAGCCCATCTGCGGTTGCATTAAATGCTCGAAATCCGTTGAGGGGCGCAGCACGCCGTTGGGGCAGGCCTGTACGCAAAGCTGGCAGGCGGTGCAGTGACTGTAGAAGTTCTGCGCGCTCCCGGCTCCCGGAGGAACAATAGGGGTTTCCCTCTTGAGTTCCTGCTTTTCAATTACCGGGGCAAGCTTTCCGTCTTCGGCCTTGAGCGCGGCGCTGGTTGCAAGGAAAGCCATCCCGCCGAGAAAAGCTCTGCGGCCGGTATCGGCGCCTCCCTCAGTCTTTTCGGATTCGGCCTTCTTACCATAGGCGAAACGGTAGCGGATCGCTTTCCCCGAGCATTTCTCAATACAGTCGAAGCAGGTGACGCACCTCGAATAATCTATCTGTCTGTTGAAACTGTCGATGCAGGACGTGCGGCAGCTCTTTTCGCACAGATGGCAACCGTTGCACCGGCTCGGGTCTATTACCGGACGAAGAAGTGCATAGCGGCCGAAAAGGCTGAGCACCGTCCCTACCGGGCAAACGTTGCACCAGACCCTTCCCCAGAGTGCGGCTGCTGCTGCAATGGCAACGACCGTTCCCAGCGCTATTGCCGCAACAAGTCCCCAGCGGGGGTGGAAGACAGACGAAACAATCCGTCCGTAGGCGCTGTAGGGGTCGAGCAGGACTATGATTTGCTGAACGTTGAATACAATTGCGATTATGATAATCAGAACCAGCGGGTAACGGATCCATTTCCGCTCTGCGCTGAAGAGGAAACGTTTGCGCTTGCCTCGCATACGGCTGATTCTTTGACGGATGGCAATGACAATGTCCTGAAAAACGCCCATAGGGCAGATTACAGAGCAGTATATGCGTCCGAACACCAGGGTAAGGAGTGAAATGGCAGCAATGGCTATAGCATTGCCGGCCAGACAGGATGGAAGAAACTGAAGCTTTGCGGTCCATCCCAGGGCATCCCCTCCGATGCCTGTCAGCAGCAGCGTGATTCCCACAAAGAACAATGCGGCTGCAGCGATTCTGAGTTTTCTTAACATATCTTAGATAGCCTTGAATTTTTCGGGTTCCCTCCATCCTGCGAGGAAGGATTTGACGTCCATCCGTTTTTTGCCGGAAAGCTGGAGGTCGGTAATGTCCAGCGCTCCGTCGGCAGTGCAGATTGAAAGGTAAGACTTGCCGTCCGAGAGTATCTGCCCGGGAGTGCCGGTACGCTCGCTCTTTCGGGCGAAGAATATTTTAAGCAGGGCAGGTTCCTCGCCGTCTTTCTGAACCATTGTCCAGGCGGTGGGGAAGGGGGACAGTCCCCTGATGAGATTGTAGATGTGCCGGGTGCTTGTGGTCCAGTCTATCCGGCAGGTCTCGGGGGTAAGTTTGGGAGCGGGAAGCAGGACTTCATCGCCCTGAATGTATTCCGCCTGCTTGCGGGTTTCTATGTTGTGCTGAATTAGACCTTCTACGGTTTGAAGCACAAGCTTGGAACCCAGTTCCATAAGACGGTCGTGAACGTCGCCTGCGGTTTCTTCCGGCCCTATGGGACAGCTTTCACGAAGGAGAATCCCTCCCGTGTCTATGTTGTCGTCGATCATAAAGCTGGTCACACCGGTTCTTCTCTCTCCGTTTATTACCGCCCAGTTTATGGGAGCGGCGCCGCGGTACTGGGGAAGAAGTGCGGCGTGGAGGTTGAAGGTTCCAAGGCGGGGCATTTCCCAAACTTCGCGGGGCAGCATACGGAAGGCCACCACTACGAACATATCGGCCTTAAGGTCGCGGAGCTGCTGCAGGAATTCGGGGTCCTTGAGCCTGATGGGCTGGAGCACGGGGATATTGTGCTCCACTGCATATTTCTTTACCGCGCTTTCGCTGAGTTTGAGCCCGCGGCCGCTGGGTTTGTCGGCCACCGTCACGACTCCTGCTATTTTATAGCGGTTGCGTACAAGATTGTCCAAGGGGGCCACTGCAAATTCGGGCGTTCCCATATAGACAATCCTTACAGGTCGGAATATTCGCATAATCAGACTCTTTTGTTTGCGCCACCATATTTTGAGATGGCTCATTTGTATGGTTGTAGAATCGTGGGTGGCTTTCCAGGTTAGGTATGCTCCTATGGGAGCCATTACCATCGCCGATACGAAAGCTCCCACAAGACCGTTCACGTCGCCGTTCGATGCCAGACGGGTGCCGGAAATGTCGATTACCCAGTAAAGGACAAAGAAAAGCGCCGCTACTATGGCACCGGTGCCCAGTCCTCCTTTGGAAATGAGAGCCCCCAGCGGAGCGCCTATGAAGAACAGCAGGATGCAGGCCAGAGCCTGAGCGAACATTTTCAGAAGTTCCACATAACTATGGGTTCTGTAGTAAATGTCAGTGTAGTTGTTCATAGCTATGGACGCTATCTCCATTCTCAGGGATTCGAGCTTCTCGCCAGCTTCCTGACAAGCTCTGACTCCGTCTCTGACATCGAATTCCAAGAAATTGTCGGCTTCGAAAAGGGTCGTAGCCTTATGGTAGAAGGCGGTGTCCAATTGCTGGGGATAGGAGAATCCGGGGCCTTTTGCAAGACGCCTTGCCGACATAGTGTAAATGCTGTCGAGTCTGGTGGAAACCGAATCGTGGATTTGACGCAGCTGGGCGAAGTTCATCGATTTTACCTGGTCGTCGAAACGGGCGCTGTCCGATTTCTCGAACGAGTAGTTGTGCAGGGGTATTACCAGATCCTGTTTGTCGAAATTCAGGCGGTTGAGCTCGAGCAGGGTGTCGCGCGAATTCAGACTGTTGTCTTCCTGATATGAACAGCCGTTGTACATACAGAAAGTGAGGTAATCCTTTTTGCGTGACATCTTCAGCACGGCGGAATCGGCAATCGTTAGGGAGGTGTTCCCGTGCCGGGACGTGTTGTTGTAAACCATAACGTCGTACATCATCCCGCTCCGGGTGTTCTTGCTGCCTATCCGCAGTACGTAGCCATCGATGCCTTCATAGAAGATTCCGGTCGGGATGTTGATTGCATCTTTGGTACGGCCTATGTCGTCGCGCAGGGTGAAGATTTCGTTGTAGGCTTTGGGTACCAGACTGTCGCCTATGAAAAATGCTCCCACGCTGATAAGCAGCGAGGTTCCTATCATAGGTGCCATTACTCTGGTAAGGGGGATTCCTGCGGAGCGTATGGCCATAAGCTCATTGTTCTCTCCCAGCGTGCCCATAGTCATTACGCCTGCAAGCAACGTGGCAAGGGGTATGGCAAGAGGCAGGATGGTGCAGGCACCCCACATAAGGAATTCCAGAATTACACTCATCTTAAGGCCTTTTCCCACCAGCTCGTCGATGTAGAGCCAGAGGAATTGCATCATTAATATGAATACAACTACCAGCAGGACCGCGAGAAACGGTCCTACAAAGCCTTTGAGTATGAATCTGTCTATTCTTTTCATCAGAAAGTTTCAAGCAGGGCGGAGAGAGCCTTCCCGAGCCCGGAAAGATCTCTTCCTCCGGCAGTGGCGAGTCCGTTCTGGCCGCCGCCACCTCCCTGGATAAATTTTGCGGCAGGTCTGATTTCGGCTCCGGCATTGCGTCCGGCCTTCACCAGGTCGTCGGAAAACATAAGCAGCAGCTGAGGCTTGGAATCGATTTCGAAGGCGGCCACAAGCGCGGTGTTTACGGCCTCTTTCTGCAAGATGGATGCCGCTTCGCGGAGCTCGGTTGCATTGTCGGCTTCTTCCACGATAATAAGGTTGATTCCGTTCACGGGTCTTGCCGTGGCGGCAAGTTCGTCTGCAGTGCGGCGGGCCTTCTGCCTTGCAAATTCTTCAGCCTGTTTTTTGTAGGCCGCATTTTCGGCGAGTAGCCTTTCAAGTGCGGCTTTCGGGTCCTGAGGGTTGCCCAGCAGCCCCTTTATGTCTTTCAGGGAATCTTCTTCCTTCTTTATGTAAGTGAGGGCCGGGATACCGCACACGGCCTCGATTCTTCTGATTCCGGCGGCAATGGCGCTTTCACTTACGATCTTGAAAACTCCCAGGTCTCCCGTTGCCTCGGCGTGGCATCCGCCGCAAAGCTCAACGGAATTCCCGAATTTGATAACTCTTACTCTCTCGCCGTATTTCTCTCCGAACAGGGCAATTGCTCCCATTTCGCTGGCTTGAGCCATTGTTGCTTCCCGGTTTTCTTCCTTGGGAGCATTGGCGCGGATGAGGCTGTTTACCATCTGCTCAGCCTGGAGAATTTCTTCATCGGTGAGTTTTGAGAAGTGGGAGAAGTCGAACCTCAGGTAGTCCGGGCAAACGAAAGAGCCCTTCTGCTCTACGTGCTTGCCCAGGATTTCGCGCAGAGCGTAATCCAGAAGATGGGTAGCAGTATGGTTGTTGGTGATTTTCCGGCGGCGCTGCTCGTCGACGTGCAGGATAAACCGGCCGTCGGTCTTGTTGGGGATGCGCTCCGCTATGTGTATTATGAGCTTGTTCTCCTCTACCGTATTGGTGATGGCAATCTTCTCGCCGTCGGCGGCAATGATGTACCCGGTGTCGCCTACCTGTCCGCCTTTCTCGGCGTAGAAGGGGGTATAGTTGAATACCAGCTGGTAAAGGGTTTTTCCTTTCTGTGAAACCGTACGGTAGCGCAGAAGCTTGATATCCTGCAGCTCGGTGAAGGTGTAACCTTTGAACCTGCAGTCTCCGGGGAGCAGTTCGGTCCAGTCGCCGAATTCGTTTGCGGTGGCGTTGCGGGCGCGCTCCTTCTGCTTTTCAAGTTCAGCCTTGAAGCCGTCCATATCGACGGTAAAGCCGTTTTCCTCGGCAATGAGAACGGTAAGGTCGATAGGGAAGCCGTAGGTGTCGTAGAGGGTGAAGGCATCCACTCCGCTAATGATTTTACTGCCGGTGGCGTTTTTCATTCCTTCTTCGAGAAGTTTGATTCCGCGGTCGAGAGTTCGCAGGAAGGCCATTTCCTCCTCGCGTATTACGTTTTCGATAAGTTTCTGCTGAAGGGCCAGCTGCGGATAGGCCTCTCCCATATCTTCCACCATCTGAGGTACAAGCCTGCAAAGGAAGGGGTCGGTGAGCCCGAGGAAGGTGAAGCCGTAACGGACGGCACGGCGCAGGATTCTGCGGATTACGTAGCCTGCCTTTACGTTGGACGGAAGCTGGCCGTCGCAGATACTGAACGAGATAGCCCTGATGTGGTCGGCTATTACGCGCATTGCCACGTCGGTCTTTTCGCTTTCGCCGTAGCGGTGCCCGGAAATTTCGCCGATTTTGTTAAGGAGTCCGGAGAAGACGTCGGTGTCGTAGTTGCTGTTCTTGCCCTGGAGCACGCAGCAAAGGCGTTCGAAGCCCATTCCGGTGTCGATATTCTTATGCGGGAGGGGAACCAGATGCCCGTCGGCCATTCTCTGGTACTGCATAAATACCAGATTCCATATTTCTATGACGTGGGGGTCGCTCTTGTTTACCAGTTGGGCTCCTGTGAGTCCGCTCTTGAGTTTTTCTTCGGGAGTGCGGATATCGATGTGTATTTCGGAACAGGGGCCGCAGGGACCTGTGTCTCCCATCTCCCAGAAGTTGTCGTGCTTGTTTCCAAGAATAATGTGGTCCGGGGCCATATGGCGGAGCCAGGCCTGACGGGCTTCCTCATCCAGCGCGGTGCCGTCCTGCCGGCTGCCTTCGAACACTGTTGCGTACAGCAGGTTCTTGTCTATCTTGTAAACCTCTGTCAGAAGTTCCCAGGCCAAATCGATGGCTTTGTCCTTGAAGTAGTCGCCGAAGCTCCAGTTTCCGAGCATCTCGAACATTGTGTGGTGGTAGGTGTCGTGACCCACCTCTTCAAGGTCATTGTGCTTTCCCGATACGCGCAGGCACTTCTGGGAGTCTGCCGCACGGAAGAACTCGGGAGAGTCGTTCCCGAGGAAAATATTCTTGAACTGGTTCATTCCCGCGTTGGTGAACATCAGCGTGGGGTCGTTTTTTATAACCATTGGAGCGGAAGGAACGATGGTATGTCCATTCGCCTCGAAGAAGTCTAGAAAAGTCTTGCGGATTTCTTTTGATGTCATATACTTGTCCTCTATAATACAAAGATGCAAAAATAAGATTTTTTCTCGTAATTTGAGTATATTTGTGGGGATATGGGCAAATGGGAAATATCAGGGCTCTCCCGGGAGGCGATTCTTCTGAGGAGCGGAATTGTGCTGGTGGCCTCGGTGCTGGTCGGCGTTGCCTTTGTCCTGTACTCATTGTTGAACCCGAAACTTGAAATGCCCAAGACTGCGGCCCTTCGCGCCGAGAATTCCAGGTGGAAAACCAAAATCGAGATGCTCGGCTACAGGCTCGACCAATGTGAAGAGATGCTGCAGGCCGTGGAAGACAGGAACAACTGGGTTTACCGGGAGATGTTCGGGCTCGGAGAGGTGAGCGAACCGGTCCCGGTTACCGACAGCAGGTACATCTCCAGATTTGGAGAAAAGATGGACCCCGATTTGCTTGGGACGCTTGTACGCATCGACAATCTTTCGGCGAGGGTGGTGAAACAGAGCGAGGCTCTGGACCAGTCGGCGCTGTTTGCAAGAAGGGTTGAGGCGCTGGCCACTTCAATCCCGTCCATCCCTCCGGTGCTGCCCATAAAAGGAACCTATTATATTTCAAGTTTCTTCGGGTCGAGAGAGGATCCTGTTTACGGAGGCCGGAGTTTTCACAGGGGCATAGACATTTCCGCCAAATCCGGTACTCCGGTTTATGCTACGGGGGAGGGCACGGTTTCGATAGCCGAGCGTCAGCGTTCCGGCTATGGGAATATGGTAATGATAAACCACGGATACGGTTATATGACAAGATACGCCCATTTGAAAGATATTGCGGTGGAACGCGGGCAACACGTGCGCCGGGGGGATCTTGTTGGATGGGTAGGACGTACCGGCAAGGCCACGGGGCCGCATCTTCACTATGAGGTGTCTCAGAAGAGCCGTCAGGTCAATCCGTTGAACTTTATGGATTTCTCTATGAGCATAGAGGATTACCGGGAGATTCTTTTCGCTCACAGGACTGCGGAATGAGAAGGATACTGGGAATAATTGCCATTTATACTGTTGCCATAGTGGGGATGTCCGCTATGGTGTACGGTGTTATTTCCCTGATTGTAAACACCGGTTTGGAGAGGGAGTTCATAGCACAGAACAGGATGTATGAGCGGCTTTACCCCAGGATGGAAGCGCGGGAGGAATTGATTAGGGATGTCGTGAAGGGTCTTCAGTACAGGGACGAGGAAATTTACAACGATATTTTTCACAGTCCGGCACCGGTTCTGGACCCCACAGCAAATCTTGACCTGAGCCAGTGGAACGACACGGTTCCCGAGCAGCGAATTGAGGCGGACGTGTATTCGAAGACGGTGATGCTGTCGCAGAGGGCCGGGAAGGTCGAGGAAAACTTCGAGAATATCTTTTATACCCTCTCTTCCCGAAAAGTGGCCGTGCCCCCTATGCGAAGTCCTGTCGAGGGAGTGAGGTATGCGCAGATAGGTGCGTCGGTGGGGATGAAGTCGAACCCGTCCTATAAAACGATTGTACAGCACAACGGAATCGACATTATGGCGGCGCAGGGGACTCCCGTCCTGGCAACCGCCCCCGGAGTGGTGATAACCATAAGACGCTCTTCGAAAGGGTCGGGAAACGAGGTCGAGATTTTGCACGACGGACAGTATGTGACCCGCTATTCTCACCTGGCATCGGTGTATGTGGGTATGCGGCAGAGAGTGTCGGAGGGGAGTGTCATAGGCTCGGTGGGGATGACCGGGGTTTCGTTCGCTCCCCATCTGCATTACGAAGTGCGAAGGTCGGGGGAGGTTATGGACCCGGCAAACTATATGTTTGCCTCGTTTACTCCGTACGATTACCCCAATGTCCTGTATATGGCGTCGAACACACAGCAATCAATGGATTAACAAATATGGAAAAACTGTATTATTCTATCGGCGAGGTGGCCGGGCTCCTGGAAGAGAACGTGTCGGCTATCCGCTTCTGGTCCAACACTTTTGCCGATTTCGTGAAGCCGCACCGCAATATGAAGGGAAACCGGCAGTTCACAGCCGCCGACATCGAGGTCTTCAAGAAAATCAAGCATCTGCTCAAGGTGGAAGCTCTTACCATTGAAGGCGCGGCCAAGGTACTTGCAAAGGATTCGGCCAGGGTCGACAATTCCGTCAAGGTTCTGGAGTCGCTGAAGCAAATTCGCGCTCAGCTGGTGGAAATAAAGAAAAGTTTGTAAAATATTATTATCTTTGTAGTTCGCGCAAAAGTGCGGAAAAGAGAAATAATTTACACATAAAGAATATGGCAACAACCAAGAAAATCAAAAAAGTCGAGATTCCCATCGACCGGAAGGAAACCTTCGTGTCTCTCCAGAAGAACTTTGGAGAAACAGGGTTGAGTGTAGAGGAAAAACTTCAGACCCTCTATGAACTTCAGGAGGCCGACAATGCTATCGAAAAGATTTATCAGCTCCGTGGAGAACTTCCTGCCGAAGTCGCTTCAATCGAGGACGAAATCGCAACCCTGGAGTCCAAGCTGGGCCGCCTGCAGGATGTCTGCAGCGGTTATGAGCAGGCAATCGAGGGCGCAAACGGGGATATCCGGGATTACGATGCAGATATAGACAAATATCAGAAGCAGCTTGCCGACATTTCCAACAGCCGCGAATACGACTCCATAAACAAGGAGCTCGAGAACCTGAACCTGCTCAGGCTCATTGCAGAAAAGAATATCCGCGAATCCAAGTCGGCCATCGCCGACCGCAAGGCGGACATAGAGAACATAAGCGCGAAGATTGAGCAGAAGAGGCTCGACCTCGAGGTTAAGAAAGAGGAACTTTCCACCATAGTGGAGTCTACGGCCGAGGAAGAGAAGGTGCTTGCCGCAAAGAGAGCCGCCTGCGCCATCAAAATCGACGAGCGTACGCTCGTAGCCTACGAAAGAATCCGACAGAGCGTGCACAACCGCCTTGCAGTGGTAGCCGTATATAACGACAGTTGCGGCGGATGCTTCAATGCCATTACTCCTCAGAGGCTCCTCGACATAGCTTCAGGAAAGAAGCTCGTCATTTGTGAGCATTGCGGCAGAATACTTGTTCACCCCGCTTCCAGGAAATAAACCGATATGCCGGAGACAAAATCCCGCAATACAAAGAGGGCACCGCAGGTTAACCTCGAGGCTCTGGGGCTTGAGATGGGCAATAAACCCCCTCAGGCTATCGATGTAGAGAAGGCCGTCCTTGGAGCTATGCTCCTGGAGCCGTCCTGCATAGATATGGTCATAGAGGAACTCAGCCCGGAGTGCTTTTATGACCCCAGGCATCGTACAATCTACGAGGCTATGCTGGAACTTGTCGCCGCGCACAATCCTATCGACATAATAACCGTAAGTGAGCGTCTCGTCGCTCTTGGCAAGCTTGAGGAGGTGGGCGGTGCGGTTGTACTTACCGACCTGTCCGAAAACGTAGGCTCTGCAGCACACGTCGAGTTTTATGTCAAGATTCTCAAGCAGAAAGCCATTCAGAGGGATCTTATTACTGCATCTCACGAGATTATCCACGATTCGTACGACGAATCCATCGACGTCGACAAGCTTGTGGATTCGGCTCAGAGCAAGATTTACCGGGCAATCGACAACAATATAAAGAAGGATGTACAGGAAATAGGTTCCATAATCAACGAGGCTATGGCCTCCATTCAGGAGATGCAGACTTCTACCGGAGTCAACGGTGTTCCTTCGGGCTTTGCAAAGCTGGACAGAATCACTATGGGCTGGCAGAAGTCGGATCTTATAATCCTGGCTGCCCGTCCTTCCGTGGGTAAAACCGCGTTTGCGCTCAATCTTGCCCGTAACGCTGCGGTGGATCACAATATGCCTGTAGCGTTTTTCTCCTTGGAAATGTCCAATATTCAGCTTGCAAAACGTCTGATGACCACCGAGACAGGCCTGAGCGCCGACAAAATCAAAGGCGGAGTTAAGCTGGAACCGTTCGAGTGGCAGCAGATGGAGTATAAGCTCAAGGGCCTTTCCAAGGCTCCACTGTACATAGACGATACTCCCAGCCTTCCGGTTACGGAATTCCGGACCAAGGTCAAGGCTCTGGTCAAGAACAAGGGTGTGAGACTGGTAATAGTGGATTATCTTCAGTTGATGCAGAGTCCGTCGGACCTTAAAAACGGAATGCGTGAGCAGGAAGTCGCCGCCATTTCCAGAAATCTGAAGGCTACGGCCAAGGAACTCAACGTACCTATCATAGCGCTTTCGCAGCTGTCCCGTCAGGCGGTGCAGCGCACCGGCGGGTCCGGCAAGCCTCAGTTGAGCGACTTACGCGAATCGGGTTCCATAGAGCAGGATGCCGATATGGTTCTGTTCATCCACAGGCCCGACTATATAGGCTTGAGCGAGGACCCGGCCGACAAGGAGAAGACTCAAATCATTATAGCAAAGCACCGTAACGGTGAAACCGGAGAGATAGAAATGCTCTTCAAGGGCGAGAAGGTGAAGTTTGTGGAACTTGAAGATACGCTTGCAGCCCACGCAATGAACGGTGTGGTGCCTTTTGCCGGCAATGACAGCGACGACGACCCGTTTAACTCAATAGGCCCGGCGAATGAGTTCTGACAAGATAGCGCACGAGGGCAGAATCATTGCGATTGACCCGCAACTGACTACGGTGGAGATAATTTCGGAGTCGGCCTGTTCTGCCTGCCACGCTAAAGGTCTGTGTTCTCTCGGGGAATCCAAAAGAAAAATAGTCGAAGTTCCCACTACGGCAGGCAACTGGACGGTGGGGCAGAATGTGAACGTGCTCCTGTGCAGGACAATGGGACTTAAGGCGGTTGCAGTTTCTTATGCTGCGCCGCTGATTGTTTTGCTGCTGGCCCTTTTGGTGTGCCTGTCCCTTGGTGTGGGGGAACTTCTGTCGGGCTTGCTTTCGTTGGGAAGCATAGCGCTGTACTACGTTGTGCTGTGGTTCTTCCGCGACAAACTGAAGAATGAAATAAAGTTTTATATAGAAGAGAAATGACAAGTATTGTTATGTGGACTGTGGTCGTGCTGGCCGGTCTTGGCCTGTTGCTCTCTGTGCTGCTGTACTTTGTGGCAAAGAAGTTCAAGGTCGAGGAGGACCCCCGCATAGACGAAATCGAAAAAGTTATGCCCGGTGCAAACTGTGGAGGATGCGGTTATGCCGGATGCAGGGCTTTTGCCGACTCTGCCGTCAAGGCGTCCGATCTGGACAAGCACTATTGCCCGGTGGGAGGAAACGAGGTAATGAAGAAGGTGGCCGCCATCCTTGGTTATGAAATCAAGGAAAAAGCCCCTCAGGTTGCCGTTGTAAGATGCAACGGAACCTGTGAGAACAGGCCTCGTACCAACGAATACGACGGAATAGCCTCCTGTAAGGTCAAGGCTTCGCTGTACAGCGGCGACACAGCCTGCCCGTTCGGCTGTCTCGGCTGTGGCGACTGTGTGCAGGCCTGCCTTTTCGGGGCTCTTTCGATGGATCCTGTAACAGGACTTCCCGTAGTGGATGAAACCAAATGCACGGCCTGCGGTGCCTGTACCAAGGCTTGCCCCAAGGGCATAATCGAGCTTCGCAACAAGGGTCCCCGCGGAATGAGGGTATTCGTCAGTTGTGTGAATAAAGATAAGGGCGGGGTTGCGCGCAAGGCTTGCTGTGCCGCCTGCATAGGCTGCGGCAAGTGTGCAAAGGTTTGTGCCCAGCAGGCCATCACCGTAGAGAACAATGTGGCTTATATAGATTTCACGAAGTGCAAACTTTGCAAGAAGTGCGTTGCCGAATGTCCTACAGGCGCAATCCACGCCGTCAATTTCCCGGTTCTTCCCAAAAAGGAGGTAAACAATGAGTAAGATAACTTTCCCTATAGGCGGTGTGCATCCCGCCGACAGCAAGTTTGCTGCAAATTGTCCCATTGAGGTCCTGCCCTTGCCTGAGGTTGTGTACGTTTCAATGGCACAGCATCTGGGCGCCCCTGCAAAACCTGTCGTAGAGGTGGGCGCACAGGTAAAGGCCGGACAGGTGATAGCCGAACCCGGTGGGTTCATATCGGCTTTCGTACATTCTCCGGTAAGCGGAACCGTGAAATCCATAGGCCCCCGCAAGGATCTAGCCCTCAACAATATGACTCATATCGAGATTTCTGTCGAGGGAGACGAATGGGCCGAGGGAATCGACCTTTCCGACACGCTGGTTACCGAAATCCCGGATGACAGAGCCCTGATTCTGGAGAGAATTCAGAAAAACGGAGTAGTGGGTCTGGGCGGAGCAACGTTCCCCACCCACGTAAAACTCAACCCTGCTCCCGGTTCCAAGGCCGAATGCCTCATTATCAACGGGGCCGAATGTGAGCCTTACCTTACCAGCGACTACCGCATTATGCTGGAAAACCCCAGGCAGATAATAGTCGGCGCTGAAATAATGCGCAAGGTCCTGGGCGGGTGTCCCTGCGTGATAGGCATCGAGGACAACAAACCCGAGGCCGTCAGGACTATGAAGGCGGCTCTTGCCGAATTGGGATTCGGGGAAATCGGAATAAAGGTTATGAAGAAGAAATACCCGCAGGGTGGAGAAAAGCAGCTTATTGCTGCCGTTATGGGCCGCGAAGTGGGTTCCGGCGCATTGCCCATTAGCGTTGGGGCCGTAGTCCAGAACGTTGCTACCGCTCTGGCGGTTTACGATGCCGTTCAAAAGAACAAACCTTTGGTTACCAATACTCTGACAGTTACCGGAGATAGCCTTCCGCAGAGCGCTATGCACAACTATCTGTTCAGGATAGGAATGCCGCTGTCGTACATTGCGGAATATGCCGGCGGAGTGCCCCAAAAAGCCGCCAAAATTATAAGCGGAGGCCCGATGATGGGCAAGGCCATAGCAAATCTCGAGGCCTGTACGGTAAAGGGTTCGTCGTCGATTCTTTATTTGAGCGAGAAGGCTACCAGGCGTAAACCCCAGCAGAACTGTATCCGTTGCGGCCGCTGCGCCGATGCCTGTCCTATGGGTTTGGAGCCGTTCCTGCTCAACCGTCTGTACAAAGCCGGCGACGTTGAGGCTCTGGAGCAGAATGCCGCCCAGGATTGCATAGAGTGCGGATGCTGCCTGTACAGCTGTCCGTCGTACATCCCCCTGCTGGACAATATCCGTATGGCTAAGGGTCAGGTTATGGGAGTGATAAGAAACAGAAGTAAAAAGTAAACGATATGAATGGAATGTTAGTTTCACCAAGCCCCCACGTACACGCAAAGGCTTCCACTTCCCGAATAATGGGAGAGGTTTGCATTGCGCTGATGCCGGCGATTGTGGTTTCTGTTCTCTTCTACGGATGGTCAGAACTGCTCGTGCTTGCACTGAGCGCCGTTTCCTGCGTGGCATTCGAATGGGCCATTACAAAATTCCTGTTTAAGGAGAAGGGCCGTTTCTGTGGCGCTTCGGCACTTGTGACAGGATTGCTGCTTGCAATGAACCTCCCGGTTACAACCCCCTGGTGGGTAGTGCTTATAGGTGCTCTCTTTGCAATAGGAGTTGTGAAGATGTCGTTCGGAGGACTTGGACAGAATGTGTTCAACCCGGCGATAGCCGCCCGAATATTCCTTCTGGTGTCGTTCCCTGCATATATGACCGACTGGACCGTAACTCCCGGTTTCATTCACGCGACCGATGCCGTTTCCGGGGCAACCCTTCTGGGACAGTATGCCGAGGGAGGAATGCCCGCAGTACAGGGTGTGGATTACCTTCAGACCCTCTTCTTCAACATTGGGGGTTCGGCAGGTGAAATATCGGCACTTGCGCTGCTTGCCGGCTTTGTATATCTGCTCTGCAGGCGTATTGTAAAGCCTTGGATTACCCTCAGCATTTTCGCTACCGTCGCGGTTATTTCGTTCATCTTCAACGTTATCGACCCTGCGACCTATACCGGCCCTCTGTTCAACCTTCTTACCGGAGGTCTTGTCCTGGGCGCCTGCTTTATGGCTACCGATTATGTCACTTCTCCTATGAGTAATTGGGGTGGGGTCATATACGGAATAGGTATCGGTTTCATTGTTATGATGATCCGCTATTTCGGCGCTTATCCCGAGGGAGTGTCCTTCGCTATACTTATTATGAATATGACGGTTCCGTTCCTCAACAGGTGGTTCCATCAGAAGAAATACGGGAGGAAATAGTTATGGCAGCTACATCTTCACTCAAAAATATGGCATTATGCCTCACAGGCGTATGCCTCGTATGCTCTGCTGTCCTCGGAGGCGTTTACGCGCTTACGCAGGAACCTATCGAGCGTGCCGAGAAAGCAAATCTGCAGGCCGCCCTGTCTGAAGTTGTTCCCGACGGATACGAAATTTCAGTGGAGCCGGTTTTCCGTGAGATGGACGGTATCCGTTATGAATGCTATCGTGCGCAGGGCGAATTGGAAAACGAGTTTGCAACTGCCGTGAAATCTTCGGTAAACGGATTCGGAGGGCAGCTCACAGTGCTCGTGGGAGTTACCGGCGAGGGCAAGGTCTATGCCGCCAAGGTTCTGTCTCATAGCGAGACTCCGGGACTTGGCGCAAAATGCGGCGATGACGCTTCGCATTTCGTTCAGCAATTCTGCGGATTCGACCCTGCACTCAAGAGTCTGAAAGTTACAAAGGACGGGGGAGACATAGATGCAATCACGGCCTCTACCATCACTTCCCGCGCTTATACCCTGGCAGTGGAGAATGCCGTTAAACTTATGAAGGAGGACAGCTATGAGTAAACTTGGTCTTATTACGAAGGGTTTCATAAAGGAGAACCCTACGTTTGTGCTCGTATTGGGAATGTGCCCTACGCTTGCCACTACAACATCGGCTCTCAACGGTCTGGAGATGGGACTCGCTACTATGTTTGTGCTCATACTCAGCAACATAGTCATTTCGCTCGTGGCTCCTATAGTGCCCGACAAGGTTCACATTCCGGTGTATATAGTAATTATCGCCACCTTTGTTACCGTTCTCCAGCTTCTTATGCAGGCTTTTGTGCCCGACGTGTACAAGACGCTGGGTCTTTTCATTCCGCTTATCGTGGTCAACTGTATCGTGCTCGGCAGGGCCGAGGCTTTTGCCAACAAGAATACGGTTATTGATTCGGCGCTCGACGGCATAGGAATAGGTATCGGATTCACTTTGTCGCTTACGGTAATAGGAATAGTACGTGAGATTCTGGGAAGCGGCAGCGTTTTCGGAGCCAAATTTTTTCCCGGCGACGGAATCCTGGCCTTCGTTATGGCTCCCGGAGCTTTCCTTGTACTGGGTTACCTTATGGTTCTTTTCAACAAATTTGCAAAGAAGTAGAGTATGTCTGAGATTTTTCTAATCATAATATCGGCGATATTCGTCAATAATATCGTACTGGCTCAGTTCCTTGGAATCTGTCCTTTCCTAGGAGTTTCCAACAAGCTCGGCACTGCCACCGGAATGTCCGGTGCGGTTTGCTTCGTAATTACTCTGGCAACGGTTGTTACCTATCTCGTCAACCGGTATCTGCTGGTTCCTTTCAAGTTGGAGTTCCTTCAGACCATCGCCTTCATTCTGGTGATTGCCGCTCTGGTACAGCTGGTAGAGATTGTGCTCAAGAAAATCAGCCCGTCGCTGTATCAGGCTCTGGGAATCTTCCTTCCTCTCATTACTACGAACTGCGCGGTTCTTGGCGTGGCTATTACGGTGGTTACCAAGCAGTTCACTTTCAGTGGGGGAGAGCCTCATTTCTTCAACCTCGGGGAAGCTACCGTGTATGCTTTTGCAACGTCGTTGGGTTACGCCCTGGCTATGATTCTGTTTTCCGGAATCCGCGAGCATCTGGCCCAGAGCAATGTTCCCAAGTCGTTCAAGGGTTTGCCTATCGCGCTCATTACCGTGAGCATTATGGCTATGGCTTTCCTCGGATTTTCGGGAATGGTTAAATAAAACAGAACGCGTATGTTCGAGATTCTTTCAAAGGAGATGCTCACTCCTTCCATCTGTCGGATGAGAGTGAACGTTCCCAGAATTGCCGCATCGGCCCGGCCCGGCCAGTTCCTGATTGTGAGGGCAGATGAAAAAGGGGAGCGTATCCCGCTCACAATCAGCGATTTCGACCCTGCCCAAGGGTGGGTGACAATAGTGACTCAGGTTATCGGTGCTTCTTCCTCCGACATAGTTTCCTTCGAGGTGGGGGAGAGTTTTGCCGATGTCGCAGGTCCGTTGGGCCTTCCGTCCGAATTCATCAACGCATCGCCCGAAGACCTCTCCGCCTCTTCCTACGTGTTCATAGCCGGCGGAGTGGGTACGGCCCCGGTTTACCCGCAGGTGAAGTGGCTGCACGAAAGAGGGGTAAAGGTCGATGTTATTGTAGGCGCCCGTACGAAGGACCTGTTGATTTATACCGATGAATTGTCGCGCTTTGCCGATAATCTATATATATGTACCGACGACGGTTCGGAGGGTTTTCACGGGGTGGGGACTGCGATGCTGGAGAAACTGGTCTCAGAGGGGAAGCGGTACACTCAGGCCGTAGCCATCGGCCCAATGATAATGATGAAGTTCGCTACGCTGTGCTGCTGTAAGCTGGGCATTCCGGTAATAGTGAGCCTGAATACTCTAATGGTCGACGGTACCGGTATGTGCGGGGCCTGCAGGGTGACGGTGGGCGGGAAAACCCGTTTTGCCTGCGTTGAGGGCCCGGAATTCGACGGAGCTTTGGTCGATTTCGACGAGGCTATGCGCCGTCAGGGACAGTACCGCAGCGAGGAGGCTTTCGAGAAAGAACGTCATAAATGCAGAATAGGGAGGGACAAATAATGGCAGAAAGGATTCCAAGAGTGCCTGTGCGTGCGCAGGATCCGACAGTTCGGGCAAAGTGTTTCGAAGAGGTTTCACTGGGATATGACAGGCAGGAGGCTATGCTTGAGGCAAGCCGTTGCCTGCATTGCAGGAATCCCCGTTGCGTGGGAGCCTGTCCGGTGAATATTCAGATTCCCGATTTCATAGCCTGTGTTGCAAAAGGGGATATCGCCGGGGCTGCCGAAATAATTGCGAAGGATTCTTCTCTTCCGGCCGTATGCGGCCGCGTGTGCCCTCAGGAGAATCAGTGCGAGGGCAGCTGTATCCTTGGAATAAAAGGTGAACCTGTTGCCATTGGAGCGCTGGAACGCTTTGTGGCCGACAATTCCCCCGCCGATGCACCGCAGAAGGCCGAGCCTAACGGATATAAGGTTGCTGTAATAGGCAGCGGCCCGGCAGGACTTGCCTGTGCAAGCGATCTTGCCCGTCTGGGATATGAAGTTACGGTTTTCGAAGCTTTACACAAGGCCGGCGGCGTACTTGAATACGGTATTCCGGAGTTCCGTCTTCCCAAGGAAAAGGTGCTGGCCCCGGCAATAGAATCGGTTAAGGCCCTGGGGGTGAAAATTGAAACCAACGTTATAGTAGGCAGGACTGTTACCATCGACTCGCTTATTGACGATGAAGGTTTTGACGCCGTTTTCATAGGAACGGGTGCCGGACTTCCCCGGTTTATGGGCATCCCCGGCGAAAACCTCTGTGGAGTGTTCTCGGCCAATGAATTCCTTACCCGCAATAACCTTATGAAGGCCTGGCGGGAAGATTATCTCACCCCCATTCACACAGGTGCCAGGGTTTGCGTGGTTGGCGGAGGAAACGTGGCAATGGATGCCGCCCGCACTGCCCTTAGACTCGGAGCCGAGGTGCATATAGTCTATCGCCGTACCGAGAAGGAACTTCCTGCCAGAAAAGAGGAAGTGAGGCACGCCATTGAAGAGGGGATAGTGTTCGATATGCTCACCAATCCCGTAGAAATACTGGGTGACGAGCGCGGATGGGTTAAGGCTGTGCGTTGCATACGGATGGAGTTGGGCGAGCCCGATGACTCCGGTCGAAGGTCTCCCGTTCCCGTAGTGGGGTCAGAATTCGAGATGCCTGCCGATACTGTGATACTGGCGCTGGGAACATCTCCGAATCCCCTCATCAGCCGTACTACCGCCGCTCTGGAAGTTTCCCGCCGCGGATGTGTGCTTGCCGATGAAAACGGTGCCACCTCTCGCCCGGGCGTGTTTGCCGGTGGTGATGCCGTTACCGGAGCCGCCACTGTAATCCTCGCTATGGGCGCCGGTCGGAAGGCCGCCGCCGCTATCGATGAATATCTTTCAAATCAACACTCTTGAGTAATGTAAGATCCGGAACGTTGTCCCTATCGTACCGTGATGTGGAAACAATGTTCCTTCTTCTCGTACTTGACCAGGATTTTTCCGGCATTGCGGCGGTCGCGTAAGACCTCGCCGAGCACCTTGGTAAGTTCGAACGGCTGCATGAACTCGTCCGTCTCTTCTTCACGGAAATACCTGGTATAGGTGATGTCGAAGGTGGTGCCGTAGCAATGGGCCGAATTGTCCGATGCATTGGGATTGCCGCTCCTGCGGAGTCTGGCGATATCCTCTTCGGTACGCAGGACCGAACTTACGACCAGCTTGTATTCGGGGAACTGCTTGCTCCGTAGCGAATCGTTGAATGCCTTTGAGATGGCATCAAGTTCTGCGGCCGCTCTGGCTGTGAGATAGGGGATGGAGTATTGCAACTTTTCTATTACATAGTAATCATTGTCCGCAATCTCCGTCAGCCTGAACTTTGCCACGTCATCCCTCGTGCCGGGTATTCTGGACAGTCCCGCTTTCCTTGCTGTCTGGAGATGAACCTCGTTGATGTCGGAGAATTCGGTCGAATATGGAATCCTGCGGGTGTAGTAGATGATTTCCTTCATCTGAGGTCTCTCATATACATCGGAACGGTCCTGTGCCGTCTCCTCCTTTGACGGCGCCGTTTCCGCCACTGCGAAGGCACTTTCCTTCGCTTCGGACCTGAGGACGTGATGTCTTCCGCTGCAGTTGCCGACAAGGAATCCGAGCAGAAGCCCGGCCGCAAACGGAGTAAAAAGAATGAGGAAACTCAATGTGGATTTCTTCATAAGGAATCGTGGTTTGGTTTCATTATACAAAGAAACTAAAAAAAACGAAACAATGAGTTACCTTTGTGTTATGATTACTATATGCAAGTTTTTCCCTTGCCTGGCAGTAATTCTCTCCGCTTCTCTTCAATTGCGGGCACAGAGCATTCCGGACACGTATTGCAATAATTTCAGAAACTGGGTCAGGACCATAGGTTCGGACGAATTCGGTGGACGCAAGCCTATGACCCGTTTTTTGTTGCATTTTCGGGAAATAATGTCTTAATTTGAAGATTGATGCGTATTATAGGCACATATAATTCTTCTGTTCTCTCCCTGATATTACGGGGGGGGGGCATAAACGCCTATTAATCATAATTTATACAATTTTAGCGACGGTTTTGGGTTCAGGACTGCTGCTTCACCGTGTCCGGACGGTTTCACCCGTTCCGGCGTAACCGGCGTTATTTCTCCAAGCGAATTTTTACAAAACAATAAATTTATCGAAAAAATGAAGGAAGTCAAAAATAAAGAACTGCAGGAGCGACAGAAGTACGTTCCTGCGAGCGTGAAAGTGATTGAGGTCACCGCACAGAGGGCAATCCTTTCGGCAAGCACTCCGGGCGGACCGAGCAAGTTCAACGGCAACGATCCATGGACGCCATCCTATTAACACAGAGCAAAAAATCATTCAAGCGATGAAAAGAATTACAGCAGCATTGACAGCTCTGGCCGTCGTCATCGGTCTGGGTACATCCTGCCAGAAGGAGATGGAAAGCAGGCAGGAGATTTCCGGCAACGGTACCGGTCTCAAGGTGACCGCCACCATTGCGGATAACGGCACCAAGGTGTCCTATCAGGAGGATAACACATATCACAGCCTTCAGCCAAGTTGGGAGGTAGGTGACATCCTCATAGGCTTCGACGGTAATGATGATAGTAAAACCTACGGTTACAAAGTGACTAAGGTCAACAACGGTGTCGCCACACTGTCCATAATAACGGAGGGCAACGATAAGGGTTCATCAACGTCTGACCCTGCAGATGGCACCACGATGTATATGTTCTATGCTCCGGGAAAGAAACCGTCTGATATCACCAGCAAGAGCCTCATGGTGAGCATTGCTTCTCAGGCAACGGACGTCGTTCCTACCCTTATGATGGCTCAGGCCACTGTTGCAAACGGAAGCCTCTCGCTTTCGTTCACCAACAAGACAGCCATCATAGGCGTCAAGGCTCCGGTGATGGCATACAAAAACAAGAAGTACACCAGCCTCGAACTGTCCGGCTCCGTAGGACTCAACACCGATGTCAAGTTCGCCCTTGACGGAGAAACCCTCAAGGCTTCATACCAGACATCCGGGACCCTCACCAAGGCGCTTGATTTCACCTCCGACAGTGAAACGGGCAAGGGACCTGAAGTCATATACATCGTTGCTTGCCCTGCTGCGAAGCAGAACCTGAGTTTCAAGTTCAACGTCACCGAGGAGTACTTCAACGTGAAGGATGCCACAATTAATGTAGGCAACTACTACCGTCTGGAAGCTCCGCACACACAAAATCAGAAATTCGCAGTCACCGTTGCGGAAGGCATTACAGGCGGTACAATCTCAACGTCTCCTGCCGGCAGCGTTGCGTGGGGTACCGAGGTCACCGTCACAGCCACACCGAATACCGGCTACGAGCTCGATGGTTCGATTGCTGTCAACGGTACTTCCGGTAGCATAACAGTGAACAATAACAAGTTCACCATGCCTCAGGAGAATGTCACCGTCACGGTGGCCTTCAAGCCGGTGGGAGGGGCATCCCACACCACGGAGCTGGAAAGAGGCGGACTCCTGTAAAAGAATAAAAATAACTATAAAAAAGACATGAGAACAAAAATTATTACATTGATTACTGCGGCTTTCTGCCTGACGGCAATCAGTTCCTGCAGCAAAGCGGATATTTGGGAAAAGGGGAAGGCCGATGCCAACGGCCTGATAGAGCTCAGCGTCAAGGGCGTGCTCGGCGAGTACAAGGCCGAGGAGACCAAGGCGAGCTTGGTCAACAACATCCGCGTGGGCTGGGAGAAGGACGATACCAAGAAGGACACGGTCCTCGTCTTCCACAAGGAGGAGCAGAAGTACCTCGGATACCTTGTCGCAACCGTCCGGAACGGTGACGACCGCACCGCGACCCTCAGCGGAACCATATCGGCTCCGGAAGGAGACGGCAACAAGACCCTCGTATTCGTTTATGGAACAGGACTCAACCCCTCCGGCTTCACTGCGGGACAGGCCTGTGAATCCGTGACCCTCGACCTCTCCGGTCAGGGCGAGAAGACACCGTTCCTTGTGTTCGGCACAGCGCCGTATGTGGCGGAGACCATCAGCAACGTCATCGTCGACTTCAGCTTCGCGACCTCGGTTGTCAGTACCTACGCTGCCGGGCTTCCTGCAAGCACGGCAGTGACAAAGGTAACTCTCAGCAGCGTCAACACCAGATGCGTGCTCACTATTCCGGCATCCGGTGACCTCGCCGTCAGCGGCAGCGAGTCCGGCACCATCACCAAGGACGCCGGCATCGGCAGCACCAACGCCGATGGACAGGTTCTCTTCGAGATAACCGTCCCGGCAAGCGAAGCGGCGGCCTCCGGCCGCAGCATCGTGTTCACGGCCGGCAGCAAAATCTACACTGCCGCTTTCTCAGGCTCAGCCATCACGGTGGGGAGGGCATATTCGGCGATGTCGGAAAACCATTCGGTCGAGGGAGTGGCTCTCAACAAGACCAGCACCACCATATTGCTCGGTACAACTGAAACGCTGACCGCCACGGTATATCCGGATAAGTCAAACAAGGCTTTGACCTGGGCAAGCGACACCCCCGCAGTGGCCACCGTCGATGAAACCGGCAAGGTCACAGGCATAGCCCCCGGCACCGCCACCATCACCGCCACCACAACCGATGGCGGCAAAACAGCCACCTGCACGGTGACGGTCGAAGATCTTGATTATATAGAGATGAAGATGGGCAGCGACAAGTCTAAAACTCTCAAGTGGAAGAAGATGAACCTCGGTGCCACCACGGTTGCCGGCAGTGGAGAGACCTGCTATGGGGATTATTATGCTTGGGGAGAAACCAGGCCTTACTATGTAACCAGAACGTGGGACAATACAAACAAAAAATGGACTGTCAACAACTGGTATCCATACAAGTTAGATGGTTATGACTGGCAGACATACTGTAATGGCTCTAATTCGTTTGCAGAATGGAATCCAACCCCTTATGACAATACCACGAAAAAATTGAACCCCGAATACGATGTCGTGCAGCAGAAAGTGGGCAACGGCTGGCGTATGCCGACCAAAGAGGATTTCAAGGATTTGTATGACGCTTGTGGCGGATCCTATGACAAAGAAACATACAAATCACCGCAAACCTGTGGAGAGACTACCTTGTTCAAACTGGGAGTCTATTGGTGCGCCAGTTACGACGGCGTAGCAGGATGTCTCTTCTGTGACGGCACCAACAAGTTGTTCTTCCCCGCTACAGGCGTCGGCTTCAAAACCAACCTCAACAATGCGGGCTCCTACGGCTACTATTGGTCAAGTTCTCTGTCCGGTACAACCACCAACGCGTTCTACTTGAACTGCGGCGGTGAAAATAAAGTCGAACCGCAAAAACAAAGCTATCGTTACTACGGCGGGTCAGTGCGTCCCGTTTCAGATTTATAAAAACCAACTTGAAAATACTCAAAAGCTTCATCGCGCCGCCACCTTGACCGCCGCTGGCTGGAAGCCCTCTGCACAGAATCCGACCCGTACGCTCTCCAAGCCGTCATGAATTCCCGAGAAGGCTTCCTGAAACACTTCAGCATATAGTATGACATTATGTCGTTATCCCTGATGAACTCCGATTACTCAACGGTTCACCAACTCCCTTGCACTGCAACTGTACTGGAAAGTTTGTGGGCACCTTTGATTTTGATTATCCTTGCAAGGATTTATGCTGACTCTCAGCTTCAATAATCATCCAAGGGATTCCTCCTTAGTCTGGGGAGTGTACCGTCATTTTAACTCCGTTACAGGGCGTACCTTGTGCGGCCAATCTCCAATGCTATACCATAGCATATAGACGGAGCCGTTGGCAGGTCCTAATTCCACAATAGCCCTCATATTACCATTTGTAATATCCGATGTCCAATAATAATCTGTATCATCAGTGTCCGGAGAAAAAATCTCCAAGACGGTTTTATAAGTTAAAATTCAGTTAGTTACAAGGCAAAAATTATTTTTCGATTAGAACTCGTAAGTTTGCGTAACGGCATCTGAGCCGCTTCTCGCAGACCATGAACAAG
>JAZRVN010000020.1:0-27314 GCA_045599225.1 Candidatus Cryptobacteroides sp.
TCAACGAATGCCTCCGCTGAATCCTTCAACTCCAAAATCAAAAACTTCCGTGCTCAACTGAGAGGCGTATCCGATGTCAAATACTTCCTCTTCAGACTCCAAAATATCTATGCCTAAACACATACTTTTCCCCCTGACCCCTTATCTACGACCGGGCCGCATCCGCCCCTCGAACCGTCAGCGAACATCCTGCATTCGCTGCATTCCGTTCAATATCAAACGAATACCATACTACGTACAACGCAAAAACGGAGAACTCCGTAGAATTCTCCGCCTTTGTAGCGGGGGCTGGACTCGAACCAACGACCTCCGGGTTATGAGCCCGACGAGCTACCAACTGCTCTACCCCGCGATGTTTGGGATGACAAAGGTAGTGCTTATTATCGAAAAATCAAAATTAATTGAGAAACTCCAGTATGCCATCGATGTCGTCTTTGGCAAACGAATGCTGCTTTCCGGTAGCCAGATTCTTGATCTGGACTGTCCCGGCGGCGATTTCATCACCTCCGGTAATGCTCAGGAACGGGATTCCCTTTCTGTCGGCATAGTCGAACTGTTTCTTGAGCTTGCTGGAGTCGGGGTACAGTTCGACGGCTATGCCTTTGCCGCGTAAGGCCGACGCTACCGGCAGAAGGTATGCAACCTCGTCTGCTCCCATATTTGCAAAGAGAATCCGGGCATTGTGTCCCAATTCTGCGGGAAACTTGCCCAGCCCTTTGAGCACGTCGTAAATTCGGTCCGCGCCGAAACTGATACCTACGCCGGACATATCGGGAAGCCCGAAGATTCCGGTAAGGTTGTCGTACCGGCCGCCTCCGCTTATGCTTCCTATCTCCCAATCCAAGGCCTTGACCTCGAAAATCGCCCCGGTGTAATAATTGAGCCCGCGTGCCAGGGAGAGGTCAATCTCACAGGGGACTTTAACCTCTGCCCGACCAATGAATCCAATCAGTTCTTCGAGTTCGTCCAGACCTTTGAGACCGGTCTCGGACTGCGACATGAGCGAACGCATAACCGCAATCTTCTGTCCGTTGCTGCCGCTCAACTGCAGTACGGGTTCCAAGGTTGCAATCGCCTGCGCGCTCAGTCCCTTCCCCAGAAGTTCCTCCTTCACTGCGTCCAACCCGATTTTATCCAGTTTGTCAATGGCAACGGTAATGTCTACCACCTTGTGGGGAGCACCGCAAATCTCTGCCAGGCCTGCGAGCACCTTGCGGTTGTTTATCTTCAAGGCGACGCGGATTCCCAGCCGGTCGAACACTTCGTCGATAATTTGAACCAGCTCCAGTTCGCAGAGTTGTGAGCGTGAGCCGATGGCGTCGGCATCGCACTGGTAGAACTCGCGGTAGCGGCCCTTCTGCGGCCTGTCGGCACGCCATACCGGTTGAATCTGGAATCTCTTGAAGGGGAAGGCGATTTCGTTCTGATGCTGAACCACGAAGCGTGCGAAGGGGACGGTAAGGTCATACCTCAAGCCCTTCTCGCATACCTGCGAAGTCAGCGGCTTGTCGAAATCCACTCCGGAAAAAGCATCCCCCGAATTCAGAATCCTGAAAAGGAGCTTGTCGCCCTCTTCGCCGTACTTGCCCAGCAAAGTGGAAAGGTTCTCCATAGAAGGAGTTTCTATTTGGGAGTAGCCGTGTGAGAGAAATACGCGGCGGATGGTGTCGAATATGTAATTGCGCTCGGCCGTTTCCTGTGGGCCGAAGTCTCTTGTCCCCTTAGGGATTGACGGTTTTTGTGCCATTGACTTCTAAAAATATATTCAACAAAGGTAAGAATTTGAACTCAAATTTGCTAAATTTGCGGGGATAGAACAAAAAGGAATATGAAACAGTTTTTGAAGACCACGTTGGCAGTAGTGCTGGGCATAATCATATGCAGCATTCTTACTGTAATGTTCTTTGCGGCTCTGGTGCCGTCGGGAGATGCAAAACCGTCTGTGCCCGAGGGCGCTGTGCTCACCATCGGCAATCTTACCATTGACGAGCAGACCCGTCAGCTACCCGGAGAATTCACTATGGGAAGTTCCTTCAGTTTCAAGGAGAATTCGACGCTTGGAATCTGGGACGCCATCCAGGCAATCAACCGTGCCGCACAGGACCCGAACATAAAGTTCATTTATCTCAAACCGGAGGGCATTGCCTGCGGAACGGCTCAGCTGCAGGAACTGCGCACGGCCCTTGAACATTTCCGGGAGAGCGGAAAGCCGGTGGTTTCCTATCTGGAAGCCGCTTCAACGGGAACATATTATCTGGCTTCGGTTGCCGACAAAATTTATATGTCACCTTATACCGGCGCCACATATATGCTCACCGGATTGAGCGGCACCCTGTTTTTTGCAAAAGACCTGCTGGACAGGCTGGGAGTAAATATCCAGCTCATACGCCACGGCAAATACAAAGCGGCGGGGGAGATGTTCATACGCAGCAGTGCGAGCCCCGAGAATCTGGAACAGAACAGGGAGATGATAAGCTCGATATGGAAATCTATGTCGGCTTCGATTGCCGCTTCCCGCTCGATAAGCGAGGAAGAACTCAACAACGCCATAGACAATCTCGAACTTGCACTGCCCAAGGACTTTCTGGAGCACAACCTGTGCGACGAACTTCTGGGACGCGAAGAGCTCGAAAAGAAGCTTTGCGACCTTGCAATGGCAGACAAGTTCAAGGATATCAAGTCAATAAGCCTTGCCGATTATAATGCTGCAGCCGTTCCAACTCTCAAGGGAGGCAAGAAAATGGCAATCATTTATACTCAGGGCGATATTGTCGACGGTAATGAGAAGAATGCTGTTGCCGGAGACCGTTTTGCCAGGATAATAGCAAAAGTGGCTGCCGATTCGTCCATAAAGACAGTTGTGCTCAGGGTCAACTCTCCCGGAGGAAGCGTGCTTGCATCTGAAAAAATCAAGGCGGAACTGGACTCCTTGGCTGCAAAGAAGCCTCTGGTAGCATCTTACGGCGACTATGCCGCTTCCGGCGGATATTGGATTTCCAACAATGCACGTAGAATCTTTTCCAATCCGGCAACACTGACAGGCTCGATAGGAGTATTCGGAATTGTTCCGGACTTTGGCGGAACCCTCAGAAACGTCGCACACGTTACGGTTACTTCAGTCAATTCGCACAAACATTCGGATATGTATTCGTTGACGCGTCCTCTCGACACACAGGAATATGCGTATATACAGAAGGGAATAGAAGCTGTGTACGAACGTTTTCTGGACAATGTTTCACAGGGCCGTTCAATGACGCGTGAAGATGTGGACAAGATAGGACAAGGCAGGGTCTGGACCGGGTCCGATGCTTACGGCATAGGTCTGGTAGATGAACTTGGCACAATTGAGGATGCGATAAGATATGCCGCTACCCTGGGTGGCGAGGATGACCTCTCGAAGTGGAATGTGGTTTCGTATCCGAAGCCCGCAAGTCCGATGGAGGAAATAATGGAGGCATTCAACAAACCTGCGAAGGATGAATTTTCGGTAAGATTCCGTTCGCTTGCCGGAAAGATCGACAAACCCGGAATCTTTGCAAGACTTCCTTATGAAATTGTAATCCGTTAGAAGGAAATCCTGATAATGTCTTTGGAAGAATCGGTGACGCGTACTGCGTTATCGATTCTTTCGCAAAGAAGGGCGGCTACGTGCTTTCCGTCCAATTCTACTACCAGAGCGTTCTGCTTTTCACTCACACCCCATTTCAGATCGACAAACAGGTCGGAGATTTTCTTGCGGCCCCTCATCCCCAGAGGGCGCATCCAGTCGCCTTCCTGCCAGGGACGGATAACAGGCGGCGACGGCAGGGAGGCAGCATCCATAATTATTGTCCCCGGTTTTTGTTTCAACTCGGCAATACTGCTCCTTTCCAGCCTTTCAATTACCGGTTCTCTTTTATCATCGGCTTTCAGCCTGAGTTCCCCGCCGGAGGCGACAACGGGGCCGAAGCGCTTTCCCGAAATGTTCGGACTCTGGCGCAGGGCAGACACCAGATTCTGAAGCTGTTCCGAATTTATGCCGCTGCCCTCCAGAAGGCAGTAGAGTACAAACTCCCAATGCTTGATTTCCAGCAGTTCCTTTATGGGAATGCGGTCCGGCGTTGAGTCCTCCAGACCCAATCTGAGCCGGGCGTCCCGGACATAATCCCGGGCAATGTCATCGACCATACGGAAACGCGCGATATCTTCGTTCAGGGTGCCTACAAAAGAAGGATTGATGCGCTCAAACTCGGGGAAGACCCTGTTCCTGACAATGTTCCGCTTATATTCCAGCGAGCTGTTGGATTTGTCCTCTCTCCATGGCAGGCTGTGCTGCGTCATATAGGTGGCAATCTCCTTTCGGCTAGTACCAAGCAGGGGGCGGATTATCCTTATGCCGTTGGATATGCGGTCGGGACTTATGCCCCTCAGCCCCCGGGAACCGGTGCCTCTAAGAAGGTTGAGCATCAGGGTCTCTGCGTTGTCATTGGAATTGTGAGCAATGGCCAGGGTGTCCAGGCAGTGCTCTTTGCAGAGCTGTTCGAACCATCGGTAACGGAGGTCCCGGGCTGCCATCTCGATGCTTATGCCATTGTCTTTAGCTGCAGAGGCAGTATCGAACCGTCGTACAAAACACTGATATCCGAGATTCCTGCTCCATTGCTCGACAAAGGTCTGGTCTTCGTCGCTGTCCTTGCCGCGGAGTGAGAAGTTACAGTGGGCCACACAAACAAAAGCTCCGGGGAAAAGTTCCGAAGCTTTGTTCAGCATATACATAGAGTCTATGCCGCCGCTCACTGCAAGCAGAATTCTCATCTTCTGTGTCTATGGCGAGTAGGGGTTATCGTATAGGTGAAACTCAAGGCTACGTTCTCCTTGAACTGAACTCCGCGCTTGCTGAGAGTCTTGTCGGGATTTTCAATCGTAACCCAGGGGTCATATATGAGCCAGGTGTAGAATCCTATTTTGAAAAGCCGGGTCATCTGCCATTCAATCTTGTTGTCCCAGTTGACACGGATATAGGGCTCGTGCAGATAGTCGGTAAATAGCACCAGCTGGGATTCGAACTTGAATTTGTCATTGACAATAAGGTTGACGTCGGTCTTTACCTGCGCACCGAACTGGAATGCAAACGGGCGGTAATTGCTCACAACTTCAGGATCCATATCCCCGGAAACAAGTGCCATACCATAGGTTTTTCTCAGGATAGGATCGGTTACAATGGTGAAGCCTCCGGTAAGGGGCGCAATGTTGACGGTAAGCCAGGAAGCCGGTACGCACTCGATACCCAGGGCGAGATTGGTATATGCGGGAGAAAAGCCCGCCGACTTGAGTTCCCGCAGATTCTTCCAATCGTCCACGGTAGGGTTCTCTACGGTGGGAGTATTGTATTTGTAACCGGGGGCGAACTGGGAACGGAAGTCCAGGCCGGCAGTGTATTTCCATTTGGAGTTCGGCCCGGTCTTATAGGCCCATTTGCTTTCGAGATAGATGCGGTCCTGACTGGTTTGGAACAAAGGCCAGGGGCGGTCCGACGAATACAGGAACCCGAATTCCATTTGAAACCTGTTCTTCCAGGTCTCAAGATTCTTTTCGTAGTTGAACTGCGCATCGACACCGGTGCTGAGGGTAAAGGTGTTGTACCCGCCGGCAGCCCAGTTTGCCAAACCAACCTGATTTATACCCAGATTGAACATGACCGAGTTCTTCCAGTAATTCGGTAGCGGTTCAGGTGTCTGCTCGGCAGGTTTGTACGAATTGATTGCATCTGCAGCCTGCTTCAGGGCATCCATCGGGTTGTCCTGGGCCCACAGCGCACCGGCCAAAGCCAATGCTGCGAGAGTAGATAATACCTTCTTCATAGGACTGATTAATAAGCGATTGCAAAAACGACCCTGCGGCTCGACGGCTTTCCGGAATAAATGTCCCTGCCCTCTTCTTCACATACGACAGAATCGATGGGAATGCAGCGTATGGTTGCTTTAGTTTCGTCCTTGATTGCCTGCTCGGTTTCGGCTGTGCCGTCCCAGTGGCAAAGCAGGAAGCCTCCTTTCTGGATTTCAGTCTTGAATTCTTCCCAACTGTCGCATTTGCGGATATTTGCATCCCGTTTTTCCAGAGCTTTGCGGTAGATGTTGTCCTGAATTTCATCCAGCAGGGTATGAATGTGCTGCTCGATGCCTTCTATCTGCAGAGTTTCTTTTGTAAGGGTGTCTCTACGGGCAACTTCTACGGTGCCTGCGGCAAGGTCCCGGGCTCCCATAGCGAGACGTACGGGTACTCCCTTGAGTTCCCATTCTGCGAATTTGAATCCCGGGCGGAGGGTGTCCCTGTCATCGATTTCAACGCTGTGCCCGAGAGCTTCGAGGTTTGCCTTGACAGTCTGCATCTTTTCCAATACTGCACTGCGCTCTTCGTCGCCCTTGTAAATTGGAACCATAACGACCTGAATGGGAGCCAGCTTCGGAGGAAGAACCAACCCGCAGTCGTCTCCGTGAGCCATTATGAGTGCGCCCATAAGTCTGGTGCTTACGCCCCAGGAAGACGCCCATACATATTGCAGCTGTCCGTCTTTGTCGGCATATTTTACGTCAAAGGATTTGGCGAAGTTCTGACCCAGGAAGTGGGATGTCCCGGCTTGAAGGGCCTTGCCGTCCTGCATCATAGCTTCAATGGTGAGGGTGTCGAGAGCACCTGCAAACCTTTCGTTGGGGCTCTTGTGCCCGACAATGACGGGTAGTGCCATCACTTTCCTTGCAAAATCGGCGTAAACCTGAACCATCTGCTCTGCCTTGGCAAGAGCTTCTCCGGCGGTGGCGTGTGCGGTATGTCCTTCCTGCCAGAGGAATTCGGCGGTACGGAGGAACGGCCTTGTGCGCATTTCCCAGCGGACAACGTTGCACCACTGGTTGCACAGGATCGGGAGGTCTCTCCAAGAGTTGATCCAATTCTTGTAAACACTCCAAATGATGGTTTCCGAGGTGGGGCGGACAATCATCTCTTCTTCAAGCCTGGCATCGGGGTCTACCACGACACCCTTGCCGTCGGGAGAGGTCATAAGCCTGTGGTGCGTAACCACGGCGCATTCCTTTGCGAATCCGCTTACGTGCTCTGCTTCACGGCTGAAGAAAGATTTGGGGATGAAGAGAGGAAAGTAAGCGTTTTTAACTCCCGTCTTCTTGAATTCGGCATCCAGAATTCCCTGCATCTTCTCCCAGATGGCGTACCCGTAAGGCTTTATTACCATACAGCCGCGAACGGCGGACTGCTCTGCAAGGTCGGCCTTGACTACAAGGTCGTTGTACCACTGGGAATAATTGTCGGAACGTTGTGTAACCTCTTTTGCCATATTTGTATTATAAAGTTTAAATTGTTAATATTGCGTCGGCATACTAATTGTGAGCAAAGATACAAATAATTTCAAAGAGGAGGTTAATTATGAAGCGAAGCATCATTCTTTTGCTTGTGAGCGGGTTGATGGCAGTATCTTGCGCAACTGCGGTACAAATCTCTTCCATCGAGCCTCTCTATCAGGACGGTATCTACTACAAACCTAAATTGAAAACCGCGCCGTTGTCGAAGGAATCATTCCAGATTCAACCGGCCGATACGACAATAGTGCTTTATTCCCCGTCGGTGACGTTTGCCGTCGGTATTCCCATCTGGCACAGCTGGTGGTGGAATGATCCTTTTTACTGGGACCCCTGGTACCGCTTTGACCCCTGGTATCGCTGGAATTACCGGTACAGTTGGAATCCCTGGTATCGCTGGGATCCGTGGTACAGGTATGGTCCTTATTATGATCCTTGGGGATATCCGGTTTACAGGCCTGTAATAGTCGACCGCAGCAGGCACTATTATGGCTCAAGAACCTCTGTCGGAATAGGCAGCGCAACGCGCCGTGGCGGAGCGGGATCTGTCAGAAGAGGAGGCTCGGCCGTTTCCTATTCCGGGTACTCCGGCGGAGGAGGATACAGCAGAAGCGGTTCCGTTTCTGCCTATAGCGGCTCGAACATTTCCAGAAACGTGAGCAAATCCACTCAGAATAAGGCTGGCGGAAGTTCCTGGAGCGAAAGAAGCCGTAGCAGTTCGAGCGGCAGCTATTCCGGCAGGAGCAGAACTTACAGCGGAAGTACAGGTTCCGGCGGCAGTTCGCGCTCAAGCGGCTATTCGGGAGGAAGTTCATTCTCCGGACGAAGCGGTTTCTCCGGTGGAGGTTCGTCTGTGCGAAGCGGTGGCGGTGGCCACAGCAGTGGGAGAAGATAGATTGTAGGGTGAGTAAAATTCAAAAAAATGAAAAGGTATTTATTGATTATAGCGTCTTGTCTGGCAAGCGTTGTTGCTTCGGGACAATCGATGTATGACGCAATCGCCTATGGCGAAAACAATTATTACGGAACGGCCCGTTCCATTGCTCTCGGCAATGCGGTAACGGCGCTCGGCGGGGATTTGGGAGCTGTTTCCATAAATCCTGCCGCCGCTGCAGTTGCGAATTATTCGCAGTTTACGATAACTCCCGGTGTGAGTGTTTCGAGCTGTTCGTCCTCTTATGCGGCAGAGTATGGCGCCGGTCAGTATCAGGGACCGTACAATTCCAACAGAGGCAGGTTTATCCTGCCAAATGTTGGTATGAACGTGAATTTCTACCTTTCCGACGGGTTCTTCAAGACTATGTCTTTTGCCGTTGTGTGCAACACCACACAGCAGCACCTGTTCTTTTCCGAAGCTGCGGGGACAAACAGTTCCACCTCAATGTCAGGAGCAATGGCCTATTCCGCAAATTTCAATGCCGACGGTGCAGGACATATGATGGAGCCCGACGTATTCAATACATACGGCAGCGAGGGAGCTTATACCAATACGGTTTACGGGTGGAACGAACTCTGCGCATATCAGGGGAATATGATTTCCTATGATTCCAAACACAAAGGTTACTGGGGTGTCGCCGAGGCCTTTGACGGAAGCCTCCTCGGCCCTCTGAGGCAGACTTCCCAAAGGCAGAGAACAGGTACCAAGAACGATTTGGTGGCCAGTTTCGCCTTCAATCACGAAGATAATTTCTATCTGGGCATAAGTCTGGGAATCCCGTTCCAAAGATATGCCTACAGTGAAATTTTCCGGGAAACCCCCGAGGATAACCGGCAGTTCCCCATCACGTTCAATACCGACAAAGGAGAAGTTACAACGTGCTATACCGGGTCGGTTTACGACTATGAATATGCCGCCAACGTGGATGGAATTTACGGGAAGGTGGGATTTATCTGGCTGCCTGTAAACGGTCTGAGGATAGGTGCGTCGTTCCAGACTCCCACGGCTATGACAATATCCGAAACCTACCGTACGGCAATCACTTCTTCTTTTGAAGACAACAGAATGTCTTCGACCGGGGCAAGTCCCTGTGGGGAATACAGATACCGTATGGTGTCCCCCTATCGGGCTTCCCTGGGTCTTGCGACCACCTTCGGTACGGCAGGGCTTCTGAGCGTCGATTACGAAATCACCGATTTCAGCATAATGCACTACAGGGAGATGGGATACAACGGCAGTCTTCTCAACGGAACTTTTGCAGTCGTGAACAATGTTATGAAGAATTTCTGCGGATGCGCCCATCAGTTGCGTGCGGGAGCCGAATTCAATATCGGACCCTGTTTTGCGGTAAGGCTCGGTTATACGCTTAAGACCAGTCCCGAGCGCCACTATACGAACAATAGGGGAGATGTGGTATATGCACCGGACTACGAGATGAATTACGACCGCTATTTGTCCAGGGAACTTACACTTTCCAACAAGGCGTATGACTTTTCACAGGCCGTTCATTCGGCTTCTCTGGGATTGGGTTTCGCTTCTCTGGGTTCTTTCTTTGCCGACGCAGTGGTAAGGTTCAACAAATACCCGGAGTCGTCGTTTGCGCCCTATGCAAAATATTCGAATGTGAATGAACCCGACGTAAGGGTCAGAACAAATTTGTTTGACGCAGCCGTAACTTTCGGCTGGAGATTTTAATCGCAATGAAGTTAACTGCCAACCAACTTGCACAGATTCTTCACGGAACCGTTGAGGGTGACCCCAATGCAACTGTAGTCAAGTTTGCGAAAATCGAACACGGGGAAAAGGGGAGCGTAAGTTTCTTTGCCAATCCAAAATACGAAAAATTCGTTTATACCAGCAAGGCTTCGGTGCTTCTGGTAAACAGTGATTTCATCCCCCGGCAGAGGGTGGCTCCGACTATGGTCAGGGTTCAGGATGCTTATGCCGCGGTAGCTGAATTGCTCAGGTACGCTGCCCGGGAAAGCCGTCTGCATCGCAGGCATAGGGGGCTGAGCCTCATTTCCTGGAGCGCAAAGCTTGGAAAGAAAGTTTATGTTGGCAGTTTCTGCAGCATAGGCCCGCACTGTGTCATTGGACGCGATACTATTGTAAAGAACAACGTTACCATAGGGGAGAACACGACGATAGGAGAAAATTGTCTTATCTATCCGGGGGTAAGGATTTACCCGGGAACCCGAATCGGGAACAATGTAATTATTCACGAGAATGCCGTTATCGGTTCCGATGGTTTCGGCAATGTGCCGCAGAGCGACGGGACTTGGCGGAAGATCGAGCATCTGGGTAACGTTGTAATAAAAGACGACGTTGAAATCGGGGCCAATACCACGATCGACAGGGCTCAGATGGAATCCACAATAATAGGAAAGGGCGTGAGAATAGACAATCTGTGTATGATTGCCCACAATGTCGAAATTGGAGACAATACCGTAATGGCCGCCCAGACCGGTATCGCGGGTTCTACAAAGGTTGGCAAGAATTGTATTTTTGCAGGTCAGGTAGGTATATCCGGGCATCTTACAATAGCAGACAACACGACGTTGTGCGCCCAGACCGGGGTTGGCGGAAACGTGAAGGAAAAAGGGCAGGTACTTATGGGGTCTCCTGCCATTTCTCACGTCCGCTATCTCAAATCTTATGCGAAATTCAAAAATAATGATTAAATTTGTTGGTTAATTATCACTTGATGAACCAGCAGACTCTTAAAAAAGAATACCACTTCAATGGCAAAAGCCTGCATACAGGCACCGATGTATCTGTTTGCATAAAGCCTGCAGAAACCGGGACGGGCATCCTTTTCGTCCGTACCGACCTTGGAAAGAAGATACCGGCCATTGCTACCAAAGTGGTGAATACAGCCCGCAGTACTCAGATTGGAGACGGTGATGTGGTTGTGGGTACCGTGGAGCATATTCTCTCTGCTTTTACAGGACTCGGAATTGACAATGCCATTGTTGAAGTTTCCGGCTCGGAAATGCCTATCCTGGACGGGAGCGCATCTGTTTATGTCAAGGCCTTTCTCTCCGACGGGCTTCTTGTTCAGGATGCCGGCCGCAAATACATCGATATCCGGGAACCCATAGTTGTAGAAAACGAATCCGGCTCGAGAATAGAAATAACTCCGGCCGACAAACCATCGATAGATGTGGAGGTGGATTTTTCTTCAGAGGTTCTGGGTGTGCAGACTGCGCATTGGGATGAGAATGTGGATTATGCGTCTCAAATCGCCCCTTGCCGCACTTTCTGTTTCCTTCACGAGTTGGAGCAGCTGCTTTCGCTGGGACTTGTAAAGGGTGGAGACGTGGACAACGCTATTGTAGTGGTGGAACATCCCGTCAACGGCGAGAGAGCCGACAGAATCAGCAAGCTCTTCAACGTAGAGGGAATTCGTACCGACAAGGTCGGGTATCTGAACAACCTCGAACTTTATTTTCCCAATGAATGCGGAAGGCACAAGCTGCTGGACATCATTGGCGATATGAGATTGGCCGGCGGCTATTTGAACGCTCACGTAAAGGCGTACAAGCCGGGCCACAGTATTAATACCAGAGCGGCCCTTGCCGTGATGGAAAAATAAGAATCATATATGGTAAACATTCATCCCAACGCAATTGTGCATCCCAACGCGAAACTTGGGGACAACGTAACTGTCGGCCCCTTCGCTGTCATAGAAGACAACGTTGAGATTGGCGACAATACCGTCATTGAACCGCACGCTGTCATTTATCCTTATGTGAAGATGGGTAAGGACTGTCACGTATTTCCCGGTGCCGTAATAGGCGCCATACCTCAGGACCTCAAGTTCAACGGAGAAATCACTTATGTAGAGATCGGCGACCGCGTGAACATCCGTGAATGCGCGACAATCAACAGAGGAACCAAGGCCAGCGGAAAGGGCGTTACCAAGATTGGCAGTGACGTCCTTATTATGTCATACGTGCACGTTGCTCACGACTGTCACGTCGGAAACCATTGTATTCTTGTGAGCTTCGTAGGTATCGCAGGTGAAACCGACGTCGATGACTGGGCAATAATAGGCGGAGGAACCAAGGTGCACCAGTTCACTCATATCGGAACTCACGCTATGGTCGGCGGCGGAAGCGCCGTGAACAAGGATATCCCTCCTTATTCCATTTGCGGCCGCCTGCCCATTGTATATGCGGGTGTGAATCTGGTAGGTCTTCGCCGTCGCGGTTTTGAATCCGACGTTATCCGCAATATCAAGGATATGTATGAGATTATTTATTTCAGCGGATACAATTTCTCCGATGCCGTTAGCCGCATTGAGGCCGGATTCCCCGATTCTGACGAAAAGAGCACAATTCTCGAATTCATCAGGAATTCGAAGAGAGGTATCGTACGTGCCGGAGAATCCCACGAAAAAGGCGGAATAGAATAGTGGTATTAAGTACCGAATATTTTCCTACTGTTGAGTTCTTTGCCATTGCGGCGCAGAACTCAACTGTTTTTCTGGAGGCTCACGAGAACTACCGGAAACAAACGTATCGTAACCGCTGTACCATACTGTCGGCAAATGGAAAGCTCGATTTGAACTTCCCTATAATACACGACGGGAGTTCGCTCATTACCGATATAAGTGTCGATTACAGCACCCCGTGGGTGGCCAAGACCCAAAGGGCAATAAGCTCGGCCTACGACAGTTCCCCCTTTTTTGAATACTATAAGGATGCCGTGTTTGCTGTGCTGGATTCCCATCCTCGGAAACTGTGGGACCTGAACCTTGAACTGATACGGCTGTTGGCGCGAAAGTTCGGCTTGACCACTGAATTCATTCCTACCGATTCGTATGTGGGGGAACAGTATGTGATTTCGCCCAAGGTGGAGTCTTCCTACAGGGGACGGGAGTACTGGCAGGTGTTTTCGCAAAAGTTCGGTTTCGTGGGCGGCCTGTCGGGTATTGACCTGCTTTTCAATGAGGGGCCCAATGCCCTGAATTTGTTGAAATAAACTGCCCACAATCTTGACAATGTTGTAATATATTTTTATATTTACAAACATTTGATTTTGTCCCTCATACGTATAATTATTCTTAATTCACTTTTTTATGAAAAAATTATTGTTACTCGCAGTTGCGATTGCCTTCGCACTTCCGTTGCCGGCACAGATTGCCGACAAGGCTCAGGCAGCCGGCGAGGCTGAAGTTGAGTATAACCAGTACGGACAGCAGGTTGTCTCCACTCCGGCCCAGGCTGTGATTCAGGATGGAATCCTCGTGTTCCAAGCCAAGAAACTCGACTATAAGATGTGGTTCGACGTTCGCGTACAGGGCGATGCCGCCGTTTTCTTCGGTGCACCCTCTTATGCCGACCCTATCGGTAACGGAGCCAGCATCCGCCGCGCCCGTTTTGCAGTAAAGGCCCAGCTCGACAAGAACTGGTACGGAGAGTTCGATACCGACTGGTCCAGCGGAATATGTGAAATAAAGGACGCCATACTGGCCTTCACCGGCGTCGAGGGTCTTGAAATCAAGGCCGGAAACTTCAAGGAGTCATTCTCTATGCAGAGAAACACCACCTCGCGTTACCTTATGTTTATGGAGAGGCCTATGATAGACAATGCGGTGTCTCCTTCACGTCACCTGGGAATCAATGCCAGATACTCAAAGGACTGGTTCTGGGTTTCAGCGGGCGTGTTCGGCCCCGAACTCAAGGGTTCCGAAGAGCAGACCGCAATGGAGGACAACAACAAGGACAACGGCTACAACGAAGGTCTCTCCTACACCGGAAAGATTGTATTTCGCCCCCTGTACAAGTCGAAGGACGCAATGCTTCACATAGGCGGCGCATTTTCCTACAGGCAACCCAAGCTCACAGGCACCGACGGTTATGCGGTGGCCCGTTACAGCACCCGCAACACCACCAACATCAACAGGAAGAAATATCTTGACACCGACGCCATTTCAGGTCTCGACCACGAGCTTGCCTGGACTGCGGAACTCGCCTTCCTGTACAAGGGTCTGCGTTTCGAGAGCGCCTATATGGCCCGCGGAGCATTCCTTGACCAGGCCAAGAACCCTCTCGGACCCCAGTGGGTCAAAGGATGGTATGCGCAGGCATCCTATCTGCTGTTCGGCGGCACCCAGAACTATGACGCGGACGGCGCAAAGCCCACTCGCATAGACCCCGGCAGGAAATGGGGAGACCTGGAACTCTGTCTGCGCTATGAAAACGCCGACCTGAACACCGCCAACTTCTTCGGCGGAGCCTGCGACGCATATTCAGTGGGTATAAACTACTATCCCAGCAAACACGTGAAACTCGTGCTCAACTACCAGTACAACAACAATGACCGCTATGCCAACGGCAAGGGTAAGAACTTCATCGGCACCGACGCCTCCGGCAAGCCCACCAAGGATTTCACCAAGGCAGTCGAGCCTTCCGGGAAGGGCGGCGTAGACTATTCTATGATAGCAATGCGTTTCCAGGTTGCATTCTAGTATGAATTTTAATCAGTGAATGATATGAAAAGGATATTTGCATTAATCGCTATGGCAATGCCCATCCTCTTTACGTCCTGCATTAAGGACCAGATGTACGGAGGGGCTTCCATTGACGAGGTGAAAAACACCGTGGCATACACTGCCAACGATGCGGTAACAGTTACCGCGAAAGTATCTGCACTTGTTCCTCTCAAGGAGGTCAACCTTGTATGGACAACGAATTCCCGCTCTGCCGGAACAACTGTCGCTATGGTGGAAGGAAACGGCACGTGGAAGGGTGTGATTCCCGCCCAGCCGCTCGATACCGAGGTGAGCTATTACGTTGAGGCTTCAACATCATCGTCCAGTGTGAAATCGAACGTTGTGAAGTATGTTGTGGGTGCTACTCCCATTAACTACAGCGGCCTTATTCTGAGTGAGCTCAACGGAAATGACAAGTATATCGAGCTTGCCAACAAGGGTACCGAGGAAATTCCTTTGGACGGAGTTTATATCGAGAAGGACGGAGGCAAGAACTGGCCTCGCGAAAGCGTTGCCCTCACTGCCGTTACCTCTATCAAGCCGGGTGAATTCATTGTGCTGTACAGCTCCGAGAAGGTGGACAAAATTCCTGCCGGCTGGCCGGAAGACCTCCTTTTCGACAGCGGCCTGTCTGCGAGCAAAGCTGTTCGCGTTCAGCTTTTTGACCCCAGCGGCAATAGTATCGACGACTTTAACCTGAAGGATTTCAAGACCGCCGCACCTGCAGCATACAGCCGCAACAAGGACGGAAAGTGGTATTTCGCAGAAGGTACTCCCGGCAAGGAGAACGTCCAGGGAACTGACCCTGTTCCCGGCCTTGTGGAAGGCGAGCAACCGGTAGATCCCGTAGATCCCGTAGATCCTGTTGACCCCGTAGATCCCGAGGTCGGTTCTCAGATTGAGGCCGGTCAGATTTTTGTGAACGAGTGCGACGCAACCAACAAGAAATTCGAAATTTACAATGCTACAAACGGTGAAATAGACCTCGCGAAGCTCAAGATGGTAAAAGATGGTACCGACGAATGGATTGTTCCCGACGAAGGTTTCAAGGTTGCTGCCAAGGGCTTCATTGTAATTCCCGTCAAGAGTGACGGTGTTGCGGGTCCCACCTTCGGAATGTCCGAGACCAAGGGTTTTGTAATCGAGCTCATCTCAGACAAGGGCAGCGTTCATACTGCCGACAATTCTGCCAAGATCGACCTTACCGGCAAGACTTACGGTCTGCGCACCGACGGAGGCAGTGAGTGGGTTGTATTCTCTACCGGTTCAATAGGCGAGAGCAACGCCAAAGGTATAGTTGAAGGAGAGGAGCCTGTGGAAGGCGAGGCGCTGGTAGTCTTGAACGAGATTGACGGCAACGACAAATATATCGAACTCTTCAATGCGGGAGACGCCGACGCCGACATCACCGGCTACCAGATCAAGAAGGACGGCGAAGTCAAGTGGACCGCATCGGACGAAAGCCAACTCACTCTGGCAGCGGGAGCTTATCTCAAACTCGACTGCGTAAAGAAGTCAACCGACCCTAAGGAGGTTTCGTCCGGCATTTCAGCCAAGTCCAACGTTCAGGTAATCCTTCTCGACAATGAAGGCAATGAAATCGACAAATTCGAGCGCGGCGAGGAAGGAACAGCTTGGGGCGACATTACTCTTCCCGAGAACAAGACAGCATCGTTCAGCCGCGTACCCAACGGAACCGGCGACTGGGCCTATGCCGCTCCCACTCCCGGAGCCGAAAACGGCGAGAAAACCGGTGAGATTGAACAGAACGACTGTGCCGTTGTCCTGAACGAGATAGACGGCAATGCCAAATTCATCGAACTTTTCAATGTGGGTACTTCCGGAAGCATTTCCCTTGACGGCTATGCTCTGTTCAAGGATGCAGGTGAAAGTGCCGTGTGGACCGGTGAGGGCATCGAACTTGCCGCAGGCGAGTACCTTGTGATCTTCAGTTCAAAGAACACCGACAATCCCGACGGCGCGCAAATCTTCAGCGGCGGAATTTCTGCCAAGAAGAGCGTGCAGATTATTCTGAAGGATGCTGCCGGCAATGAAATCAACAAATTCGAGCGCGGAACGGCAGGCGAAGCCGGATGGGGTGAGACAACCCTTCCCGAAAACAAGACAGCATCGTTCAGCCGCGTACCCAACGGAACCGGCGACTGGGCTTATGCCGCTCCCACTCCCGGAGCCGAGAACGGCGAAAAGATAACAGATATTGAGCAGGAATAATTTATTCGGAATATGGCAAAGGAAGAATTGAAAATCGGCGAGCAGAGCAAGCCTCGCTTCGAATTCCGCAGCTTCGGTCAGTGTTTCTGCGAAGCTCACAAGAGAATGGCGCGTCTTTCTGCTCCCGTACCCGAGAAGGTGTGGGAGAGGGAAAGCGACGAGATATACATCATCTCCAATAAAAACGACATAAACAATACCAAAATCCGCAACGGAAAGATGGACATAAAGACTTATGTTCAGACCGTCGACGGCCTCGAGCAGTGGAATCCCCTTATGAAGGGAGAATTCCCCATCAGCCGCGAGGTCCTGGAAAAGGAAGTCTTTCCTGCGTTTATGGTGGAGATGCCCGCTCTCACGAAAGACGAGTACACTTATGAGGAGTTCATAGCAATGGCCAAGGCTAATCCCGACCTGGCAGCCGTGCGCGTGCACAAGCAGCGTTTCGGCTACATGGTTAACGACACCATCTGCGAAGTGGGCAATGTGCTCATCAACGGTGCGAAGGTCGTAACCATCAACTCTGAATCGACCGAAATCGAAGACATCAAGAAGACTATCGCCGACGTAGGGCTCGAAGGAGTCGAGAACATAAACTACCTTCAGGCAATCAAGCGCGTCATAGGTATGTCCGACAAACCTCTTGCAAACGAATAGAATATGGCACAGGAAATAGAAAAGAAATTTTTGGTAAAGTGCGACTGCTTCAAGAACGAAGCTTTCAAGTCCACCCGCATTACGCAGGGCTATCTGAGCTCTGTTCCCGAGAGAACCGTGCGTGTTCGCATCAAGGGCGAGAAAGGATTCATTACCATCAAGGGAATCGGCAACGCTTCCGGCGCGGCCCGTTTCGAGTGGGAGAAGGAAATACCGTCAGAAGAGGTTCAGCAGCTTCTCGAGATTGCCGAGCCCGGTGTCATTGACAAGACCCGTTTTCTTGTAAAGAACACCGACGGCGTTCATACCTGGGAGGTCGACGAGTTCTACGGCGGCAACCTCGGACTTACCGTTGCAGAGGTGGAACTTACCGACGAGAATGAACCTTTCGACAAGCCGGCCTGGCTTGGCGAGGAGGTTACGGGCGACCCCAGGTACTTCAATTCAATGTTGATGAAAAACCCCTATAAGAATTGGAAATAACTAAAAGCAAAACCATTTGTTTGTCTGTATTGGCAGCCGCAGTTTTCGTATGCTGCGGCTGTCTGACAGACAAAGCATACTTTGATCCTTCGAACGAAACGGAGGAACAGGGGTCTTCTGCTGCGAAAGACTATACCATTACCGGGTACGAATCCTACGCAACTGAAGTGGGGGAGCTGTCGAGCCTGTGCCTGAATCAGAAAAAAGACGGATTGTATGCCGTTGGCGACGAGGGCGAGGTTCTCGAGATAGGTTTTGACGGCAAGACCCGGAAAGTTCTTCTGAAAAAAGACGGTCACGACTGGGAAGGTGTCGACTGCCACGGCAACGACATAATTCTTGTGGAAGAAACCGAGAGCTCGATTTATAAGCTTTCGGGCGGCAGACTCTCGCTTGTGGCTCAAATCGATATCCCCGGAGGGGGAGTTTCCGGGAAAGGCCCGGAGGGGATAATGTGCGTTGGCGATACGGTTTATGTGGGCAATCAGGCTCAACCGACGCGCATCGTAAAATACAATTTGGCAAAGTCCGGGATCGAAGGCTGGTTCGATATCGGTTTCGTCTCCAAGTACATCTCGGACCTGTGCTATGATTCAGTCGACAATACTATGTGGGTGATAGACAGCAAGGCCCCTGCATTTTACCATTGCACCCTCGGCGGTGCTCTCATCGCCACATACCATATACCTTTTGTCGCTCAAGCCGAGGCTCTGGCAATAGACCGTGCATCAGGGATTGCCTGGGTGGGTTGTGACAAAACTTCAATACTGTATAGGATTCCAATAGAAATTTAATTGTATGGCAAGTGGAACGTCATTCGATCCGCTCGATATGAGCAATTACAGGGCGGACAAACTTCCCAAGATGAAGAAATCCGGGTTTGAGACCTGGATGGCGCGCCTTGGAGGCCCCATAGCGCTGATTGTTTTCGTGTGGATATGCTGGTTCAGCCACATCGGGTTCATAGACAATATGAATCCCGACTCTCTTGCCGCCACGGCGGCCAAGCGTCTGGGAGTGCTGGGCCCGGCCGGATTCACCCGCGCCTGTTACGCTATGCTGGCCATTTTCGTTTCCAGCCTTATACTGTGGATGACCGAGGCCATCCCCAATTACCTTACCTCGCTGCTGGTTATTCTGGGCATAGTTCTGCTGAATGTCACTACGCAGAAGGAAGCCCTCTCTCAGTTGGGACATCCCGTAATGTGGCTCAACATTCTGAGTTTCGTGCTTGCAAGTATGCTGGTGAAAACACAGTTCGCAAAGCGGCTTGCACTGGCGTTTGTAATCAAATTCGGGAAATCGGCCAAAGGGGTGCTCTGGAGCTTCCTTGTCATTAACCTGATATTGTCGGCCTTTATCTCCGCTACTACTGTAAAGGCCACCATTATGCTGCCTATCTTTATGGTAGTGTGCGCGATTTATGGAGCTTCCGACGGCAACCGCAATAACTTCGGACGCAACCTCGTGATTCAGAACCTTTTTCAGGTGAATATCGGAGCCAATGCCTTTTATACCGGATCGGGTGCCCATCTGCTTGCCATATCGCTCATTATGGGTTACCTTGGCAGTTGCAATTTCGGTTATTCTCAATGGCTGGCGGCTGTAGGGCCTATGAGTTTGGTGATTCTGGTGGTGGGCCTGCTGCTGGGTATGTACGTATTCTTCCCTATGAAAAAGGAAGAACAGAAGCCGGTGATCGACGGTGGACTCGACAGATTGAAGAAAGAACTGGATGCAATGGGGAAAATGTCGGTGGAAGAATGGAAGGCCGTTGCTATTTTTATGCTGGTTCTTGTTCTCTGGGTTACCAAGGGGACGTTCCATAATATGGATGAAACCATTGTGGCGCTTCTGGGAGCTGTCATAGCCCTGATTCCGGGGATTGGAGTGGTAAAGTGGAACGACGTGGACATTCCCTGGCATCTGATGCTTTTCAGTGCCGGCGCCTATACCCTGGGAAGCGGCCTCAACGCCACCGATCTTCCTAACACTATGGTCAATGCGGCGTTCGATGCAATGGGAATAACCAACGGAACCCCGTTCTGGGTGCTTTATGTGATACTGACTTTCCTTATGATGTATTCCGGTCTGGTGTTCCAGAGCAAGACAATAAGGACTATGGTGTTCGTGCCTATCGCACTTGGCGTAGAGACCAGATTTGGCTTTCCTCCTATGAGCATAGCGCTTCCTACGGCGATGCTTATCGAGCACGTGTACGTGCTTCCGTTCAACAGCAAGCCGGCGGCGCTTCTCTACAACACCAACCAGTACAGCCAGACCGATGCTTTCAAATACGGAATTACTATGATGACCTTCTCCTGGGCGCTTATCCTGCTTTGGGGCGCTACTGTTCTTAAGTGGATGGGCATAACTCCGGGGTTGTTTTAGGGTATGATTGAGATAGGGGCAAAGATTCACGACAGGTTTACCGTCGAGTTTAAGGTGGGCTTCGTTACGGAGCAGACTTCCCGGAAGGACGACTTTCTTCTGGGAATGTGGATTTTTGTGCCTTCCAGCCTGGACATTAACCCATCTACCTACACGAAGAAAGCCTTCTACCGCTACTTCAAATCCAATATCCGTCTAATCACTCCGCGTCTTCCCCTTTCGGAAATCGTGTCCGGCAGTGCGGTTCCCTTGAACAGTGTGAGGGGTGCGATGGACGACTACGACTATCAGCTCAGGATGTTCGTGTCGATAGTCAAAAGTGCGCTCCGCAGTTCCCTGACCGATATCGAGGCTGCCTCACCCGGGCCGGAACGCGTGGAACTCTGCGCCGGGTTCATTGCCGATTTGCGCTCTATCCTCAGGGAGTATCAGACGCTTGGCCGCGAAGATGACAGGGAGGGCCCTCACAGACGGTGCGGAGAGTTTTTATGCAATATATCGGCCGAAGCCGTTTTCCGGGCAATGAAGGCGGGGGAGTGCCGCGCCGAACTTGTCGCCCTGCTTGGGGAGATTGCTGCTGTCCGCAGGAAATACGGTTTCTTGAGTGTAATGCCCGGCAACCCCGAAGCCAACAGGAATTATATCTATCGTCACGGGACGGTGAAGAAATATTCCGAAGAGCAGCTCTATCTGGCCGCTCCGAAAACTAAGGACGGAGTAATTGCGGAGCAGGCATATTACAGCGTAGCCGCCGGGCTCGCTATGCTTTTTGCTACCGTTGTGGCCTGGGCTTTCCAGCGGCAGTTCGGAAACCTTACCTGGCCTCTTTTCATTGCGCTCATCATCAGTTATATGATGAAGGACCGTATCAAGGAGCTAATGCGCTTTTATTTTTCGCATAGGGTGGGCAGCAAGTATTTCGACAACAAGGCTGAAATCAGGCATCGGGACCGGACTATCGGGGTTATGAAAGAGGGTATGGACTTTGTGAAGCGCAGCAAGGTGCCTGCCGAGGTTCTCTCTGTGCGGGGCAACCAGTCCGACGACGAAAACGTTATGCTTTACCGTGAAATGCTTCGGATAGACCGGGCCGCTCTGGAGGAAATCTCCGTTTACAGGCACGAGGGCATTAATGACATTATCCGTCTGCAGGTTCAGGGATTTTTGCGGAAGGCCGACAATCCGGTGAAGAAAGTTGGATATCTGGACGAAGAGGGGGTCGTTATGCAGATTCCTTGTGAGAAGGATTATTTCCTGCATATCGTTCTTCAGTACGAGCAGGACGGGAAGGAATGCTTCAAGTGTTTTCGCCTGCGGATGAATCGCGACGGAATTAAAGCTGTTTCCGAAATCTGATTTTAGCCGGACTGCGCCCGTCGGAACTTGCAGGCAGACTCGTCAACTACAATTTGCTGTTGCAAATCAATTCCTCGCTAGCCTGCGAAGTTCCGACGGGCAGGACTGCAGGCAGACTCGTCAACTACAATTTGCTGTTGCAAATCAATTCCTCGCTAGCCTGCGAAGTTCCGACGGGCAGGACTGCAGGCCGGGTGTTTGCAGGAATGGAAAATTATATGTATATTTGCGCTAGTGAATGAGATAGAGGCCGAGGGGCTTCTATTTTTTGTTATGGAAAAGAAAGAATTTGAAAAAGTTTTGAATGCCGCCGCACAGGAATGCGGATGCAGGGTCGTCGAAATCGATTTCAACGACGATGACAATATTTTTGACGTAACCATAGCCCGTACCGACGGCGGGGCCGTATCACTCGACGAATGCGAACACGTCCATAGGGCCGTGCTTGCCGCCTTCGACAGGGATATCGAAGATTATGCGCTTACGGTCGGGTCCTGCGGAATCGATGCTGCGCAGGCCGATGAACTTCTGTCAACAATAAAAGATTAACATACAATGCAAAAAGAACAAGCAAACACCCTTATTGATGCTTTCAAGGACTTTAAGGAGGAAAAGAACATTGACCGTCCGGTGATGATGGGCGTGCTTAAGGACGTATTCCTTTCACAGATAGCCAAGACCTATGGTGATTCCAACAATTTCGACGTCATCGTAAATGTCGATAAAGGAACCTGTGAAATCTATCAGAACTTCGAAATCGTAGAAGATGTGGAAGATCCCAATTCCCAGATGACTCTTGAACAGGTTACCGCCGACAGCGGCGACTCTGATTATGAGATAGGCGACAGCTATTCCAAGAAACTTCCCCTTTCGGCATTCGGCAGAAGAGGAATCCTGAATATCCGCCAGAATCTCCAGGGCCGCATTATGGATTTGGAGAAGGCGAATATTTTCAAGAAGTATTCCGAGAAGGTGGGCGAACTGTTCCGCGGTGAGGTTTACCAGACCTGGGCTAAGGAAATCCTTATTTTGGATGAAGATGGAAACGAACTGCATCTCCCGAAGAACGAGCAGATTCCCGGCGAGCGTTTCAAGAAGAACGACGAGGTGCGCGCCATAATAAAGAGCGTGGAGCTCAGGAATACGACTCCTTACATTACGTTGAGCCGTACCTCCGAGGATTTCCTGGAGAAACTCTTCGAGCAGGAGGTTCCCGAAATTGCCGACGGTCTCATTACCGTGAAGAAAGTTGTCCGTGTTCCCGGTGAACGCTCCAAGGTGGCAGTAGAGTCATACGACGACAGAATCGACCCGATTGGCGCCTGCATAGGTGTCAAGGGCAGCCGTATTAGCGGTATCGTTAGAGAGCTTCACAACGAAAATATAGACGTAATCCAGTGGACAGGCAATCCTGTCCTTATGATAGGCCGTGCTCTTGCGCCCGCAAAAGTTTCTTCTGTAAATCTGGGCCAGAGCGCAGAAGATAAGGTCAAGGTATTTATGAATCCCGACGAGGTGAGCAAGGGTATCGGACACGGCGGCGTGAATATCAAGCTTGCAGGAATGCTTATTGGCCGTGAGATTGAGGTATGGCGCGAATATGCAAAAGGTTCCGATGCCGAAGAGGATGACGTGGCTATCGATGATTTCAACGACGTTATCGACGAGTGGATAATAGAGAAACTGAAGGCTATCGGATGCGATACTGCGCGCGACGTGCTTGCCATAAGCGCTGAAGACATTGCCAAGCGCGCCGATCTTGAAGACGAGACCGTCGCTGAAATCCTATCAATCTTTAAGGCTGAATTCGAAGACTAATAACTATTTATGGCAGATATCAGGTTAAACAGAATTATCAGACAATACAACATCGGTTTGCAGGACTTGGTTGATTTCCTGCATAAGGTCGGGGCCGATGTTGAGGCGAACCCCAACGCCAAGGTGTCCGATGAATATATGGACGCCATCGCAAAACAGTTCGGCAAGGATCTCGAAATGAAGAATGCCGCCGAGAAGGTGGATATCAAGATGAACGAGATTCTTGAAAAAACCGGAAGGAAGGTCAAGGAAGATGTCCCCGAAGAGGAACCCGAAAGCGTTACTGTAATCAAGAGCAACACTTTCATCAATGAAAAGAAACAGGTATCGGCTCCTGTGGCCGCTCCTCAGCCCGAACCTGTGAAGGCCTCCGAACCCGTGAAGGCCCCCGAACCCGTGAAGGACCCTGAACCTGTAAAGGAACCGGAGCCCGTGAAGGACCCTGAACCTGTAAAGGCCCCCGAGCCCGTAAAGGCCCCCGAGCCCGTAAAGAAAACCGAACCTGTAAAGGAACCGGAACCTGCAAGAACAGAGCCCGGCCAACTTAAGGTAGTGGGCAAGATCGACCTTTCGCAGTTCGACAAAAAGCCTGTGAAGAAGCACGAACGTATTAACAAGGGTTCGCAGAAGGTTGACGTAACCAAGGTTGAAGTTCACGACCACTCCAAGAAAAAGCAGAAGAACAATCCTGCCCAGCAGCAGGCTCAGACTCCGGGCGGAAAGAAGCGCAGAGACCGTTTCAAACCCGCAATGACAGAGGCTGAGCAGGAAGAGATGCAGAAGGAGATTCAGAAGCAGGTGAAAGAGACTTATGCCAGAATGAACGAAGGCAAGAAGTCTAATTTCGGTGCCAAATATCGTAAGGAGAAGAGGGAAGCCGCCGCCGCAAAGACCCAGGAGGAAATGGAACAGATTGCCGCCGAGCAGTCTATACTTAAAGTAACGGAGTTCGTAACTGCCAACGACCTCGCTACAATGATGAACATCCCTGTGGTAAAGATTATCGGGGCTTGTATGAGCCTCGGACTGATGGTCTCCATCAACCAGAGACTGGATGCCGAGACAATTGTCCTTGTGGCCGAGGAATTCGGATTCAAGGTCGAATTCGTGGGCGCTGAACTTACGAACGAAATTGTAGCCGACCAGCAGGCCGATAAACCCGAGGATCTTCAGCCCAGGCCTCCTATCATTACCGTTATGGGTCACGTCGACCACGGCAAGACTTCGCTTCTGGACAATATCCGTAAGACCAATGTCATTGCCGGCGAGGCTGGAGGAATCACCCAGCACATCGGAGCTTACAACGTTAAGTTGCCCGACGGCCGCCGGATAACGTTCCTGGATACCCCCGGTCACGAAGCCTTCACGGCTATGCGTGCCCGTGGAGCACAGCTCACCGACCTTGCAATAATAATCGTTGCTGCCGACGATGCCGTTATGCCTCAGACTGTCGAGGCAATAAATCACGCGCAGGCCGCTTCGGTACCTATGGTATTTGCAATCAATAAGATAGATAAGGAAGGCGCAAATGCCGACACAATCCGCCGTCAACTCTCGGAGATGAACATTCTGGTCGAGGACTGGGGTGGAAAATACCAGTGTCAGGAAATTTCTGCCAAGAAAGGTCTGAACGTAGAAAAGCTTCTGGAAAAAGTGCTTCTGGAAACAGATCTTCTGGAACTTAAGGCTAATCCCAACAAACCCGCTTTGGGCGCCGTTGTTGAGTCTTCTCTCGATAAGGGACGCGGATATCTTGCAACCGTGCTCGTGCAGGAGGGAACCCTGCGTCAGGGTGACGTCGTGCTGTGCGGAAGTTATTACGGAAAGATAAAGTCTATGTTCAATGAACGTGGACAGAGGGTCGATGCGGCAGGTCCTTCAACACCTGTTTCCATTCTCGGATTGAACGGCGCGCCCGCCGCAGGCGAGAAATTCAATGTAATGGCCGACGAACGCGAGGCCAAGAGCATCGCTTCCAAGCGGGAGCAGCTGCTTCGCATCCAGGGAATCAAGACTCAGAAGCATATGACTCTCGAAGAGATCGGACGAAGGATAGCAATAGGAAACTTCAAGGAACTCAACATTATTGTCAAGGGCGATGTGGACGGTTCAGTTGAGGCTCTCTCAGATTCACTCATCAAGCTTTCAACCGAAGAGGTTAAGGTTAACGTAATCCACAAGGCTGTGGGTGGCGTGTCCGAATCCGATGTTCTGTTGGCCGAGGCGTCTGATGCCGTTATCATCGGGTTCAACGTGCGTCCTACGGTTGAAGCCAGAAAGGCTGCCGACCGTGAGGGAATCGAAATCCGACTGTATTCAATCATTTACGATGCTATCGACGAAGTCAAGGACGGTATCGAAGGAATGCTTGAACCGGAGAAGAAAGAAGAGATTATCGGCACTGCCGAAATCAAGCAGACATTCAAGATCAGCAAGGTTGGAACCATTGCCGGTTGTATTGTTCGCGACGGAAAGATGGTGCAGAAAGCCCAGGTTCGTCTGATCCGCGACGGCATTGTTATCTACACCGGAGAATTAGGTTCCCTACAGATTGGAAAGGATGCCGCCAAGGAAGTTGTTAGCGGCAGGGAATGCGGTATGAGCATTGCCGGCTACAACGACATCAAAGAGGGTGACCTCATTGAGGAATTCCATATTGTGGAGATTAAACGAACACTTTAGAATAATCCCGTTATGACAAAAAAACTTACACTTTCCGATACGGATAAGAAACTGGCCGGAGTATGCGGCGGTATTGCCGAGTATTTCGGGGTGGATTCCACTCCTGTACGAATTATTTGGGCAATATCATTCCTTTGCGCGGGAGCCGGACTCCTGGCATATCTGATATGCTGGATACTGATGCCTAAGAAGAACTCGATGGTACAGTACTAGAAAATTCAAGTCAGGCAGGCACTCCTGAGTGCGCCATTTAGTATTTAGTATGAAGAAGTTACTCGTCATATTTGTGTTTTTTGCGGCTTTGCTTGCTTTCGGCTCCTGCGAAAAGCCGGCCCCCACACCCGATAAAGGGAAGGAAGAACAGCCGGACATACCCGGCACACCCGATCCGCCGGACGTTCCGGATACTTCTCCGTACTTTAATGCAAAAGTACAGGACCTCTATACGTTCAATTGCGGTTCTGAAGGATATCCACCCAGTTTCGAGATATTATACGAAACCAATGTGGCCGACTGGACCGTTACGTCCGATGCCACCTGGTGCAAAGTTACAAAGGAGACATCGAGGATTCTCGTGGAGTTGGAGCCTTATCTTCCCACTTATGAAAACGGTCAGTATATGTACCTGGTGCCGAGAACCTGTTCTGTAACCATTGCGGTAAAGAACATTTTCAACAAAACTTTCCAGGTGCTGCAAGAAAGCAAGACGGGTTTTACGGCTCCTTATGAGCCTGTCCTAATCAGTCCCGCCGGAGGAACGGTGGACGTGACGCTCCGCAACAACTGCTATGATTGGACTGTTGAAATTGACAGAACTCTGAGCGGGGATGACGACGGGTCGTGGCTGACGCTTGTAAAGAAAGATGCCATCACATTGACAATAACTTCCAGTCCGCGTCCAGCCGGTGTA
>JAZRVN010000021.1:0-2433 GCA_045599225.1 Candidatus Cryptobacteroides sp.
GCCACATATGCAAAGCACGTCTCCACCGGGAAGATTCTTCGGCAGGTAGCCGTGCAGGTCACTTATTGCTGTAAATTTCATATTGATTTCAGTTATTTGTTTTTAGCTTTAGGAATGACGTAGCTCATGAACAATCCGGTAACGATGTCGATGTTCTGCATGATCTGATCGTGGTTGACATTCCAGAGTATTACATTGTATACGGGGATAGTCTTATTCTTCATTTTATTCATTGACTTGTGTTATTTCTCTGCCGAGCAGTAATTCGCTGAAGCATAGGTAGCAAAATCGCTGGTCTTCGCTTTCAGGACTGCCTCTTCATAAATGAGTTCTATTGGTATTATGCCATGAGTATCTCCATTCCTACGACCGGCTTCTCGCGAGAGATAGCCGTCGATGCCTACATCGAAGCGAAGGTCCGGAGCAAGGGCATTGTATTCGTCCAGCTTGCCATGACAATGCCCGTGGAGCATGATACTGCCGTAAGGCTTGTGGTTCCATGTGACCATCGGGTAATGGCACATTGTAACCCGCAGGTTATCCTTCAGAATCGGAGCCCTCTGGGGTGAAAACTTGACATCCAGAATCTGATTCACAGATACGAAGTAATTACCATATGACCGGATGCTGCCGTCATGATTACCCTCTACGAGGAACTTTCGTCCCGGAAGTTTCTCCAACAGATGTCTGGCGTCATCACTCTTCAGGAAGGTAAGGTCTCCAAGGATGTAGATGTCATCCTTCTTGTCAACTGTTGATTTCCAGAGATCCAGCAGCCATCCATCATGTGCCTCTATGTTTCCATCACAGGCATAAGGCCTCTCCGGACAATGCTTTAGCACGTTTGTGTGACCGAAATGAAGGTCGGCTGTAAAATATATCTTGTTCATCTCTTTAAAAAATACTTCTTTACAAGGTCTGTGCAGAGTTTGTTTAGTTCCTTGTTCAGGTTCTTCTGTTCGCTCTTCTCAAGACCGGCATAGTCTCCGCCATGCTCCTTAAGAAAATCCTCAAGGGCATCCTTTGAGAACATCCCCATAAGTTTTCCGAAGTCATTTGGCACCCGAATCTCTCCGATGTGGCTTATTACATTGACAAGTCGCTGCTCGGTGACATAGGCTTCTGCCTCTGATATGAGAGCAACCAATTCGTCGCTGTATGGAATCGGCTCCTCGAAAAGTTTTATCCTTTTCTTGACGCTCTTTTTCTCTGCGAACCGCTCGTTCTTGCTCTTGATTATCACCTTCGAACCATTCCGCAGATACATTGGAACGACTGGCCTGATAACGATTCCCTCACAGATGTTGTCTTCGATTGCCGGGTATCCCAGCCACTCGGATATTTTACTCTGGAAGGTATTCGGATAGTTCAGGCACTCCTGCAGGTTTCCTTCGAACAGAGTCATGGCATAGAAGAATCCGTGTTTCTCAAACATCGCATTTGCTTCAGCAACTGATAGGTACTTCCCATTACCTTCAGCATCGCTTATATAGATGTCGAAAGCGTAGAATTCGTGCCCCGGAGTGTAATAGACTCCCTTCTGAACAGCTTTCAGCCTATGATTCTGCTTGACGGTGTTGAGCGGATAAGCTCCGCCGAACAGCTCACCGAAAAACGTAACCTGGACAGTTCCGGCAAACTGAGCTATAATATCTCTGGAGATGGCGAAAACCTTGTCCCTATACTCATCTACGAGTTCCTGATAGTTGTAGAAGTCCTCTCCGTCCTCAATAAGTGCAGTCCTTTTTGCGAACAGCATTTCCTTTCCATCGCATATGAATGAGGTGTTGGTTCCGTGAACCTTTTCCTGAACTACATATTTCAGATTAGATGGCATCTGATCCATCACCCGATCCATGAACCCACTGTCGTATGAATTCTCTATGGAGTTGTATTTCTTGAAATTACGCATGTCTTTTTGAATTAATGGTTAATAATATCTATCCTGTACAGTCCGTCCTCTTGCCGGTAGATTATGTAATCCTTTCCGGCGTCAAGGCCGAGGGAGTCCACAATCTTTCTCTTGATACGCGAGATATTGGTGTGGAATGCAGCCCTGGAGTCCTCGCACAAGGCATCGACAGCATCTTCGAGCCTTGACGGATCCTCGACGCTCTGCGACCTGTATATGGAGAGAAGCTCATCGTAATGACTCCACAGATCCTTGGCATCGATTCCTTCCGGATGCGAGACGAAGAAGGCGTACAGGGTTCTCTCAATCGGGCCCAGCCTCACACTGATTGACGCATCATCCGGGCAGGACAGTCCGGTAGGGCACAGGACCATCCGTAACGGTCTCTTGGAGAGACCGACCGCCTGAAGTATGGCATCGTTGGAATAACCTCTTGAGCGGAGGTCATTGAGAAGGGCCTTTATGTTGGCAACCGAGGCCCGCGACCGGGCATCAAATATCTGTTGCATGGCAGAATGATT
>JAZRVN010000022.1:0-21365 GCA_045599225.1 Candidatus Cryptobacteroides sp.
GGTGTTTTGCCGATCATAACGCTTGATTATTTGCAGGTTTCTGACTACAAGTTAAGCATTTCTGGACAATTTTGCAAGTATTATTTTGACTTATTTTATTGATTATTAATGCGTTGATGGTTTGGCAGGGACGACTATGTAAGTAAAAATTTTAATATCAAATTTGGAGTTTTTAAAATATTTTCATAATATTGCATTCCAGCTAAACCTACACCAAAATGATAGCCCCCTTCATCCTTGACAAACAGAATAAAAATTCAGCGATAAAACGCGAAATGCTTCACATCTGCATACAACAGGGAAAAGCAAGCATCGCCGAATTCAGCCAGAGTCTTGGCATAAGTATCCCCACCGCCACAAAGTTCATACAAGAACTTATGGCTGAAGGATTCCTGATTCCAAACGGGAAAATCGGGACAAAGGGAGGCAGACGTCCCAGCATCTACGGCATCAACCCGGTAGCCGGATACTTTCTGGGAGTGAACATATCCCGTCAGCACCTGCACATAGCCATTTCCGATTTCAGAGGGCAGATTCTGCATTACATAGAAGACATTCCGTTTGTTCTCGAAGACAACACCGAGTCTTTCCATACACTGTGCAAAATAATCAAAGACCAGGTATCCAAAACCAAAATCCCCTGGCCCAAAGTTTTCAGCGCAGGAATAAGTCTCAGCGGCCGTGTCAACCCCGAGAAAGGATACAGTCTAAGCTACTTTGTCAAAAGTGAAATCCCGCTCAACGAACTTTTCCAGAACGAACTGAACCTGCCCGTTACAATAGAAAACGACTCCCGCGCAATGGCATACGGAGAGTACCTCACAATGGGCAGCAAAGCCGACCCGAATATGCTCTTCATAAACGTAGGATGGGGTCTTGGAATGGGTTTGGTAAACAACGGAAAGCTCTATTACGGAAAATCAGGATTCTCGGGAGAGGTCGGACACTTCCCTATTCTCGACAACAACATAATGTGCCGTTGCGGAAAAGTCGGCTGTCTGGAAACGGCTGTTTCCGGAAAAGCCCTCAGCATAATGATTGCCAAGAAACTTGAAGAGGGCAGGAAATCATCTCTGCTTCCGGTGTACAAAGAAAAGGGGACCCTTGGATTCGATGACCTGCTCAAAGCTATCGCACGCGAAGACACCCTTACAATCAGTTGCATAGAAGAAATGGGCAATGTCCTCGGCAGGGTTATGGCAGGCCTCATCAATGTTTTCAACCCGGGACTCGTTCTAATAGGAGGCCGACTCAGTGCGGCCGGTGATTACCTGATGCTTCCCATCAAAGCCGCAGCACACAAATTTTCTATGACCAAAGTGCTCAGCGACACCAAATTCACTATGTCCACACTGGGAAGAAAGGCAGCAGTCATAGGCGACTGCCTCCTTTCCAGAGACAAGCTGCTCGGAAAGCTTTAACTATTGAGGCTTATACGAATCCTTGAGAGAGACTGTCTTGTTGAAGACGGTCTTTTCTTCTGTTGTGTCCCTGTCCTTGATATAGTATCCGGTACGTTCGAACTGCACAGCAATCCGGGAATCGTCTTCCAGAAGGGCCGGCTCCGCCCAGGCTGCGGCAACCACAAGAGAATCGGGATTAATGTAATCCTTATAGTCCCTATCCTCGGGAACCTGAGACATATCGGCAAGATTAAACAGTCTGTCGTAGTTCCTCAGTTCAATCTCCTTCCCGAATTCGGTGCTGACCCAATGAACGGTTCCCTTAACGCTGCGCCACTCCCCTGCTCCAGGCTTGGATGCAGGATCGAAGGTGCATTCGAGACCGGTCACATTACCGTCCGCATCCTTGATTACATTTTCACACTTTATGATGTAGGTGTACTTTAGACGCACTTCCCCACCGGGCTTGAGACGGAAGAACTTGTGAGGGGCATCTTCCATAAAGTCGGCTCTCTCTATATACAGTTCTCCGGTAAAAGGCACCTTGCGGGTTTCCCCCTCGGGTTCCGCCGGATTAAGCGGGCAGTCGAACCATTCCACACGACCCTCGGGCCAATTGACAATCTTGACTTTCAAAGGATCCTGAACCACCATATAGCGACGGGCCCTTGCGTTCAAGTCCTGTCTTACGCACCACTCCAGAAGCTGGATATCCATAAGCTGGTCGCGCTTGCTCACCCCAATCTTCTCGCAGAACATCTTCAGGGCTTCGGCCGTATAGCCGCGGCGGCGCACTCCGCACAGCGTAGGCATACGGGGATCGTCCCATCCGGAAACCAGGCCCATCTGAACCAATTCCAGGAGCTTGCGTTTACTCATAAGGGTATAGGTAAGGTTCAGCCTTGCAAACTCATACTGATGCGAAGGATATATGTCCAGAGTCTTGATGAACCAGTCGTAAAGCGGACGGTGAACGTCAAACTCGAGCGTACAGATAGAGTGCGTGATATGTTCGATGGAGTCACACTGTCCGTGAGTGAAATCGTACATCGGATATATGCACCATTTGTCTCCGGTGCGATGATGTGACGCGTACTTGATGCGGTAGAGAAGCGGATCGCGGAACATCATATTGGGATGCGCCATATCTATCTTGGCGCGAAGGACCTTTTCTCCTTCGGCATACTTGCCGTCCCTCATTTCACGGAAGAGCCTGAGGTTTTCCTCCGGGGTGCGGTCTCTCCAGGGACTGTTCACTCCGGGAGCATCGACTGTACCGCGTCCCTTGGAAATCTCTTCCTGAGTCTGGTCGTCGACATAAGCCTGAGCGTTAAGAATCATCTGCTCGGCCCATTCGTAAAGCTGGTCGAAATAGTCCGACGCATAAAGTTCCTTGTCCCACTGGAAGCCCATCCACCGGATATCCTCCTTTATGGCATCCACATATTCGGTATCTTCCTTCGTGGGATTGGTATCGTCGTAACGAAGGTTGGTCTTGCCACCGTACTTAAGGGCAAGTCCGAAATTTATGCAAAGGCTCTTTGCGTGGCCAAGGTGCAGATATCCGTTCGGCTCAGGAGGGAAGCGGGTTAGTATCGAATCCACTTTCCCACTCTTGAGGTCATCCTCGATGATTTCTTCAAGAAAGTTCAATTTCTTAACGTTCTCTTCCATATTCCAGTTTAAAATGAAATACAAAAATAATAAAAATTCCTATTTTTGCATACGTATAACATTCAACAACTATGATTCAGTCAATGACCGGCTACGGCAAAGGCGTTGCTCTGCTAGAAAACGGCAGACTCACCGTGGAAATCCGCAGCATCAATGGAAAAAATGCCGACATAAACCTAAAGACAGGACTCCTTCCCAAGGACCGGGAACTGCCGTTGAGAAAGAAGCTCGCCGAAGCACTGGTACGCGGCACAATCGACCTTTTCATAACCTGGGAACCGAATGCAGAGAGTAACGCAAAAACCATAAACAAAGATATTGCAAAATCATATATGGAGCAGATGGTCGCCCTGGGCGATGTCTTCGGATGCAGCAAAGAAGCACTTTCCTCCCAACCCAACCAACTCCTTGCCAATATTCTGCGGTTACCCGATGTAATTGACAACGACAGACAGGATATCATTACCGAAAGCAACTGGCCACTGGTAGAAAAAGCTATTGACAATGCTCTGGGCCAGATAATAAAATACCGGCAGGACGAGGGCTCCGCTCTGTATGAGGACGTATGCTCAAGAGTCAGGAAAATAACCGCGCTCTACAACTGCGTGGAGGAATTCGAAGCCGACAGAATCAGTGCCGTAAAGGAAAGAATCGCCAAGGCCGCAGAGGAAGCCCGCATCAAACTCGACCCGGAGCGGTTCGAACAGGAAATGATATTCTATCTTGAGAAACTCGACATCAACGAGGAAAAAGTGCGCCTGCGCCAGCACTGCAGTTATTTTTTAGACACCATCGACACAGACCCCGCGCCGGGGAGGAAACTGGGCTTTATTATTCAGGAGATGGGGCGCGAAATCAACACCACCGGCAGCAAGGCTAACCACGCCGGTATTCAGAAACTGGTTGTACAGATGAAAGACGAGCTTGAGAAGATACGCGAGCAGTCAATGAATATACTCTAAGGATTCAGGCGAGGAGTGCTGCAGACTCGTCAACTACAATTTGCTCACGCAAATCAATTCCTCCCTTGCAGCACTCCTCGCCTGAACCCAGAATAAAGACTACTCTACGTAAAGGAGAAGACCCTTAAGGTACTCACCTTCAGGATGATAGATACTTACGGAATGGTCTGCGGACTGGCAAAGCCGGTCCAGAATCCGCACCCTCCTCCCGGTCTGAGCCGCTGCGCTGAACACAGCCAGCGCAAAAGCCTCCTTGTCCACCACCTGAGAGCAGCTGAAAGTAAATACCAGTCCACCAGGAGCGACCTTTGAAATTGCCGCGGCATTAAGCCTCTGATATGCCCGCAGGGCATTCTTGAGTACCCCTCTGTGCTTTGCGAATGCAGGGGGATCCACAATCATAAGATCGTATCTGTCCTGCGGGATTTGCTTTAGGAATTCGATTGCATCGGCACAGATACCATTATGATGGGCATCGAGTCCGAAGTTCAGTTCCACATTCCTGTTCAGAAGCGAAACCGCCTTGGCAGAGCTGTCCACAGAATCGCAGGATACTGCACCACCGGCCAAAGCATAGATACTGAAACCTCCGGTATAACAGAAAAGGTTAAGCACCCTCTTCCCTTCAGCATATCGGCCGACCTTTGCACGGTTTTCCCTCTGATCCAGAAAGAATCCCGTCTTCTGACCTTCCGTCCAATTTACCAGGAACCTGTGTCCGTTCTCAAGAACAAGCTGCTCTTTGTCGTCGAACCCCGGTGCAGTATAAACATAACCGTCGCAAAGGTCCAGCCCGGCTTTGAACGGCGCGGTGGCGGAGCTTTTGTCATAAACGGCCTTGAGCTTTCCGCCAAAGATATCCCTGAGAGCTTCACATATCTGCAGTTTGGCACGGAACATCCCGGCAGAATGTGCCTGCATTACACAGACGCCATCGTACCAGTCTACAATAAGTCCCGGCAGACCGTCTCCCTCTCCATGTACCAGCCTGAAACAGTTTGTCTCCCCCTGATTACTGTCATACAGGCCTACGATCTTACGCACGTCAAGGGCTTTCTGAATGGCATTCCGCCAGAAATCGGCAGACAAGGGATCAGTATCGAAACTCAGCACACGGACGGCGATGGACCCGATCTGATAATGACCGCAAGCCAGATAGTCCCCCGATGCCGAATAAACCGAAACAATATCGCCTTCAGCAGGCGTTCCCTGCATAGAAGCAATTGCACCCGAGAATACCCAGGGATGGAAACGCAGGAGCGAATCCTCACGTCCTTTCTTAAGAAAAATTTTAATCATTTGGGACTCCTGATAAGTTTCAGGTACATTTCACGGCAGACCCAGGCATCGGTCGCCGCATAAAGTTGCTGCGCAGCGCTTAGTTCAGAAGCCTCCCAGTTGGAAAGTTGCTGAGATTTGGAAATTCTGATGCCTAGAATATTGCCGGCAAGTTTTTTAACGCTCTTGTCCATTATGCCCCAGTCCACGGCTATCTGTTGAAGGTCTACGAATCCAAGTTCCTCGAACTTGTGCTTTTTCTGCAAGCCCCGTACATCGTCGTGCGTAGCGGCACCCACCTTTACGATTGAAGGGTCGGACAGCACCTTACACAACCGGCTCCTAAGACCCATCTTATTTATTCTGAAAAGAAAAGCTTTTTTTCCGTCGGAAAGCTGCAACAATGCGACTCCCGAATTCCGCATTCCGGAATTGAAACACGGCTTCGTCTCTGTATCGAACCCCAGCACGGGCTGGTTTCTAAGGTACTCTACCGCGCGCAGATAAGCGAATCCCGGTTTATCTATCACCACAATCTCGCCATCGAATGCCCCCAAAGGCAGACTCTCCAGTTCTTCAGGACCAATATTGCTTTTAAACATCAACTGTCGAACTCTATCGGTTTCACTTTTTCAGCACGAAAGCGAAAACAAGATTCATAAGAATATATACAACAAAGCCAAGAAGAACAATCATCGACCAGTGAACAGCTGTAAGCAGCACAAGAGCCGCGATAACGACTACGTTGATTACAAAGGCTATCCTCTTGCGGTTCTCAAGGCTTTCCCCCTTTGCAACTTTAAGAGAGAACATCGGAATCTCACACACCAGAAGGCAGCACAGAGCTGCAATCATTACAGGAATGAATACGATCCCGGTAGCCCATACCGAAAGGAAGGAAGAAGGCGAAGATGCCGTATAAAGGGCAAGGGCCCCGCATACCAAGGCGCAGGCCGGAGTCGGCAAGCCCAGGAAGGATTTCCGCTGACGGTCATCGAGGTTGAACTTAGCGAGCCGCAGGGCACTGAATGCCACCAGAATCAAGGGAAAATAACAAAGCCACACGGGCGCACCGAAACAATATGCCCTCATAAGTTTGCAAAGCATAACAGAAGGCAATACCCCAAAGCTCACAACGTCGCTCAGGCTGTCGAGTTCCTTGCCTTTATCGGAATATGCGTCCAGAGTTCTGGCAGCGAATCCATCCATAAAATCGAAGACAACGGCCGCAAGCATAAAATAGAAAGCCAGGTCGAACCTTCCGGCACAGGCCGCCATAACACCCGCTGTTCCACAAAGCAGATTAAGGCAGGTGATTGAATTGGGTATATGTTTTACAATGTTTGTCATTTTATTCCAAGACGTTTTTTAAGGGAAACCGGAAGTGCACTCTTGGCAACCATAATATTAACGGTCTGAGCCTTTACATAATTCTCACTGGCGTACCAGATTCCGTCGAACTTGCCGGTAATGCCCCAGGAATTCTTGACAATGAAATAATTCCTGCCGAACTGGTCTTTGGCTGTTCCGTAGATAAGCATTCCGTGGTCGTCGGTCATAGTCCTGTCATCGAAATCCGCCTGACGGCTTTCCTGTGTAGGCACCTTCTCCACTACAATCGTATCGAGAGAATCTATTTTCTCTTCAGCTTTACCTACCCAGTGTTCCTGGTCGGAACCGGCCGCAGACTTGTTTTCCACATCGGGCAGAAGAGCGAAGCCGGTACGGGTAAAGCCCTCTGTGCTGACGTCTGCACCCCAGGCTACGGTATATCCTTTGTCGATTGCTCCGCAGATAACTTCCATAAGTTCATCGATGGGAACGTTGTAAGACTCATCGTAACGCCAGTTGTCGGCAATCTCCACGCTGAACCAGGTGTAGAATGGATGATGCGAATAGCTGGTGAGACTTATATAGTCACCGGGATTGAATTTGAGGGCATCGCGATAAGACGCAGGGGTATAGGTTTTCCCGTCAACTGTGAATGTCTCGGGACATTCTCCCAGATAAGCGTCCACAATACCCTGGAAAGCCTTGCGCCAGGCAGTGGAGAGTTTCCGGTTGGGATTCCTGTTTATCTGCTCCACAAAGCCCCTTGTAACAGCATCGAGTTCACCGTGAACGGGTTTGTCGGTTCCGTAGCACAGACCTGGCATTTCACTTTGCGGAACAATTCCATAGTCCTTTATGACGTGCATCACGTCCTCGCATTCCGAGCCTGCGGCAAAGGTAAGATTGCCGTTCAGACGGATATATTTGTCGGCCCTGTCACAATAGGATTTGCTCACAACGAACATCTCGGAGAAATCGGGATAGTCCTTCGGATCTTTGATACCGTTAATCCTGATTACCTCGGCTTCCACGAAACCGATTCCGGAAAAGCACCAGCAGGTACCGCTGCGATACTGATTTTTAACGGAAGTTACAGGATTGGCTTTGATTGTGGTGAATTCATACTTGTCGAATTCCTTGTTGTAATCCACTTTCTCCTGGGCATTAAGTGCGCCGCAAAGGGCCATAACAGCCGCTGAAATGATAATAAAACGTTTCATAATCTACAAAGATAGTCATTATTTCAAAATTTTGTCCGCGAGTTCCACCGGAAGAGCATCCTTATGCAGTGTCACGTAGATGGTCTTGCCTCTGAAAAAAGGAATGGATGCATACCAGATGCGGTGGGGGTCGCCCCAGTCGGGACCGGAGGAATTCTTTACCATATAGAAGGTCTCGCCACCGGCAGAACGGGCAAGGCCGAAAATATGCATCATATGGTCGTCAACGGTTTTCTTGTAATCATAGAATTCCTGACGAAGTTCCTGAGAAACTTCCTTCTGAGGAATAACTGCAAGTCCGTCCCAGGTATAGCCCGGCTCAGAAATGTCGGTTCCCCAGGCTACCGTGAATCCGTTTTCAACCGCACCGGTAACACAGGCTTCAAGTTCGTCGATAGGGACGTTCCAGGCACTGTCCCACCGCCAGTTGTCCGAAACCTCGACCGGCATCAGGGTATAGAAAGGATAGTGAGTAAAAGAAGTCAGCGTGACGTAATCACCGGCACAGAGGCCCAGGAAATTCCTATAGGTTACAGGACTGAAATGAATGCCGTTCAGGATGAATTTCTCCGGACATTCTCCGAGATCGCGGGCGAGAATCCTTTCCAGTTTCTTCTTCCAGTTGCGGACACCGGGTGAATCGGGATTCTCTTTCAAATCCTTCAGGACTTTCCCCAGATACTCCCGGATACGTTTGTCCATATCGAAAAGTTCCGGCAAACCGGTCTTGCAGGGCATAACCGAATCAGGTACCAGCCCATAGTCTTCGAGAACGTGCAGAAAGTCTCCCGAAATACTGCCCGGACCGCTGGTCATCCTGCCGTCGAGGCGGATATATTTCACAGCCCTGTCGGCATAGGAGCGGTACAGGGTGAACATCTCCGAGAAATCCGGATACCTCAGTGAATCGGTAATACCGTTCAGACGGATAGTCTCGGATTCCAGGAAGGATGTCATTGCAAAGCACCAGCAGGTTCCGCTGTTGTGCTGATCCTTGATGCTTGTAATGGGATTAGCCTTCACTGTCACAAACCCATATTCGTCAAAACTCTGTGCATAGAGTCCGCAAGAGACCAGCAGAGCAAAAAATAAACTTGTAAACCTTCTCATAATCTATTACATTCAAGTTCCGCTATCATCGCTTCCGCCACCTTGCACGAAGCTCCCGAACCCCCGAGTTTCTCTCTTATCCTGGCATATCCGTCCAGCATCGACTTGCGATATGACACATCGCCCGAAAGGCGGGCCAGTTCATCGCACACTGCCTCTGGAGTAAAATCATCCTGGATAAGTTCGCGGAACACAAGGCTGTCGTCGATCAGATTGCCCAGAGAAATATATCTTATATGGTTCTGAACCTTAAGGATGTTCACAGCGGCCCAGTATGTCAGGGCCGAAGTGTTCCAGCATACCACCTGAGGAGTACCTATCAGCGCCGCCTCAAGTGAAGCTGTTCCGGAGTTGATTACCGCATTGGCGGCATACTTGAGGATGTCGTATGTTTTTCCGAAAACCAGATGGACATTTTTCCTCTCGCCAATGAATCCGATGTAATCTTCCGGACTTCGGGAAGGCGCACCGGCCACCACATATTCCCCTCCCCGCAAATCAGCAACCTCCATAAGAAGAGGCATCATCCGGGAAATTTCCCCCTTGCGGGAGCCGGGAAGAAAAGCGGTGTACTCCCCTTCCATCAGTCGGGTATAGCTGTGATTGTCGATTGCATCCACCAGCGGATTCCCTTTATATATAAAAGGAACCCCAACTTTGGTAAAATAAGGAACCTCAAAAGGAAATATAATGAAAAGTTTGTCCACCCACTGCCGCAGCCTGCGGTTTCTGCCCTCTCGGGACGCCCAGGTTTTGGGCGCTATGTAATAGAAAACCTTGACCGAGTTGGTGTGGCAGAACTCGGCTATCTTCATATTGAAACCGGGGTAATCGATAAGGATAACCGCATCCGGGCTCCAGGCAAGTATATCGGATTTGCAGAATTTCAGGTTTGCCGAAATCGTGTTCAATTTGGCAAGCACGTCAGTGAGTCCCATAACGGCAGTACCCTTGTAGTCCCGGACTTTGAAACCGTGTGGGCCTGCCGCATTTTCCATTTGAGAACCACCCCAGAAACGGAACTCAGACTCAGGATCTTTGGAACGGAGACCGGCAACAAGATTTCCACCGTGCAAATCTCCGGAAGCCTCCCCTGCAATGATATAATATTTCATAAGACGAAATTTATGCAAATATACTTTTTTTTCAGTTAAATTTTTGATAAATTTGCACGCTTTTCGGCTAAGAAGGAAGTATTGTTTAACTTATTATAATTCAAAACACAAAAAATGGTAAAACTCGGTATTAACGGATTCGGTCGTATCGGCCGTATGGTATTCCGCGCAGCTTTTGAGAATTTCGCAAACGAAATTGAAATCGTAGGTATCAACGACCTTCTCGACCCCGATTATCTGGCTTATATGCTTAAGTACGATTCTGTACACGGAGCATTCAAGGGTGACGTAAAAGTAGATGGAAACACCCTCATCGTCAACGGAAAGAACATCCGCCTCACAGCAGAGATGGATCCCGCAAACCTCAAATGGAATGAGGTAGGTGCAGAGGTTGTTGTTGAATCGACAGGTCTCTTCCTTACCGACGAGAAAGCCCGCAAGCACATCGAGGCCGGCGCAAAGAAGGTTATTATGTCGGCTCCTTCAAAGGACAGCACCCCTATGTTCGTTTACGGTGTAAACCATACAACATACGCAGGACAGGACATCATCTCCAACGCTTCCTGCACAACCAACTGTCTGGCTCCCATCTCCAAGGTGCTCAACGACAAGTTCGGTATCAAGCGTGGCCTTATGACAACCGTACACGCTGCAACAGCTACCCAGAAGACCGTTGACGGACCTTCAAAGAAGGACTGGAGAGGCGGTCGCGGTATCCTCGAGAACATCATCCCTTCATCGACAGGTGCAGCAAAGGCTGTAGGTAAGGTTCTTCCCGAACTCAACGGCAAACTTACCGGTATGAGTCTCCGCGTTCCCACATCAGACGTCAGCTTCGTTGACCTCACCGCAGAACTCAACACTCCCTGCACATACGAGGAAATCTGCGCAGCAATGAAGGAAGCGTCCGAGGGCGAGCTCAAGGGAATCCTCGGATACACCGACGAGTGCGTTGTTTCCACCGACTTCCGCAACGAGAGCAAGACCTCCGTATTCGACGCAAAGGCAGGTATCCAGCTCGATCCTACATTCGTTAAGGTTTGCGCCTGGTACGACAATGAGTGGGGTTACTCCAACAAGGTTCTCGAAATGGCAAAGGTTATTACAAAATAATTCACGCCACTCCCAAAACACTCAATATAAAGAGAGGATGACCGAAAAAAGTCAGCCTCTCTCTTTTTTACTCATTGACGTTCTCCGAAAATGGCGGTGCCGATGCGGACCATAGTGGCACCGTGGCGCAGAGCTATGCGCCAGTCATCCGACATCCCGATAGAAAGTTGGTTGAAATAGGGAAGATTGTCGAACAAATCCACAAGGTAGGCCATAAAAGAGTCGATACGTTCGAAATCGGCATCAATGACGCTTTCATCGTCAGTATGGGAGGCCATCCCCATCAAGCCGCGGAAGCGGATGTTCCTGAAGCTGTCGGAATCGAACAGAATGTCCAGGATTTCTTCTTCGTGAAATCCCTGTTTCGTCTCCTCCGCCCCAATATGCAGTTCAAGGAGCACATCTGTTACCTTTGAATTTTCCTTTCCCCATTTGTCTATCGCCTCAAGGAGATGTCGGCTGTCGACAGACTGTACCATTGAGACATATGGAAGAACCATCTTCAGTTTATTCGTCTGCAGATGGCCGATAAAGTGCCATTCCAGCCCTTCCAGCCCAGACAGGAACTTTGCCTTAACCTCAAGTTCCTGCGGACGGGATTCAGCAAAGACCCGCTGCCCTTCCTCATATGCCTCCCTTACACTTTCGGCAGGATGAAATTTTGAAACTGCCACCAGTTTTACATCCGATGGCAGTTCATTCAATATATGTCGGAGATTCTCTCCTATCATAGTGTCATTGTTATCTGCGGCCGGCACGGCGTTGCTGCTCCAACTGTTGCTGCTGCATCTTCTGAGCCTGCTCCAATCTCTGCTGCCACTTGCTCTTAGGCAACGGCTTACCCTCCGATGCGTGAACCTTGTCCAGAATCTTCTGAGGGTCGATACTTCTGCGGATAGCCCAGGTCTGAACCATAGCGATGAGCTGAGAAAGCAGATAATAATAGCTGAGGGCTGCCGAGAGGCTGTTACAGATGAAAAACATCATAATAGGCATCATCCACAGAGACATAAACTTCATCGAGGACGCGGTAGGGTCGCCCGCATTGGGTTGCGACTTCAGTGTCATCTTGGAATAGAACCACATTGTGACGGCCATAAGCAGAGCGAAGAGAGAAAGGTGATCCCCGAATATGGGGATTCTCACACCATATTCCAGAATGGCATCGTAAGACGAAAGGTCATCGCACCACAGGAAGGGCTGCTGACGGAGTTCGATGGATGCAGGGAAGAAACGGAACATAGCCCACAGAATAGGGAACGTGAGCAACGTGGGGAGACACCCTCCCATCGGACTCACACCGGCTCTCTTGTAGAGATCCATCGTAGCCTGCTGCTTCTTGAGCTGATCCTGCTGGTTGTTGGAATTGGGATATTTGGCGTTGATCTTGTCCATCTCCGGCTTAAGCGCCTGCATCTTGGCCGACGAAGCGTAAGACTTGTATGTCAGAGGGAAGACCACGATTTTTATCACAATGGTCATAAGCAGAATCACAAGGCCGAAATTGTCGATAAACCTATGAAATATATTGAACATAGGAATAATAGCATATCGGGTGAACCAGCCTACCAGCCATCCGCCCAAGGGAATGATCTTCTCATACTTCTGCCCGAACTTCTCGAGAGTAGAGAAATGGTTGGGACCGAAATAGAACTCGAAAGGAACACTCACCGACGAGGATTCTGAAGGCAACTCCGAACGCATTGCCGCACAGCAGCGCATAAGCTTCCGTTCAGGGTCATCCTCCGGGTAGAAATTCACCGACACCTCGCCGCTGGCAAACTGACGGGGAGCGCGCATAATAGCCGAGAAGAACTGCTGCTGATATGCAAACCAGCTCAGTTTTGAATCGATACGCTTGCTTGAGCTGCGACCACGGCCTATTTCAGACGGTTTCTTGTCGGATTCGAAATAATAGTTGAGCTTCGAATACTGGGACTCGTTCTTGAAACCTTTCTCCATCCTGGGAATATCGACATTGTAGTCGATGTCGAAAGAAGAGACGTTTTTAGGAATCACAGTATCCATATCCACGAATGAAAGCAGGTTGTCAACCGCATAAGAACCTTCGTGAATGGTGTATTTCTGCTCAATGTATCCGCCTCCGGCAAAAGGGAGACGCATAACCACGGATGTGTCGGTAAGTTCCGCAACCTCAAACACAAAGTCCGTAGTCCTGATGTACTCTCCTGCATATACGCTGATCGAATACTGCGATCCGCCCGGCTTGAAAATATATAGGTCGGTACTGTCGAAATTGTAGAAACCGTCGAGTTTTACGCTCAAGGGCTGGGCCCCCTTTGTCGTGAATGCGAGTTCGAACACATCGTTGTGCAGAGTAACCACCGAAGCGATGCGTGATGCGGCAGAGTCCAGAAGAGCATCCTTGTAAACGGGAACCTTATGGTCACCGGCCGAAGATGCAGACTCTTCAGGAGCCGCAGCCTCTGCTACAGGAACACTTTCGACTTCGGGTTGCAGGCGTGCAATCGAATCCCTCAAGTGCATCTCGTATTCCTGCTGTTTCTGAGCACGTTTGCCCTGAAGGAAAGTAAATCCGAACAGGACTGCAATAATCAATATGAAACCGATTACCGAATTCTTATCCATTACTCACCCTCCTCGGCCTTGCGGATCTTGAGTTCAAGCTCCTTGAGTTCTTCTTTTGCTGCTTCAATCCGCTCCCTCATCTGTTTGATAAGAGGTTCACTGTTCTTGGAACTTGAGAAGAAACCGATGTTGTTCTCGTAGGTAACGATATCCTGCTGCAAAGTATGGTACTTCTGAACAAGGGTATCGCGTACGCTGCGGGGTTTGTCTTCGCGGCGGCCGGCGGTATGACGGATTCCGAATTCAGGGAATTTTTCCTGCATTGCATCCTTGAAAGCCTTGGCAATGTTATCCTTCTCCTTGAAAGGGACAAAGCCGATGGCGTTGAAACGGGCGGCAAAATCCTGCATAAGGGCGGAAAAATCGTCCCCGTCCTTGGCCTGAAAAGCAATCACCTCGTCGATAATGGCCTTCTTTGCCTTGAGGTTGCCGTAGAAATCATTCTCGGGCTTAACATTCTTGGCCTTCTCCTCAAAGAATTCATCGCAGGCAGCGCGGAAACGCTTCCACAACTGCTCGCTCTTCTTGCGGGGAACTGCACCGATTTCCTTCCACTGCTTCTGAAGTGATATGAACTGATCGGTAGCCTTCTTCCAGTCCGTACTGGTCTTGAGTTCCTCAGCGGCCTTGATGATATCAAGTTTCCTGTTAAGATTATCGTTCATTCCCTCCTTGTATTCGGTAAAGAATTCACGCTTCTTCTCAAAGAACCTGTCGCAGGCGGCGCGGAAACGGTCGTAAATCTTCTGATTTTCCTTCTTGGAAGCGTAACCTATGGTGCGCCATTCGGCCTGAATATTCTCTATCTCTTTAGTCAGGGTGTTCCACTCGTTGGAATTCTCGATAGCCTGCTCGGCCTTGGCGGCAATCGTCTCCAGCTTCTCACAAAGCGCCGTTTTCTTTTCCAGATTCTCGGACTGCTGGGCCTTAAGGCCTTCGAAATGAGCCTGATATTTCTTGTTGATTACAGCTGTGGCAGCTTTGAAACGCTCCCAGATCTCATCCCTGTATTCTTTTGCAACGGGTCCGAATTCCTTCCACTGCTCGTGGAGTTTCTGCAGCTCGTGAAAAGCGTTCACAATATTCTCGTTCTCGGCGAGTTTCTCGGCAGCCTCGCAGAATCCCTGTTTGGCCTCAAGGTTCTTCTTGAAATCGAGGTCCCTCAAATCCCTGTTGATCTTCACCATATCGTAGAACTTCTCTACGTAGAACTGATAGATATCGTTTATGTCGCGGAAGGCTGTCACGGGAACAGGGCCGGTTTCTCTCCAACGGTTCTGGATTTCACGGAACTCGGGGAAGGTTGCGCTCACGTCCTCCTGTTTCTCAACCAGAGCCTTCAGATCTTCAACTATCTTTTGCTTGGTCTTGAGATTTTCTTCACGCATCGCATCCTGTTCACGGTTGTACTCTGCACGCGCGGCTTTATAGTCGGCATACAGTGCCTTGAAATTTTCTTCAACCTGCTCGAAGGGATTGTTGCGCGAATCGGCATCCTCATCAATTTGAGGATTCTCCCCCTTAAGTTTGACAAGAAGCTTGTAGAAAGCCGACTTGATTGCTTCGGCCTCCTTGCTGCGGGTCATAGCGTCTGCAGCACTCTTGAGCTGTTCGAAAATCTCGGATAATTCCGCCAATGACTTTTCTGAAAGATCGGTCTTCTGTTCAACGTCTTTCTGTTCTACATCTGAAGTAACGGTCTGAACCTCTTCAGGAATCAAATTCTCGCTCATATTCTTGAGTTTTAGTTATAGTCCACAAATATAGCAAATTTAAAATAAATAGGGTAATTTTGCCCGGTAAAAAAACAGCAGTTATGAGAATTGACATTCTTTCGGTTGTGCCGGAACTTCTGGACAGCCCCTTGAGCCATTCCATCGTGGGCAGAGCCATAAAAAAAGGCCTGGTGGAAATCCACGTGCACAACCTCAGGAAATATGGCATCGGTCCCAGAAAAAACGTCGATGACTACTCATACGGCGGAGATGCCGGAATGGTAATGATGGTAGAACCGGTTTTCAATATGATACGGGAACTGAAAGCCGAAAGAGACTACGACGAAGTAATCTATATGTCCCCCGACGGTGAAATTCTGGATCAGGGAATCTGCAACGAATTGTCCCTCAAAGGCAATATAATAATACTCTGCGGACATTACAAAGGCATCGACCATCGTATAAGGGAGCATCTTATAACCCGCGAGATTTCCGTAGGCAACTACGTAGTAAGCGGAGGGGAGATTCCGGCGGCGCTGCTGGCCGATTCGCTTGTACGGCTCATTCCCGGCGCACTTACCGACGAGACTTCGGCGCTGAGCGATTCCTTCCAGGAAGGGCTGGTAAGCGCCCCGGTTTATACCAGACCGGCCGAATTCAACGGATGGAAGGTACCCGAGGTACTGTTGTGCGGAGACCCCAAGAAAATCCGCGCCTGGCAGGACGAACAGGCATTGCAAAGGACAAAGGCCCTGCGCCCCGAACTACTCGATGAAAGTTTGCAATTCAGGACACCTGAAAAATAATATTTTTTAAAATATTTTAATAAATACAAAATATTATTTAAATTTTTATGCTGAAAAATTTGTAAATTATAAAAAATGGTGTAACTTTGCATCCACAACAACAACTCTAACCAACAATAATTAAACCTTCATAGGTACACACACTACTAACTAATAAAAACCCCGCTGTGAAGCGAGGTTTTTTCTTTTTATTAAAATAAAGTCGGAGCCGTAAGCCGGGTTCTGTTTTAGTCTGTCATTTATCTGCGCAACCTACCCCCTGGCATCGGACGGGCAGTCCTCATCTGCCAGTATACTTGGTCTTGCAGGTCCCGGAGACGTACCCGGAAGCCATCGCTGACCCCCGTCGTAAGCTCTTGCCTCACGTTTTCACCCTTGGCCGAAGCCGGTTGTTCTCTGTTACGCCTGTCAAAAAGTTACCTCCTTCTGCGCTTTCCGCAGCGGGATGCCCTGCCCTGCCCGGACTTTCCTCTCGCAAGCGAGCGACAGACCGCTCCGGCTTTATTTCAGTCGCAAATATACTCCCTTCCCTCATTCTTTCCAACTTTCCGTAAGGCAGATTTTAAGCGCAAGGCTTTTTTCATTCAGAAAAAAAGAGTATTTTTGTATCCCGTAATTTTAATTTTCTATGAAATACGGGTTCGACAATCAGAAATATTTCAAAATCCAAACCGAGCGAATCAAGGAACGTATAGCCCAGTTCGGTGACAAACTGTATATGGAATTCGGAGGCAAGCTCTTCGATGACCACCACGCCAGCCGGGTTCTCCCCGGGTTCGAGCCGGACGGCAAGCTCAAGATGCTGAGCCAGATATCCGACGACCTCGAAATCATAATAGTCATCTCGGCGGTAGATATCGAAATCAACAAGATGCGCGGCGACCTGGGAATAACCTACGATATGGACGTGCTGCGTCTCAGAGACGAATTCACCTCCCGCAACTTTATGGTAAGTTCGGTAGTAATCACCCACTATAACGGGCAGGCCAGCGCCGACGCATACCGCGACAAACTCGAAAGACTTGGAATCAAGGTTTACTACCACTACACCATCGAAGGCTATCCGCAGAACGTCTCGCTTATCGACTCCGAAGAAGGTTTCGGCAAGAACGATTACGTTCAGACCACCCGCCCGCTGATAGTAGTCACCGCACCCGGTCCCGGAAGCGGAAAAATGGCAGTCTGCCTGAGCCAGTTGTATCAGGATTCCAAGAGAGGCATTAAAGCCGGCTATGCCAAGTTCGAGACCTTCCCTATATGGAACCTGCCGCTCAAGCATCCCATCCACCTCGCGTACGAAGCTGCCACGGCCGATCTTAACGACATAAATATGATAGACCCGTTCCACCTCGAGGCTTATGGAAAACTGGCTGTAAACTACAATCGCGACATAGAAATTTTCCCCGTACTCCAGACCCTGTTCGAGGGCATCTACGGCAAGAGTCCCTACAAGTCTCCTACCGATATGGGAGTAAATATGATAGGCTACAGCATCTGTGACGAAGAAGTCTGCTGCAATGCAGCAAAGAACGAGATAATCCGCCGATACTACAATGCGCTCAACCGGCTCGCCGAAGGCGACTGCAACGATTCCGAGGTCAACAAGATTGCCCTGCTTATGAAGCAGGCCGGAATCAACACCGATTTCCGTCGCACCACCGTTGCCGCAAGGGAGCGTAAAGAGAAGAGCGGCTCTCTTTCATCGGCAATCGAGCTCCAGGACGGAACGCTCATTTCGGCCGAGATGAGTCCGCTTCTGGGACCTAGCGCCGCCCTCCTGCTGAACGCCATCAAACACCTGGCCGGCATCGACCACAAAGTAAAACTCATCCCACAGGAGATGATAGAGCCTATCCAGAAGACAAAGGTACAGTATCTTCACGGCCGCAATCCGCGCCTGCACACCGACGAAGTTCTGGTAGCCCTCTCAATGCTGAGCATTTCCGACGAAAACTGCCGCCGCGCGCTGGAGGTCCTGCCCCAGCTCAAAGGCTGTCAGGTCCACAGCACGGTGATGCTGAGCGAGGTTGACCGCAAGATTTTCAAGCGTCTTGGAATAGACCTCACCTGCGACCCGTTCATCAAGAAGCCGTCCAAAATAGAATAAGATTGTCCGTAGCGATGAAACGTCTGCTGCCCATACTTTTGATGTGTCCGATTCTGCTTCTCGCCTGCAGTTCAAAACCAGTACACTACAAACTCAAGGTAAAGGCGGAATACCCTCACGACTCAAAGGCTTACACACAGGGGCTCTTCTGGCACGACGGAACCCTGTACGAAAGCACCGGACTCAACGGACACTCGTCGCTTCGCACCGTCGATCTCAAAACCGGAAATATCGTAAAGAAGGTATCTTTCTCGCGAAAATATTTCGCCGAGGGGTCCACAGTAATCGGGGACAAGCTATACGTACTCACCTGGCAAGAGCACATCGCGTTCATCTATGACGCTAAAAACCTTACCTACCTCCGGGCATATTCGTACCCGCGCGAAGGCTGGGGCCTGACCACCGACGGCAAGAGCCTCATCGCTTCCGACGGCAGCAGCAGAATCTATTTTCTTTCCCCTGACTTCAAACTCGAACGGACAGTCAACGTCAGTGCCGACGGCCGACCGCTCTCCTGGCTTAACGAGCTCGAATACATCGACGGAAAAATCTGGGCAAACATCTACACCACCGACAGCATTGCCATCATCGACCCGCGCGACGGAAAAGTGGAAGCCTTTATCGACTGCTCCTCTCTTCTGAGTGACAATCTCCGCACCCCCGACACCGACGTCCTGAACGGGATAGCATACAACCCCGCCGACGGGAAAATCTATCTTACCGGCAAAAACTGGAAACGGATATACGAAATAGAACTCGTAAAATAAGCTACCTAAGGCTCAGGACAACAGCAAGCACTCCGCTGATTCCGATTACGACGTAAACGACCTTTCGGATAATTTCAATGGGCATTTTACGGTATATCCCCTTACCCACCAGAAGACCCAGAATCACCGCCCCCACACCGAACAGCCAGGCTTTCCCAACCGTAGGTGTAAAGTATCCGCTGGCAGCCCTGGAAATTGTCATAAAGCTATTGCTGATGATAAAGTACCACTGAGTAATGGCCATATACTCCTCTTTGCTGTCGGCGCAGGAAATGAAATAAATCACGGCAGGAGGTCCCTGCATTGCAAACAGTCCGCCCATCATTCCGGAAACGGTTCCTGCTCCCAACTGCACCTTTATCGAAGGCCTGAGCTTAATTTTCGACTTTATGAAACTGAAATAGATACTCAACACAATGAGCATTCCTCCCAAAATTCCTTTCATCAGTTTACCGTCCACCCGTCCTACAAATCTGATGGAGACAAACGAAACAAGCAGGAATGTGACAAGAATGGGAATGAGTTTTTTCCAGGGAACGAAGCGGAACATTTCCACCCCGGTCACCATAGCGCAAACAAGGGCAAGAGCCCCCGAAAGGGCTGTTGCTTCGGGATAGGTCGGCATAAGGAAAGGAGAGACGGTCATAAACAACATTCCGAACCCAAAGCCGGAAACCCTTTGAGTGAGAGAGGCCAAAAATGACACCGACGCTACAATTATGTACACACTTATATCCGTAAGCACAAATATACCTATTTTTTTGAAAATAAATTTGGATTATCAGCAAGAAAAGATTACCTTTGCGTTCCCTTTCGAGGGAAAGACTCGTTAGCTCAGTTGGTAGAGCATCACACTTTTAATGTGGGGGTCTCGGGTTCGAGCCCCGAACGGGTCACAGAATTGAAATATTGCACCCTTAGCTCAGCTGGTAGAGCAACTGACTCTTAATCAGTGGGTCTAGGGTTCGAATCCCTAAGGGTGCACTGCAACGGAGGTCGACTGGAAACAGCCGACCTCTTTTTTCTTACCTGATTTTTGAAGCACCTTTTCATAAAATCTTACCAGGGATGACCTTGAAAAGATCTGCGCTGTTGATTTGAGCAAGGAGGATTTCGAGACTTATACCAGGAAATTCGTTGTCGAGGAGGAAGACACTGAGAATCCCGGAAAGAAAAAGGATGTGGTAAAAACCGAGGAGGTGACATACCTCAACGTCCGTCAGCAGAAGACCGGTGCCAAGGTGGCGATTCCGGTGAGCAGCCGCCTGAAGGAAATTATGGAGCGCTACGATTATCAGCTCCCTCATCTGGCGGACCAGACCATCAATGAGAAAATCAAAATGGTTGGAGAAATGGCCGGGCTTGAAGAACTTATTGAAATCATGACAACCAAGGGCGGCACTCCGAAACGGGAGCAATTCAAGAAGTACGAGCTGATAATGACCCATACGGCAAGAAGGACAGGAGCGACACTGATGTACCTTGCCGGTATGGATATCTATGACATTATGAAGATTACCGGTCATACATCCCCTGCAGTGCTGAAAGGGAATTATTGCCTAATCCATTCGGTTTATGCCTAAAGAATAACAAATATTAGGCAGAAAAGTATTGGATTAGGCAGAAAAAGAGTATTTTTGCAGTGTAATAAGGAGGATAACGATATGCACGTATTCGATTACAAAGAGAGACCGGAGAAACTGCTTACTCCGGAAGTCGTGAACCAGATTGGAAAGCTTCACGAGCTGAAGGGCCGCCAGGAACTGTTCATCGAGGCGGAGCCGGATGTGCTGACTTCGCTGTTGGAGATTGCCAAGATTCAGTCAACCAAGGCATCAAACAAGATTGAGGGCATCTGGACGAGCGATGAGCGTCTGGAAGCCATCGTGAAAGAAAAGTCTGAGCCGAGGAACCGCAGTGAGGAAGAGATCTCCGGCTACCGCGACGTGCTGGCCACTATTCACGAGAGCTACGAATACATAATGCCCCGTCCCAATAATATCCTCCAGCTTCACCGGGATCTGTACAGCTTCTCTTCAAGTTCTGCGGGCGGAGCATACAAGAACTCCGACAATGTGATTGCAGAGACCGGAAAGGACGGCAAATCAAGAGCGAGATTCATCCCGGTCCCGGCATTCCAGACCGCGGATGCA
>JAZRVN010000023.1:0-13775 GCA_045599225.1 Candidatus Cryptobacteroides sp.
TCATCGGTTTCGGCTTTATGGCCGGATACACAGCAGCTTTCCTCTGGGGCATCTTCGGCATACGTGACGGAGTCGTGACATACGGTATGATGACCGCCTTCCTGCAACTGGTGGGGCAGGTGCAGAGGCCTCTTGCAGACCTTTCCAGACACGTTCCCGCTTTCATTCAGGCTATGAGTTCCGAGGAGAGGCTCTCCGAATTGGAGACGCTTCCCTCACTCGAACTCTCTGACGGACCCGTTCTGGGCGAAACCCCCTCGCTCGTGTTTGACAACGTCGGTTTTTCATATCCCGGTAAAGGCATTCCCATTTTTGACGGCTTCTCCCATACTTTCAAGTCCGGAACAATTACCGTGATAACGGGCAGTACAGGTCGGGGAAAAAGTACCCTGGCCCGATTGGCAATGGGTTTGCTGCGGCCCCAGTCAGGCAGTGTCTCATTCAAACTTGACGATGGACAGACGGTTGCTGCGGCTATAGGCAATTTCATGTATGTCCCGCAGGGAGGAAGCCTTCTGAGCGGCACCATACACGAAAATCTTACTCTTGCCGATCCGAAGGCGGATGATGAAAAGATTCGGAGGGTTCTTCACATAGCAGTGGCGGACTTCGTATATGAACTGCCTGAAGGGGTCGATTCCCGTTGCGGCGAGAGCGGCTCCAGACTCAGCGAAGGGCAGGCCCAAAGGATAGCAATAGCCAGAGCTCTACTCCATCCCGGCACGGTGCTCATCCTCGACGAGGCCACATCCGCACTTGATTCCAAAACCGAAGCTGTTCTACTTGAGCGTCTGGCTTCGGAATATCGAGGCCGCAAGACCATCCTGATGATTACCCACAGGGAATGCGCCCTCACCTATGCTGATGAAATCCTCCGTCTCGACAGATAATCGGTATGGAAATGAAACTTATTTCGGACTGGCAAAAAATCTGACGGAAAAAAATAATCGGGCGGAGCCGGGAGTTTCCGAAACTGTATTGGTTTTAGTGAGATTTCGGTATATTTGCAGTATGGTTTGTATAGAAGAATTATCGGCAATAGCATCGCAAGTGCGGAGGGACGTTATAAGGATGGTCACATCGGCCGCCTGCGGCCATCCGGGAGGCTCTTTGAGCTCGACCGACATTCTTACCGCTCTCTTTTTCGCGGTGATGGAACACAGTCCTTCCGAATGGAAGATTTCTACCGAAGGGCAGGATGCGTTCGTGCTTTCGGCCGGGCATCTGGCCCCGGTTTACTATTCGGTCCTTGCCCGCAGCGGCTACTTCCCCGCCAGCGAACTGGGAACCCTCCGGCAACTGGGCAGCAGGCTCCAGGGGCATCCGTCGGTAGAGGAAGGGCTTCCGGGAATCTCATTGCCCTCGGGGTCCCTGGGTCAGGGATTGTCGGCAGCGGCGGGAATAGCCCTCGGAAAGAGGCTTTCGGGCGACCCTCACAAGGTTTACTGCCTTTGCGGAGACGGAGAAAGCGAAGAAGGACAGATATGGGAGGCCGGAATGTTTGCCGCACATCATAAGATTGACAATCTGATTGCCTTCACCGACGTAAACGGTTTGCAGATAGACGGTGAGACCGACAGTGTAACGGCCCTTTCCGATTTGGGAGAAAAGTGGCTTTCGTTCGGATGGGAGGTCATCGAAGCCGACGGTCACGACTTCAATTCCATTCTGGATGCATTCAAGTTTGCCGGCAGCGCCAACGGAAAACCTAAGATGATTCTGTTCCATACGCATATGGGACAGGGAGTCGATTTTATGACCGACAACTGCGAATGGCACGGCAAGGCGCCCAATCCGCAGCAGAGTGAAATTGCCCTGTCGCAGCTAAGTGAAACATTGGGAGATTATTAGTATGATAAAATATACGGATAAGGGGAAAAAAGATACCCGCAGCGGCTTTGGAGAAGGTTTGCTGAGGGCCGCCAGAGCAGACGGGAACATTGTGGCGCTGGCCGCCGACCTCACGTCGTCGGTAAAGATGGGCGCATTCGCCAAGGAATTCCCCGACAGGTTCTTCCAAAGCGGGATAGCCGAAGCCAATATGATAGGAGTAGCCGCCGGGCTTGCGGCAACCGGAAAGACGGCATTCTGCGGTTCCTTTGCAGAATTCATTTCCGGAAGAGTTTACGACCAGGTGAGAATGATGCTTGCCTACGGCAAAGCCAACGTTAAGCTGGCCTCTTCGCACGCCGGAATTACTCTGGGCGAAGACGGAGCCACGCATCAGACTATGGAGGACATTGCTCTTATGCGGGCCCTGCCGGGAATGACCGTCATTGCACCCTGTGACTATAACCAGACCCTTCAGGCAACACTTGCCGCAGCCAGATACCGGGGACCCGTGTACCTCAGGTTCGGAAGACCCGCCGTGCCCAACTTCACAAATCCTGACGAGCCGTTCGAAATAGGAAGAATATACGTGATGAATCCCGGAAAGGACGTTACCATTGCCGCATACGGGCACCTTGTATGGGAAGCGCTGCAGGCCGCACAGGAGTTGGAAGAGCGGGGAATAAATGCTGAAGTTCTGAATATCGCCACTGTCAAGCCCCTTGACGTCGAGGCCTTAAGAGCTTCGGTGTCAAAAACCGGAGCAATAGTAGTTGCCGAGGAACACAATGCCGCAGGCGGTTTGGGCGAGGCTATTGCCGGAGCTCTGGCCGGCCTGGCCCCTATGGAATTCATAAATGGAGGAGACCGCTTCGGCCAGTCGGGTTCTCCCTCAGGGCTCCTCAAACTTTACGGAATGGATTCGGAACATATTGCCGCGGCAGCTGAAAAAGCAATCGCCAGAAGGAAAATCTAACATTTAATGAAACACATCCGCAATTTCTGCATCATCGCACATATCGACCACGGTAAAAGTACCCTGGCCGACCGTCTGCTGGAACTTACCGGCACTCTGGCCCAAAGAGATATGGAAAATCAGGTGCTGGACGATATGGATCTGGAAAAGGAAAAAGGCATTACAATAAAGAGCCACGCCATCCAGATGAAATACACCTATAAGGGAGAGGACTACCGTCTGAACCTCATCGATACTCCGGGCCACGTCGATTTCAGTTATGAAGTGTCCCGCAGCATCGCCTCCTGCGAAGGTGCCCTGCTGGTTGTGGATGCGAGCCAGGGCGTTCAGGCTCAGACCATTTCCAATCTGTACCTTGCGATTGACCACGGGCTGGAGATTATCCCCATCCTCAACAAGATAGATATGGATTCGGCCCAGATAGACGTGGTGGCCGACCAGATTGTCGACCTCATAGGCTGTGACCCCGACGACATATTCCGCGTTTCTGCCCGCACCGGAGAGGGCGTTGCACCTATTCTGGATGCAATCGTGGAAAAGATTCCCGCCCCGCAGGGCGACCCCGACGCTCCCCTTCAGGCCCTTATCTTCGATTCCGTGTTCAATCCGTTCAGAGGTATCATCGCCTATTTCAAGATTAAGAACGGAAGAATCCGCAAGGGAGACAAAGTAAAATTCTTCCACACGGGAATGGACTATGAAGCCGAGGAGATAGGAATTCTCAAAATGAAACTGATTCCGGGAACAGAGACCGGTTGCGGCGACGTAGGTTACATTATTTCGGGTATCAAGAATGCGGCCGACGTAAAGGTCGGAGACACCATAACGCACGTCAATAACCCCTGCAGCACGGCCATCGCAGGATTCGAGGAGGTTAAGCCTATGGTATTCGCCGGTATGTATCCGGTGCAGGCCGACAAGTTCGAAGAACTTCGCACCGTGTTGGAAAAATTCCAGCTCAATGACGCATCTTTTGTCTATGAGCCCGAGAGTTCACTTGCGCTGGGCTCCGGATTCCGTTGCGGATTTCTGGGACTGCTGCACCTGGAGATTGTCCAGGAACGACTTTTCCGTGAATTCGATATGGACGTGATTACCACGGTGCCCAACGTTTCGTATAAGGTTTACACCACACAGGGAGAGGTGCTGGACGTGCATAATCCGTCGGGACTGCCGGCCCCCACTCTCATAGACCATATCGAAGAGCCCTTCATTAGAGCGCAGATTATTTCCAAAGCAGAGTTCTTCGGCCCCATAATGAAGCTTTGCCTGGATAAGAGGGGCATACTCACCAGCCAGCATTACATCACTGCCGACCGCGTGGAACTCAACTACGATATGCCTTTGAGTGAAATAGTGTTCGACTTTTATGACAAGTTGAAAAGCATTTCCAAGGGATACGCTTCGTTCGATTACCATCTTACCGGTTTCAGGAATGCAAAGCTCGTAAAACTGGATATACTTCTGAACGGAGAACCGGCCGATGCGCTGAGCACCCTCATCCACGAGGACAACGCCTATGACTTCGGACGGAAGATGTGCGTCAAGCTCAAGGACCTTATCCCCCGTCAGCAGTTCGACATTCCCATTCAGGCGGCCATAGGAGCAAAAATCATAGCCCGCGAGACTGTAAAGCAGGTCCGCAAGGACGTTACTGCCAAGTGCTACGGCGGCGACGTTACCCGAAAGCGCAAACTCCTTGAAAAACAGAAGGAGGGCAAGAAGCGGATGCGCCAGATCGGCACCGTTCAAGTCCCCCAGTCTGCTTTTATGGCAGTCCTCAAACTGGACTAGTCCATTATTTGAAGTAAATGATGTTAGGCACCCTCCGCAGGCCCTCGCGGTCGAAGCGGCGGTTGTCGCTGGGATGATTCAGGGTTCCCTGAACCGATGTCCATACCGTTGTAGAACCTCCTCCGTCGAGATTCAGGGCATCCTTAAGGCCCAGTTCCCTGCACAACTTTGTAAGGTCGGCGATGCTCATTCCGGTGCAGATGCCGGGGAAACGGCCATCCACTGCCATATACCAGATATTGCCTTCGTAATCGATTCCTATTACGCTGCGGTTGTGTGTTCCGGTAGCGAAGCCGCCTTCGTCGGGTTTGGGCTGGTTTACACCGTCTTTAAGGAGCAGCGGACCTGCAGAAATCACTGCGTGTGATTTTGCCATAACGGCATCGATTGTAGCCTCGTCGCGACGCTCGATGCTTACCTTATGCCCTTTCCTGTCCTTTATTACAACCATTCCGTCGGTACGGAACACCTCTCCATCAGACCGGCGTCCCAAAACCTTTCCGTCTATCGATACGTCTGTAACGGGAGTAAGTTTCCTCATATTGAAATAGCCTGCATTTACGGCGCCCTTTGCACCAATTCTCTTAGCAAGCACGTCGGTAGGGCCGCTCTGGTCGGCCTGGGCGTCGAGCACCTGTGTCGAATATGTCCTGGGGTTGTATCTGATTATCGCAATATATCGCGGTTCCCCCCAGAGTTCTCCCTGGAAGTATGCGGTGCATATTCCGTTCTTCAGATCGGTCCATTCAAGAGACTCCTTGACGCTCTGCGCGTTAAGGGCAAGCGGCAGAAACATTGCCGCAAATAAAATCGCTGTTTTTAATGTTTTCATTTCTTATGGGTTTAAAGATAATATTTCTGAGTCAACGGATTGGGTTCCACCGTCATTTCCTCCTCCAGAAGGGGGTTCTTTACTCCCGCCTGCTCCCGCGTGAATTCGGCAATTATACGGGATACCGGTTTGCCCTCCCGGGACCTTATGCTCACTATTCTGAAGGGGACGAGGCCGTAGGAAGCGGCGCAGCGGCGGAGCTGCAGTACCGTTTGGGACGGGAGAATTACCGACAACCGGCCCCGGGGCGAGAGATGCTCCCGCGCGAAGCCGCAGATATCCCGGTAGGACAGGGTATCGGTGTGGCGGGCCCGGCTTTCCCTTTCGTCGGGGTTGCGCAGCGACTGCTCAAAGAACGGAGGGTTCGAGAATATGCAGTCGATTTCTTCATCGGGATGAAAATCCTGCAGGGCACACAGTTTTGCCTGCAGATGAGAACTCCATTCCGACTCCCGGAAATTCAGTGAAGCCTCTTCGACCGACGGAGCGTCGGTATCTATCGCCGTTATCCGGAAACCGCAGTCATCGGCACTTTTCAGCTCCGACAGCCTTTGCGCGGCGAAAAGGGCTATCACTCCAGTGCCGCAGCCAACGTCGAGAAGGGTACGGTCGCCGCTTTCAAGGCTCATAGCCGCCCCCAGAAGGACCGAATCGGTGCCGAGCTTCATTGCCGACTCCGAATTGCGGACACTGAATTTCCTGAACCTGAAAATACTGCTCATCGGCGGAAATCTTAAATAAAGCAACCGTCTTTCATATTAAGGGTACGGTCGCAAATCGCGGCCAGTTCCGGGTCGTGAGTCACGATTATTATGGTCTGTCCCGTCCTTGCACGCAAATCGAGAAAGAGCCTGTGTATCTCCTGCTTGGTTACCGAATCAAGATTGCCGGTGGGTTCGTCGGCGAACAGGACTGCCGGGTCATTGATGAGCGCGCGGGCTATTGCAACCCTCTGCTGCTCTCCTCCTGACAGTTCGGAAGGCTTGTGTGCCTCCCTGTGGGAAAGGCCGAGAACCTGCAGAAGTTCCGATGCCTTTGAGAAAGCCTCCCTGCGCCCGGTTCCTGCAATAAGAGAGGGAATCATAACATTCTCCACTGCCGTGAATTCAGGCAGAAGATGATGGGCCTGGAACACAAAACCTATTCTCTTTCCGCGAAAAGATGCAAGAGCGTCATCCTTAAGTTTCAAAACGTCCCGCCCCTCTATGTACAGGGAACCTCCGCTCGGCTTCGAGAGTGTTCCAAGAATTTGCAGCAAGGTGGTTTTTCCTGCGCCGGATGCTCCGGTTATAGCAACGACTTCGCCCTTTTGAACCTTTAGGTCCACTCCCTTGAGAACTTCCAGCCGGCCGAAGCTCTTGTGAATGTCTGTAGCTTCCAATATCATATCACCCAAATATACGAATAATCGCGGAAATTTTGATTTTTTGCCAATCGGGAGTATCTTTGCAGTCCTCTCTGCAAGAGATACGGGGTGTGGCGCAGTTGGTAGCGCATCTGCTTTGGGAGCAGAGGGTCGCACGTTCGAGTCGTGTCACCCCGACTTTTTTCACCACTCAATTACGCGGGAGCCGTCCGGTTCCACGCATATATGCACGCGGAGAGTATCCACAGGAAGAATCTGTTCTATTTTCTCGGGCCATTCTATAAGGCAGAGATTCCCGCTGTCGGCATAATCGTAAAACCCTATGTCAAGAGCCTCGGCTATGGAGTCGATACGGTAAAAATCGAAATGATAGACCGGCTCCCCCTCTCCGCTCATATATTCGTTGACAATGGCAAACGTGGGAGAACTTACTGCATCTTCCCTCACCCCCAAGACCCTGCATATTGCCGAGGTGAATGTGGTTTTCCCGGCCCCCATAGGAGCATAGAATGCGATTATGCTGTTTCCGCGGGTTTTTTCGAGAAATTCCTCCGCCGCCCTGTCTATGCTCTGCAGGTTCGGAATATATATCCTGTTATGCATTCTCCTTTTTATGAATTACACCAGGTCGGCAAGAACAATGGCTGTCATTGCCTCAACTATCACGGGAACGCGACGGGCAAAGCACGCATCGTGACGGCCCTTTACAGACAGGATGCCCGGTTGGTTTTTCGAATAATCCCAGGTGTGCTGGGGCTTGGAAATACTTGACGTTGGTTTTACTGCCACTCTGAAATGCAGAGGAGCCCCGTTGCTTATTCCTCCGTTCACTCCACCGCATCCGTTCTTGAGAGGGCCGTCGGGACCGAACGGGTCGTTGTGCTCGGAACCCTTCATTGCAGCGGCGCGGAAGCCGTCTCCAAACTCGATTCCCCTTATTCCGGGAATGGAGAAAACGGCGTGACTCACCATCGACTCCAAACTGTCCCAGAAAGGTTCTCCAAGGCCGATGGGCATTCCGTCCACCGTACAGTCAATTATTCCTCCGAGGGAATCGCCTTCCTGCATAGCCTCATTTATGAGGCCGTCCCAGCGGTCAGGGTCAGTGCAGCCACCTATTTCGGTAAGACGGGCATTGAAGCGCAGATCCGACAGAACCTTTTTTGCAATTACCCCGGCAGCTACGACGGGAAGGGTGAGCCTGCCGGAAAAGTGACCTCCGCCGCGAGGGTCATTCGCCCAGTCCCACTTCACGGCGGCTACGTAGTCGGCGTGGCCGGGGCGGGGCATAGCGTCGAACAGCTCATAGTCGCCGGGGCGTGTGTCGCTGTTGTCGAAAACGATGCACAGCGGCGCCCCGGTGGTATGGCCGTCATATACTCCACTCACAATGCGGGGAAGGTCATCCTCCCTGCGGGCAGTGGTACCTATATCCCCGGCGCGGCGACGCGCAAGGTCAGCGGTGAAATCGGCCTCGCACAGTTCGATATTCTCGGGTACACCGTCAATCACTGCACCTACCACAGGACCGTGCGATTCTCCGAAGATGGAAACCCTGAATATTCTGCCGAAACTGTTCATAAGCCGCTTCGATTCGAATTAAAGTTTGAATTAAAGTTTCTCTGCCAGTTCAACGGCCTTGAAATACCTGTAGGAATTTACCTTTATCTCGCCCACTGCAGCCTCGTCACAAACAATGATTCCATTCTGATGGTTCTGAAGAGCCGATACTGTACACATATGGCTGTATGCTCCCTCCACAGCGTCGTGGATTGCGCGGGCCTTCTTGGGACCGAAAGCAAGAATAACAACTTCCTTGGAATCGGTTACAGTGGCAACTCCTACCGAAAGAGCCTGCTTGGGAACAAGGTTCATATCTCCGCCGAAGAAACGGGAGTTTACAATACGGGTGTCCTCGGTGAGGGTTACTACGCGGGTGCGCGACGTAAGAGGAGAGAAAGGCTCGTTGAAGGCTATGTGCCCGTCTTCTCCGATTCCGCCGAGGAAAAGGTCGAATCCGCCTGCCTGCACGATGGCTTTCTCATAAGCTTCGCACTCTGCATCCAAGTCCGGGGCGTTTCCGTTGAGAATATGGATATTTTCAGCTGGTTCGTCGATATGGTCGAACAGATTCCGGTGCATAAAGGAGTGGTAGCTCTCGGGGTGAGACTCGGGAAGGCCTACGTATTCGTCCATATTGAAGGATATTACATTCTTGAAAGATACCTCTCCGGCCTTGACCATTCTTGCAAGTTCTGCATAGGTTTCAATGGGAGTTGAACCTGTGCACAGACCGAGGACAAAAGGTTTGTCGCTCACTTTTGCCTTTGCGTTGATTTTTTCTGCAATGTGACGGGCTGCCCACAATGAGCCGTTGGCGCTGTTTTCTTTAATGATGAGTTTCATATTATGCGTGATTTATGTTCGATATGTCTTACAAATTTACTAATTTTACGCAATCAAACAAAGTTTAAGGCAAATGTCAGAAATCATAAAAATCACAGGCGGAAACGTCTATACCCCTGCCGGAGTTAAAAAGAACGCTACTGTAATCGTAGAGAACGGCAGAATTTCCCAAATCACAACCGACAGCATTGAAATCGACGGAGCGCAGAGTGTCGATGCCACCGGCCTCAACGTTGTGCCCGGAGGAATCGACCTCCACATTCACGGCGGCGGAGGAAGGGACTATATGGAAGGAACTCCCGAGGCCTTCAAAGTGGCCGTAGAGTCTCACCTGATGCACGGAACCACGGCCATCTACCCCACATTGAGTTCCTCTTCAGTGCAGATGATTCTGGATGCTGCGCACACCTGCGAGCAGATGATGACCCCGGACAGTCCCGTTATGGGCCTGCACCTCGAAGGGCCCTATTTCAACCCCAAGAAGGCCGGAGCGCAGATTCCCGAATATATCACTCCTCCCATCAGGAAGGACTATGAAATGATTCTCGAGAGCACGAAGAGCATCAAACGTTGGGATTCGGCTCCCGAACTCCCCGGAACCGAAGAGTTCGGGCGTTGCCTGCGCGAGCACGGTGTAGTTGCCGCTATCGCCCACACCAATGCCGAATATGAAGACGTGAAGAAGGCCTTCGATGCGGGCTACACCCACGCTACCCATTTCTACAATGCTATGACCCTTGCCCACAACGTAAGGGAGTTCAAGCACGAGGGCACTGTAGAGAGCGTATATGCCATCCCTCAAATGACAGTGGAGATGATTACCGACGGCATTCACGTTCCCCCTACCATCCTCAGGATGATTTATCAGGTGAAAGGCGTGGAAAGGACAGCTCTCATTACCGATGCGCTGGCCTGCTCGGCTTCCGACAGCAGTTATGTATTCGACCCACGCGTAATCATTGAAGACGGTGTATGCAAGCTTTCAGACCGCTCGGCCCTTGCCGGCAGCATAGCCACAATGGACCGTCTCATAAAAACGGCGGTTAAAATTGCAGGTATTCCTTTTGCCGATGCAATCAGGATGAGTTCCGAGACCCCCGCCCGAATTATGGGCATCGACCGCATCAAAGGTTCGCTCATCCCCGGCAAGGATGCCGACATCTGCCTTTATACCCCCGACTGCGACCTTCGCTTCGTTATGCAGCACGGTCGAATTGCCAAGAACCTTTAGAAAATTTCAAAGAAACCCGGGAAGGATTTCCCCACGCAAGCCTCGTCGTCTATTTCGACGGGGCTTTCTGTTCCCAGCGAGGCAACCTTGAGAGCCATAGCAATACGATGGTCGTGACAGGAACTGTACTTCCCTCCTTTAAGCAGACGGCCGTTAATAGTGCGGGAGGCCAGACTCTCGCCGCTTACCGTGAGCACGTCGGCGTCCAGGGTGCATTCTACGCCCATAGAGCTGAGCATCCGTTCGATCGCCCTGCCCCTGTCGGATTCCTTGCCGTTGAGCCGTTTCACTCCGTAAATTATGCTGTCGCCCTGACAGAAGGCTGCCAGCACGCTCACCGCTGGGAAGAGGTCGGGAGCGTTGTTCAGGTCGGCTTCGAAGGCTGAAAGTGGGCCTTTATGTACGCAGATGTCTCCGTTTTCCAGTTCCGACACGCTGGCTCCGGCATCTAAGAGTATATCCACGATTCCAAGGTCGGCCTGAAGGGAAGACGTGTCCAACCCGTGTACCTGCACCCTGCCGAAGATTGCCCCGGCTACCATAAAATTGGCCGCGGCGCTCCAGTCTCCTTCCAAATCGAAATCGGCGGCCCTGTACTGCTGCCCTCTCTTTATCTTGAAGTTTACACTGCTGCAACTGTCCCAATCCTGCGAGTCCAGCAGTTCGGCATCACCTTCCAGTTCGGAACTTATCTTTACCCCGAAGCGTTTGAGCACGTCGCAGGTGATGAACATATACGGCAGGCTCTTGGGGTCGTTTACGTAAACCGTCGAATTCCCTTCACACAGGGGAAGAGCCATCAGAAGGCCGGAAATGAGCTGCGAACCGTACTGCCCGGGCACGTCGGCCGTTCCCGGAATAAGTTTTCCCTTGACTCTGAGCGGGATGTACTGGGCTTTCGAAGCCGTCTCCATATTCTGCAGCAGCACTCCGAAGGCGGCCATAATGTCGGCGGCGCCGCTCAACGGGCGCCTGAGCAAAGTTCCGGTTCCCGTAAGGCTTACATTGCCATTTCCTATACAGGCGAGCAGGGGAATCATAAGGCGGGCCAGAAGACCCGACTCTCCCACATTCAGGGTATCCAATGTATGCGGGGTATCCCTGTTCCCTCCTATTCCTTTGATTATAAGCGTTCTACCCTGTTTTTCAACGCTTGCGCCCAACGCTTTGGCAACAGCTATTGCCGACTCGGAGTCGTCGCAGGGAGTATAATTTCCAAGATGCGACGTTCCGTTGGCAAGCGCCGCGGCAATTATTGAACGCTGGGCAAAACTCTTCGACGAAGGCATATCCAGAACCTCCGGAGCATAAGCTTCCCTTTTCCCAAAAACGGCGTCTTGAACAAGGCTCAAGGGCAGTTGGGAAGACTCTACCGGAACGGCGTCGTCGGGAGCGGCATAAGTAAAGGGCGCACCCTGTGCCAGGCAGTCTATCCGGCTCTGCCGCCCTTTTTCCCCCATACAGAATGCAACCAGAGCGCCGGGGGCCTTTTCATAAAGGGAAAACATTGCATCCACGTCTGCCCGTGAAGAAGCGGTGCACACCAGTTTGGCGATACCTGCCCCGTAACGGAAGCAGCGTTCCATTATCTGCTGCAGATAGACCCGGTCCGGGGTTGACTCGAAGTTGTGCCAGGAACGGATAAGGGTCGTACCGCTCTGTTCGCAGAGTTCCTGAATCCTTCGGCTCTGTTGAAAAGGAGCATCGAGTTCAAGGTCGGCATAATTTGCGCCCGCGCCGATGGCAACCGAAAGCCGGGAGCAAGCTTCCTCCCAACCAAGATTTCCGGCCCGACAGGTCGCAATGAGCGGAATGGCCGCATTCTCAAAAAGTTCCGTGATAAGGGAATCTTCCATCGGACAGAGGTCCAGACGGATTTCCGCCATTTCCACTTTGGGATTATCCAGAATCTCAAGAATCTGGTCGTATGTCCTGTAACCTATGCTTACGCAAATCATCTGTTATAACCGTATTTCGTGTTTTTTTACCGTAACCTTCCCTATCCGTTTGATGAAAACGAAGTTAATCTTCTTTCCCGTAATCTTTTTGTCCTGCAACAGAGCCGGAGCGAGTTCTTCTTCGGGACAGGGCAACTCGGTGGGAAGGCCTATCGACTCAAAGTCCCTCTTCAACTGCTCCGGAAGCGACTCGTCACAAAAGCCCTTGAGAGCCGACAGCCGGGCAGCCTTCACTATGCCTATGGCAACCGCCTCGCCGTGAGACAAAAATTCCGGTGTTTCCGTGGGATTTGTGTGCTGCCACCATTCGATTGCGTGCGCATAGGTATGGCCCAGATTCAGGACCCGGCGGGGACCCTTCTCGAACTCATCCCTGCACACTATTTCCCTCTTGACCTTGGCTGCCGCCTCGATCAGGGGCTCCAGAGCCTTGAAATCGAACGGGGATTTAAGGAGCGAAAGCGCATCGGCATAATTGTTATGCCTGTTCTTGATTATGAACGTCTTGAGCATTTCGGCGGCGCCGTTGAGCATTTCCCTTTGAGGCAGGGTTTCAAGAACCTTGGGATAAATAAAGGTGAATTCGCTCTGGCGCACTGTTCCGAGCATATTCTTATAGGAATCCAGATTCACTCCGTTCTTGCCTCCGATTGAGGCATCCACCATAGCAAGCAATGTGGTAGGAACGTTCGCATACCGGATACCTCGCTTGTAGATGCTTGCCGCAAAGCCGGCTATGTCGGTAGTGATTCCACCTCCCACTGCAAGCAACAGGGTTTCCTTGTCGGCCTTCCGGGAGAGCAGCCATCGGCACACTGCTACAACAGTATCCATTGTCTTGTGCTGTTCGTCCGCAATTATGGGCAGGCACTGACTCTCTTTTGCTATCTGGGATACGAATTGCTCCAGCTTGCGGTCATAAACCACAAGCACCCTGTTATATTTGAACAAAAGGAACTTCAGGGTTGTAAGGCTCCCGCTAATCTTAATCTTTTGCATAGCTAACGAAGATAAGTCAAAAATTTGATAAATCCCGTTTTTTTGGATACCTTTGCCACTGCAAAGCGTCTTTTCGACTACTTGCCCGAGTGGCGGAATTGGTAGACGCGATGGACTCAAAATCCATTGTCCGTTAAACGACGTGCCGGTTCGAGCCCGGCCCCGGGCACTCAATCAAGCCCCATAGACTAATGCCTGTGGGGCTTTCTCTTTTTCAAGACCTCAATTCTGCCTCCCTTTCTGGGCTCACGTGCAAAACCCTGTGTTTGAGTAGATGAAAAAGTATGTACCTTTGAGGAGAGTTTTAAAGGTATATACATATGTCCGATACATTGTCTATTTATCAGTCCCTGGCGAGACTGATGTTCCCGGAGGGGTTGTTG
>JAZRVN010000024.1:0-32436 GCA_045599225.1 Candidatus Cryptobacteroides sp.
AGGTTGGTTGAATATTGACTCATAACTTTAATTGATTGGTACTCATAAAGTTACGAAAAATATTTCAATTAACCTACTGATTTTCAAATATTTACGCGGCTATATAACATTATTTTTCAATAAAATTTAAACAGCTTCTTATACATTCTCACAAATATAAAAAATTTTTCGTTATTTTTACCTTGAACAAACAGCAGGTGTGCTATGAAAAAAATAATTTCGTCATTATCCATACTCGCAATTCTGCCGACCCTGGCAAACGCTCAGATTCTGATAAATTCCGACACTTTCAGCCGCGCACAATACGATATTGCAGTTACGGTTACTGATTCCGCAACCAACGAACCTATGAGTTTTGTATCGGTATATCTGCGCGCCAAGGGCGACACGCTCATTACGAATTTCGCGCTTTCCGACTCCATCGGCAAGGCCAAACTCCCTGAGGTGAACCGGGGTTCGTATATTCTGGTTGCCGAGATGCTGGGCTACGACACCTTCGAAAAGGAAGTTTACATATCGAAAGACGACGACCATCTGGCTTCAATCCTGCTTAAAGAAAGCCTCAATTATATCGACGCCGCCTCCATTTCGGCCGTAGGCAATCCTATAGAGATACGTCAGGACACCATAATCTACAACGCATCCTCCTATAAGGTAGGGAGCAACGCAATGCTGGAGGATCTTCTGAAGAAGATGCCGGGAATAGAAGTCAAGGACGGCAGCGTAACCGTAAACGGCGAAGCTGTCAGCCGCATCACGGTAGGAGGACGCACCTTCTTCTTCGACGACAAGGCGATGGCCCTGAAGAACCTTCCCGCAAAAATTGTGGACAAGATCAAAGTGATTGACAAGAAGAACGAAACCGCCGAATTCACCGGTATAGTTCAGGAAAGGGAGAAAGTCCTGGACGTGGAAGTGAAGAAGGAATTCAGCAAGGGCTGGTTCGGCAACGTTTCGGGAGCCGGAGGAACGTCGCTTGCCGCCGAAGACAAAACCGATGACCGGCTCATTGCAAAGAGGGATTTCCTGTACCAGGGCAACGCAATGGCCTCATATTTCAACGACACCGACCAGCTCACCCTTGTAGGAAACGCCTATAACGTTACCTCCAGCACAGATTATATGCTGTACACCATCAACAATGACGGAGAAGAGCATCCGCGGGGAGGTCTTCCACTGTACACCCAGCTGGGCGCCAACTACAATACGGTGAAGGCCAAGAACCTGGAGTTCAACTCTATGGCCAATTACAAACACGCTGTATCCGACAGACAGTCATCCAGCCAACGCACCTCTTTCCTCACAGGAGGCGACGAGCAGAAAAACGACAAATCCAGTTACGACATTTTCGGAGAGCACACGGGAGAAGTAATACTGGAACTCAAGAACAAGACGCGGGACAAATTCCTGTTTTTCCTCAAGGAGCAGGTCACCTTCAATGCAGTGGACCGCACTATGGGGAACGAAAGTTTCAATTCCGACAAAAGCGGAAGCCTGAATTCTTCGGTGTCGAACAGCTATCTGAAATCGAATTTCTGGCTCAGCCGTACAGATTTCTCGTTGGGATGGAAGAAGTTGGGCAAAGACCGCAGGGCCATAACCCTGGATGGGGCGTTCTTCTTCAACAACAAGGCATCCGGCAGCAAGGAGTTTTCAAAGACCTGGTTCGGGACAGGGGGTTCGCCGCAACTCAAGGACCTGTATTACAAGGGCAACCACCGGGAACTGGGGTACAAGCTGAATTTCTCCTACATAGAGCCGCTCTCCGAGGCCTGGTCGCTGGCCGCATCGGTTTACAGTTTCGCCACTTTCAAGGATACATATAAGAACGCCTTCGACCGCACCGGCGGAGAGGCTGTATTCACTCCAACCATAGACGACGCGCGGTGTTTTACAAGAGCGAACGACTATTACTCCTCTCTGATGGACAACGACTACCTGTACATCAAGGAAAGGCTGGAAGGTCAGTACAACAAAGGGGCATTGACACTTCAGTTCGGCGCGATCCTGCAGGAAACCTATAACAGGACCTATTCCAAGTCCCTTGGCGTAGAACAGACTACCGGCGACAGGAAATGGCTCCTGGACTGGGCCCCGTTCATTGAGTTCCGCTACAGGAAAGACCAGAAGTCTCTGACGCTCATCTATTCCGGAAGTTCCACCCAGCAGTCCCCTTCCCAGATGATGCCGATACTCGACATTGCGGTTCCGACGAGCCTCAGTATGGGAAACGTCTATCTGCTCCCGTCGTTCAACAACAACGCCAGGGCTTCATTCAATATCTCAAACAAGAAAACCTTTTCTCATTTCTATGCAGATCTGAGACTCGGGACTGAAGACAGAGGTATCGTGAGCGCCAGCTGGTTCGATTCAAAGGGTGTATCGTACAGGATTCCAGTCAACACCCGCAAGCCTTCCCTGAACGCATCGGCATTCTTGCAATGGGGAATGCCGCTGAATGATTCCAAGACATTGAGTTTAAATATTGGTCCGAACTTCAATTACAGAAGAGCCGTAAGTTACCAGAGTCCCGGCAGACTCGCGGCGTTGGACACCGATTCCTTCGACTATTATGCGTTTATGGAATCCTTCTGGGGCTCCGACTCATCAGGAGAACTCTTCTATTCCGGGAAAAGCGGATTCAGGGAAAGTCTCACCAACAATTTCACCACCTCTCTGAATCTGGGTCTCTCCTATAACGGGGAACATTTCGGGGTTTACGCCTTACTTTCCGGGACCAATAGGGTGTCGAAGTACAGCCTCGACCCCTCGGCCAACCAAAACATCTGGACTACAGGACCTTTTGTAGACCTTCAATACAGAAGTGATAAAGGCTTGAACATAAGCACAAGTTGCACTTCCACATTCTATTTCGGATACAGCGACGGGGCAAGAAGGCCGTTCACGAACTGGAGTGCCAGCATAAGCCAGGACATCAAGGCCTTCAACATAGGGCTCAAGGTAGACAACATACTGAATCAGAACAACTTTGTTCATACCGTAACCGAAAACTACATCCAGTACAGCTACCAAACCTCATTCGGGCGATTCTTCCTCATATCCCTAAAGTACAATTTCGGCAAGCTGAACCAGTCCAGGCGCGGTTCCGCGCAGATGGCGGCGCTCAGAATGAATTAGGCTTTTACCAGAGATGAGAACCACCTTTGCCGACATATTGCAGAAAACTGCCGATGAGCCCTGCCGAAGGATGAGAGCAAAGGTTCCGCAATGGGCAGAAGTCGAGGGTATGCTCTACCCTACCCTGCTATGCACCGAGCAGTGCTCGGGCAGCGCTGCCGCGCTGCTTAAGGCCGGTGAGGCGGCAGCCCTATGCCCGCACTCCGGGTTTGAGGTAGCCGACCTCACTGCCGGAATAGGCGTTGATTCGTGGGCGTTCTGCACGGCGGGCGCGCGGGTACTTCACAACGAACGCGACGGCAGCCTGAGCGCGGCCGCCAGGCACAACTTCTCCCTACTCGGACTTTCCGGTATCGAATTCACAACCGTCGATCTCACGCCCGAAACGGCGGAGTCCCTGCTTTCGGACTTTTTTACCACGCCCGACCCATCGGCACGAATCTGCTACCTGGATCCGGCCAGACGCTCAGCCACCGGCTCGAAAGTGTTCAGGATTCAGGACTGCACCCCCAACATACTGGAACTGCTGAGCGTGCTGTTCGCTCACGCCCGTTTCGTAATGGTCAAGCTCTCCCCTATGGCCGACATCGACCTCTGCCTGTGCACACTGGACGATTGCCTGAAAAAGACCGGTATAGCCGGGGAAGACACGAAAGGGGCGTGCCGCAAGGTTGTGTGCGTGGGAAGCGGGAAGGAGTGCAAGGAACTTCTCTTTATCCTGGACAGGGAATATCGGGGCGAGCCCTTGATTCAGGTATGCGACAAGGACTTTAAGCTATGCTTTACAAAAGAAGAGGAAAAATCTTCTGAACCAACATACTGTAAATCACAGGACATTACAGGAAAACTCCTTTTCGAACCCGGCAAAGCCCTCGCCAAGGCAGGCGCTTTCCGACTTCTGAGCCAGCGCTTCGCTCTCCGGAAACTGGACGTTTCGACCCAACTGTATTGCAGCGATGAACCGACCCCCGCCCTGGCCGGCGCCGGCAAATGGTTCAAAATCATTGAAAGCGCACAATTCAGCAAAGAGGCTCTCAAAGATTTCTCCGCCCGTTATCCGCAGTGTGAAGTCTCAGCCCGCAATCTTCCGATTTCGAGCGACGAACTGCGCTCGAGAATGAAAACCAAAAGCGGCGGAGACATTCATATCTTCGCCACCCTTGTAAACTCACAACGTTCGCTGATAGCAGCTATTGCCGAATAACCCGAAACTACCTACCGCCGTGCCGAGCGGATGGCATCGGAGTACATCTCAATCATAGAGTCAATCGAAGAGACGATGTTGTAATCCGACACAAGAGCGGCATAGCGGCCGGAATATACGGCGTGTTCGTCGGGATGCTCTATCCACCAGTCAATCTTTCGGGCAAGATCCTGCAGATCCCCACTCTTGAACAGGCTTTCGGAAGAGAGCGCAAAATCTTTGGTAGCCGCAAGAGGAGCATCGGCTATTACAGGAACAGCCCCTCCGCGCAGAGCTTCAAGGCAGGAAAGGCCTTCCACCTCCACTACCGCACCGTGATAATACAGATAACTCTCGCTGATTATCTTGCTCAGGTGTTCGAACTTATAGAAACCGAAGTGCGGTCTGTACTTCAGGACGCCCTCGTCAAGGAGTCTCTTCCCTTCCTTCTCGAGCCTGCTGAGAAGATTGCCGAATCCGGCAAAACTCAATTGTATTTCCTTTGAATGACGGCTGAACCTCATAGCCTTCAAGAGGAGAATCTGATTTTTCTCGGGAGAGAAACGGCCTATCGACAGAATCCGGTACGGAGCCTGCGGGCGGGACGTGTTCTCGAGCCGGTCCGGCCTCACAATCACACCATTGGTAAAAGTACGCAGTTCGGCCTTGAAACCATATGAGCACAGAAGATTTTCCACGGTCTTTGAAGGGCAATGGATATGGGAGCAGCGGTCGTAAACGTGCTTCTTCCAGAAGTTCATCAGAGCCCTGTTTCCAATGCCGCACCAGCCCATCCGAACGTTATAGAAAATGTTGTCGGTAAACAGATGGAAGGATGCGACAATGGCTTTCCCCATTCTTTCAGCTTCGCCTATGGCAAAAATCTGAATGGGAAAAGGTTCCTCGATATGAACCACGTCGGCCCAGGCCACCGCTTCACTTACAAGATTCTTGTCCAGCCTGGCAAAGCAGAAGCAATTGGCTTCGACCAAAGGCTGGAAAACCGGGAAAATAAATCTCGGAAGAGGATATTCGGGTTGAGGGCCGTCGTGACTGGGGCTGACCGTACTTACCAGCCTGGTTTCGACCCCTCGTTCACGCAAATGCTTGATAGTTAACTTAACGGCTGTACACAAGCCGTTTCCCTTCGCATAAGGGTCATTATTGCATATAAAAAGAACTTTCACTTTCTGATGATTAGAGACGGCAAAGATAGGCAAAATTTTGCAATTTATGCCTATCTCGCCCACGAAACTTATCAAAAAGTATTACAAATACCTGTAGTCGCGCCCGTATGAGAGCTGCTGCTGAATAAAGTCGTCGCAATAGCGGATTTCATAGTCCACAACCTTTCCGTCTTTCTCTACAGGAACGATATCGGGATTCACGAATCCCTTGTAAGGCATGAGGTCGAGTCCCGCGTAACGCTCGAGCACCTCTTTGTGGAGGTCGTAATCGATACGGATAGCATAATCCTCGACAAGCGCCTTGCCGGCCTGGTAGTCGCCCTCGCTCTTGATACGCTGAATCTCGGCAAGCAATGAGCCGAAAAGTCCGCGCAAAGCCTCGAAATCGTTGATGACGAAATAAGTCTTGCCGTCGCGTTCCTTCTTCTCGATAACCTTAGCCTGCAGGCCGTGCTCATAGCACCATTGGGCAATAAGCTGACGGTCCTGCATATGAGCCTCGGTATTGAGCTTGCCCAATTCGATACGGCAGAACTGAGTGAACAGCCCGTTGCGGATATAACTCATATATTCAGCCTTGTATGCGTTGGAATCGGGCAGGAGCCCAAGTTCCACGAGCTTAGGGTCGGCCAGATAATAAAGGGCGAACAAGTCGGCACGGGCCTCCTCCAGACAGGAAGTGTATTCCTTGAGAGCGTTCGAAGGCGTACCTTCAAGAAGCTGACCGCTGCCGTGACCCAGACATTCGTGAAGATCGGTATGAAGGTCGTCGGTAAGAGGGCCGAACTTACGGCACGTTTCAATCTCTTTCTCATCCCAGGCAAATTCGGAAAGAATGCTGCGGGGACTCTGTGCGGCCGATACATTGTAAGCATTCACGATATTGGCAATAGTAACCGATTTGGAGCCGTACTCCTTGCGGATCCAGTCGGCATTGGGCAGATTGATTCCGATTGCCGTAGCGGGATAATTGCCGCCCATAATAACGGCAACGTTAATAACCTTGGCAGTAACGCCCTTGACCTCGGGTTTGCGGAAGCGTGGATCGACGGGAGAATGATCCTCGAACCATTGGGCATTGTCGCTTATGGCGATTGTTCTTTCCGATGCCACATTATCCCTGTAATTCACGATTCCTTCCCAGGTAGCCTTGCGGCCGAGAGGGTCGTCGTAATCCTCAATGAAGCCGTTCACAAAATCCACGTCTCCCTCGTTCTCCTGCACCCAGCTTACATTGAACTTGTCCCAGACACGGAGGTCACCGGTACGGTAATATTCTATAAGTTCGGCGATATACTTCTGCTGAGCATCGTTCTCGGCAAAAGCCGATGCTGCCTCAAGCTCGGAGATTATGTGGCTGATGGCCGGTCCGTAGAGCCCTCCCTCGCGGTAAACCTGCTCGGTTATTTTTCCGTCGGATTTTACCACCCTGCTGTTAAGGCCGTAGGATATGGGACGGGGGTCGGACTCATCGGCCATCGCATCGTAGAAAGCATTCACTTCGGCGGCGCTCACTCCTTCATAGAAGTTCACGGCCGATGCCTTCACGATATCCTTTTCAGAACCCTGATACCGTTTGGTAGGGGCGATTTGAGGGTTGTAGATAATTTCCAGAAGCTGCTCGTCGGCGCAGGATACCGCCTCCATCAGCGAAGCGAAATACTCCCGTTCGCAGGTGGGGAGAATCTTATCGTCACTGTAGTGGTGATGTAAGCCGTTTGCAAAGAAAATGCGCTTGGCATATACCATAAAGGCATCCCACTGTACGCCGCTGCGCTCGCCCCGGTAGTTCTCGAGAATCGCCTCCAAAGTATGGCGGACAGGCAGGTTGTACTTGCAATACTGATCCCAGGTTATGTCCCGGCCGGCCTTGGCCGCTTCGCTCAGATGATAAATATACGCCTTTCGGTTGAAATCCAGCTTGTCCCAGTCAGGGACCTGATAACGCAGCACCTCGATATCGGCGAACTCATCGATCGAATACCTGAAACCGTCGGTTGCGGCATCCTTTTCATTCCCGCAGGCAGTCAGAGCAAGGCTCATTGCAACAATCATAGCAGAATAAATTATCTTTTTCATATTCCGGAAAATTAATCACGTTTGAAAATATCACGGGTGTAAACCTTGGACACAACGTCGTCGAGACAGGAATCGTAGCGGTTTGCAATTATGGCATCGCTTTGACGTTTGAACGTTTCCAGGTCATTTACGACCCTGCTGCCGAAAAACAGCGTCCCGTCCTCGAGGGTAGGCTCATAAATTATCATATTTGCACCCTTGGCCTTTATCCGCTTCATAACGCCCTGAATCGAAGACTGGCGGAAATTGTCGGAATTGGACTTCATCGTAAGCCTGAACACCCCAACGGTCATCTCCCTTTCCAGCGCAGAGTTCCAATGTCCGTTTTTATCGCAGAATCCTGTCTTGCGAAGCACCTGCTCGGCAATAAAATCCTTTCGGGTGCGGTTACTGTCCACAATCGCGGTTATCATATTCTCGGGAACGTCGGTGAAATTGGCCAGAAGCTGCTTCGTATCCTTGGGCAGACAGTAGCCGCCGTAACCGAAGCTGGGGTTATTGTAATGCTGCCCGATTCTGGGGTCCAGGCCGATTCCCTCTATGAGAGCACGGGTATCCAGACCCTTAAGTTCGGCATAAGTGTCCAGCTCATTGAAATAGCTGACCCTCAAGGCCAGATAGGTATTGGCGAAAAGCTTGACAGCCTCAGCCTCCTTGGTGCCCATAAACAGGGTAGGTATATCTTCCTTGCGGGCGCCCTCCTGCAAAAGGGCGGCAAAAGTGTGAGCGTACTGCTCCAGCAGAGGGTTTCCTATTCCGTCGATGGCCGCATTTTCCTCTGAAAAACCGGTATCTCCCTTGATGAGCTTGGGGTAACCCACAATGATACGGCTGGGGTACAGGTTATCGTACAGAGCCTTGCTTTCGCGCAGGAACTCGGGAGAAAAAAGCAGATTGAAGCGTTTCCCCCGAAGGTCGGGATCGCTTGCGAACCTGCGCGAATATCGCATAAACAGACTTCGGCAATACCCTACCGGTACAGTGGACTTAATCACCATAACGGCATCGGGATTCGAATAAAGCACAAGGTCGATCACTTCCTCCACGTGGGAGGTGTCGAAAAAGTTCCTGGCCGGGTCATAGTTGGTAGGAGCGGCGATAATGACAAAATCAGCGTCACGGTAAGCGGACTCCCCGTCCAGAGTAGCCTTCAAGCTAAGTTCCACACCCTCCCTGCCGGACAGGAAATTCTCTATGTACTCGTCCTGTATGGGCGATATCCCCCTGTTGATTTTTTCCACCTTTTCGGGAACCACGTCAACCGCAGTAACATCGTGGTGCTGCGCCAGGAGCACAGCCATACTCATTCCCACATAGCCGGTTCCGGCGACTGCTATCTTCAAATCTTTGAAATCTCTCATAACATTCATTTTTCATTGAGGCTCAGAGCCGCAAATACAATTCTACAAATATAACATTTTAACAATTAATTGTCAACGGCCGTTTCAACTCTGCCCGAATTAGGCAGTCACAAAAAAATACATTAACTTTGCAGGGATAACCAACACATAGACCCTATGGCCAAAAACTATTTCAACAGGTACGTATGGCTGCTCAATACCATCCAGTCCAACGGATACGTCACACTTGAGAAGATCAACGAACTGTGGCAGGAAAGCCCGCTCAACGAAGACGGATCTCCCCTTGCCGAGAGGACCTTCCACAACCACAAGGAGGCAATCAAGGAAACCTTCGGAATCGACATCAAATACGACAAATCCCGCGGCTATTTCCTCAGCGACAGCACCTTCTCCGACAAGCAGAACAACGAGAGCGTTTACCAATGGCTGCTGGCGGCCCTGTCGGTAAACAACATCATCCGGGAGGCCGACGACCTGCGCGAAAGAATCCTGTTCGAAAAGATTCCCGACGGGCAGATGTACCTGAACCCTATAATAGAGGCTATGCGCGACGGCAAAACCATAGAAATCACATACCGGAAGCAGATTGAAGAAGCTCCCGAAATTCTGGAGGCAAGTCCCTATTGCCTGAAGGTCGAGGGGCAGCACTGGTATCTGCTGGCTCTCGTTCGCGGGGCTGGCAAGCCCGAGGTTTTCGCTCTCGACCGCATTCTGTCGGTAAGGCAGCTGCGCCGGAATTACAAACTGCCCAAGGACTTCGACGCAAGCATATATTTCGGCAACCGCTACGGCGTCAGCTCCGAAACCGGCAACCGCACAGTCGAAGACGTAGTGCTGCGCGTATGGGGCAGGCAGCGCGAGAATTTCAAGCTAAGCCCGCTGCACAAATCCCAGCTCACCATAATGGAAGACAGCTCATCCAAAGAGGAAAACGAGAAATGGACAATCTTCTCGTACCGGATGGAATGCGGACCTGAACTCGAAAGAAAGTTATTGTCGCTCAACGACTCTGTCGAAATCTTCGAGCCTGCCGCTCTGCGCCGCTCAATTATCGGTCACGCAGGCGCAATCTTCGACCTTTACGGAGGCACAAGCAACTATCCCGACGAGGTCTATGAACCTATGATGTCCAAAAAGGGATGGTGGAAAAAACTCATTACCGACAAATAGCCAAAAAAGAACCTGATGCAAACAATTCAAGCCTGGACAATGATTCCCTTCGGCCTGATGCTGCTGCTGATTGCAGTATTGCCCCTGGCCTTCCCAAAATTCTGGGAAAGTAACCGCAACAAACTAATCTGCACACTTATTCTGGCGGTTCCCACCGCAATATACCTGATTTGCGCAGGTTTCGGACACGAGCTCTCGCATCAGGTGTTCGGAGACTACATCCCGTTCATAATACTGCTGCTGTCGCTGTTCGTAGTAACCGGAGGTATCCAAATCAAGGGCGACATCGAGGCATCGCCCCTTACCAACTCCATATTGCTTTCCATAGGCTATATTCTGGCTTCCTTTATGGGAACCACAGGCGCCGCAATGCTGCTTATCCGGCCTCTGCTGGAAATCAACAAACAGCGCACCTTCAAAACTCACACTGTCCTGTTCTTCATAGCAATGGTAGCTAATGCCGGCGGAATGCTCACTCCCCTCGGCGATCCCCCGCTCTTCCTCCTGTACCTGCGCGGAGCTCCTTTCATATGGTTCTCGAGCCTGTTTCCACAGTGGCTCTTCGTAGGTGTCATTCTCCTTATCATATATGCCGTATGGGACAGCATTATGGTTAAGAAAGAGCCGCTTGAAGCCCGCAAGGCCGACCTTACAGAGCACTCCCCCATACGCGTCAAGGGACGCATCAATTTTGCGTTCATCGCGCTAATCCTGCTCGCCGTAATCTTCCTCAATGCTCAGTTCATTCCCGCAATGGGCAAGGAAAACTGTTTTATACTTGTAAAGTACCTGCGGGAAATCGTGCTTCTGGGAATCACGGTCCTGTCGCTGCGCTTTACTTCAAAGCAGCTCAGGAAATCCAACAATTTCAACTTCGACCCAATCATAGAAGTGGGGGTTCTGTTCATCGGAATATTCGTGACTATGACCCCTGCGCTTATGTTCCTGCGCGAGCACGCCGGGGAAATGGGATTGACAAAACCCTGGCAGTTCTATTACTGCACAGGAGCCCTGTCGTCGTTTCTCGACAACTCTCCTACCGCTGTAGCATTCCACTCAGTGGCCACCGGCCTGCACCCGGTTGCACTGCCGGGATTCATTGCCGGCATTCCGCCAGCTCTGCTCAAGGCCATATCTCTTGGAGCTGTATTCTTCGGCTCAATGACATATATAGGAAATGGCCCCAACTTTATGGTCAAGGCCATTGCCGAACAGCATAATATAAAGATGCCGAGCTTCTTCGGCTATATGGGAAAGTTCTCGCTGACAGTACTGCTGCCGGTCTTCATACTGGTACAGGTCATATTCCTGTAGGCGGACCTGCAGTCTAGTTCCAGTTTTTCGGCCAGTCGAGACCCTGTTTGCGGAGCCAGTCGAAGCCGAATACCGAACCGCAGCCAAGGATGAAGCCCAGGAAGGCCCAAACCATAAGAGTCTTGGCGCGGCTGTTGCTCTTCTGCATAGGCACATCTACGGGCTTTACAGCCGAGAGCACCGGAGTATCGTTCTTAATTTTGAGCTCTGCCTGAAGCAGTTGTTTGGACACCTCGGTATAAAGGGCAAATGCCAGGTCATACTCAGAGCTGAGCTGTTGTCTTCGAGTCAGGGAAGTAGCCGTAGGTGCTCCACGGTTAGAGTCTGTATACTGCGCAAGTTCCATCTGCTTGGCAAGATACTCGGTACGGGTCTCTTCACACCTTGCCTGAAGATATGCCATATTGTTCTGAGCCTGCTTGAGTTTGAAATCAGCCACATACTTCTGCATCAGGTCGAGAGCCGCCTGACAGAGCTCCGCGGCTACGACAGCTTCGTTCGATTTAGCGCTCAACGTAAGATACCCGTCCTTTTTCTCCACGTTCAGAGAAATCATCTTTGAAATACCCTTATACACTTTGTATTCATCGTTGGTATAAGCGCTGATCTTTTTCTTCCCTTCCTCACCGGGCACTACCACGTCGGGCTGCTCCCCCCGTATGGCCCCGATAATAACTCCCGGCAGGCCGATTGTGTATTTCTTGACGGCAGCCGCAATGGAGCCTATCGTTATCCTGCGGTATGCAGGGTCTGTAGCCAGATCGTAAAGAGAAACCGCTTCTTCGTATTTTGCGAAATGTAGAGGAACCCGCATAAGTTCCTTGTTGAAATCGACGCTGGAGAGCAACTGCGGATAAATGAGTGGAGAGAGTGACTCTCCCGAACTCATATCCCCAAGGCTGATTCCGGCAATTGCAGCCAAAGAAGAAAGCGAGCTCCCGGAAGACTTTGAAGAACTCAGCGGAACAAAAGTACAGGTAGAGGTATAGACCGGTTTCTGGAATAGGGCCGCCATAAGTCCCAGCACACAAAAGGCAGCAAAGACATACAATATGAATTTCCGCTTGGCCCAAAGCCTCAGGACAAGAGCTTTGTAATCGATCTCGGTTTCCTGATTTTCAATATTTGCAGAGGAAGGATTTACGGAATTTTCCATACTACATAAAGAGTTTGATTAGAGACAGAACCATAGAAGCGAGAGAAGTCGTGGAAGTTGCGATAGAAGCTATCTCAACCGGAGACATTCCGCGCATTTCGGATTCCTTGCGCTCGGGAACAATCAGTTCCATACCCGGCTCAACCTTGATATTGTTTCCCACCGACACATTTCCGTTCATATACACGGCATAGGTCTTGCTTCTGCGGGCCAGCTTTGTAAAGCCACCGGCCTGGCGGACATAATCTCTCCATCCAAGGCTTTCGTCGAAGGCCAAAGTATTGGGATAGAACACTCCGCCGCTGATTTTCACCGTATTGTTCATAATAGGAATGTCCACGATATCACCGTCGCGGAGGATAACGTCGGCAACCGAACCGCGATTGGCAATGGCTTTTTCAAGGTCTATTCCAATGCGGTAACTTTCAGCCAATTGCTCAGTGCCTATTGTATCCTTAGAGCCGAGATTCTGATTGGCAATCATTACAGCAAGCCGCTGACGCTCCACCTCTTCCTGCGTAAGTACCCTTGTAAGGCTTGCGCCGTGAAGATATGCAACATCGGTGAAGCCGCCTATCCTGTCCACAACGTCAGAGAGCCGCACCTCCGACTTATTGAAGGCATAAGGGCCGGGAGAGTTGGCCTCTCCGTTTACGGTAATTGTAATTTGGTTACGGAAATAAGTGAGGCGCCTGAATGTAACCACATCGAAAGCCTTAAGCTCAGTTTTCCATAAATCGGCATCATTCTCGATATTCAACGTACTCTCAAAACCTCTTTCACGGCCTCCGCGTCGGGAGATTTCCACGTTGGAAAGGTCAACGCCGTGCGTATTCCCCTGTGCCAGAGCAACAAGTTCTTCCAGTGTCATCCCATCGCGATATGTAAACTCGCCGGGGGCATTCACCTCTCCCTTGACAGTAACCGAAGTGTTCTTCCTAAGTTCACGAATGCTGTAAACACGAACCGCATCCCCGGCAAGGACGTTTAACGAGAGTGTACCGTTCATAACCTTCTCAACGTCGAAGGGTACAATCACGGGATGTGAGTCATTCCCCTCGCGGATAATCTGCCCGGTGGCAAGATAAGCATCCGGAGCAAGCCCGCCGGCATTGTTTATGAGCCTCTGCAGAGTAAGACTGTCGGTAAAAGAATACACGCCGGGAGCGGCAACTGCGCCATCGACTGACACAAAGCGTTTGTCACTTATGTCGTCGTGGCTGAAAAGAGTAACGACATCTTCCCTCTGGAGAGGAATCTTTTTGCTTCCGTCGAGAACCTTGGCAAGGTCGAAGGTAAAAAATTCCGGCTGCCGGTTGACGTCCTTGCGGCTTATCTGTCCTTTCCCTGTGTATGCGCCTTCCACAAGGCCGCCTGCGACCCGAATCAATGAGGCTAGGTCATCCACCCCTTCTCCCAAAGCATAGGCGCCGGGATATTTCACGGGACCTGATATGGATATCGTATTCCGGTCCAAAGCAATGTAGCTGCGAACGCTCACGCGGTCTCCGTCCTGAAGCCTGAACGTTTTGAATCCACTCTCCGGCACATCGATGCTGGTATTGCCACTGACCTCGCGTCTGTAAACGTTCACGGACGTCCTCTGGGCATCGGTGGTAAAACCGTCGGCAAAAGCGATGAGGTCGGCAACGGTCTCCCCTTCCACAATCTCGTAACGCATAGGGCGTGCAACAGCTCCGGTAATCGATACCACGCTACTGTAGGCCGCCACGTTAACCACATCACCGTCCTGAATGCGGAGGTTCTCATTGAACCTGCCCTTGAACAGGAAATCGTACAAGTCAAAGGAAGCGACCTTGCGTCCGTGACGGTAAAGGGTCATATTACGCACGGAACCCCTGTCCCTGACACCGCCCGCCATATAAATCACCGACGGTATTGTAACAAGAGACGGTATAGAGTAAAGTCCCGGAGTTGCCACTTCACCGGACACATTGACGGAAACTCCCTTGATTTTGCCAATGGACAAACGCATAAACGTATCGGGATTTTCATCCACAAGCCCGGAATAGATACGGGCCAACTGTCCTTTGAGGAACATTTCAGCCTTGTTTACCGTCATCCCGGACAGATAAACCGGGCCCAGATCAGCTACAGAAATGCCTCCGTCGTTTCCTATGGTAGCGGCAACGTGGGAAACGGTTGCTCCCCACACATCGATTATTAACTCATCCCCTGGCCCCAGCACATAAGAGGCAGGAGCCGGTGCATTGTAGCTCGGGATTATACTCAGTCCCGACGAAGTAAGATAGGAGTGACCGTAAATGTCGCCCTGATTCACCGTTACGGGTTCTTCGGCGGCTTCGATTACCGTCACTTCTGTAACCGGCGCCGTAACAGCAGCCGCTGCAGGTGCGGGAGCAGCAGAAGTCCCACCGCTTTGAATGTTATGGTCAAGAACAGCGTTGATTTCGCTGTCGGAATATCCGTAGGCGTGTGCCATGGATTTGGCCGCCGCTATTTCCGATGCACTCTGCGCCATAGCGCAAAGCGAAAGTCCTGCGGCAAGCAAAACAGTTGAAACAAATCTACAAATGACTTCGTATTTCATATACATCACTATTTGTCAAGTTTATCATATGTCGAATTGCAGCTTCTGAATTCGGGTACTATCTCCTTCATTTTTGCGACTATAGCCATACAGTCGCCCTTACGGCTCAGTTCAAAAAGTTCGTCTTCATTTCTTAAGGCCTCCTCATAAGGATATTCCCTTACGGCTGCCACCTTGATTTTGGGGTGAACGGTGGGCTTGGTATTTTCCTCGAGGCTGAGGACTTCTTCGTATAGTTTCTCCCCTTCGCGCAGACCGGTGTACTTGATTTCCACTCCGTTGGCTCCCATAAGGTTTATCATACGCCGGGCCAGGTCAGCAATCTTCACGGGAGAGCCCATATCGAACACAAAGATTTCTCCGCCTTTACCCATAGTACCTGCTTCCAGTACAAGCCGGCAGGCCTCGGGGATAAGCATAAAGTAACGGACAATATTCGGGTCGGTAACCGTAACCGGACCGCCGCGCCTGATCTGTTCCTCGAAAATGGGAATAACCGAACCGTTGGAGCCCAGCACATTTCCGAACCTTGTAGTGACAAATTGGGTTACACCGCCCTCGGCGGCAACCTTCGCGTTAAGGGACTGACAGTAGATTTCACAGATACGTTTCGAGCAGCCCATCACGTTGGCCGGATTCACGGCCTTATCGGTGGATACCATAACGAACTTCTGCACACCGCAGGCCACAGAGAGGTCGGCAATGATTTTGGTTCCCCGGACATTGTTCTGCACGGCAACCGCGGGATTGTCTTCCATCATTGGCACGTGCTTGTATGCCGCAGCGTGGAATACGTACTGAGGCTTGTGCGCTTCGAAGAGCTCTTTCATATATTCTTCGTTGGTAATGGAAGCAACTATGGTATAGACCTTGAGCCCGGGAAATTTGCGGGCCATTTCCAGACGCATATCGTGCATAGGGGTTTCGGCCTGGTCTATGAGCAGAAGTTCAGCGGGCAAGAATGTGGCCAGCTGACGCACAATCTCAGAGCCGATCGACCCTGCGGCACCGGTAATCATTACCCGCTTGCCTGACAGCATCCCGGCAATTGCATTAAGGTCGATTTCGATTTTTTTTCTTGGAAGAAGATCCTCTACCTTAACCTCCCGCAAGTTCCAGTGGTTGATCTGCGACTTTCCGTCCCATTCCTGTTCTACGGGAAGGAACCAGAGTTTCACTCCAATCGACAGGAAGCGTGAAATCATATCCTGACAGTTGTTCACGAAATGCTCCTGTGCAAGAGGACTCACGTAAAGGTACTTGATATGTTCCTTCTCAATGAATTTCCACAACTTTGGGTCTTCGGTCCCGAAAATAGGCCTGTCCAGCAGAGTGTGTCCTATCATATCGGGCAGATTGGTAATGAATCCGCAAACGTTGAGTTTGGTGGGATGCTGGTTGCGCATACTCTTGGCTATGCCGACACCTCCTTCCCTGGTTCCGAAAATCAGAACATTTGCGACACCGTCCCCGGCATAGTTGGTATCGAAGGCAATCTTCACTACCACGCGGGTCAGCCACATAAGAAGGATTGAGATTACAGAACCGACGAGAAGGTCCATAGCCAGAACACCGATATAGCCCGAGTTGCCCCTTATGACAATATGCGCCAGAAAAGTTATTGACGAGCCCAGCAGTATGGAATACCCTATGCGGGCAAGGTCCATAAATGAGGAATAGCGCAGAATCCCGTTATATGTATGGAAAATCTTGAAGGAGAGAAGGTAGCACAACAGTGAGACAACCAAGTCCAATACCAGAGGCACAAAATTGTCGAAAGTCTCCTGAAATCCGTTGTTAAGAACGTGTGCCAACAAAAGCGAGCCCAATACTATGCAGCAGTCAAATGCAAGCACAATCCAGTAAGGCAGTGCCCGCTTGCCGAAATACCAGTTCACAAACCGGGAAAATCCCTTCTTCTCAGTAGAGTTGATATCCATTTTACCCCCCCCCCGTTTAATTAATAAAAGCCTTCAAAGTTACAAAAAATACTGGACAAAAAAGTTTATTTCGTTATCTTTGTGAAAAAATTTCAAAGAAAATGACAACACTTTCAAATCGTTTGCTCAAACTCTCACCCTCAGCCACATTGGAGATGTCTGCCAAAAGTTCAGAACTCAAGGCTCAGGGAATCGACGTAATAAATATGTCTGTCGGAGAGCCCGACTTCAGCACCCCCGATGCCATTAAGGACGCCGCAAAGAAGGCCATCGACAACAACGTAACAACCTATTCCCCCGTTCCCGGCTATAGCGGCCTCAAGAACGCTATCGCAACCAAGCTAATGGAAGAGAACGGACTGGAATATAAGCCATCCCAAATTATTGTGTCCAACGGTGCAAAGCAGAGCATTACAAACACCATTCTGGCTCTGGTAAATCCGGGCGACGAGGTAATTGTTCCCGCCCCGTACTGGGTCAGCTACCCACAGATGGTAAAGCTCGCTGAAGGCACTCCAGTGTACATCCCTGCCACAATTGAGCAGGACTTCAAAATTACAGCCGAACAGTTGGAAGCTGCCATCACCCCCAAGACCAGACTCATAATCCTGTGCTCGCCCTGCAACCCAACAGGCTCGATATACAGCAACTCCGAACTCGAGGCTCTTGCAAAGGTAATCCTTGCACACGAAGAGCTATATATAATCTCCGACGAGATTTACGAACACCTGAACTATAGCGGCAAGCACGCCTCCATAGCAACCGTTCCCGGTATGAAGGAACGCACAGTCATTGTGAACGGAGTTTCAAAAGCCTATGCAATGACCGGATGGAGAATCGGTTTCATTGCCGCTCCGGAATGGATTGCAAAGGGTTGCAGCAAACTCCAGGGCCAGTACACCAGCGGTCCCTGTTCCATAAGCCAGATGGCCGCACAGGCTGCCTGGGAAGGAGACCAGAGCTGTGTGGAGACAATGCGTAAAGCTTTTGAGCGCCGCCGCGACCTTATTGTCAAGCTCGCGAGGGAAATCCCCGGTCTGGAAGTGAATGTTCCCCAGGGCGCTTTCTATCTTTTCCCAAAGTGTTCGTCATACTTCGGAAAGCAGTACAACGGCCGTACAATAGCCAACTCCACCGACTTTGCAATGTTCCTGCTCGAGACAGGACACGTTGCGACTGTAGGAGGCGAAGCCTTCGGCTCCCCCGAATGCTTCAGAATGTCCTATGCCACATCGGACGAAAACATTACCGAAGCCCTGCGCCGCATAAAGGAAGCACTCTCTCTGCTCCGATAGGCAGATGAAAATAGCCATCCTCACACTTGGATGCAAACTCAATTATGCCGAGTCATCCACCTACGAACGGGCCTTCGCAAAGGCCGGTTACGAGGTGGTGTCCTGGCAGGACAGGGCCGACCTGTATCTGGTAAACACCTGTTCGGTGACTGCCACCGCCGACTCCAAATCGCGCAACCTCATCCGCAAGGTTCACAGAGTCAACCCCGATGCCGAAATTCTGGTAACCGGATGCAGCGCCCAACTGCGCAGAAGCGAGATTGAAGCTATCGAAGGGGTACGAAGAGTGTTCGGCTGCGACGAAAAACACCTTGTATGCCCGTCCGCTGACGGCTGCCCCGTGAAGGCCAGCGGAATATTCCCCGCATACAGCACCGGCGAACGCACCCGTTCCTTCCTCAAGGTACAGGACGGATGCAACAATTTCTGCAAATACTGCACTGTCCCGTACGCCCGCGGCGAAAGCAGGAACGCCCCCATCGGCGTATGCGTAGCAAACGCCAGAGAAATAGCAGCGCAGGGAGTAAAGGAAATCGTACTTACCGGAGTCAATACCGGCGATTTCGGGAGGAGTACGGGCGAATCATTTCTGGATCTGCTGAAGGCCTTGGAGAGGGTCGAAGGAATCGAACGCTACCGCATTTCATCCATAGAACCCAACCTGCTGAGCGACGAAATCATAGACTGGATAGCTTCCGGTACCAAATTCCAACCGCACTTCCATATCCCCCTGCAGGCCGGCAGCGATACCCTGCTGCAAACAATGGGCAGGCACTACGACACCGCGTTTTTCCGGAAAAAGATAGAGTACGTGCGAAAGCGTATGGAAGGCCCGGGAAAACCGGAAGTCTTTTTCGGGATAGACGTTATGGCGGGCCTTCCGGGTGAAACGCCGGAGTTGTTTCGCGAGGGTTATGACTTCATAGAGTCGCTCCGGCCCGCATTCATCCACGTCTTCCCCTACTCCCGTCGTCCGGGCACAGCGGCGGCATCGTTCCCAGGGCAGGTGGACGACACCGTTAAACGCGTACGGGTGGAACAGCTAGAGCAACTGAGCGGACTGCTGCACCGGGAGTTCATCGGAAGACATCGGGGACAGAAATGCAAAGTACTCTTCGAATCCAGGGAAAAAGGCGGGAAGATGAGCGGATACACCGGAAATTACATACGGGTAACAAGAGACTATGACCCGGCAAAGGTAGGCCGGATAGTGGAGGAAACGATATGAAGGCGAAGCTAACTTTTTTAGGGACCGGGACTTCGTCCGGCGTGCCGATGATAGGGTGCGGATGCCCCGTCTGCAACTCACCGGACCCCAGAGACCGCAGGCTCCGCTCATCGGCGCTGGTCGAATACGGCGGACTCAGCATTCTGGTGGACTGCGGGCCGGACTTCAGACAACAGGCTCTCAGTGCCGGAATCCGGCATCTTGACGCCGTACTGCTCACACACAACCATATGGATCACACCGGAGGCCTGGACGACACCCGCGCACTCAACCTCTGCGAAGGACATCCCGTAAACATATACTGCGAACCTTACGTATGCCGTTCGCTGGAGAGAACCTACGCCTACGCCTTCGCACAGCCAAGGTATCCCGGGGCTCCCGAATGGAACGTACACGAAATCGGCAATCAGAGCTTCGAGGTTAAATCAAACGAGGGAGATGAAGTGATATGGTGGAAGAGCGGAGAAGGATACAGGCACAAACCGGCTTCTCCCCTTGCAGAAATCAAAAGCGTTCAGATAATTCCAATTCAAGGCTGGCACATAAAGGACAGAAGCATCTCTGTACTGGGGTACCGGTTCGGGGGCATTGCCTATCTTACCGATATGTGCCTGCTCCCCGACGAAGAACTGACCAAATTGCAGGGGCTGGACGCCGTGACCCTGAACTGCGTAAAAATACAGCCTCACAGGTCACATTTCTCGCTGCAGGAGTGTCTCGACATTTTTGGCAGGATCGGAGCAAAGCATTCATACATTACACACATATCTCACCTGCTTCCACGCCACGCCGAGTTTGAAGAAATGCTCCCGCCGAACGTACACGCCGCCTACGACGGCTTGATTCTCGAATCGGAATAAAAAATCAGAGGCCGACCTTTTCAGTCGACCTCTTTAAAATGATTATCACAAGTATCGTTTACTTGCTTCCGATAATGGTAACGCGTGAGAGACTAGCGTCATCGAAGAACATATTGTCTACACCGCCGTTAGCCTCAATCTTAAGCTGATCTGCATTAACACCGGCCTTTACGAGATAATCGAAAACAGCCTTTGCACGCTTCTCAGACAGAGTCTGGTTGTATTTTGCAGAACCGGTGCCCTTGTCGGCGAATCCGGAAACTGTATATACAACATCACTTTCACCTGCAATAATAGCCTTTGCTACAACGTCGAGACGAACCTTATCGGTATTCGTGAGAGTTGCATTGCCAATCTTGAAGAATACATAGTTGGCAACAGGATTGGAAATCTTCTTCACAACTTCCTTTATAACCTCCTTGGCAACTTCCTTCTCGACAACCTTCTCAACAACCTTCTCAACTTCTACACGTTCAACGCGTCCATACTTCTTGGCAAATCCTTCTTTGCCGAGACGTCCGCCGAATGTATAGGCAAAGCGGAGGGAAAGGCGGTTTGTATTCTCTGCCTTACGATATGCAGAAGCATCACCGAAGACAGAAGGAGCTACTGCAGTACGCCATTCGATGCCGAGGTTACAGCTCCTGCTGAGATTGAATCCAAGTCCAAAACCTGCTGTAGCACCGAAACGTGCAACAAGGTCATTAGCATCCTTTACTACAAAAGTACCGTTATCGGTTACCTCTCCGGTAAACTGTGAGCATCTTGTAGCAAGAGTCATAGTCGGACCAAGGAAGAGGTAGAAATCTACCAGAGCAAGATCTTTCTTGCTGATTGCCTGACTGATATTAAAGATTCCGTCAATGTTGAGTTCACCGAAATTCTGCTTCTTTGACCAAAGGTTCTGCCCCTGAACAAACCATGAGCCAAGCTGCTCGTCATAACACTGGCTAAGGCCGGCAACACCTATTCTTGCACCCCAAGCGGGAGTGAACCACTTACCTACTTCGATTCCAACGTAAGGCTGGGGAGTATTCAGGCGGGTTGTAGTTGTGGAGATAATACCTCCGTTGACACCGATCCAAACATCGTTGCCAAGCTTCTTTTCCTGAGCATTGGCCGAAAGAACTGTGGCCAGAAATGCTGCAGCAATTGCAATATATCTAAGTTTCATATTCATTACTCTTTAATTGTCATTCAAATAGGAAGTGATTAGTCTGCCCATACGATACCGCCACCGGCATTGCTGCTGTAGCCGTGCTCATCGGTGTGGCCGTGTCCGTGTACATAATGTCCTTCGTGACCGGGCATTGCAGCCTCACAGTACTCTGCCTGCGTAGCGATGCTCTTAACGGTAAATGAACCAACGACTTCTTCGGTTTTGTTCATAAGACGAATGACATCGTACTTTGTGACAGTAGTCGTTCTGGTTGCGTATGCAGAATATCTTGCGAATGCTGAAACCTGGATATTCAGGACTTCCTCTTCCTCAACGTAATTCTTGGCATATCCTTCAGCATATTTATCAACAGCCTTCTTATCATTGGCGATATCGGTCAGATAAACAATTGAAAGGTCTGAAATACCGTAAGCATTCGTATAATTGATTGTAGTTTCGAGGGTGAACTCTGTCTCGTTGTAAAGCCATTCGCCAGAATCGTGGCCGTGACCATATCCGTGACCATACTCGTGGGTGTAGGTATGGAGATTGTGAGTTGAGAAGAAAGTACCTACGTCTACGGTTGACTTGCTTTCAACCTCCTTACGAATATATTCCGATTTGTTGAAAGCAACGTTTATTGACTTTTCTACAACCACGTTCTCAGGGATTTTATCGAGAGTAACGACGGAAGTTTCTGAAAGTTCACCATATTTGACCTTGATTGTTACGTCCTGAGCAACAATCTCGAGGGACTTACCTGCGGAAATGGTAACGACATTGTCATTAACCTCAACGCCTGCAGAAGACGCCGGTGCAAGTTCTGCCGAAATCTCAGACACTGAAGTCACATCCTTTTCGAGAAGATTATCGAATACGGTTACTGTAATCTTGGCAATGGCAGGATTGGTTTCCACAGCTTCGCCTACCGCGATGGGAACAAGATAGTTCCTGACTTCACCGGCGCCGATATTGCCGATCTTGACTGTGGCCTTCTCCGAAGCATCGCCGTACTTTGCAGTAACGTCGAACTCGAAAGCGGAGATACCATCCTTTCCGGTAATAACATATGAACCTTTGGTAGAGCCCTCGACAATCTCGTATTCTCCGGTATAATTGTGAGAGAAAGTAGAGCGGGCCGTCACATCCGACTCACTCTTGTTGTCCCAGACGCTTATCTGAACAATAGCAACTGCATCAAGTTTCAGGCTGCCTACTTCTATATTTGCTCCATAAGAAGCATTTCCACCTGCACGAAGAGAGTTAATCTTCACTGTAGTAGAACCAGTCTGGCCCTTGTATTCGGCGGTAATAGTAACTGTCTGCTCCTGAATAGAGGGGCCGCCTTCAATCTTAAGAAGGTTGCCACTGATAGAAATCGGATTGTTTGCAGTACTGGATGCGGAAAGCACCAAATCCGTTTTACCGGTAATGTCTGTACCTGTACTTACGTCAAATGTCGTAACCAGAATTTCAGCTACAGCATTTTTGGGTTCGAAGGTAGTGTTGATCTCTTCGACCTGGCAAGAAGACACGATAGCCCCAATAACCGTCATGCCGATTACCGAAAGCATCTTAATGAATTTTTTCATAAACAATAAAATAATTTATAAACAATATGTTAAATTATACAAATCTTTCTTTTCGCGTTACTTCGCAGCCTTCAAGCGTTTCAATTCCGACTCTACATAATACGGATTGAACGCATTGCCGTTCATTATGTTGTCCGACGACTCCAATCTTGTCTCCTTGTACCACCGCTGCTCGTTGTTGGCATTGTAGACCATTCCCATCTGACTCGAAGTAGTCACCCTCGGCCAATATCCCGTACGTCTGTAGCGATAGGGAGGCAGAGCTATCTGGAAACGGAAACCGCCGTTGGTATGGGCATACGTATTCAGCCCTTTCTCGAGATAAAACCCGATGCTGCAGTAACGGAAATGTCTTATCATCTCGGCTTTAACGCCGTAATCCGCCAACAGAAATTTCTGCATCCTCAACCTGAACTCCGTACCTGCCTTCGGCCAGTAGATATTTCCACCTATGTACCAGAACGGCTCCAGTTCTTTACTCATATGGAAAGCAAACCCATCGAAGTAGCACAAGCCCAGCATCATAAATCCGCCCTCAAGCATAAGCCAAGGTGCAAACGAAAAACGTTTCTGCATTTCCAGCCCGGCTCCGTAACGGTTGTTGGAAAAAACTCCGACCGCAGCTTTGCCGGTAATGTCCAGAGGCAGCCTGAACCGTTGCGACAAAGTAATCATTCCGGGATGGACCTTGCTTTCCCTTGAGCCGTAACCATCGTTCCATATCGGAATCTTAACCTGATACGAGAACTTGGATCCGGGCCAGAGGGTCGTTTCTATCGCAGGGCTCAACTGCCACAGACTCTGGTAAACCTGAGTAATGATCAGATTCATAAGCGACACCTGCGGATAAACCAAGATATCCACTTTTCCGAATGAACTACCCGATTTAACGGAACTGGCAGCGAGTTTCCATTCTTTACTGTCCACGTGATGGGAGACTTTCCAATCTCCCACTTTGGAATCGTATGTCAAAGTAACTTGCGGGACGTCACAATCCAGAACAAGGAGTTTCACAACTCCACTTTCCAGAAGTCCCGATTCTTCAAGGATTTCCGTAGCAACGGCAATTCCCGAAGCCTGCAGTTTGTAAGCATCATTCTGAACGGCAACCACGGTCAAGGAGTCATTCTGCGCAACCCTGACGTTGCTGAACCCCCGGTCCGTAAGCGCTGCAGAGACTTTGCAGCAAAAATCCTGAGCCAACAACTCAAAACCGCAGCAAAGAATGCCTACTACACAACAAGTCGCGAAGTTATATATTTTTTTAAAAAAAATCAAAGTTTTTTAAAAGATTATATTATTTTTTTTGTAAGGATTAAACAACTGAAAATCAAAATATTGTCTGATCCAAAAGGATAATTGTGATAAACCCTGCCAAAAGCGCATATGTAGCCTGCTTCTGGTAGCCGTGAGCGTGCGTTTCCGGTATCATTTCATCGGAAACGACATAAAGCATCGCGCCTCCGGCAAAGCCCATCATCACAGGCAGAAGCAGTTCCGATACAGTTCCCAGCGCATACCCGAGCCACACGCCAACAACCTCTAGAAAACCGATAGTTATGGCAATCACAAAGGTCCGGATGCGGGAAACGCCGGCAAGCAGCAACGGTGAAATAATAACCATACCCTCCGGGATGTTCTGGAGCGCTATACCAATGGACACGGTCCAATCGGCATTGCCTGTTGCCGCGGAACTCATACTCACACCGGCAGCCATTCCTTCCGGGAGCTTGTGCAGAGCAATCGCCAGCACAAAAAGCAACACCCGATTCAGTGTGCTTCCGTTGCGATGCTGCTCAGGATCAAGCCCGGTAATGACGTGAAGATGAGGAGTTGCCAGGTCCAGAACATTGAGGAACAGCGCACCCGCCATAACGCCAAGCGCCACCCACCACCAGCTGTGAGTCCCTGCAAAGGCAGGAAGCAGCAATCCAATGGTGGAGGATGCCAGCATTACACCGGCACAGAAGCCAAGAACGGTATCGTTCAGCCTATGAGGAAGTTTCTTGATGAAGAACCCCAGGGCTGACCCTATTATCGTAGCCCCGCAAAGACCGGCGGCGCTTATCCAAACCTGAATCATCGATTACTCCTCATTTATCAGGGAAAGAAACTTTTTCATTCCGCAGGTGGCATTTTCCCGAATATGCATTACCCTGCTCTCTTTCACCGGAACCTCGGCCGGATCGATGATGTATATCTTAGCATCGTTTCTGGCATAACGATAAAGTCCGGCAGCGGGATAAACCTGAAGCGACGTGCCCACGATAAGTACAATATCAGCTTCGCTCACCACCCCAATCGCCCTTTCGATTTTGGGTACCGCCTCCCCAAAGAACACAATATGAGGACGCAACTGGCTGCCGTTCGGAGCCTTGTCTCCAAGTTCAACCTTTTCATAGCCGATGTCAAGCACTTCCCCCTCGCTGTAATTTTCATCGTAAACACCTGTCTCCGGGCGGACTTTCGTCACCTCTCCGTGCAGATGTATGACCCTGCCGGAGCCGGCTCTTTCGTGCAGGTTGTCAACGTTCTGGGTAATCACACACACGTCGAACCGGTCTTCGAGCTGCGCGATGGCCCGGTGAGCATCGTTGGGCTGCACAGAGCGAAGTTTTTCCCTCTGACCGTTGTAGAAATCGAGCACCCTGGCGCGGTTCCGGAACCATCCTTCGATGGAAGCGACCTCCATAGGGTCGAAATTGTCCCAGAGGCCATTGTTATCCCGGTAGGTAGAGAGTCCGCTCTCGGCACTCACCCCTGCACCGGTCAATACTGCTATCTTCTTTTTAGCGCACATAATTCCTCAGAACTTTTTATCCGAAGTCAATCCAGCCATAATACTTTTGCTAAAATCCTACAAATTTAACAATAATTTCATTATTATGAACCGGATATTCAAAACCGCGAGATTACTTATTCCCGGCATCGTCATACAGAACATCCGGACAATATCACCTGCAACAGCAAAAGCAGGCATACGACCACTTTCCCGAACGTCCCTGCAATAAACCCTACGAACGCCCCGAGAGAAGCTTTGGCAGCCGCCAGAACTCCAGTTTTTTCCACCAGCAGCTCGCCCAGAAACGCTCCGAGCAGGCTGCCGGCAATCATTCCGACCGGGGTCAGGAATATTCCTGCAAACAACCCGATGGCGGCACCTCTAGATGCAGCCTTATGACCTCCTGCGGCCTTTGTCATTACTGAGGGCACCACATAATCCAAAATACTGATGGCTGCGACCACTACGGCCCATACAACGAGTGTTGCAACAGGAACGGTTCCCTTGTCGATAAAAACCAACAGAAGACCGGCCCATCCCAGAGGAGGCCCGGGCAATGCCGGCACAATCGACCCGACAATTCCAAGTACACCAAGCACAATGGCTATTACAGTCAGAACACTCAAGACAGAAATGGAATGAAGCGAACTAAACCGGAAGAAAACCGGAGTAAAATTTTGCGGAAAGACAGGGATTCGAACCCTGGAACCGCTTTGGACGGTCACACGCTTTCCAGACGTGCCTCTTCAGCCACTCGAGCATCTTTCCTTGAGATTGCAAATTTAACATTTCTTTTTGAAGAATGCAACTGTCCAATTTCGCCTATAAGGGTGTTCCAGGTGCCAAGGTCCTTTATTAATCCTGCCTCTTCTCCTCTATGACTTTAAGCAGATACTGACCGTACTGATTTTTAATCATCGGCTTTGCCAGCTGGCGCATCTTTTCGTCAGTAATCCAACCGTTTCGATAAGCGATTCCTTCAAGGCAGGCAATCTTAAGGCCCTGTCTCTTCTCTATCACCTCGACGAAGGTAGATGCTTCCGAGAGGGAATCGTGGGTGCCGGTATCGAGCCAGGCAAAGCCTCTTCCCAAAGTCTGCACCTTAAGTTCCCCGTCGCTGAGGAACCACTGGTTGACGGTAGTAATCTCATACTCCCCTCTTGCCGACGGTTGAATTCTGGAGGCAACGTCCACCACTTTGTTGGGATAGAAATAGAGACCTACGACCGCATAGTTTGATTTAGGATTTGCAGGCTTCTCTTCGATGGAGAGGCAGTTGCCTTCACGATCGAACTCGGCAACGCCATAACGCTCGGGGTCAGATACCCAGTAGCCGAAGACTGTGGCTTTCTTATCCTCCTCTGCTGAGCGCACCGCCTCCCTGAGCATTCCGGTAAAGCCTGAGCCGTAGAAGATATTGTCGCCAAGCACAAGGCAGGCACAATCGTCACCGATAAAGTCCTTGCCTATGGTGAAGGCTTGCGCAAGCCCGTCCGGAGAGGGTTGCTCGGCATACTGGAGATTGATTCCGTAGTCGCTGCCATCACCCAGAAGACGTTTGAACCCGGGAAGGTCGTATGGTGTGGAGATAATGAGAATGTCCCTGATGCCGGCAAGCATTAAAACCGATATGGGGTAATAAACCATCGGTTTGTCGTAAATAGGAAGCAACTGCTTGCTGACACCCTTTGTTATCGGATAAAGTCTTGTACCGGAACCTCCGGCGAGAACTATTCCCTTCATATTGTTGATTTGTTAACAGTTATTTCAACGCTTGTCGTACATATCCTCGTAATACTTGAGGTAGTCTCCGCTGGTCACGTTGTCCATCCACTCCTGGTTGTCCAAATACCACTTCACGGTCTTTTCTATACCTTCTTCAAACTGGAGACTTGGCTCCCAGCCGAGTTCTCTCTGGAGTTTCGTAGAGTCGATTGCGTAACGGAGGTCGTGACCGGCACGGTCGGTAACGTAGGTGATGAGGTCCATATCGGCCCCCTCGGGACGTCCAAGAAGACGGTCAACGGTATTGATGAGAACCTTGATGATGTCTATGTTCTGCCACTCGTTGAAACCACCTATGTTATAGGTCTCGGCAATCTTTCCGTTGTGGAATATCACATCGATTGCCCTTGCGTGGTCCACCACATAGAGCCAGTCACGCACATTCTCGCCCTTGCCATAGACAGGGAGCGGTTTGCGGGGGCGTATATTGTTGATGAACAGAGGTATCAGTTTCTCGGGGAACTGATAAGGGCCGTAGTTGTTGGAGCAGTTGGTGACGATGGTGGGCATTCCGAAGGTGTCGTGGAATGCGCGTACAAAGTGGTCAGATGATGCTTTAGAGGCGCTGTAGGGCGAATGGGGGCTGTACTTGGTGGTCTCGGTAAAGAGTGTTCCGTCAAACTTGAGGGCGCCATAAACCTCATCGGTGGAGATATGGTAGAAGCGCTTGCCGTCGTATTTTTCCGGAAGCGACTCCCAATAGGCCTTTGCTGCCTGTAGCAGGCTGAGGGTTCCCATTACATTTGTCTGAGCGAAGGTGAAGGGATCTTTGATGCTGCGGTCTACGTGACTTTCGGCAGCCAAATGGATGATGCCATCGACCTTCTCGTTCTGCATCAGATGGAGAACTCCCTCAAAGTCGCAGATGTCCTTCTTGACAAACTTGTAGTTGGGCTTGTCCTCTATGTCCCTCAGGTTGGCGAGGTTGCCGGCGTATGTCAGTTTATCGAGATTGATAATCTTATATTCGGGATACTTGTTCACGAAGAGCCTGACTACGTGGCTTCCGATGAATCCGGCTCCTCCGGTGATGATGATATTCTTCATAAAATTCAGTTATCGCTATATCGGTTCAAATTTAATAAAAAAAAGGGAAATTGCAGGATTTTTCGACGGAAAATGCTAAGGATGGAGCAAAGTTCGTTATTTTTGCATTATGGAGAATATGTACCTAACCCGAAATCCATAAACACAATTGAATATGTCTTACACCGTTTCCGATATCAGGCACATTGTCGATGCCCAAAGGTCCTTTTTCCGTTCAGGGACCACTCTGGACGTAAAATGGCGTCTTGGTCAGCTGCGAGCGCTGCGCGATGCCGTAATCGCCCACGAGAAGGAATTTGAAGAAGCTCTGCACGCCGACCTTGGCCGCAGCGCAACTGAAGCACACCTTTGCGACATAGGCCCTATTGTGGTGGAAATCAACGAGATGCTCCGCGGCTTGCGCCGATGGGCACGTCCAGAGCGCCATTTCAGCGGACTGATGTGCTTTCCGAGCCTCGTTACCAAGGTATATAAAATGCCCTATGGCGTCACTCTGGTGATAAGTCCGTTCAATTTCCCGATTCTGCTTACGCTCGGAGTGGTTGCGGCCAGCATCTGCGGAGGCAATACGGTCGTAATCAAAGCCAGCGCCAAATCCAGCCATTGCACGCAGGCAATGAAAAAATTCATTGCCGAGGTCTTTCCTCCCGAATTCGTAACTTTGATTGACGGAGGGCACGATGTCGCCGATATGTGCCTGGAACAAAGGTGGGACAAGATTTTCTACACCGGTTCCCCTAAGGTAGGCAGGCACGTTCTGGCAAAAGCTGCTGAGAATCTGACGCCCGTGGCCCTGGAATTGGGAGGAGAAACCGGTAACTGGTGCATAGTGCGCAAGGATGCCGACATAAGGGATGCCGCACGCAAGATTGCATTTTTCAAGCTTTGCAACGCCGGCCAGATATGCATAAACATCAATCAGGTGGCAGTGGCGCAGGAGATTGCCGGTGAGTTTCTGGAGGCCTTGAAAGACGCGTTCCGCTCTCAGATTGGCGAAGATGCGCAGGACAATGAGGAGTATCCGAAGCTGATTACCTCCGACGCGTATGAAAAATGCTCGTCTCTCGCCGACCAGTACCGGGACCGTGTAATCTTCGGAGGAAAAGGCAATGCCGATGCCCTTAAGTTTTCACCAACGGTCATCTATCCGGTAAATATCGACGAACCCATAGTGCAGAAGGAACTGTTCTGCCCGCTGCTACCGGTCGTGCCTTTCAGGGACAGCGAAGTCGATGCATTGCTTGACGTTATTGCAGACAGGGAGCATCCTCTTGCAATGTATCTGTTCACCCGTAACATAAGATGGGCCGAAGGAGTGATGAGGTCCCATCAGTACGGAGGCGGCTGCATCAACGAGGTGTGCGTGCATATGATGGTCAAGGGTGTGCCTTTCGGAGGGGTCGGTCATTCCGGGATGGGTGCCTACCACGGAGAATGGGGATTCCGGGAATTTACCCACGCCTCGACAGTGTTGAAAGGAAGTACCCGTCTGAATCTTTCCTTAAGGGAGCACCCTTACAGGGAGAAGAGAATTCTGCCGCTGCTCCGCCTTCTGGAAAAATAATCTACGGAATAGGCCGGCCTTATGACGTGATGTCGAGGCACTCATAGACAGGGCATATGTCCGTGAAGAAGTACGTGTCATGACCGCCTTTGGCACATCTTACCAACTTGCTCTGGGCGAAGGGAGGCAGCTGAAAATGCAGCCCGCGAAGCACGCCATAGCAGCTGCGGGCTTCGTTGTCCTGCACGAAGTTGATGTTGAATCCGGTCTTTTCCTTGAACTCTCGTGCTGCGTCTGATTTTTGTTATATTTGCAGTTGTTATGACTGTTCGCAAAGCTACATACGCCGATATACCCCGCGTTATGGAAATATGCTCAGAGGCCAGGAGTATAATGCGGGCCGACGGGAATATGAACCAGTGGACAGGAGGTTATCCTTCTGAAGATGTCATCAGGAATGACATAGATAATGCGGTAGGGTATGTGATAGGGGAGGGTTACACCGACGGATACTTTGCCTTCATTCCCGGGATAGAGAGGACCTACCTCAAGATTGAAGGCGGGAGCTGGCTCGATGACTGCTTGCCGTACTGCACGATTCATCGCCTTGCCAGCACAAAATGCAGCCACGGTATTGCCCGAACTTGTTTCGACTGGTGCTGGCAGCGATGCAGGAATCTCCGCATAGACACTCACGAGGACAACCGCATTATGCGTCACTGCATAGAGAATTTCGGTTTTACCTATTGCGGTGTGATACACCTGCTTAGCGGAGATCCCAGATTGGCGTACCAGAAAATCGAGAAAAGTGGTGGAACGCTGAAATAAATTCCTAATTTTGTATCCGCGCAGCGATGAAATTGTTTGTACTCATATTGTCAGTTTTCCTGTCCAGCCTATTCTGTGACGGGAATGCTCAATCTGAGGATTGTCAATGTGGTTTTGTCGGTACGGTCGTAGAGTCAAAAGGGCAGGATCGGAACAATAACAATCCTGATTGCAAATCTTTCGGCATCCTTCCTTCCCATACCGCAGGATATTCCGGTGAGAACAACAGCGTCACACCTTCCGTCAGATCCACCAATTCAGGCCGCAGGGTTTCGTCCTTAGGCAAGGCTCCTTTCCGTGTCATCAAGGACGGGAAAGTAATTGACAGATACAATTTCTACACATTCCAGACGGACTTGAAACAGTTTTCGTCCGGAATACATTCCACAAATCGGTACATCCATTCTCTCTGTCAACTGCTGATTTAGCCGGCTCCCATCTTCAAGCAAGGCTAAACAAAATCAGTATCAACTAACAGAGTATCAGCAATGACAATAATTTTGTTGCTGGTCGGCCTGGGGCTTATAGTCCTCGGTGCAGACTGGCTTGTTGACGGGGCTTCCGCAATAGCTCGCAGAGCCGGAGTCAGCGAATTCGTCATAGGCCTCACAATCGTAGGCTTCGGGACATCATGCCCGGAACTTGTAGTGAGTCTGACGGGAGCCATACAGGGCAATGCGGACATTTCCATCGGCAATGTAATCGGCTCAAACATATTCAACGCCCTTTTCATTCTCGGCATCACGGCACTTATTATGCCGGTGTCTATGACCAATGAAAACCGGAAACGGGATATTCCCATCACCCTGGCCGTTTCTGTCATTCTCGTGCTTTTTGGAATGAGCAGGACCTTGCTGGGGATAGGTAGCGCAGATTCACTATCAAGAATCGAAGGCATCGGATTCCTTCTGCTATTTGTTGCATATCTGTACTTCTGCTTCAAGTTTGATTCGAAAGAGCAGACATATATGGCTGAGCAGAAGCAGATGAAACTGCCACTTGCCATCTTCGCAGTCATTACCGGCCTTGCCGGGCTTATCTTCGGAGGTGAACTTTTCGTGGGTTCCGCCACAGACCTTGCCAGGAGCCTCGGCGTCAGTGACAAGTTCATTGCAATAACCATTCTTGCAGGAGGCACTTCTTTCCCTGAACTTGCCACCTGCATCGTGGCGGCAGCCAAGCACAAGGACCAATTGGCATTGGGAAATATACTCGGCTCCAATGTGTTCAACATCCTGCTGATTCTGGGATGCTCT
>JAZRVN010000025.1:0-3901 GCA_045599225.1 Candidatus Cryptobacteroides sp.
TTATGAAAAAGAGTTTTGTACTTCTCCTTATTCTTGCATTCGCGGCAGGTTACGGACTGAATACTCTTGTGGAAAGCATCGGTGTCGAACAGGCGAAGACTGGCGGTGACGTTTCAAAAGCCAAGCGATACATCAGAATCAGGAACGATGAACAATTGAACCTGCTTCAAGATAAGCTTCAGAACGACGATGAGTATTTCAATCAGACCAAGGATGTGTCATCGTTCCTTCTTTCTCGCGTCAGCACCCTTGCGGATTTGACAAAAAGGAGTATCAATCAGTGTTCAGGAATAGAAGAACTCACGGAGCAAGTAGCCGGTCTCAAGTCTCTCAATCTCAAGGCAAGCAACACGGAGCTTGCCCTCGAAGGCATCCGCAACGGGCTGGACAGAATGGCCCAAGGCAAGGATGTTCCTGATTACGATCAGTCCTTCAACAATGCCGTCGCCGGATTCTTCAGTATAGAAAACCAGATTGAATTGGGCAAGTCTTTCGTAGAGGTTGCCGGCAAATATCTGGAAAGCAACGAGAATGCGGAACTCGCCGCGCTGGTGTCGGATTGGACGGTTTACAGTTATCAGGATGCCAAGCTCAACAAGTCTGAGAATGATATGGCTTACTGGAACGAAAAATACAGGGAAATGTCAAATAATGCCACCGAAGGGCTCAATATAGATGCGCTTTCCGGCTTGAATGACATAAATGACGTGGCGGACGGATTGATTCTCAATTCGCTTGGCATTATCGATATGTTGCAGGTTCTTCATCTTGATTTCGGCGTTCCAGTACCGCCGCTGCCAACGCCGGTTAAACGTGACACTGTTCTCTATTGATACAATTCCCTCAGGCTTTCGTTGACAGTACGTCTTAAAGAAATATTTTTCAAACTATGTTGGTCGTTGGCTCTGCTTGCGGCCAACAGTTTTATTGCTGACGGGCAGAAACTCTACAAATATGAGGCGGATGACGCTTTCCTGATTTTCAGCGACAGGAACCAGTTCCATTACGTGCCTCATATAATGGGGAAATATAGGAACGCCAAGGCTTTGCACGGCAATGTGTGGGGCACACTGCCGGAGCAGGTCCCATATATAGTATTCTCGGATATGGAAGATGACGGCAATGCGGGTGTTTCTTCGATTCCGCACAACTATATGCTGATAGGGCTATCTCCGTTGAACAAGTCATATTTTACCTCTCCGTCAAACGAGCGTTACGACTATGTCTTCAAGCACGAATACACTCACGCCGTAATGCAGGACAAGCCTAATGAGCAGGATGAAAAATGGCGCCGGTTCACCCGCGGCAAGATTGTTCAGAATCCGGCATATCCCCTGAGCGCTCTGTGGAGTTATATGGCCGTGCCCCGTATGTTCTGCCCCAGATGGTATCAGGAGGGTATTGCCTGTTTTATGGAGACCTGGCTCAACGACGGCATAGGCCGCTCACTATCCGGATTGGACGAAGCCTATTTCCGCTCCAATATTTTTGAAGGAAAGGAGTTGCATTCCGTCGTAGGTCTTGAAACGGAAGGTTCTACATCGGATTACCGGCTTGGCGGAACCGGATATCTCTACGGCACCAGATTCGTCAATTACCTGGTGCTGACATACGGTTATGATAAATTGATTACCTTTTACAACCGTACGGATGAAAGCAAGGCAAGTTATGTGGAGCAGTTCCGCAGTGTGTATGGCAAAAGCTTGCGTGAACTGTGGCAGGAGTGGATTGATTACGAAAAGGTTTTCCAAAAAGAGAACCTGCGCAGAATTGCTGAATATCCGCTGACGGAACTGAACAAAATGACGTCAGAGGAATTGGGTGCGATGTCCCCTATGATTGTGGATGAAGAAAGGCACCTGGCGTTCGCTGCGATGAACCGCAACGGCGATTTCGCGCAGGTGGCTCAGTTCAGGCTCAGTGAGGACAACAGGCAGATAGAGGATATCGAGCGCCTGGGATACATTGACGGATATGGAATCTATATGCCGGCATATATCGCCTACGACAAAAAAGGCCGGAGGCTGATTTGGACTGACCGTAATGACAGGTACCGGGGGCTGGTCGTGTATGACCTTGCCGACAGAAGCATCGTGAAGCATCTCAAGTTCCAGAGAATGACGGATATCTGTTATGACAACAGCAACGATTGCCTGTACGGTATTTTCATCAACCGTGGAATATGCCACATTGCAAGATATGATGCGGCATTTGAGAGAAGGGAAATTCTCTACAGCTTCCCGTTCGGAGTGAGTGTCAGCGACCTGGATATTTCGCACGACGGCGGCAAACTGGTCGTGGCCATAAACGAAACCAATGGAGTTCATACCTTGGCTATGTTCGATACGGAGGATCTTGAAAATTCCAATTACCGCTACGATGTCCTCCGTCAGGAAGAGGATTCCAATCTGAGCCAGTTCCGTTTCAGCTATGACGACAGCAAACTTGTGGGTTTCAGCTATTATACGGGTGTCCCGAACATCTGGTGCTACGATATCGCCACAAAGGAATTCAATCTCCTGTCAAATGTGCAGACCGGTCTGTTCGCCCCATATCTGGCCTCAGACTCCCTTCTGTATGCATACAGTTATTCGGTGGGAGGAATGACTCCCGTAACTTTTGAATACAGGGAAGTACACGACGCCAACAGCGTAGAATTTCTCGGGCAGAAGGCTTATGAGGCGAATCCGCAGATTGCGGAACTTTCTTCTTTGGAATCGGAGATGCCGGAGCTTGATTTTGGCGACGTATATAATTCCATTACTGAATACAATCCTCTGAGGGAACTGAAATTTCAGGGCTTCTATCCTGACATAAGTGCCTTTACGGACAGGAAAGCCTGGAACAATATGACTCCTGTCCTTGGAGGCCACCTGACTTTTTTTGACCCGCTGTCTCAGTTCCGCATAGATATCTTCGCGGGAATGTCGCCGTGGAGCAATAACGACTGGAAAAACAAATTCCATTTTTCGGCAGATGTCAGATACAGAAACTGGACACTGAGCGCTGCCTGGAACAAGTCCAGTTTCTACGATCTGTTCGGGCCGAGCAGAAGTTCCAGGAAAGGATATCAGGTCTCTTTGGCGTATGACCGCTCTTATTCCCACAAGAGTCCTTTTATCTGGTGGTGGGGTGGCTCAGTGGCACATTATGGAGGAATGGATGCATTGCCTTTGTATCAGGACATCGAGGTGGACAAAGGGGTAAGTTCATTCCAGACTGCCAGCCTTTACATCAGTTGCGCCAAAACCAGAACAACCATCGGCGGCGTGGAGCCGGAGCAGGGATATCAGCTGTCGGCAAGCGCTTATACCTATCTTGCCGGAGGTGAACTGTTCCCTTCAATAGACCTTAGTGGCGATTTCGGCTTCCGCCTTCCTTTTGGAAGCCACAATAGTTTCTGGCTGAGGAGTGCGGCGGGCCATTCGTTCGCTTCACCGCTGTCCTCCTTCGGCAACAATTATTTCGGCGGATTCCGCAATAACTGGATAGACTGCCGTGACATAAACAGATTTCAATCCGTCAACTCGATGCCGGGCGCTAAAATCAATCAGATCCGCGCTCACAATTATGCCAAGTTTACAGGGGAAATATCGCTGTCTCCCATCAGACTGAACAATTTCGGTGCGATGCAGTGTTACCCCGAATATATTCAGTTCAAACTGTTTGCAAGCAATCTTATGGCCGATTACTGGGGAGAGATGTCAACTTCAAGAGCGAACTACATCAGTGCCGGTGCCCAGATGAACATTCCGATAGTCCTCTTCACTAATATGAGCACCACGTTGTCCATAGGCTATGCCCGCATCTGGGGAGGCGGTCTGCGCAGCGGTGAATTGATGGTCTCTCTGAAACTGTTGTGATTAATATCATTCTTTCCGGTGGGTTATTGCTGAACTTA
>JAZRVN010000026.1:0-3276 GCA_045599225.1 Candidatus Cryptobacteroides sp.
TTCTTCTACCCTGTAGAAGTGAAGGATTTGTTGTTTAATGTCCATAGAGATCATTGTTTTAAGATTTGTTCACCGCAAATCTAAAAACCTTCTCTCAATGGTCCCTTTTTCAATTATTTTCCTGGTGGAATTTTGCGTTACTATTTACACCTGTAGCCGTAATGGTTATGGATTTGACACCTATGCTCTCATCGACATAGAATCTCAGCAATGAGGTCTGGTTAATGAACTCTGCCCTGTTGTCACTGCTTTCTATTGTGGCTAACGCGATGTTGGCCTTGGCAAAGGTGCCGTCCTGGGTTGCAGGAACTATGACACCATCGATATCAATGCCATTATCGTTCATTTTTGCGGCAGCGGAAGGATAAACGGCAGTGAGTGCTCCAGTGAGGCTTGTTGCGAATGTAGCATCTCCTTTATCGTCAACACTAACGGTGCACTCCTCCCTGGATGTTCCGTTGGAAGCCATAATCTTGTCTCCGTTGACGAATAGCGGAGTTCTCCCATTTTCTCCTCCGAGAGTGGATTTTGTCGCAGTCCCGAAATGCGCCTCAATCACGCGCACATTCCCTACTGCAGGATTGTCGTCATTTTTATCGGAATAATTTTCCTTTTGGCAGGAAACCAGGGCCGCACATACGGCTAAAGCCGCTGTTATATATTTGAATGTAGTTTTCATATTCTATCCTCCTTCATTCTAAATGTTTCCTCCGTCTCCATAATCTCCGAAACCGGCCCCGGTCGTGACCTTCACGGTGCAGGTGGCGGTCTTACCTCCATCCTCGGTGGTTACCGTGATGGTAGCGGTACCGTGGGCTACGGCGGTCACTTTTCCGCCTTCGGCAGTTGCGACAGCATTATTGCTGCTGCTCCAGATCACTTTCTTGTTGGTGGCGTTGTCGGGAGCAACGGTTGCGGTAAGGGTTTCATCTCCGCCTGCAACAAGAGTCAATTCGCTCTTGTTGAGAGTAACTCCCGTTACGGAGATAAATGCATCCTTCTTTACATAGCCTACCGCATATTTGGAGAAGTGCTCGACATCGAAAGAAAGTATATGACTGGTCAAATCCAATTTAATGCTCTCGGGGATAACTCCGCCACCGATCTGTTTTCCGTCTTTGTCGACAAGAGTTATGGTGTGGACATATGCCACATCATCTTCGAGAGGAATTGAAATTGTTGCCCTTCCCGGTTTTGTCTCGGTATCGTCTCCGAGGTCAGGGAAAACCTCGGTTCCGTGCTCGTCCAGTGTCTTCATTGTCACCTCGTAGACAATATCGGCATTCTCAACGGGTTTTGTGGTGGTGACATCCTCCACCTTGAACAGCACGCTTGTGGCACCACCATCATTTGCATTTGCCAGAATTCTGGCAGTCGCGGTTGAATCGAACGTGACGGTTCCCATACCGCCGATGGAAATCTCGGTCTCGGTAGGCTTTGAATCCTTGTCTGTTGTACCAAACGCCTCGGTAGGAATTGCCCCTTCAGCCACATCCTTGGAATTATTGTTGTCAATAATGACTTTTTTCTTTTCTGTACCGTCTTCAGTAGGTCCGTTAGAGGTAACTTTTACCTCCTTGCTCTCCCAGGTCGTATAGAGCTGGTTGTAATAAGATGCGGCCGGCAATTCTTTTTTGGTGTACTTATCGTTAGTGTAGGCATTGTTGACCGTAACTACCCTGGCATTAGCAGTTTCCGCACTGGCCGGTATGGCAAAACGTGCCACAGCATTGCCGGACGGGGTAATATCGGCATTGCTGCATTTCACCGAGATTGAATCTTTCCCGGGATAAGCAGTGGCTGAAAGTGCGTCTCCTGACAGAGTCCAGGTGAAGCCTTCGTTTACGTTGGAGATGTCTATGCGGCTGAGTCCGGTGCCCTTGGCGGGAAGGTTAGCCATGTTCAGGTGGACATACGAAGTCACAAGATTGAACTTTATCTTCCTGGAGATGGTGGTACTTCCGTTTTCGCTTCCGGAGCCCGCCGAATCCTCGGCATAGCCGTAGAAGCAGACGGAGTCTATCTTATTGCCGTCGTATCTCTGGCCCGCAAGACTGATGCTGTAATCTTCAAAGGTTTCTTCGGCTGAATTATTCTTAATCCGAGGGTAGATATAAAACAGTTTATCGTCCTTGTCGATAGTTCCTTTGACCTCTCCTTCGAAGACAACGCTTTCACCCTCTGACTTTGCCTTCAGGCAGCCTCCGAGCAGATTGCTTTTGGTGGCGTTGACCACTGAAACCGAATCGTTCTCTTTCCATTTCACACGGATGACAGCCTCCATAGAGGCCTTGGTTTCTTCTCCGGCAGCCTGGTAGGCGCCGGATTCAATTTCCACGGAAAGGGCGTGTACATTGCCGGAATCAGCGGGCTGCGCCCCCTGTTCCTGAACTTCTTTTGAGCAACCCGACAGCGCTATAAGCGCAGCGATGGTCGGGATTAAATACCTTTTCATCATATTCGTTTTTTACTCTATATTGTCAAAACTGTTCACTGTTTCTGTCTCGCTTCCGCACAGTACCCTTTGCGCGGTGAGCTCGAATACCTTAACGCTTGCAGGGACATAAGCCTGCTTGGCGCAGTTGTCATTGTTTTTGATTTCTTTTTTCATTCTGATATACTTTTTTGTTTTCTTTCCGTCAGGGTATGATATGCCGCTTCCGCCTGTCGTCCCACGGGAGGGATTTCAGGCGGAAGTGCTGTAATAATTAACTAAGTTATTGATAGTGAAGAAATTACCCCCCCGTCGTAAAAGCAGAGAGGACGTCACTTATGAAGTAAGTGGAGACTTTACCCATTATAGGGCAAAGTTACAGACTTTTTTGACAAAATTGCAATATTCAGACTTCAATTTTCGGGCATATTTGTGAAGTATAGAAAGGCTTGGTTCCAGCCGGAGGAAGCAGAGGTATTCGTCATAATCTGAGCGTTTCATCTGCAAATGTCAGGGCACATTCCCTGTGACTTATCATCAGTATGGTCTTGCGGCCTCGATATTCCGAAACCAGACGCTCAAGTAGAACAGTTTCGGTGGTGGAATCCAAGGCTGAGGTGGCCTCGTCGAGGATGAGCACCGTGCCGGGATATGAAAAACCGACGTTGTCAAACACGAGCGAGGGGGCTTCGCCCAGAACGGGTCTGCAAGAGGCCTCTGCACCTGCCCCACCAGTTGCAGGAAGGCGGTCATCATACCGTATGTCACGACTCCGTCACGTATGCCGAAGATGCCCCAGAGGAAAGCTGCTGTGTATCCGGCCATAAAGCCGAAACCGATGA
>JAZRVN010000027.1:0-4513 GCA_045599225.1 Candidatus Cryptobacteroides sp.
AAACAAATTTGATATAAACAAAAAAGGGCTCGGAAATGTTGAAACATTAAGGGTTGCCATCCCTTCTACGAAGTCCCCAAAGGCTGAGCAAAGATACTATCAAAATCTGAAATATGGAAGAATACCTGAAATACATCCGGAATTTTATCTGGAGCTCCGTCAAGCCTTCGGCCAGGAAATGGTTCCGGGTGATTGTCGTGTCGGCGGCACTGGCATTCCTTGTACTGTTCGGCATTCTCCGCTACAAGATGAAGTTTTCTGTTGCGGATTCCGGCTATATCGGGTGGCTGTTCACGGTGAGGGCGGTTCTCATTGCCTTGATAAACACGGCTGCAATCATTCTTACGGTGCTGGTTACAGTAGGGACGGCCATCTACAAAAGAGACAAGAGACTTGCCGCAGAACAGGCCGAAGAGGCCGAAAATACTGTTTCCGAGAAAAATGACGGTGAACTCCCTGCCATCAACGCCAAGATGCTCGAACCATACTTCAATGCCAAATACAAAGGTATCGGCGACTACTCAGCGACTTACAGAAATCCCTTCCGTCAAACTGCGGAAGGGATTTCTGCAAAATACTGATTACCAATTGTTTCAAAAGTCTTCTCAGTCATATCGCAAAAGAAGAAATCTCGATAAGATTCCCGTCAGGGTCCGCGACATAGCAGGTACGTTGCCCCCAGGGTTCGGTTGTCGGCTTAAGAACAGGTTTGGCACCCGCTTCGACAGCGAGTTTGAATTCCCTGTCGACATCAGCGTAAGCAGGCACATCCAATGAAATTTCCATCGTTCCATTTATGTTTTCAGGATAGCTGAAGGACCTTGATACCATCTTTTCAAATTCCTTGCGCGGGAATAAAAGAAGGCGCATATCGTCAAGTCTCATCTCGACATTCGGATGTATCCCATCCCAGTCAGTCGTAAATCCGAAAGCTCTGGTGTAAAAATCCACAATCGGCCTGTTGGCTCTGGTGAAAAGAGCTATCGTGTTGAATGTAAATCGTTTAGTCATAATGTGTAATCAAGTTTCTTCACTTTTACCGGTTTGTCGCCGCCGATTTCAAGACCCGGGCAGAACACCTCCTTGCCGGTATCTGTGAACCCGCATTTTTCCATTACTCTGCCGGATGCTGGATTTTCAGGGAAATAATCGCTCCAGAGAACGGAAAATCCCTTGACGTTGAAGCAGTAATCCACCACGGCCTGCAGCGCCTCCGTGCAGATTCCCTTGTTCCAGTAAGGCTTTGCAATCCAGTAGCCGATTTCGCACTCGTCTTCCTCAATGTCAAGGTTTGATGCCGATGCCGTAAGGTATCCAATGCTGCCTATCACCTCCGAAGTCTCCTTAAGTTCCACAGCCCACATCCCTTCACTGCTGAATACAGTCCGTATGATTTCCAGACTTTCCTCCACCGACTTGTGTGGTGGCCAGCCCGCGCGTGGCCCTACATCCGGGTCGGACGCATATTTGAACAGCACCTCGGCATCCGCTTCGCGCCAAGGTCTTAAAATCAGTCTATTTGTTTCCATTGATGTTTCTCTTTTGCCGGGAAGCCGGCCTCGTAGCTCTCGAAACCTTCCGGGTCGTCGTCGGCGGCAAAGTAGCCCTTCGGAGGGCAGTACGTCCATTCCCTGCCGCCAAGGTAGCCCGGGGTCAGCTCCTGTGCGAGGAAATATGGCACCGGATCATCTTGGGGTTCTGAGTGATAATGAATGCCGAGGCTGCTGGCAAGCACGAAACCGGCTTTCCCGTAGAAATCGATATTGCCTTCGAAACAGAGCACCCCGATTCCCATTTCGCGAGCCTTCTCAATTGAATAATTCAGCAATTTGAGGCCATAACCCTTGCGCTTGAAGTCGGGATGTATGCTTATCGGGCCCAAAGTCCAGGCTGGAAGCACGTCACCTTCCTCCGAGGTTAGCTCCGCGCGGGAATACATCACGTGGCCGATAAGGCGGCTGCCTATTTCCATCACAAAGTCAAGTTCCGGAATGAAATCCGGATTGCTGCGGTATCTGTTCAGCACGAAATGTTCCACACATCCCGGACGATATACATTCCAGAAAGCCTCCCTTGTCAATTCTTCCACCTTGCGGTAGTCTTCAGGTATTTCAAGTCTTATATTCATATTCCAAATCTTGCGCAATACGCGAGTCACTCGCGTCCGCGCAATTTTTTTGCCGCGAAGCCGCCGTAGATGATTTGCACGGGGCCGCCAGCCTTAGGTTGCCAAAATTTTATCATATCGGGGAGCATTGCCTGCTGCGCCTTGATGGGCAGTCCGGTGCCGAAATCCACCTCACACGCCTTAAACTTTAGTTGGTTGTTGATATAGAACAGTTTCGGGTCGGGACTGTTCATGTCGCTGGCATCGAACAGGAAATACGGCAGGCCGTATCGGGAAGAACTTGCTGAGATCTGCACGTTCTCGCTAAGAGTCTCCCTGTCGTTCAGAATGGCGGACGCTGCCTTCTGGATGTCGGCGGCAGTGACATCCCGGCTGAACTCTCCTATTATGGCGGGTTGAGAGAAATTGCCGCAGAAAACCTCCGGCACGTTGCAGGCCCTGCCACGAAGGTCCGCCACCTCAAGGAGGGTGAATCTTTCTTTTGCAGGAAACTTCTCCAATAGTTTGCTTACGGCATAGTGGCACAGGACTGCATTCGTGCCCGCCCCTGATGCCTCACGCATACGAAAAATCTCATCCTGGCTCACCTCTATGACGTATGTATCCTTTATGGTTTTCATCGCAACCATATTGAACATCATCTTGAACAATGATTTGAATCCTATCCTGCACCAACCGAGTTCCTGAACCCGTTTTAGTGTCTGTTCTTTTGAAATAATTGATGAAAAGTTGCTCGAACGCGAGTCACTCGCGTCCGAGCAACTTTCGTCTCCGGACGGTATGAGGCTCTGATCAACGACCATCGGCTCCACAGATGCCCCGGATGTGGTTTTCCCCCAATCTCCGGCAATTCTGTAGAAAGTGGCCCCATCCATCAGTGCGTGTGCTCCCTGAAGCACTATCGCCGCACCGTCGTCCAGCTTTATCCTATACGCCTCCAATGCTCGCGACCTGCCGCTCTTGTATCTGTTGGCATTGAACCCCGGCACTAACGTGTACATATCTTCCGAGACCGAATGTCCCTTATGGTCAAGTTCCACCAGTTCTATCGGCTCTTCAAGGCCGCTCCATACTGCTGATTTCAGTTTCGAGTCATATCTTCCCAACAGTTGCGGGTAAGGTCGCAGAACAGTATACAGCGATGCCTGCAGCGCGGAAGCTTCAGGCAGTTCTTTATAAACCCAGGCTCCCCTGATAACCATATCGAGAGAGAAAAGGTCAAAGTTTGTGAGTTTCCAGGTTTTCATTTTCTGTCTTTTATCGCTTTTCCAAAGAGGCTTTTCACCAGCAGCTTGTGAAACACCCATATTCCGATGAAATATATCCTGCCGGGAAAGTTGTTGAATTTTACTACAGTCGTAACGGAAGCATCCTGCCAGCCGTTTTTCGGCAGAGAACAATATATGCCTACCCAAAAGCAAAGGTGCTTGTCATTCTTGCTGATGATAATTTCCTCAGCGCTTCGCTCGACAATAAGAAGCTGTTTAAATTTTATTGAAAAATAATGTTATATAGCCGTGTAAATATTTGAAAATCAGTAGGTTAATTGAAATATTTTTCGTAACTTTATGAGTACCAAATCATTACAAGTTATGAGTCAATATTCAACCAACCTCACTGATAAACAGTGGCAAGTTACAGAAAAAATTTTGGATCCGTATCATCGCAAAAGAAAATACCCTCTCAGAGAGATAATGAATGCAATCATGTATTTGGTGAAAACAGGATGCCAGTGGCGGCTGCTCCCGAAAGACTTCCCGCCTTACAACACCGTTTTCTACTACTTCAACAAATGGAAGCTTGAAGGTGTCTTTGACGAACTTATGGATAAACTCCATATCATAGTCCGGGAATTGATGGGGCGGGAAGACACACCCAGCCTTGGAATCATAGACTCTAGCAGCATCAAGTCGTCCCATCACGTGGATTCCGACCGTGGCATTGACGGCAACAAGAAAATCAAGGGACGCAAGGAACACATTGTGGTTGACACACTTGGGTTCCCTATGGGCGTTGTTGTTCACGAGGCGAATATTCATGACAGTGTCGGTGCTCATACAGTTATTGATTCTATGAGAGGCGGCTTTCCCCGATTGAAGAGGATTCTTGCGGACGGAGGATACAAGGGACAGAAACTCATTGATGATGCCAGAGCAAAACTCGGTGCGGAATTCAAAGTTGTCCTCAGACCTGACGAATCCTCGAAGAAATTCTCTGTCCTTCCACTCCGCTGGATTGTAGAGAGATCTTTCTCGTGGTTGGAAAACTTCAGGAGGATTGCCATGGACTATGAATTTTACTCAGATACGGGGGTAGCGATGGTTCAACTCGCTTTCTGCCGGCTCATGTATAACAAAATTTACGATTGAAATTTAAACAGCTTCT
>JAZRVN010000028.1:0-7070 GCA_045599225.1 Candidatus Cryptobacteroides sp.
GTACACCCCTCCTCCGTTCACTCTCCGTTCATTGTCCGTTCTGAAACGGAGAAATAGCGGAGGTAGAGCGACCTTGGTACGAACCTGCTTCGGAGCTGCTGCCGCGAGCGACACGGACAGAGCCTTCCGGCTGCGGGTGATCCGTAACTCTTGAATCACGATGCAAATTTATGGCAATAATATGACCCGGAGAGCGACTTTCCCCGACTGCGAAGCCCCACCTTCCCCAACTTTCTCACATCTGCCAATCACCTCATAGAGAAGAGGTTTGCCGATGCCGATTCTTTGTCCGGCTACGGGTAACGGGTAACGGTTTGCTTCGGCTTGCCAGGGGGGCGTTACCTGTTACCCCGTTCCCTTCACGATTTTCCTTTTGCACACCTGCGCGTATGAGCACGTACTTTATATAGTAAAAAATAAATTTTTCTTATTCCTCTAAGAGGTAGAGACGCAACACTCCCTTCGACAAGCTCAGGGCAAGCGCAACACTCAACTCTCAACAAAAAAGAGGTAACGGGTAACGCTTTTCGTACACACGCGAATGATTCGCGTGTGTACGAAAAAACCCGCGTCTGCATTTGAACTCCCAAAAAGAACTGCTATATTTGCCCGTAGCAAGAAGACACTTCTGTCCTCAACTAGCTTGAGCTTACGGGTGTCGCGCTTGCAGATCAAGGTTATGTGCGAAAGATTCAGTGGGGAGTATCTGCAGGCCTGGCATATTCGTAGCGCAGATTACTCCCCTGAAAATTCCAATCAGGCTTTCTTCGGCCCGTCGCAAAGACGCTGGCCAGCACTTTCACGCCCTCTCCCCCGGGACGTGCAGTCCCATTCAATGCACAACAATAAATCAACATAAACCATGGAAGACAACGAATTTAAAACACACGCGTATGATTCGCGTCTGTACGAATACGGCAACGACTGGAAACCCGTGCTGCTTAGCATCCAGAACGGAGGGTATAACATCTACCACAAAGACCACAATTTCAGCAAACAGGGCAACGGCGGATATGCCGAAAAGGTTGTAGGGATGATTCTGGCAGTCATCAACGGCAAACAAGTTGAATTTCTGCCCGAAAGTCCGAGGGAAGGCCGACGCCCGGATCTTCAGTTTGACGGGATGACCTGGGATATCAAATACATCAACGATGTCAACGAAGAAACCATCAGAAAGTATATCCGCAACGGACGCAAGGCAGACAGGGTACTATTCTTCTGGCAATCAGTGTCCGGGAAAATCGGAATCCTGAAATCTGCAACGGCACGCGAACTCGGTAATTCCCTTAGGCGTGGAGAGCCGTTTCCGGGAATCTTCTATCTGAATGCGGAAGGGCTGCTCCAAGAAATCAAAATAAAAAGCTCGGAGCCGCCCAAAAAGGCAACTCCGACTGCGGTGCAGAAGGGGTAGGCATCTCTGCCTAGCCATCCGCACCACAAAAATACAAACAATTTTCAAACAATGAACAACAAATCGCATAACTCACTGAACTTTTTTCGTACAGACGCAAATCATTCGCGTATGTACCAACACCTTTACCTGAGGGGAAACTTCCGTCAGGATATGTTTTTCGATAAGGTTGATATGATAAACGTATGGAACAGGCTGTGGCTGAGCGCGGAAGCGACCGGCACACAGATACTGTCGGCTGAAATCCTGAACAACCACTTCCACCTCACCGGGGTTTTCCGCAATGAGGAGCAAAGGACTCGTTTCAAACGGCACTTCCGGCTGAGCATCACTCAGTACCACAACAGAAGGTACGATGTATACGGGACCCTGGGCACCCGCACCCTCAAACATGCTGAGCTCAAAGACATCGAAGACATCAGGGACTGCATCTGCTACCACCTCCGCAACGTGTTGCACCACGGAATTACCGGGAACTATCTGGACTACCCCTACAGCACAGCCCGATACGTTTTTGACCTTGCCTCAACAGGCCAGCAAGGATTTTACACTTCCGAAACCCTTTCCGAGAATCTTGCGCGAGCCTACCTTCCCGCCCGCGAGAAGCTGCCAAAAGGCTGGATGATGACCCGCGAAGGGCTGATTGTCCCGCCCACGGGCGTTTTCAGGGCAGACCTCGTCGAAGCGCTCTTCGACGGTTCCCGCGACACCTACCTCGAAACCCTCACCCACCGCACCACTCGTGAATCTGCCGACACCGGTCCCGAAGACGGTTTTCGTACAAACGCAAATGATTCGCGGGTGTACGACGAACAGCTGTCGGAATTCGTGAAGGAAAACTGCCGGGTGCCGATTCCCTCGATGAGCGAGGGGCAGAAAATGGCGGCCATCTATCAGATCGTCGAGCAGTTCCCGAGGGCGAACCGCAGGCTTCTGTCCAGACTTTTCGGCATCCCGCCCACCACATTGGCCTACCGGCTGGGGACTTCGTACAAACGCAAATGATACGCGTATGTACCAGTTGCTGCTATACAGGCATTTCCTGGATTACTTCGCCTTCGAGGAGCTTGCCGTTGGAGTGTTTGGAGCGTTTCACACCATCACTGCCCCAGGTGCCCCACTGCTTGAAGAAGAAAGCTGCACCCTCGTTCTCCACCTGACGTTTGATGTCTATAGCCCACTCCGCCTTCATCGGTCGTGCCTGCGGACCGCTCTCGCCACCCACAATCACCCAGTCGATATTCGAAAGATTCATATCACCCAGACTCTCTACCAGAGGCTCACAACTGAGGAACCTCACCGATGCCGGAATGTCACGAAGATAATCTATGCGGAAGATAGATGAACGGCACTCCACCGTCACCCCCAGCCACACGTTCTTCGGAACCGCCCTTGTGCTGAAATATTCAGCCATCCTTTCGGCTCTTTTGGTAAGCAACTGGTATCTGTGCTGTGGTGTAGCCTCGATAGTGGCCATCACCTTGTCGATAAATTCAAAAGGCACGTCCTTGTGAAAAAGGTCGCTCATCGAACACACGAAAATATTATGCCCCTGCCGCCAGCTTCTCGGAGTATTCAGGTCCTCCGGATGAAGCGTCACACCGAACCCGTTGCTGTACTTCTTCAGCCCCATGGCCTTGAGCCTGCGCGACATCGTTTCGGCATAACAGTGAGCGCATCCCGCCGACTGCTTCGTGCAACCCGTAATAGGATTCCACGTCTTGTCCGTCCATTCTATCTTTGTAGTTCTCGTGCTCATAATAAATCTCCTACACTATATAACGAACAATCTTCCAATAAATTGCATTATCATACAAAATCATCCGCTAAGTTATGAAATAATTTTCAATACCACTTTATGTTTTTTTACAGCATCAGATGAGATATAAAAACACCCCTTCCTGACCACACCCGTTCCATATTGCTCTGAAACTGACAACATTCGATTATCTTGCAGTTCCTTAAGGATTGGTGTCGCGTGAGCAGGAAGGTACTCGTTTCGCAGAATGAACTCAAACACTTCTTCATTCGTTCTGGGTTCCTTCAAGAAACCAAGCAACTTGACTTTCAGACACTCATAATGTTCTCGCTTCTTCTCTTCCGCCTCAATATCGTCAAACAAACCAGGTTGAGAATCGGGTTGTTTGAAGCCATTACCATCGGCTTCGTCAAGTTTCCATTTCACTTCAAGAATCTTGTTGAACCCCAAAATGTTTGACGAAAAGAAGAACAATGCAAAGTACTTGTTCGAATCACGCTCAATATGATAGCTTGTAGTGAAATACTTGCCGTCAAACGAAAATGCCTTTGTCAGATACCTTATGTATTCCAGCACATTCATCTCTTCCTGCATCCGGATAGGATGCCCTGTGGGGAAGAAACTCTCAATAAACTCTTTCAGTGGACGGATTGACTCACTGTCCGCCTCAACTGCATAGTTGCTGAATCTGTACATAAAAGAAATCGGAAGAAACAGCAATATCTCTGTGTATCCATTACTCATCAGCCTCTCCAGCGTATCCTTGTGAATATACTTGTATCCATAAGGATCGATGAATATCAGATTTCTCGTTTCCTTGTCCGTATTCAGCATCCTGTGAGACAATTTTTCAAGAAGCTCCTCCGCATTCTCGTTTGAATAATGGACATTGCATACACAATTCCCTTGATTGAGCGGGTCAATGTACGACTTCACCATATCGGTGTGTGTCTCACATTTATCATTAAGACATAGATTTATCGTCTTTCCGTGACTGATACGTGAGTTGACTTCCCTGATAGTATCAAAAGCCCTCAAGGGACTTCCATGCCCACCATCATCGTAAATTCCACGTCCGCAGAACACATCAAAGATGTTGATTCTCTTAAAGTATTGAGGAGATACGAGAATACTGAGATACCGTTCCAGATATTTCTGGTAAAACTCTACCTTTGCTGCTGAATGAGGTCCCAATACCTCCTTTGCGGATTTTTTCTTTGCCATGTACCTACTTCTGTCTCTTATCGATTATCTGTTGGGCTATCTTGACGGCTGTGGAGTTGAAGCTGGCACAGACAAAGTGGTAGATAGGCACATTGTTGCCGTTCATCATCACCAGAGGCTTGTTCGTCACGTATGGGAACAATTCTCCAAGCCGTTCTATATACAGGTCGGCAATACGCTCAATAGGATTGTCCTTCTTCATATACCAAGCCACCGTCTCCCCAAAGAGGTTGGTATCCTCCACCGGAGTATAGAACCAGTCCCTGATATTTTCTTTCTTCATTCCGAAGAACTGCTCCAGCCTCTCATAATGTTTCAGTGAACCATCCTTCTCCAAAAGCCTGTTGATAATCACTCCACTCGGCAGCAGAATCCACAGGTCGATGCTCTTGCCGGCCACCGATTCTATGGTTTTCCAGTCAATGCTCATCCCGAAAGGATCAAGCAAAGCAAGTGCCTTCAGATGTGAGTCTCTCTTCAACGCCACTCCAAGCTGCTTTGTCATATCATTGGCATCGCCCGGGCGGAACTGCTTGAATCCAGTCGTAGGATATTGGGCAAGCTTCAACTCCAGACGTGTACAGTTTTCTTCCAGAAGGTCAATGAAATAGTAGAAATCAAATCCCCTCATACTGTCCTCCAGCTTCACCACACGTTCAGCGGCTCCCTGATAGACCTGAAGTTCGCTGGCATCGAAATTCTCCTCTCCGAACATATCGAGCAAGGTCTCCTGCTCCTGGGCAACCTCCTTCTCGCTTCTGGTTCCGCAACCCGCAAACCCGTCAAAATACAGCAGCCTCCACCCATACTTGTCGCGATATACGTTCATTATGGTCAGATATGCCTTCACATAACTTTCAAACGTGTCAAGCTTCTGTTCAGTCCAGGCTCCACCCCATCCGTTGTCTTTCTTTCCCATTTCAAATCTCTCCATCCATTAAGGTTTCTATATATCTGTCTATCATATCGTCCGTCCCATCGGGAAACGACGATGTGATTCCACGTTGTATATTCTTGGTCAAGTTCTGATTGGCATTCGGGAATACCGCCTGAAGCAACTCGTTCTGAGCCCCACAAAGCAGTCCGTTATGATAGAAATGTCCCAGAACATTAAGTACCGTCTGACGGAAGAATCCTTCGCCAGCCTCCTTGAAGCATTTTTCCCTCTTGTCAATCAGCATCACCCACATCTGTTCCATAATAGCCTTATAGCTTGCTGTAGGATAGCTGCCGAAACCGAAACATTTGCGGAACAGAATGGTAATGCGTTCATTGGTGATTCTCTTGCCTTTATCATCATACCCAAGCTGCGAAGGCTCGAAATTGAGCCTGCCGACAATGTCTCTCATCACCTCCAGTTTCCTGCGGTCTCTGTCTTCTGCACTCTCCACTTTTCCTTCCTTCACATCGGTCGCAGGCTTTGAGTTCTTGCCGAAAGTCTGGTTTATTGTGACCTGCGACCCGGGCAGAGGGAATGTAGCGCCATACTGATCACCCAGGAAAACATTACAGTTCTCCATGTGGTTCTCATTGTATATCCTGCAATTATCCTTGTCCTTCTCCATTGTTCAATTGATTTAGAAATTGTTGGAACATCGTCTGAAGGTCAGTGGGGGAAACGCCTATCGGCAATTGTGGGCTGCTTACCATACCGGTCATCATATTGCTGTTCACTGCAAAATTCTGATTGAAGACAGCCGACACCTGATTCTTGTCCAGCATCATGTCCTCCACTTCTTTGATTTTTGCTCGCTCCTCAGCTGTTGCCACATCGCATTTCATATCAGCCAGCATACGGAACACCTGCTCCGTGTAGTTGTAATGATGCCGGCTCTCTATCCATCCAAGGATAGAATCCACTGTAAGCAACCTGTCGAAATTGCTGCCGTCATATTGATGACTCTCGGCCACTGCACATTGGGTTTGCAGACTCTTATATTCGTTCTGAAGACTATCCAGTGCCGAACTTTGTTCTGCTATGATATTGTTCTGACGCTCCAGCAAGTCATTCTTTTCGCATAGTTCGCGCTCACGCTCTTCGAGCAGGCAGGTCAGTTCCTTCACCTTCTCCAAAAGCACGCTTGACTGAAGGTTTTCAAGTCCGGCTTTATGCAAGCCAAGTTTCTCATCAATCAGCACCTTGAACCAAGGGTAGTATTTTTTATCTCCCGCAAGGGACGCCTGAATATCCCGCACAAAACGCCCGCAATCGGTATTGCCAGCAGCAAAACATGCCACCACACTAAGAATCAAAACATCGTTCAGTTCTGCGGGCACCTCATACTTACCGTCATGTTCAAGGTAAGTAACCCTTATCACATCCCACCAATACGAAGCCTCATTCAGAATGATGGCCGGAGATGGCAATCCTCTGTAACCTGAATCCTTCCGCATCTGCGACAGGATGGTGACGATTTCGTTATACACACCTCCCAGACTTTGGTAGTACGAGAGGGTGCGTATGTCATATTCACTCCGATTTATCTTTTTTGCCATTCTGTATTAGCGTTTATATCCGGACTGGCCCGCGGACTGAGTCCGTAGAGCCAAAAAATTTTCAAAAATTTTCGTCATTCATCTTTTTGATACCCAAAGACTTCAAACCCTTCATATCACTTTTTCTTTCACGGACTGAGAATCACTCGTTGAGCCGTTGAGTCCCCTGGAACTTTGCAT
>JAZRVN010000029.1:0-28729 GCA_045599225.1 Candidatus Cryptobacteroides sp.
TGACATTGCTGCTATTGAAGTTCAGGTTGTACGCGTTGTTCGGATTGGACGAGTTGAGCGTACTTGACCAATAGTTGCCGTTGGAGCCCGCATTGTTAAGGGAAGTACCATTGCCGTTGCCCGCAGCGGGGAAGAACAACAGAGCGTCTGGTGGTGCGGAATGCCCCGGGAAGGCCCGGTCACCCCTTCGGAAACGCAGTGGGAGTCCTCGGAGTTTGACATCGCCCGCACCACTGATTCAGTCTCACTCCGCAGGTACAGGGCCTGTGGCCTTTCGCTGCAGAATGGACAGCTGCCTGCTTACGGATTGTATCTGCTCGCTCAGAAGCGCAAAGGAGTTCAACGACACTTCCCTGCAGTCCTTCATCAGCTGGAGGAGGAATGCCAGTTCATCGTAAAGAGGAAGCGCCTCTGCGATTGACTGCGCCCGCTGCTCCCCTTTCAGGTCATACAGTCCCCTGACGAGGTGACAGCCTCTGAACGACAGTTCCTTCATCCGCAGACCGAAAGGAGTCTGGCAGTTCTTGGAGATGTTTCCGGAGATGAGGATGACCTGTGTAAGGATGTCATACGCCGTCTTGTACACCGGCGACTTCTCTATGACCTTGGTATAAGGGGATAGCAGTGCGCGTGATGCCTGCTCCACCTCCTGGGCATCCCTCCACTGGAGGAACTCGTTCTCGTTCATCGGGTAGGACAGGACGACATCAAGAGTGGTGTCGCTCACCTTTCTTGTCATCGCGTTCCCGAGAGTCCTGTCAAGGGCGGTCATCGGGAATCCCACATACAGGATGTCCCGGCCGAGGGTCTTTGATTCCTTGCGGAGAACCCTGTAATCCTTGATTCGGGTGCAGAATGCGAATGCGCTGCGCTCGTACGCCTTGTAGAACGAGCCCTCAAGATAGAGCCGGATTACACCGGTGTTGGCCTCCTCGAATTCGATGATTTCCTTCTGTGTCACTTCTGAGCTTTGTTTTCTTAAAGTTGGTATTTTCAAAGTCATCACGCGCCGCCCCGGGGGCGGCGCGAAATGCTTTTGAGTGTTTTTATGAGGTCAACTTTCCTGAGGCCTTGCGGCCTTGGGAAAGTTGGGTTTTTATAAATCTGAGACGGGGCGGACCGACCTGCCGTTGCAACGGTTGATGTTGCTCTGCGGATCGACACCGCTGCTACCGAAGTACAGGCTGTACGCGTCGCCCGGATTGGACGAGTGGAGCGTACTCGACCAATAGTAGCCGTAGGAGCCCGCACTGTTAAGGGAAGTACCATTGCCGTAGCCCGCAGCGGGGAAGAACAAATTGTTTCCATCTTTGTCAACGAAATACAAACCTTTTCCACCATCCACATTATAATAATAGACTCCCTGCGTTGTTGGCTCTGCTGTTACGGGGCTATGGTTAAAACTTCCTTCAAGATAGCCACCTGATTTGCAAGCATTAGCCAAGGCTGTGAAATCCGCTGTTTTGTCTCCAAGTTCAGTTCCAGTTCCCCCTGTAGGCATACGCCAGGCTCCACCCCAATTGACATAGGCAGCGTCGTCATCAAGGTCGAGGACGGTTTTGGTGTCACCGCTAAAACCTGTCGCCAAATAAGTTGACTGCCCGGAAGGAACATACTTTTTGAATTTACTTGTACTTCCGTCTCCAAATGGACAGTTGGCCCAGGAGAAATCATAATCGAAGGCTGAGTTTATGGTTCCAGTTTTGCCGACAGGACTTTCTTTCAATTCGTGTCCTGTTGTATCTGCCCAAGAGAAATATGTACCGTAAGGGTTAGTTAGGGTCGCACCGATGTTCTCAGTCGCCCATTTCTTGTCACCGATTTTGACGTAAGGGTGCCAGTTTTCTTTGTCGATTGTGTATTTGGTGTTGGCCGCTGTTTTGTCGGTGCTGATTTTGCTCACGGGGATTCCCTTCATTCCATAGGTTTCACCTGCATCGAACGAGAGGTCGCTGAGATTGACTCCGGGAACAAGGGCCACATAGAATGTGGTCGAATCATTATTGCTTACTGTGATGACAAGCTTGTCAGCATCGCTTTCTCCAGTAGTGTTGATTGCCTCGGCAATGCCTGTACGTGCCACTCCTTCCTCGACAGGTTTGAGCGACGTGATTGTGAAGCTTTTCACACCAGAAGGAGGGGTGATCTGGAACAACGCGGTCTTTACATTGAAGGTAGCACTTGTACTTTCAGCAGTTATGTCGGCGGCCTTTGCGATGATTGCCTTAGCAACGTCACCGTCCTGAAGAGCGGGAACTTTGATATCATTGGAAGTTGCAATAGGGGCATTATCTGTATCTAAGCTAAGAACAGCCGCAGCCGCAGGATAGATTGCAGTGAGAGTACCCAAGAGGGTTGTTGTGAATGTTCCTGCAGCGCTTATAGTGCACACTTCCGATTGTTCAGCATTGGAAACCATGATTGAGTCTCCTTCCACAAAGCTCGGCGTGAAGTCATTGAGGGTCGCTTTGGTGGAATTGTCGAACTGTGCGGAAATCACGCGGACTGCGTCATTTGTGTTGTTGGCGGTCTCTATGTTCATTTCCTTCTGGCAGGATGCGAACACTGAGATTGCAGCCATTGTTGCGATGATGAACTTGAATGTTGTCTTCATTATGTTTTCCTCCTGTCGATTAATATGAACCACCATTATTAAAATCACCTCCGAAACCGGATGTAGTATCTCTGCTTGCACAGATGACTCTCTGCACTGAGGTCGTGATGACCTTCACGCTGGCAGGAACGTACTTTTGTCGCTCCTGCTGTAAATTGGTTTTGATTTCTTTCATTTTTTCTTAAAAACTATTGGTTTGTAAAAAATTTGATAAAATTCGTTGGAGAAAAAATGCCGTTGCACCGGAACGGGTCATACCGTCCGGACACGACGAAGCCGCGGTCCTGAAACCAGAGCCACCGCGGAAGTTATGTAAATTATTGATTGATAGGCACTTATACCCCCCCCCGTAATATCAGGGAGAGAACAGAAGAATTATATGTGCCCATAATACGCATCAATCTGCAAATTAAGACATTATTTCCCGGAAATGCAAAAAAAGATGGCAACAGCGCGACCGCGCAAAATCCTCCAGTGTTTTCTGCGATATAATCGCTTGTGTTTCCAAAAAATCACTATCTTTGCAGTAAATCGTGAGAGTGGATGGGCTTACGATGAAAGCGCGAAGTCCCGCACACGTTGCCCTGGCTCTTGAAGTAATTCCGCTCACGTGGGCAAATCTACAGGCAGTCTCTACTTGAGGCTGCCTTGTTTTTTTGCCTCCAGCATAGCCTCAATAGAAGTGATACAGTATTGCACCTTGGTCTTGTCCTGCTTCTTTACTCCGACCATCAACCTTACCCGACCAATTCCGGGAAGTGTATGCCTGAGTTGAATCATCCGCGTAAACTGTTTCTGATTCTTGGTCTCACTTCTCGCAACTTTCTCTCCTACATAAACAGCATCTCTCAAAATGGTGTCCAGTTGCAACACAGCCAATGTTGAGAGATAGGTTAAAGACGCCTGTCCCGCTGTCTCGTCCACAGATATATGTCTCACATAAATCCAGTCTCCAAGGCTGTCATTGAACATCCTCAATTCGGGATGAGTCTCACGCCAGTGCCTGTAGAAACTGAAGATAATCTCCTGCCTCGCCCTCCTGTCCTCCACACTGTCCCCTGTAGGGATGTCCTCAGGCGCGATTTCGAACGGCTCGTCGCAGGCGGCATCCTCCGGAACATCATACTCACCCGGGTACTGCCTCGCGAAATCCAGATACTCCTCGTAAGAAGGAACCGGAAGCTGATAGATATCAGGTTCCTCTGCGTACCCCACCAAAAATATCCACGGCACGCCCATCACATCCGCGGCCCGCTGGATTACCCTAAGGTCCTTGCTCTTGAAGAGCGCCTTCACATTCTGCCTTTGGATGCCCATTCTGCGGGCAAACTCCGCCTTCGGCATCCCGATCCTCTCCAGGAGCGCCTCCCTCTTCTCCTCAAAATAAATCGACTTCATACCACAAAGTTACGTGTAATATTTTATTATTACAACATAAACTTCAGGCAAGGCTGATCAGAAAGAAATCTGCCGTCAGCGTTTCCGCTTGCGGAGATGCGCTTTCCTTACGCGAACCTTTCTGCCATCGGTTTCACGGAACGAGCCGGAAACAACGGTGAACCGATTCTTGAGCAACTCTTTGACAAGCTCTTCAAAAAGGGCAAGCATTACATCCGGTAGGACTTAAAAAACAGCGTACTTTATTTGTTTGGAATAAGGTACGCTGTTTAGGTTTCTCAACGTGTGTGAGGCGCTTATCTCTCACTGTTGACATACTATCGTGATGCAAATATAATGCTTCTTTCTGAATTGCAAGTGAAAATCGTGGATAATCACGCACAAAAACCGATCAAGAACATCCATAAACAGTTCAGAGGTCCGGACCTGCCGGAGGTGCATTGGAAATCTTGCAAGAGTGTTTTGGCCCGAATCTCTCTGATTTCAAGAATTTTTGACAATAAAAAGAGTAAATCCAAGATATTCACTCTGAAAAAAAGAATTTGGTGTTAATCATTTCAAAAACAGATTCAAAACATTACCTTTGCTGATAATGAACATCTTCATCGGCGATTTGTCAACATTTCCCGTCGTTGAAGTATCAAAACGGAGATTATGGAGGCGAGAGAATTTTACAGACTGGAAGAAGAGTGTGAACTCAGATTCCGAAGATTGGGGCCGTGCTTTCATCTGTGCACTGGCGAAAACTGCCCGATTTTGTTTCACAATGAAAATGAATTCAAAGCCGCAATGAATATTGTGGCATTCCTGTCGTTGCTTTTTCCCGATATCACGGTCATTACCTTCGAAATAATGAGCAACCATTTTCATTTCGTAGTCACAGGAGAGGAAGAGAGCTTTATGAGGTGGTTCAACGCGATTGTAAAGAAACTGAAGACACACCCGGCGTTGTCAGAATCAAGATATTTATTGGCCTCGCTCGAAGTCAAGCTGATAAGCGTCAATGACCTTGAGAATATGAGAAACGTCATAGCATATATCAACAGGAACGGGTTTGTCGCCAATGTGAATGAAACTCCGTTCTCTTATCCGTGGGGAGCCAACAGATATTTTTTCAACGAAGAAGCTAAACGGAGGTACAGGTCTTGCAGAACGAAAGTCACTTTTACGGAACGGAGGGAGATGTTCCACAGCAATAAAGCTGATTATCTGAAGGATATCTATTCCCTTGATGACTACATCTGCCCTGCTTGTTTTTGTAGTGTGCAGACCGGAGAGAGTCTGTTCAGAAATGCAAGGCACTATTTCTCGAAAATTACAAAAGGTATTGAAAGTTATTCGGAAATTGCCAAAAGCATAGGCGAAACCCTATTCTACAACGATGACGAGCTATATTCGCTGGTAGTATCAGTATGTCAGAAAAGCTATGGAATCAAATCTCCAAGAATGATAAGTGCAGAAGCAAAAATCGAATTGGCAAAGAAACTCCATTACGACTACAACTCCGGCAACAAGCAGATAAGCCGAATGCTCGGAATGAATATCAATGCGGTGGATTCACTCTTCCCTCCGCCTGTTACTACTTGCCACAAAAGCCTCCAGTAAGTCAAAGCCAGAGGAAAAACACCGTTTTCTCTCTGATTTCTTGAAAATTCAACGAGAAAAAGAGAAAATCAGAGCCATTCGCTCTGAAAAAGTTCAGCTGTGTGAGTTATGGCCGAACCCGCCGGCAGGTGGGTACAGGTCTGCGAAAGGATGCCCGCACACTACATTTCATCTTGCATTTGTGGAATCTGTAAGTTAACTTTGTGAGTTATGGAAGCACAGACTACACTCCGCAACCTGCCCATCGGCATCCAGAACTTCGAAAGCCTGAGAACTGACGGTTACTTGTATGTCGACAAGACTGAATTGATATACAGGCTTGTCACGACGGGGCGTTATTATTTTCTCTCCCGCCCGAGACGTTTTGGCAAGAGCCTGCTGATGAGCACAATTAATTCCTATTTCAGCGGCAGGAAGGACCTCTTTGAGGGGCTAGCCATTGAGAAGTTGGAGAAGGAGTGGCTGGAGCATCCGGTGCTGCATCTGGATCTGAACACTCAGAAGTATGACTGTCTGGAGGCACTGGAACACATTCTTGAGGAATTTATCATCATGCAGGAGTCAATATACGGCAGAAATCCTGCAGAGATGGAACTTGGACGCAGATTTCAGGGCATCATCCGCCGCGCTTTCGAGAAGACCGGACGAAAGGTGGTGATACTGGTGGACGAGTACGACAAGCCTATGCTTCAGGCCATCGGCAATCCGGCTCTTCAGGACGCATACCGCGCCACTCTCAAGGGCTTCTACGGCGCTCTCAAGTCGATGGACGGCTGCATAAAGTTCGCTCTCCTTACAGGCGTGACGAAGTTCGGAAAGGTGAGCGTATTCAGCGACCTGAACAATCTTGAAGACATATCGATGTCTCTAGAATACAGCGACATCTGCGGCATCACCGAAAAGGAAATGCTCTCAAACTTCGACGGTCATATCGGACAGCTTGCATTGAATAATGATATGACGAAGGATGAAGCTGTGGCAAAACTTCGAGAACAGTACGACGGTTACCATTTCCATCAAAAGGGCGAGGGTGTCTATAACCCGTTCAGCCTGCTGAATTGTCTGAAACAAAAAGAGTTCAAGGCATACTGGTTCGAGACCGGCACTCCGACATATCTCGTACAACTCCTTCAGGAGCGCGGCTACGACCTTGAGGAGATGTCGCGCGTGAAGGCCGATGCCGACGAACTGAACAGCATCGATTCCACTTCAAACAATCCAATACCTGTAATCTATCAGAGCGGATACCTCACAATCAAGGGCTATAATCCGGAATTCGGAACCTACACACTGGGCTTCCCAAACGCCGAAGTGGCGGAAGGCTTCACCAAATACCTGATGCCCAACTATATCCACCGGAAGGAGAATCGTTCGCCGTTCCTGATAAACAACTTCGTTGAAGACGTGAGGTCCGGCAACACGGAACAGTTCATAGGGCGTCTGCGTTCGCTCTTCGCCGACACTCCTTACGAGATTATCCGGAATATGGAGACCCACTACCGCAACGTGGTGTGGCTTCTTTTCAAGCTGATGGGCTTCTATACTCAGGCTGAATACCGCACCAGCGAGGGACGTATAGATATGGTGGTCAAAACTCCGAAGTTCTGCTACGTTTTGGAATTCAAGCTGGACGGCACAGCCGAGGAGGCCCTGGCGCAAATCAGCGACAAGAACTACACTCTGCCCTTCGCCGTCGAAGATCAGAAAATCATCCGCCTCGGCATCAATTTCGACTCTGCTACCCGCAACATCGACAAGGTCCTTGTGGGCTGATGACAAACGTTACGTGCTGCCCATTTGCGGCCTGAAGGCAGGCCAAGTCAACGAACTAGGGTTAATTTCCAATTAAAAACTTTTATCGGGGATACTGTACCGTAAAGCAGGCTCCACCCAAGGAGAAAGAGCGGCTGTAGGCTATGGTGGCATTGCATCTCTGGAGAATGCTCCGGGATATTGCGAGACCCAGGCCTGAGCCCGAAGTCTTGGTTGTGAAGTTCGGCGAAAAAAGCTTGTCCCTATTTTCCTCACTTACTCCCGGTCCATTGTCTTCGACCACTATGTCGTAGTAGCCGTCGCGCGAAGAATACCTCAAGGAAACAAGAATGCGGCCGTCTTCGAGTATAGCCTGTACCGCATTTGTGAGCAGGTTTACAATGACTCTTGTCAGCTGGGGCTTGGGGCCGATCACCCGGGCGCCTTCCAAACCGCGGTATTCTATGGAAACGTTGTCCCTTGCCGAGAACATACTCACCTCTTCGGAGAGCAGCAGGTCCAGGTCAATCTCAGTCATCTGCTCGGTAGGCAATTTCGCGATATCGGAAAATTCTCCGGCTGTCTCGGACAGAATGTCTATATGGTCGAGCACCAGCGCGCTTACCTCATCGAACACCTCCTGCCATTTGGGGTCGCCCTTTTTCTTCAACCTTACAAGCCTCTGTATCTGGAGCTTCATAGGAGTGAGGGGGTTCTTGATTTCGTGAGCCACCTGACGGGCCATTCCGGTCCAGGCCTTATCCCTTTCGGCCGCCGCAAGAAGTCGGGAACTCTCGGTAAGTTCGTCCACCATACGGTTGTACGCCCCCACCAGGGTTTTCAGTTCGTCGTCCCTTTCATATCCGATATGCTCCAGATTGTTCAGGTTAGCCTCGTTCATCTTCCTACCCATCTCGCTCAAGGGCTTGAGAAGATGGTCGAGTACCGTTCCGGAAGTAATCCTGGCAATGAGAAGCAGTATCAGGAAAACCACAACAATCGTTACCGAATGCATCACGGCATCGTTCTCGAAATCGTAGCTGTTGTCGGTATAAGGGGCGCAGATAATCGCCTGAAGCACTCCTACCCCGTTATACAGGGGAGCATACATACTGTAATACTTCTTCTGGCCAATCTCTTCGCTCTGAATGAAAAAGCGTTTGTGCTCATTTACAATGTTGATGAAGGCCTTCTCTTCTATGCGTCCGCCCAGCAGCATACGGCTGAACACTTCGGGAACGGTGGACAACATAACCTTCCCGCTGGGATCGTAAAGAGTGATGTCGGTTTCCGAGATTCTGGCGACATTCTGAACAACAGCCATAACATCCTGCAAATCAACTCCCGAAGGACCCTGCGGGAGCTTTCGGACCTCACTTTCTATAAGAGAATGTATGGCCGTTATCTTCTCGGACATTATGGTTTGCCTGTTGATGTCGTTGCGCCTGTACACGAACAGTACGCTCACCAGCACCATAGCAATAAGCGTAACCGTAAGCGAAGTCATAAGAATGAGCGATATCCTGCGGCGATAGTCGTGCCGGCGTACAGGAACGTCGTTGTGGGACGACATAAGCGACAGCAACAGGAACAGCAGCAGCGCAATGAGCACAGCCTCGACCAGATAACTGAAAAAGCCGAGGGTAGGACGGGAAATCACCACTGCCTCTTCCCCGCCTACGTCTATTACAAAATGGGTGAAACCTTCCTGATGGAAATTGCGTGTCCCATCCCTGTAAATCCTATCGTAGTAGGAATCGTTGAGTTTTGTGGGATAAGCGAAATTCCCCTTGGAAAACTGCAGTTCCCGCTCAGAGTACTTAGCATAGGAATACCCCGACGGCAAAGTTACCTGTCCCGGAGCGGCAAACCCCAGAATGCTGTTGTATCCGGTCTCCTCGCGGTTTGTCTTCGCTTCGATTCCCACCATCATCCGGCTGAGCCCGGTCTCCTTCTCATAATAGAGGAAGATACCTGTATAGCGGATATGGCCGGCTCCGGCCGATGAAAAGATAAAGTGAGACCCGCCGGCAATTGTCTCCCCTTCCCTGAGGTTATCGGCAATCATTCTCATTGCCTGCTCGTCGTTATCGCAATCACGGGTTACAAACACCGCTATGTCGTAATCCTGCGAAAGACGCGAGAAGTACCTGTCTATTATGTAAGAACCTATCTCTTCCCTGGCATTGGCCAGATGGGACGCCTTGGCAATACGGGGGTCGGATGCAATGAGGCTCTCACTGTGTCTGAGTTGGATTTCCAAGGAAATGTTCCGGTCTATCGCAAGCCTGTTTCCCCAGAGCTCCAGGTTTTTCTCTTCCTTGCGGAAGCCCAGGAAGGCAGTAAGAAAGACTACCATACCGGCAATAACGGCAGAATACACGACCCTCAGCAATCGGGTATTGAGCCGGGGGTGAACCATCTTTACAAGAAGGGACGGTGCGGCGAACAGCAGCAGGAAAGACAGGTACACCCCCATGGAGTACAGGCTCACCTTGTCTATCTTGTACAGTTCCAGAGAAATGCTTGAATTGAGTATCAGGCTTCTGAATGCAAGGAATCCATATAATACAATTCCTGCGGCGGCAGCATACAATACAATCGGACGAACCTTTATCCGGCTTCTAACCAGGTACAGATAAGAGATCAGCGCAAGGATGGCGGAATTGACAATAAGTACCGCACCCAGCGAATACAGCACGTTTCCCGCCGCATACACCGTCGGAGAAAAAATGCCTACATAATCCTGCGCTCCCCATCCCCAGAGAAACATGCTTCCCAGCGAAAGAATTACTCCCGCCGAAGACACAACGAAATTCTCTACAGTTCTGTCCGAAGCCAGATTCACCGCAAGACCTATAAGAAACAGGAACAGAGCCAGCCACACAAGCGTTATGTTGTCGGCCCTGAATCCTCTCTGGGTTCCGGCCACGACCTTGAACAGCGGGACTCCCTTCAGTGAAACCACTTCCCCTCCTTCATAATCGAGAGGCCTTACAGTGTACCGGGACGGTAAGTGAAGATTGGGATTGATTCTCCCGTTGCCCTCTGTGTCGTTCTCATCCATTACCTCCAACGCGTACACCGTTTTCTGCGGACCGTTCGCTCTAATTGCGGCAATGTACCAGATATGTCCGAAGCGGGCGAAGGAGAGAGTGTCGGTAAGGCTGCTCAACGGCGGCTGCCAGTGATATCTGCGCCCGTTTGAGGGTCCATTGAAAACCGGACGTGAAATATTGTCGTTAGCCAGCGGGAACCGGTTGCTCCAACTATAGAGGGAATCTCCGATGTAACGGTAGATAACCATATCGGAGGGCACCTTTCGGGAAGGATCTTCTACATTGCGTTCAAGTGTAGAGAGCCTCAGAGACATAATCCTCTGGACTCTTACCGCTGCAGAATGGGCATTGCCGGAAGAGTGGTTCCTGATTACCGACAGCCCTATAAGAATGAGGCTGAAGCAAAACAGAAGAACAGCTATCCTTTTCCCTGTTATGGAGCGTTGTATCATAACTCACAAATATAGCACCGTGGCTCGGTATTTGCAAGAATCAAGCCCGTATGAAGTTGATTTTCAAGATATCCTGCATCCTTTTTCTCCTTGCTGGAAGCGTCTTCTCCAAAGCCCAGACATCTACCGACGATGTCTTTATTCCAATAAGCAAATACGTAAGCCAGGGCAACACCGAAGCTCTCTCGGCCTGGTTCGACGACAATCTGGAGGTCTCCATCCTGTCCCACGGAGGAATGTCATCCAAGGCTCAGGCAAAGCAGATAATCAAATCCTTCTTCCGCACACACTCTCCCGAATCGTTCAAGGTTAACCACACTGCCGGAAGGTCCAATATGAAATACATACTCGCCGACCTGAAGGCAGGCGGCGAGCTGTTTCACGTCATTCTGTTTCTCAACAGCCAGAGCGGCACTTACCGCATCCAGCAAATCAAGATAGATAAAGTTTAGACTCTCTGTCCGTAAGTACGGTCGGTTGTGTTTACCGTAATTACGTCTCCCTGATTGATGAAGAGGGGAACCATAATCTTTGCTCCCGTTTCGAGGGTAACCTCCTTGAGGGCACTGGTGCTGGCGGTGTTTCCCTTGACAGCGGGTTCTGCGTATGTCACCTCCAAAGTAACGTAGGTGGGAAGCTCGGCGGTAAGGCAACGCTCCTCGGCTCCGGTTACGAACATCATCTCCACGTGCTGTCCTTCCTTCATAAGGTCGGAATTGTCGATGACATCCTTGGGAAGGCTTATCTGTTCGTAGGTTTCCTCGTGCATAAAGTTGAATCCTTCCTCATCGCCGTAAAGGAACTGGTAGGGACGCCTTTCAACTTCGATTGTCTCGATTTTGGCACCTGCCGTAAAGGTGTTCTCCAGAATTCGTCCGTTCTCCAGGTTGCGGAGCTTGGTTTTTACGAAAGCGGGACCCTTTCCGGGTTTTACGTGCTGGAAGTAAACAATCATACAAGGCTTACCGTTGAAATTGAGGTAAAGACCGTTTTTGAAATCTGCTGTTGTTGCCATATATCGTTAATTTTGATTTTCTTACGGACGCAAAGTTAGACATTTGCTCCCACTCTTGCAAATTCAGAATTTTTCTATGCAGGAAGCGACCTGCTCCAGAAGCCACTTTGGAGTGGACGTTGCCCCGCATACTCCCACCTTGTCGTCGGAGCGGAACCAGTGCGGCCTAACCTCCCGGGCGCTTCCCACATTGAAAGTACGGATGTTTACCGACCTACAGATATCGCTCAGCACCTTACCGTTGGAACTCGTACCCCCGGCAACAAAGATTATGACATCGTGGTTGCGTGCAAAATTCCGGAGATTACTGTACCTCAACGCCACCTGACGGCAAATCGTGTCGTGCACGGTAAGTGAGGCCCCCTCCTTCATAAGACTGCGCAGGGAATTGCAGATGGCCCCATATTCCTCCGACCCCATAGTTGTCTGGGAGAATATGTCGATGTCACGGGATACATCCAGCCTCCCCCCGCTCACAAGGGACTGCAATTGGGATTCATTCTCCACAACGCAGGCATCGTCGTTCACCTGACCTACCAGACCCAGCACCTCGGCGTGCCCACGCTTGCCGAAAATAACCGTCTGCCCACCCCGGGGAGCCTTTTCATTATAGGTTTCCCTTATCTTTCCCTGCAGGTTCAGAACTACCGGGCAGGTACAGTCGACAACCTTGAATCCAGCCTTTCGTATATTTTCATAAGTCGAGGGAGGTTCGCCGTGAGCCCTTATGAGAAGCGTTTCCTCGCCGGCATCTTTGATTTGGGACAGGTCGTCGTGGTCTATGGTTACAAGACCCTCTTCCCTGAGACGTGAAAGCTCCGCCTCATTGTGGACTACCGCCCCCAAAGAAAAAATTCGCCCCTGGGTGCGAAGCAACTTCTCCGCAGTCTCGATTGCGTGGATGACGCCCCCGCAAAACCCCGATTTCTCATCTATTTCTACACTTTGCGGCATTATTCCAGTATCGAGAATTTACCCTGCAGCACACCCTTGGTCCAAAGGATTTCCTGCTCAATTGTCATATCGGAATTGTCCAGGAGAAACGAATCGGCGGCCCTTGTCAAAGGTGACGTTTCACGATGGGAATCTATGTAATCCCTTTCTTGCAAGTTCTTTTTAACCTCTTCGATATCGGCTTTGAGGCCCTTTGCCTCAAGTTCCTTAAAACGCCTTTCAGAGCGCACCTCGAACGAAGCTGTCATAAATATCTTGAGCCCTGCATCGGGAAAAACGGTAGTTCCTATGTCTCTGCCGTCCATTACAACGGCTCCGTCCCGGGCCATTTCGTGCAACCTTCTGTCTACGAATTCACGCACATAAGGAAGTGCGGCAACAGGACTGACCTGGGAAGATACGGTCATTGTGCGGATTTGGTTTTCCACCACCACGGAATCTATACAGGTACGGCCTTCCCTGTCGAAGGACACGTCGAGAGAATCCAGTTCCTTGCGGAACATCCCCGAGACTGTATTGTTTTTACGGATAAGGCCTTTGTTCTGTGCAAAGAGGGTGACAGCCCTGTAAAGAGCGCCTGAATCCAGATAAAGGAACCCCAGCTCCTTTGCCAGAAGCCTTGCGAAACTGCTTTTCCCGGTAGATGAATAACCGTCAACCGCTATTACTATGTCTGGTATTTTCATATTTTACAATATTAGTAAAAGATTTCGGGATTTCATATATTTGTAAACGGGAATAACAGAAACAAACCAGTATGAAGGTACTTATCATCGACGACGAGCGAGCCATCCGCAATTCGCTTAAAGAAATACTTGCAGACGAAGGATACGAAGTGGATACCGCCGAAGACGGAGCCATAGGATTCAAAAAGGCTGACGCCGAAAAATTCGACGCAATCTTCTGTGATATCAAGATGCCGAATATGGACGGAACGGAGTTCCAGGACCGGCTCATCGACAGGGGAATCGACAGCCCCCTCATTATGATTTCCGGGCACGGAGACGTAGAAACCGCCGTCCAATGTATGCGGAAGGGCGCTTTCGACTTTATCCAGAAGCCTCTGGACCTCAACCGGATTCTCATTACCTTGAAGAACGCCGTGGAGAAGAACACCCTTGTAAACGAAAACCGGATTCTGAAAAAAAAGATTTACGGGGCCGATATGATTGGCAAGTCAGCTCCTATGCTGCATATCCGCGAGATGATAGAAAAAGTTGCCCCCACAGAGGCAAGGGTGCTCATTACAGGACCCAACGGCTCGGGAAAGGAGCTGGTGGCGCGCAACCTCTACCAGCTTAGCCAGAGAAGCTCAATGCCTTTTGTCGATGTTAACTGCGCTGCAATTCCTCCGGAGCTTATTGAAAGCGAACTCTTCGGGCACGAAAAAGGGTCATTCACCGGAGCAGTCAAGGACCACAAGGGGAAGTTCGAGCAGGCCGATGGAGGAACCCTGTTCCTGGATGAAATCGGAGATATGAGTCTGGCGGCACAATCCAAGGTTCTGCGCGTTCTGCAGGAAAAGAAGCTCTCAAGAGTAGGCTCCGACAAAGACATCACCGTAGACGTAAGGGTGATTGCCGCTACCAACAAAGACCTTAAGGAAGAAATTGCAAAGGGGACTTTCCGGGAAGACCTGTACCACCGCCTGAGCGTGATTGTAATTCAGGTTCCCTCTCTCGACGAACGCAGGGACGACATCCCGGAGCTGATAGAATTCTTCGCCCAAAAACACAATACCGGCGGAAAACCCAGAAAATTCTCCCCGGGAGCCATTCAGATGCTCAAGGAGAAGCACTGGCCGGGAAATATCCGCGAGCTGGACAATGTCGTGGACCGTCTTCTCATCCTCGGAGACCCCGAAATAAGCGAACAGAACGTAAAAGATTTCGTATAACTTCCGATATTTCAAAAGCACTCGCACTATGGACAGCGTAAAAAGCATATACAAAATAGGAATGGGTCCCTCCAGCAGCCATACAATGGGGCCCGGCTACGCATCCGAGATATTCAAGTCGCGGCATCCCGAAGCCACAGGATTCAAAGTCACCCTATACGGGAGCCTCGCGGCTACCGGCAAAGGTCATATGACCGACAAAGCCATAACCAAGGCGCTCGAACCCCTGCCCGTAGAAATCGAGTGGAGGGCCGACATTGTCCCCTCCTTCCACACGAACGGGATGCTGTTCGAATCGTTTGACTCCGACGGCACAAAAAGCGGGGAATGGACAGTTTACAGCATAGGTGGAGGCTACCTCTCGGAAGGCGGGGAGAACACTCTGGAAACCCGGCAGTATTACCGCCGCAGTTCGATGGACGAAATCGGACAGTTCATCCAAAAGGAAGGGCTCTCCTTCTGGGAATACGTGGAGTATCACGAAGATGCCGACCTATGGGATTACCTCTCCAGGGTTTGGGAAGCTATGCAGCAGAGCATAAGGGACGGCCTTGCCGACGATTCCCGGCTTCCCGGCTGCCTGCGGCTGCGCAGCAAGGCAAAACAGTATTATAACCGTGCCAGCAGTATGAAGGACAGCCTCAGAAGCCGCGCTCTGGTATGCTCCTACGCCCTTGCCGTGTCGGAGCAGAATGCCCGCGGCGGCACTGTGGTGACAGCCCCCACCTGCGGCTCCTGCGGAGTGGTTCCGGCAGTTCTGTACCATATGAAAATCTCGCACGGGTTTTCCGACAGGGAGATTCTCAAAGCCCTCGCAACCGCCGGGCTCTTCGGAAACGTTATCAAGGCTAACGCCTCCCTTTCGGGGGCCGAGGTGGGCTGTCAGGGAGAAATAGGAAGCGCCTGCGTAATGGCGGCTGCGGCTGTAAACCAACTTTACGGCGGCACTATACAGCAGATAGAATATGCAGCCGAAATGGCTATGGAGCACAACCTCGGCCTTACCTGTGACCCTATCTGCGGCCTTGTTCAGATTCCCTGCATAGAGAGAAACCCTATTGCCGCTCTCCGCGCCCTGGATGTAAGCCTATACTCTTTTGTCAGTGACGGGCGTCATATGATATCCTTCGACAAAGTCATAGACACTATGAAGCGTACCGGCAAAGACCTGCCCAGCCTGTATAAAGAAACGGCAAATGGCGGACTTGCCACCGTAGATTATGACAAATCCGCCATCGGCGAAGAGTTATATAAATAACTACAGATTCTTGTTCAGAGTCTTCCACTCGTTTACGGGAGGAACTATTCCGAGAGCGACAATCTCGTCACGCATCCTGCAAAGATGTTCGTATGATGCCTGGAGGGCAGCCATCTCTTCTTTTGTACCCTTGGGAGCCTTGTAGCTTACACCCTCGGCCGTAATCACTGTAGGCATAGCCATAATCACATTCTTGAAACCGCAGGCATCGCAATTTACATAGCATCCTGCAGGCCAGGTGAATTTCTTTCCGCCCATAGCGGCCTCTATCATTTTCACAGCGTTGTATGCAGGACTCTGGAAGGAACTGCGCCCGCGGAGCTTGATGATATTCGAGCCTCCCTGGATTGTATTGTGCTTTATTTCCTCCCACTTCCCGGAGCTGAGCTTGCACTCTTTGATGGGCTTTCCGTCGATTTTTGCCTTCGATGCGAATACAGCCATAGCTTCGCCGTGCCCACCATAGGTGTATGCTCCGGTAACCTTGCTCTGCTGAACTTTGAAATGCCGGGCAAGAGCCTCCTGCAAACGGGTAGAGTCGAGGGCGGCAAGCGACGTGAGCTGACTGGGCTTGAGGCCTGAGTGGATGAGAGCCGTAAGAGCGGTAACGTCGGCAGGGTTGAAGATTACAACCACGTGCTTAACCTTGGGGCAGTACTTTTTGATATTGTCACCGAACTCGGCGGCAATCTGGCAATTGCCTTTCAGAAGATCCTCTCTTGTCATTCCCTCCTTGCGGGGTGCTCCGCCGGACGAAATAATGTATGCCGCATTCTTGAAAGCCACAGCAGGATCAGTTGTCCAGGTAACGTTTGCGCCTTCGAATGCACAATGGTCGATTTCGCAGGCCACGCCGTTAACGCCGGGGCCATAGATATCGTAAAGACACACATTGGGAGTAAGACCGAGCATAAGCGCGGTCTGAGCCATATTGGAGCCAATCATTCCGCCGGCTCCTACAATAAGCAATTTTTCGTTTGACAGGTACTTCATATCATTGAATGTTTTGAACTTCCGAAATCAAGGCAAATTTACAAATTTCAACCATTAAAAAAAAGTTGTTATATTTGCAGAGTTATAAAATTTTTATGGCCCTATATCTAATAAAAGATCTTGACGACGACTACCACTCGAGAATAGGCGTCTGGCAGATCTCCGAATCGGAAGAAGAACTTAAAGTCCTCTCTTCTGTCCCGAGCGACGAGCTCGAAGAAATTTCCTACATCAAAAGCGAATCGCTGCGCAAGCAGAAGCTTGCCGTGCGCGCTCTGCTGGACAAAATGTTCGACGAAAAGGTTTACCTGAGCCACCACGACAACGGGAAGCCCTACATTGAGAACAACGCAATCAACATCAGTATCACACATACCGACAAGTATGTGGCGGTAATTCTTGCCGAAGACGAGGAAGTAGGCATAGACTGCGAGTCCCTCGACCGCGATTTCTCAGTCGTAGAGAAAATGGCCCTGTCACAGGATGAGAAAGAAGATCTTGACGACGACAAGCGCAACGAGCATCTTGCAATTTACTGGTGTGCAAAGGAAGCCGTTTACAAAAAGATGTCCCGTTACAACGTAGATTTTGCCGAGCAGATTGAGATTGAAGATTTCAATCCCAGGGAAGACGGACATCTGGAAGCCACTTTTCTGGACAAGGACGGAGACCGCGAAGAACTCAACCTCCAGTACGAGACTTTCGACCGCCACGTGCTGGTGTGGACTACCGAGTAATCCTTACTTCAACCAATTTTCCGGGTCCTGGGGGACTGAGTCCTTCCAGAGCTGGAAGTGCATCTGCGTTTCACCGCCGATGGTGTCGACCGTACCCACTACCTGACCGGTCGTGATTTTCTGACCCGGCTTTACCGCAACCGATTTGAGTTTGCAATAGAAGGTGAAATAATTGCCGTGCTGCACCAGAACGCACTGGTTGTACCCCGGCATTACCACAATCTGCTGCACGACACCGTCGAAAACCGCCTTGGCTTTTGTGCCTGCCTCGACGGCTATGGTTACTCCGTTGTTGAAAGGCATCTTGACCCTGGTATAGACCGGGTGGTTATGCTGGCCGAATTCCTCAACCACCGAACCGCTTACCGGCCAGGGAAGCCGGCCTTTGTTGGAAGCGAATTCCGAGGCCAGTTTGGTGTCGACGGCCGTAGAAGTTTTCCTGCCGGCATTGGATATCATTTTCTGAATCTGCCGGTTCAAGGCCTCGACCTGCTTCTGCTTGGCAGCAAGCTGTTTCTGATATGTATTCTTGTCCTTCTTGAGTTTATTCACTATGGCAGCCGAAGCCTTCTCATCCTTTCTCAGGCTGTTGAGGTCCCTTTGTCTCTTGTCCTTGACTTTCTGTGCCTCAGCCCTCAGGCTCTCGATTTCCTGCTTCTCTCTGTCGAGACTGTCCCGCACCTCCATCATCCTTGTGGCCTGGGTGTTCATCTGCGAAGAAAGCCTCTTCATATAGCCGTAACGGCGGGTCGCCTGGGGAAAGTCCCTGGAGGTAAGAATATACATAAACCAAAGATTCCTGTCGCGAAGCCTGTAAGTCGTACGCACGAGGGAAGCGTAAGACCCTCCCATAGTACGAAGTTCCTCCTGCAGGGAATTGATGGCGGTCTGCTTTTCGTCTATTCTGTCGTTGAGCGAGTTTATTTCGTTCTCACTCTCCTTTACCAGCTGCCTTCGCGCCGTAACCTTACGTCGCACCAGAGAAAGATCGTTCAGGGCGTTCCTGCTCTTTTTCTCGTTTTCGCCCAGTTTCCTGTTCAGGAACTCGATTTCCTTCTCCAGCTTGCCAATTTCCTTTTGTTTTTTGGAAACATCCTGAGCCGTTGCAGAAAAACAGAGGAACAGTACTGCCAGTACCGATATGCAATATCTGATTTTCATTCCTTGGTTTCTTTCGACAACATCTGATAATAGAGCGACAATTCCTTTTCTCCCAACGCTTCCAGAACCTTGGAGTAATGCTCCAGCACCTCCTTGCTCTGCTTCCCGCCGAACATCATTGCCCTCTTGAAATAAGGCTTGGCCTCCGCCGCCTTTCCGCGAAGATAAAGAATATAGCCGTAGGTATCAAGATAAGTAGCGTTATCGGGCTCTTTTTCGACTGTAATCCTGCTCATTTTCTGAGCCTTTGCCAGTTTTTTCCTTTCCAGACTCAGGAAATATGCGTAATTGTTGAGAACGGGCACGTAACGGGGGTCGATTCCCAACGCCTTTTCATACGCATCGAAAGCTTTCTTCTTGTCCCCTCTCTGGTAGAGGGCATCACCCAGAAGGCTGAGTACGTGTACTTTCCGGGACGGTTCGATATTCAGGGAGAGCAGTGTGTCGCACTGGGCAAAGAATTCGTCGCAATCGTTGTCGATATATGCCAGTTCCATTTTAACACTGCGGGGAGAGTAATCCTGCGGATAAAAGTTGAGCCACCGGTCGAAGTACTCTTTTCCTTCCTGTTTGCGGCCGGTACCGTAGAACCATTCTCCGGCCATACGAAGAGCCGCCGAATCTGCCGGTGCACTCTCGACTGTTCCGCATACGAGGGAATCCAGCTGCGCATTCCAGAGACGGAAGAATTTTGGGTCTATATATTTGAAAAGGTTGTTGAGATAGCTGATTTTGGCTCCGGTTTCCACCATAGGGTCCCTTACGATTCTCTCCAGGTTCACGAAGAAAGCGGGCATATTCCCTTTGGCCCGGTAATACTCGGTAAGCCCTATGACGGCAGCTGTAAAGTCCGGGTCGAAACGGAGCGCTTCCTGGTAGGAAGCCTTTGCCAAGGAATCCTCCCCCGCCATCAAATAAGCGTCTCCCATAAGACAGAATTGCTGCGCATTGCTGTACAGCGCCGGATTCTGTTCCTTGAGCAGGGACAATATCTGCGCCGCCCTGCGACCCTGCCCCTGGTCCAGAAGAGCGGTGGCAAGTATCTTTTTGTAATAAAGATTGGCGGTGTCCAGCGCCGCCGCCTTTTCCAAAAACGGAACGGCCTCTCCGGCAGAACCCTCGTAATACTTGCAGAGTCCGGAATAATACCAGAGCGCGTCGTTGAGAGAATCCTTCTTTGCAATCGACTGAAGCAGAGACATAGCCTTGCCGTAATCGCCGTTGTCCATAAGGGTAACGGCATCGACCAGGAGGTTTTCCGACATTACTCTGACGGAAGGTCCCTGCGCTGAAGCGAAAAGACAGAAAAATGAAAATGTGAGTACAATTCCCCTTCTCATATGTGCTTGCAAAATTAGCACAATTTGGTTATTTTCGTAAATCAAATACCATAATTCAGATGCAACTTTTCGGCCATAAATTGCATCTTATAAATCGGGAAAGCCTTGAACAAGTCCTTGCGGACTGCAAAAAAGGCGACCGGCGTGCCCAAAAAGCCGTCTATGATATGCTTGCACCCAAAATGCTGGCACTTTGCCTGCGCTATATGGGAGAGCGGCAACTGGCGGAAGATGTTCTTCAGGACGGATTCGTAACCTTGTTTTCGAAACTGGGAACATATTTGGGAGACGGTTCTTTTGAGGGCTGGGCCCGGAAGATCTTTGTCAACACTGCACTGATGTCATTAAGGAAAAACGACGTTCTAAAGCAGAGCGAGGATGTGGAAGCCGCCTGGAACTCGGCCGACAACTCCCCCGGAGCCGTTGACAGAATCTCTTATGAAGAACTTCTGAAAATGGTCTCCGAACTTCCGGTGGGGTTCAGGACCGTTTTCAATATGTACGTTGTGGAAGGTTTCAGCCATAAGGAAATCGCGGCTGAACTCGGCATTTCCGAAGTGACGTCACGCTCTCAACTTTCAAGAGCCAGGGCAATGTTGCAGGAAAGGATTAAGAATTTGTAAGATGCAGAAAAACGATTTCGAAAATATTGATTTCAAAATAAAATCAATGCTCGAGAACGCTGCCGTCACCCCGTCGGACAGCGTTTGGAAAGGCATTGAGAGCAGGCTGGACCCTGTGCCCGCAAAGAGCGGGAGGGGCGCCTGGCTCTGGGGGTTCGGCTTTGCCGGAGCCGCAGCAGCCCTCGCGCTCGCGCTCGTTGTATCAAAACCGGTGCAGGAAGCCTCGTTCAACACTGAAGAAGCCGTTGCAGTTGTTCCTACCGCCCCCGGCCAAAGCATTGCTGAAAATATTTCAACCGACATTCAGCCCGAAAATACAGCCCCCCTGTCCGGGCCTGTTGCAGTAAACGGAGCACTGAGGAAAAATGTCGGCTTCGTTGAAACAGCCGCCGAGTCCGCTGCAGTTTCCGAACCGGTTGCAACTGCCGGAATTGATGAGCCTGCAGCAGTTGCCAAGAGCGATGAAGCTGCTGAACCTGTTGCAGCCGCCCAGCCAGCCGGAAAAGCCGCTCCAGCATACGGCCCAGACCCGTTCAAAGAGCTTGAAATAGCTGATTATCAGCAAAATTCGGAAGCAAAAAGAATACGCGTCATAGCCGGAGGTTCCTTTGGAGAAAGCATCGGCGTAAGCCGTCTTTCAAAAAATCCGATGAGAGCCGGAGGTTATTCCGGAAGTCAGGAACTGGCCAAAGGAATCTATGAAAGCGGAGCATCGGTTTACGGCGTTCCGGTAAGTTTCGGCATCGGCCTCAACATTCCTGTAAAGGGTATTCTGAGCATCGACACCGGCATAGACTATTCAATCCTTACAAGAAGCTTCGAGGGTCTGTACACCGACCCTGGCATCGCAGGCACGAATATGATTGAAGGCGACGTGCTTCACCATATGCACTATTTAGGCATTCCGGTCAATCTTAACCTGAATCTTTACTCAAACAAAAAGATAAACGTTTACGCCATAGTAGGTGGAGAAATCGAATACTGTGTATCGAATATCTACAGCATCCGCGGACAGCAAGCCGAAATCCGTTTCAGAGACCCTGTGAAAGCTCCTCAGTTTTCGATAAAACTGGGTGCCGGAATAGAAGCCAGGCTCACGCGTCACCTCGGACTCTTTCTCGACCCTTCGGCAAGATTCTATTTCCAGAACAATCAGCCTAAAAGCATCCGTACGGAAAAGCAGCTTCTCATCGGCGCAAACGTAGGCCTGCGGTTCGACCTATAATCCTGCTTCTGCCTTGTCCATAAACCTGTATGCAGCCGCCTCAAGAAGGTGACTTTCCGATATGTTCCGGTCACCTCCGAGATCGGCTATGGTTCTGGCCACTTTTATTATTCTGAAATACGACCGCATCGACAATCCTGCTCCCTGCATAAGCCTCAGCATCACATTCTTGCAATCATCGTCCAAAGGACAGAACTTCTCTATGAGCCGATTGTCCATCTGGGCATTCGTGAAAATGCCCGTTCCCTTGAACCTGCCCTGCTGGATATCCCTTGCTCTGCACACCCTTTCCCTTACTTGAGCGCTGGATTCCGCCTTTTTACCGCTCATTGTAAGTGAGGGGTCAACCGTCCTCACACGGACGTGCAGGTCTATTCGGTCCAGAATCGGACCCGAGAGCTTGGAAAGATAATTTATCCGCTGTGACGGGGTGCATCGGCAACGGTCCCCCTCTCCCCAATACCCGCAGGGGCAGGGATTGGAAGCTGCAACCATCATAAACGAGGCCGGATATTCTACCTTGGCCCTAAGTCTGGAAATGGTAACGCACCTGTCTTCAAGCGGTCCTCTGAGAGCCTCGATTACACTTCTGGGCATTTGTCCGAATTCGTCGAGGAAGAGTATTCCGTTATGAGCAAGGCTCACTTCCCCGGGAAGGATTGCATCTCCCCCTCCTCCACCGATGATAGCCGCAAGGGAAGCGCTGTAATGAGGAGAACGGAACGGCCGGGTCAATGTCCCCGCTGAACCGGATTTGCCGTAGATGGAGTGGATTTTACTTGTCATCAGGGCTTCGTCTCCGGTCATCGGAGGCAGGATGCCGGCCATAGCCTTGGCCAACGACGTCTTCCCCGAACCCGGTGCTCCTATGAGAAGCAGATTGTGCCCGCCTGCCGCAGCTATCTCGGCTCCACGCTTCGCGGCTTCCTGCCCCACAATGTCGGCAAAGTCGCAGCTGACCGCAGAGCTGTCTTTCCACGGCCGGCCGTTGGCTTTCTTAACCAGCAGGTCCTCACAGGGCTCCACGCCTTCCAGAATCCGGACTACATCCATAAGTGTCCGCGCACCGTACACCTCGGTTACTTCAAACTCCGCCGCTTCCCGCGCGCAATCCATCGGCAGTATCACTCCGGCGAACCCTTCATCCCCGGCCATCTGCGCGAACGGAAGGCCTCCCGGGATTGCCCGCAATTCGCCGTCGAGCCCGAGCTCACCCATAATGACGAAATCCCCCGCCCTCACAAGATTGCGCTGCGCGCTCGCCGCTATGATTGCCACGGCTATGGGCAGGTCGTAACCGCTGCCGTTCTTCCTAAGATCGGCGGGAGCCAGGTTAATGACTATCTTCTTCCCGGGAATTCTGAATCCCAGCGCCTCCAGCGCCGTGAATGTTCTCAAAAGACTTTCCCGGACCGCTACGTCCGGAAGGCCTACTATATGCACTCCTATTCCGGATGCAATGTCGGCCTCCACTATTACCTTTACCGCATCTACGCCTACACATTTGGCTGCTGTCACACTTACGAGCATACTATTTCACTTCCTGAGGTTTTTCTATTCTTACATCCAGGGCCGACACGTATCCGTTCACTTCGACCGGCACACTCCTTCTCCCCGTCTCTATGCTTACCGAGCCGTCCGAGCAGTTGCAGGCAAGGAAATAATCGTCCCCCAGGAAACTGAGGCACGACCGGCCGAACACCCCCGGCCTCGAAAGGCTTACCAGCACCCCTTTCTCCATATCGCCGACAATCATCCCAAATCCAGAGAATTTCACATATTTGAACGATGCGTCTTCCTGCGGATACATATAAATCTGCCAGCCTTCCCCTATGCTTCTTGCAGCATCCTTGTCCCAAACCAGGTATTCCTGTTCGCCTTTCCCTTTCAGGGCAAGGCACATAAGAGGGGGCGACTCCCTTGCGCATAACCAGGCATTGTCCACCTCGGCGGTATTTCCACCTACCTGCATTGTATTGTATCCATTTTCATATATGGTAACACCACCGGAACTGTGAATTATGGATACCACGCCATTGGCAATTACCATATCGTGCACTTTCTGGGTGCGGGAAGTGTACAACAGGACCTCAGAATCGGTTACCGTATACAGATTGTAGGAACTGACCGTTTCTCTTTGGTAGCAGAAGCAAATCTTTCCCGAATCCACGTACAGACCTTCGTGAGAAGACGAAGTAAGGTCTCCGAATATTATCCCTTGCGTGTCTGTGAGCACGGCTTCTCCGTTGCAACGCAGCGAGAAGCCTTTCCCTTTGCTGTTCTGGCCCAGGGTCCACACGTCGTCCCCCAATACAAGCAGGCCCTTGAGAAATTCCTGGTCGTCATATCTGAACAGTTCTGTCCCGTTTTTTGAAATCACGGTGCGCCCGTACAGATTGTATTCGGTGTACAGATTTCCATCTACCCAATGATGCGTGTCGGGGTCGGTGCCTATACCTTTGCATTCTCCTGTTTGAAAACTCGCATAAGGCTCGTAATTCCTGTATAGCCTCAGCATTGCAGACGAATTTCCGCAAGCACTGTCCTTCCTCCAATCGTATCCGGAAGGAAATTCCACAGCGCTGAAATAAACCGCGGTATCGAGCCTTTGGGCAGGGTCCGCCTCTTGCGAAGGATCTTCCATATACACTTCTCCATCATAGACGGTTTTCACGTAACGGGAACTTCGCACTTTGCCATTTATGTCCAGAGCCGGCTGGCAGGCCGCCGCAAAAGCGCAGACTGCAATAACTCCAATCAAAGAATAAGATTTCATAGCGTTTCGGTTTTACCGGGCAAATAAAGACAAAAGTTCCGGGACAGCGCTTTAAAAAACGTTACAAATTTTATTTATGCGTGTATTAGCACTCTTTTTTGTAAGTTTGCAACGATGAAGAAGATTGTAATAGCGTCGGACTCGTTCAAAGGGTCCCTCAGTTCCCTGGAAGTAGCTTCGTTCCTGAAGCAGGGATTTGCCGGAAATTGTCCCGGATGTGAAGTCCTTTGCGTCGAAGTCGCCGACGGTGGAGAAGGTACGGTCGAGGCCATCGCTTCCATCAGGGCTGGAAGAAGGTCATCGCGGACAGAATCTGGAGAAAATCGAGAGCATCGACCTTTCGGGCCTGGATCCCAGGGTAAAGGAGAGCCGTTTCGAGGTTGCCGGTCTTGTAAATCACTGCGAGACTCTGGACAATCTCGGATTCAAGAGAATATACGCCACCGCCCAACCGGGCATCCCCTTCGAAACGCTCATCTCCAAGAAATACACCGGAGCGCGCCTGCAGCAGATTGCAGCGCAAATTCTAAAGGAATATCAGGCTCAGCAGGAAGAAATCAGAGACTTTCCATTTAGAAATGGCCACTATCATTAAGGTAATGGCCATTGGGAAAATTATTATGAGCGCAATTCCAGACATATAGAGAATCAGAATATCTTCTTCAGGAAACGGCCGGTCCAATCTTCCAGGACAGGTTCTCCTGTGCTGCGGTCTATCCTGTAGAACCGCTGATTGGTCGTAGGGCTGTCCAGAGGGCCGAATTCATCGACATACGGTCCTACCTTTATAAAATCCAGCGAAGGGAGCACAGTCTCAGCGTTTTTTAAATCCCTTCCCGAATACCAGCAGGTCTTGAGAGCCGGACAGTTGGAGTGGACCCATTCACTGAGACGCTTAACATACAGAGGGTCGGCATCGCCTCCCATAAAGGAAACACAACTTATCCCCGGCGAAACTTCAATCATAGCCTTCAGGGAAGACTCGTCCAGAATCTCGCCAATATCCTGAGCAAGATAACTGGAATGGCATCCGGGACACCGCACGGGGCATCCGCTTATATTTATTGCCAGAGTTATTTCGTCGGGAACCTCTCGAAATACGACTTTATGGTCGGTGTATTTCACTATTTCACCTCCTTGGCATAATACCGCCTGTTCGCCTCTATGTTGCGGTACTTGTCAAAATCGTCAACCGGACGAAGGAACCCTATCACCCTGGTCCACTGGCGCATCGGAGAACCGCACTTGGGACATACGGTAAGGGGCTGCTTTACAATATGATGACACTCCTCATTGGTGCACTCGCTGTTGGGTATGTTGAAGGTGAAATACGACGTACCCTGTTCGATTGCAAAATCGATGAGCTTCAGGTACTGGTACTTGGAAAGGTGCTCCTCCAGATTGCAGTGGAGACCCACGCCGCCGTCGAGCAATTCGGTGAATTCACGGCCGTGCAGACGGAATTTGTCGAGAACTCCGGTTTCGGGGTCATCGGCAAGATAGAAATATGAGTTGTAAAGCACCCTGTCTTCGGGAACCCAGTATCCGTCTTCCTTGTCCCAGTTATAATTCTTTGAGCTAAGACCCTCGGCAGGCACGAACTCCTGATTGAAAAGAAAGTTCTTCTGATTGTGGAGCTTGTTCTGCTCGCTGATTGTACCTGTTACCAAACGGCAGAACGCCATATACTCCTTATTATAACTGCACTTGAAGCCCAGGAACTCGGCGGCTTCGTTGATTCCGTTCTCTCCTATTGTACTGTAAAGCTTGTTCATCTTTATGTAGCCGGCCTTGGAGGCGTTGAGCATTCCCGCCTTTTCGGTTTCATAAAGCAGAGTCTTGTAGGCGATATGGTATTTGTAAACCCTTTCCAGAAGTTCCACAAGGTAAGCCTTGAAATCGGAGGAAAGTTCATCCCAGTTGTCGTGGGCGTACTCTCTTGTGATGTCCTTGCTTCTCGCCCAATCCTGAACGGTCCTGTTGAGATTGATGGTAATTACGTTCGCGCTTCCTGTCTGTACGCCGGTAAGTCCGTTCGTGAATGTGAAAACGTTTTCCGTTATTTCGTTGCGCAGACGGCAGCAGCTCGCAAGCCCGTTGGGGTTGTCGGAAATATACGTGAAGAACGAATGGCCCTCGGCATACATTTCAGCTGTGAAATTCTTGTAATCCTGATCCAGGATGTCGCTGCCGTTCGAAAGCAGAGCCATAGTCTCCACGGGGAAGGTGAGCAGGGTCTTGCTGCGCTCGGCATTGAACCACTTCATAAAGGTCTTCTGCAGATAAGACACCCTCTCCCAAACTGGTTTTGTTCCGTCAGGGAAGCAGAAATCGTCGAACAATGCGTGCCAGTAATTGCTGTCGTAGTAGCTGATATTGGTGAACGGAGACTGGTAGCTGCGGTTTCCGGCAGGCTGGTTGATTCCGTACACAATCTGCTGGAAAGACTGGTGCAGGCTCTGCAGGATTGTCCGCTTGGGCTGAAGGGAAATCACTTCGTCGGCCCTGGTGTGATAATCGGGGCCGAAGTCCTTTACGCAATAGTAGTCGAATACGTTGAAGAACTCACCGAAGGCCACAGCGCCCTTGCACTGGGCCGAAAGCAGGAATGCCAGATTGCAGAACTGGCCGCAGAAACTGCTCAGGTTCTTTGGAGCCGATGCTCCGAGGCCGTCCAGTCCGGAAGTCCCTTCAAGCACGAAAGGATACAGGGAAACCGCCTCGCAGTAATTCTTGACCGCAGGCGAAGAAGCCTCGTCGTGAACGTATATGCAGTGATGATGCAGATCGTCCTCATACCGGTCAGCCACCTCGGGGTAAAGCTCCTTGAGCTTCTTCTTCATACGATAGCGCTGAATCTGGCGATTGAGAGTCTTGAACACCTCTCCGTCGAGGTTCGCAACGTTCTTGATTGCAACGTTGGCATTGGCATCGGTCTCGGAAGAAGAAGCCGCATTGTCACCGGAACGGGCGTAATTGTCCATATAGTCCACTCTTTCCTTGATGAAACGCAGGTCCTTGTGCTTTTCGCGATAAAGGATATATGCCTTGGCCTCCACGAAATACTTGTCATACATCAGCTGATTCTCCACAATGTCCTGAAGCTGTTCCACCTTGAAAGTGTATTCTTCGGGGAACATCTTGAGGATATGCAGCAAATCCTCCAAAAAACTGTCGGGGGCTTTTCCTTTTCCACAAGCGGCGAATGCCGAGTTCACGGCTGTCTCAATCTTCGAAAAATCGAACTTCTGGATATCTCCGTTTCTCTTGATGACTTTCATAATTGCACTGGTTCAAGTATTAGTATGAGGGTCCTTTATTTTTGAGTTGTAAATTGGCGCTAAGGTAGAGAAATTAGTTCTAAAATTCAGAATTTAGTTATCAACAACTTTGAAGAACTTTTCCACAATCGCGCCCTCATCGCCTTGAGTCCCATTTTTCGCCCAAACCGATATTGTCACGACCTCAAAATTCATTTTTTTGAATTTATTTTTGGGATTATAAAAAAACTTTCTACCTTTGCAATCCCAATGGGGGTATAGCTCAGTTGGTAGAGCACCTGCTTTGCAAGCAGGGGGTCAAGAGTTCGAATCTCTTTATCTCCACGAAATTCAGCCCTGCAGATATCTGCAGGGCTTTTTTCATATCCAGTGTGACAAAAAATGTGACAAAATTCACTTTGTTTTTGCACCTAAATGCAGTCAACTGGGCTTGGAAAAAACGCGCGCGCGTGACCCCCGCGCCCGATTGGAATTGACCCTTTAGCCCGAAATAGCGCTAACCCCTCAGCCTGAAATAAAAATGACCCCTGCCGGAGAATCTCTGACAGGGGAATTTGTTGTAGTTTTGAGTTCCGTCCTGGCCGGCGGG
>JAZRVN010000030.1:0-122885 GCA_045599225.1 Candidatus Cryptobacteroides sp.
TCCTAAAAGAATTAACGCTCTCGATTTTCCTAGTTCTTGGTACTTTCTTGCTTGTACTTTCCTTTCAATAATTCAAAGAACTTTCTTTGGATCTTTTTGTTTTTTCCTTCGCTCAACTTCCTCTCTCGACCGGTCACAACCACCAGGTTGCTCACGCTCTCTATCGTCGTTTCACTCGCAAAAACCAAAAATCTCTCAAAGAACTTCAATAATTTCCTCCCGCGTTGTAGTGCGAAAGGGTTGCAAAGGTAGATATTTTTTTCTAAACCGCAAATCTTTTTTCATTTTTTTATACAAAATTTTACCTTTGTATATATGAAACTTATAGCTATCCTACTTGCAGCCGTGCTGCCAATCATCCCTTACCCCCAGGAGGTGACTCTGAACAAAGGCTTTTTCAATGTCAAAGGGGCATCTTTTACCTGCGAAGAGAACATCAGCCAGGAAGAGTACAACCGGATTACCCTGCTTGCCCACGAACTCGGCACTCACACAGAGCGCAGCAGCAGTATTGCAAAAACCATAATGCTTAAGGAATCGGCTCAGAAGGGTGCCGTGAAAGGCTTTATCTTTTATAAGGATCCCACCATCCCGGCCGAAGGTTACAGAATAACCGTAACCACAAAGTCCGCACAGATAGTTACATCCGACTATAAAGGCCTTCTGAACGCGCTCAGCACCATCAGGCAGATGCTGCCTCCGGAAATTTATTCCTCCACTGGTAAAGGAGAAGGCCGATGGGCACTCCCCTGCTGCGAGATAAACGACTATCCCCGTTTCGAATGGCGAGGAATGCACCTGGACTGCTCCCGTCACTTCTGGTCGGTAGAGGAAGTGAAGAAGTACCTCGACGTTATGGCAATGTACAAGCTCAATCGTTTCCACTGGCATCTTACCGACGATCAGGGTTGGAGAATAGAAATCAAGAAATACCCCCTTCTTACCGAAATCGGAGGTTTCCGCAGCGGAACGGCAATAGGCAAGAACTGGCAGAATGCCAAAAGCGACGGCATCCGCTACGGTGGCTTCTACACTCAGGACCAGGTACGCGACCTTATTGCATATGCAGCCGAACTGGGCATAGAAATAGTTCCCGAAATCGATCTCCCGGGCCATATGCTAGCAGCTATCGCTTCCTATCCCGAACTTTCCTGTACATCCGAAAAACAGGAGGTTTGGACCCAATGGGGCATCTCGGAGCACGTGCTTTGCGCCGGCAAGGAAACAACTTTTACCTTCCTTGAAGGTGTTCTTGGAGAACTTGCAGAGCTTTTCCCCTACGAGTACATTCATATCGGCGGGGATGAATGTCCCAAGACAGAATGGGAGAAATGTCCTCTGTGTCAGGCAAAAATCGCCGAACTGGGCCTCACCGACAAGAACGGTTTCAAAAAGGAACAGTATCTTCAGACCTATGTTACAGCCAGAGTGCAGAAGTTCCTTGCAAACAAGGGAAAGAAAATCATAGGATGGGACGAGATTATGGAAGGCAAACTTGAAGAAGGTGCCACCATTATGTCCTGGAGAGGCACAAAGGGAGGCATTGAGGCTGCCCAGAAAGGTTTCAAGGCCATTATGACCCCTTATACTTACTGCTATTTCGACTATAGGCAGTCCAACAAAAAGGACGAGCCCGGTGTAGGCAATGTACTTGGCTACGATGCAGTTTACAAATTCAATCCCATCGAGGGACTCAATGAAACGCAAGCTACCAATATCCTTGGAGTGCAGGCCAACCTGTGGACCGAATTCATAAGCACCAACGACCAGCTTGAATTTATGCTCCTGCCCCGTTTGCAGGCGCTCAGCGAAGTGCAGTGGTGCAACCCCGAAAACAAAAAGTTCGAACGCTTCAAAACTTCCCTCAAGGAGTTCCATCTTAAAGCGCTCGATTTTCTGGGCTACAAATACCGCCCCTTGGACTAGAGCGTTATTTCCTCTCCTTCATAGAACAGCAGCAGCCTTGTCTGGAACAGGCATTCGTACCGTGCCTGGATAAAGTTCGAGGCTGCTTCCAGGTTTTTATCCTTTGCCTGATTGTACTCGGTTATGTTGGCTTTTCCAGCCGCATACTTTTCCCTTGTGAGTTCAAAAGATTTGTATGAACTTTCCGCCGCCTTCTCACTGCTTATGAACTTGGACTGGGAAGCGACGGCATTGTAATAGGCCTGCTGAATCTCCTTGTACAGTTCCTTCTTTACGCTTTCGAGCTGGAGCTGTTCCCGGCTGTAGTTAAGCCTGGCCGTCTTGAGATTGTTTGAATTGGACATTCTCGAAAAAATGGGAATGTTCAACGACAGCCCTACATACTGGCTGAAATTGTTTCTCAGCTGCTCGGAGAATGATGGAGACGGCATTCCGCCGGTAGTATAGTAATTGGTGCCTATACCTCCGCTCAAAGAAAGGGTCGGGGAAAATGCTCCCTTTGCTATTGCAATATTCCTTTCTGCATACGCCACGCGCGCCTCTTCCGCCTTTATTGCCGGTTTCGCTTCCAGCGCCGCCGCATAAATCTGCTCGGGATTCTTTAAAACAGCCAGCTCCATTCCTTCCACGTTGGGAGTTACTATGGAGAAATTCTCCGGAGAATCCAATTCCAGCAGTTGAGAAAGTTCAAGAATCGAAAGACGCAGGTTGTTCTGAGCCTGCACGACATTCAGGCAGCTCTGGGCATAGGTCGCCTGCTGTGCCGCAACATCGGCCTCGCTGGCCTTTCCGCTCTCCCTGACGTGTTTTATTCTCTCTACAAGTATTGAATCCACCTCCTGCTGGGACTTTGCCACGGAAAGTATCTCCGTACTGTACAGAATCTCCATATAGGCCTTGGCCACGGCAATGCGTATGTCGTCTCTGGTCTTCTCCAGATCTTTGGTGGCGGCTTCAAGGTCGAGTGTGGAAAGCTTCACGTTGTTCACAAGCTGCAAACCCTGGAAAACACTCATCTCCCCTCCAAGACTGAAAGAAGTCGAAGTAGTGTTTGTATTCGCATAGGTATTGTCGGCCGTAAGTCCCCGCCCGAACGAGAAATTCTGCGACGCCCCCGCCGACACTCCCGGCAGGAACCGGTTCTTTGCCGTATTCAGGGCTATCTCCTTCTGTTCTACCGATATCCTGCTCTGCTTTACCGTTATATTGTGTTCAAGCGCATAGTCTATGCAATCGCTCAGACTCCAGGGCGCACCGCAGGCAAGAATCATTGCCAGTATCAACGTTTTCATTTTTCGACAATTTTAGTTCCACGAACCACGTCACCTTCCTTGAGACCTTCCTTAATCTCTATGTTTACACCGTCGCTCATTCCGGTCTTGACCAGGGTCTTTTCATACTGCTTTTCTCCGGTCTTCAAATAAACGAAAGTGCTGTCGCCCGAAAAGTCAAGCGCACTTTCCTGCACGGAAACAACCTTCTTCACGGCATCCAGGACAATCTCGGCGTTTGCGCTGTACCCCGAACGGATTACCTTGTCGCCGGGCACCTTCACTGCCGCCTTTATCTCAAATTGATTGGTTCCGTTGTTTTCCACCGCCTTCGGAGAAATGTACTCAAGCGTGGCATCGAGAGCGAAATTCTGCAGTGCCCCTATGGTTATGATCATCGGGGTGCCCTCGGCAAGAAGGCCTACCTCGGTCTCATCGACGTTCCCGTCAAATATGAGGTCCGACATATTCGCCACCGTGGCAACGGTTGTTCCGTCGTTCATTGTATTGGCCTGGATTACCGAATTCCCGACTTTCACCGGAATATCCAGAATCAGTCCCGTAATCGTAGAACGCACCAGAGTCGAGCTTCCGGTTGCATTGGAAGAAGAAACTCCGTCTCTGATAACTTCCAGAGATTCCTTTGCGGCCGCCATTTCCTCCCTGGCCTGATTCAATTGTTGCAGTACCTGGTCATATTCCTCGGAACTTACAAGCTGCTTGTCGTACAGGGATTTTTCGCGGTCATAATTGGTTTGAGCCTGCCTGAGATTGATTTCGGCAAGCCTCAGACGACTCTGCGCCGCACTCAACGAATTCATATCGGGAATTACCTTGAGCTTTGCTATGACCTCATTCTGCTGCACCGTCTCGCCGGCCTGTTTGTACAGTTCGGCAATGATTCCGTTTATCTGAGGCTTCACGTTAACCTCATTGCGCGGGACAATTTTCCCCGTAATTACGGTAGTTTTGCTAATGTCGGCACGTGTTGCGCTGAGTTCGTTGTACAGCACTTCCTTCGGCTGCGACTTCACGAACAGGAATGCGAACGTTCCCAGAATCACAATTCCGATAAGCGCGAAAAAAATGTACTTGATAATACGTTTCATATATCTGTGATTTTTTATTTATTCGTCTCTCATTGCATCTACCGGGCGGATCTTCATTGCCCTGAGTGCAGGAGCCAGTCCCGCGAGCATCCCAAGCACGGCAAGGAGCGCCGCCGACACCACCGCTGTCCCGAAATCGATCTGGAACGCCGCCTGTCCCTTGGTTATCATTTCCACCAAATTGAGAATCAGCACACTGAACACAATCCCCAGCGAGCCTGCAGTAACCGTAAGGGCAACGCTTTCGAGCATAATCTGCGAAAGAATGTCGGACGGGGTCGCCCCGATTGCGCGGCGGATTCCTATCTCTACCGTACGTTCCTTAACCGTAACCATCATAATGTTGCTTACGCCGATGGCTCCGGCCAGCAAGGTTCCGAGACCTACCAGCCATACCAGGAAGTTTACTCCCCTAAACAGCGTATCTACCATATTGAACAGCTGCTCGAGGTAGAAGAAGACCAGCGCTCCCTTGTCGGAAGGGTCGAAAGAATGTTCCCGGGCAACGATATGGCGGATTTTTGATTCAAGAGAGCCTGACTTGATTCCCGACTTCGCGGTAAGGCATACTATATCGACGTTCTTCCCCCTGTTCAGGAGTTTCTGGGCATAGGAGGCAGGCACAACCACCGACGAAGAGGAATCTCCGTTGATGCTGATGTTTCCTGTCGAGAAATCCACACCCACGACTTTGAGAAATACGGGGCCCGCCTTGATTGTCTGCCCGCAGGGATCTCCTCCCTCGGGGAAGAGTTCTTCATACACCTTCTTGCCTATCACACACACTTTCCTTTCCATCTTCACGTCGGCCTCGGTAATATACCTTCCGTATTTTAACCTGGGGGTCTCTATATTTACGTAGTCGGCTTCGATGCCTTTGAATACGATGGAAGACGTGTGCACATCCTTCACCGCCGTCCATCCCCACGCCGAAACCGCTCCCGTTGCCGTTTCAAGTTCGGGAATGAGAGTTTTCAGGCGTGTAATGTCGTCCCGGGTCAGGTCCCAGCGGCGGTCCTCCCTGAACCCCTCGTATGCCTTCGTGGTATTGTCGGTGAATATTACAATGGCATTGGAGGCAAAGCCCTCGAAATTCTTGCTCAGCATCTCTTTAAGGCCCTGTCCCCCGCCCACAAGGAAAAGAAGCATAAACAAGCCCCAGAATATCCCGAAGCCGGTAAGCAGGCTGCGGCTCCTGTTGCGTACAAGAGCATTGCCTATCTCGCGGAAAGTGTCTTTGTCGAGTCTCATCAGTCTGCCCTCAAACTTTCTATGGGTCTTACTCTGGCAGCCTTTCTTGCCGGGATAAGGCCGGCTAAAGTTCCTGCAACAATAAGAACGGCTGTAACACCCACCGCTGTACCCACGCTCACGGTAGGATTCTCCATTATCTTTATCGACGTGTCGAAAATCTCCATAGACGAAGCCCCCACAGTTTTATCCATTATCTCGCATACCACCAGTCCGAGTACCATTCCCACATAGCCGAACACAGCCGTGATAGCCACACTTTCACTTATGATAAGCCTGGTGATGTCCCGGGGGCTGGCGCCTATTGCCTTTCTTATCCCGAATTCGTGTGTCCTTTCCTTAACGGTGATGAGCATAATATTGGATACTCCCACGATTCCGCTCAACAGGGTAAAGATACCTATAATCCAAAGCGCGATTTCCAGGATACTGCGGCCTTTTTCCATCTGCATTGCCATTGTGAAGCGGTTCCATATCCAAAAGGAACTTTCGTCGTCGGGTGCCGCCATATGCCGCTCGTTCAGGGCCCGCTTGAGTTTTGTCTCGAAATCCCTGTTCTGCTTTTCGGTCTTGAGTCCGTGAAATGAAATGTCTATGCTCGAAAGGTATATGTTGCCGGGAGCGAGCCTCATAAGTGTGGAAAGCGGAATGAAAAGCTGTCTGTCATCCTGATTCTCAAACGCCTTCCGTACTCCCACAATCTTAAAGGAAAGCGAACCCACCTTGACTCTCCTGCCTATAAGCGACTCATAATTCCCCCTTCCATCCAGCATTCGGTCGGCAATGTTCGAAGGCACAATCACAACCTTGCGCAGCTGCTCTTCATCGTTCCTGTTCAGGAAGCGTCCGGCATATATTTCAACTTTGTTGATATCGGAATAGTCGTCCCCTACACCTTTTATATATACCGAAGCCCTGGTCTTTCCGTATGTGAGTTTATAGTTGTCGCCATCCAGAGACTTTGACGCCGACACCCTGTCTATGACATCGGAAAACGCGTTGCCTTCGACAAAAGAAGCGTCTTTTTCCGTAAGCCGCAGCCATCTCCCTTCCTTCAGACCCCCATAGGGCTTGCTGGTACGACCAGGGTAAATCTCCATTATGTTGGAAGCTATTCCTTCCATATTGCCCATAGTGGAATTCATAACCCCGTTGCCGGCCCCCAGCAGGACAACGAGCATAAGGATTCCCCAGGATACCGCGAATCCCGTAAGGCAGGTGCGCAGCTTGTTCTTTCGCACCGACTCCCATATTTCCAGCAGAATATCCCTCATCATTTCATTATGGTAGCAGTTCCGAATGCTGAACTGTTATGACCTGAATTGTCTTCAATTCCGCCAATGAGACCGTCCTTGATATGCACTATTCGGTTTGTGCAGTTGGCAACTCCGCTTTCATGGGTAACAACTATTATGGTAACCTTTTCTTCACGGTTGAGTTCCCCGAGCAGCCTCATCACCTCCTCCGAAGTTTTCGAATCAAGGGCGCCGGTAGGTTCATCGGCCAGGATTATCTGCGGATGGGTAATGAGCGAACGGGCGATTGCAACCCTCTGCTTCTGCCCTCCGGACATTTCGTTGGGATAATGACCCGCCCAGTCCCTGAGGCCCAACCTGTCCAGATATTCCATTGCCAGGGCCTCACGTTTTCTTCGGGCTACGCCCTGATAAAAAAGCGGGAGCTCCACATTCTCGAGAGCGGTCTTAAAGGATATAAGATTGAAGGACTGAAATATGAAGCCTATTTTTCTATTCCTGTATGCGGCGGCCTCCTTTTCGCTCAGGTCCTTGATGAGACGCCCGTCGAGCCGGTACTCGCCACTGTCGTAGTTGTCCAGGATTCCCAGAATGTTCAGCAAGGTTGACTTCCCGGAGCCGGACGCTCCCATAATCGAAACGAACTCCCCGTTGTCTATGCCAAGGTTAATGCCCTTAAGCACGTGCAGAGGCTGGGCCCCGGTGTAAATCTTGTTTACGTCTTTTAGTTCTATGAGCATCTTTCTATAAGTGTATTAGTATCATAGTACACTGCAAAGGTAAGTAAAAATTTTTATCGTGCAAATTTTTTTATAGAAAATGCCCTCGATTCACATCGGGGGCAGTATTCAATTCTAACCTAATTTAACCTATGAAAAAACTATTCGACTACAATAACTTCAATTGCCGTGCCAAAAAAGTTCCTTCATAGTAAAATTTTATTCAACCAGGATAATTTTTTCGATTTTAACGTCTGTCAGAGGGCAATCGCGGGAATCCGTATCCTTGTGAGCAATTTTCTGAGCCACTTCAAAGCCCTCGAGAGTCTCTCCGAATACGGTATACTGACCGTCGAGTTGAGCGCAGGTAACCTCATCGACAACAATGTAGAACTGGCTTCCGCTCGATTCTCTCAAAGGATTGGCCGCGTCGCCCAGACGCGCCGACGCAAGAGCTCCCAGCTTATGCCTGTGGTTGGGGAGAATCTCGGCGGGAACGGTATATCCGGGGCCACCGGTTCCGAATCTCGGTTTGTTGGCAGCATCCTTTGTGAGAGGATCTCCACCCTGAATCATAAATCCGGGAATAACCCTGTGGAACAGAATTCCATCGTAAAAGCCCTCAAGCGCAAGTTTCGCAAAGTTGTCGCGATGCTTGGGGGTATCTTCATAAAGTTTGATTCTTATTGTTCCCTCGCTGGTAACAATGTCGAATACGGGCTCTGCCGGAAGGTTGGCTAATTTTTCCATAATCTGCTGTTGTTTTTGTACTGCAGCTATCGAATCCTGCCTTGCAATTTCTGCAGCGATTGCAGCGTCTTCCGCAGCCTTCTTTGCCGAACGGCCACAGGATGCGAGCATAAGCAGGGCGCTTACGCAGCACAGTAATGTTAAAATTTTTTTCATCTCTTTATTATTTTCAGGTTTTTCAGAATCGCAATGCAATAAATGCCGAGAAGGACAGTATCTATGCCCATTATAAGCCATTGGTTGAGACCCAGCAGATTCAATGACTGATGCGCCACAAAGAAACCAAGGGCAGCCCCTACAAATTCTCCGATGGTCGCAAAGTCGTATTTAATGGGATAGTGTTTGCGTTCCAGCAGGAAACTTATGAGCATAGCTGTACCGTAACCGGCAAATCCGCCCCAGGCGCAAGCCCAGTAACCTATCTTTGGAACGAACAGTACATTTATGCCAATCATTATGGCGGCTGCTATGGTATTGATTATTGCACCCCACCAGGTACGGTCGGTAAGCTTGTACCAGAAAGAAAGGTTAAAATAAATTCCCATAAAAAGTTCCGCCGCCATTACAACGGGAACCACACCGAGTCCGCTCCAGTAACTCTTTCCAATAATGTATTTGAGCAAAGGCAGATAGAAAATCACTGCAAGGAAGGCCAGCAGGGAGAAGATTACAAACCACTTCATACCGTCGGCCAGAGTCTTTTCGCTGTTCTTTCCCCGAGCCTCGCCGAAAACGATTGGCTCGTAGGCATAGCGGAAAGCCTGCACCAGCATAGACATAATCATAGCTATCTTAACGCAGGCGCCGTAAATGCCCAACTGAACCTTCCCTTCGGTTCCCGGCATCAGATACGGGAAAAGTATCTTGTCGGCCACCTGGTTAAGGATTCCAACCAGGCTCAGAAGCAGCAGCGGCCAGGCATATCCCAGCATCCGCCGGCAAAGGGCAGCGTCGAATTTAACCTTCAGGTCCTTGAACTCGGGTATGAACCCGAAGGTTACGCAGGCCGTACATATTAGGTTAATGAAGAATATGAACCCTACTCCGTAGTCGTACTCCACAAACGCCGCCTCAAGAGAGGGGAAACGCCCGAACATCAGCGGCATTACAAGGAAGACGAACAGGTTCAGAAGGATGCTGGCAAAAATGAACGACAACTTGAGCGCCACAAATTTCACCGGCCTTTTTTGCTGTCTGAGACGGGCAAACAGAATGGCCTGGAACGCATCCAGAGCGGTAATCACTGCAAAGCAGCCTATGTATTCGGGATGTGCCGAATAGCCCAGTGCCCCGGCGATGGGGTTCAGGAATGCAAAAACTGCCACAAGGAACACGGCCGAAACCGACGTTACCATCTTGAGGGCAGTGGGAAACACGTTCTGCGGATTCTCATTCTCCTTTCCCGCAAAGCGGAAGAAAGTAGTCTCCATTCCGAAGGTGAGCAAAGCAAGAAGCAGTGCCGTCCACGCATACAGGTTGGTAACAATGCCGTAGCCTCCGCTCTCGGCCGGTATCTTATATGAATAAAGGATAATGAGCAGATAGTTGAGAAACCTCCCTACTATACTGCTCAGCCCGTATATCGCGGTATCTTTTGCCAGAGACTTGAGATTCATAATTTCTGCGAATTTAACAATGATACGCTTCATTACAAAATTTCCATCGATAATCTGCACTTGGCTCAAAAACAACAACCCCGAACCGAAAGGCCCGGGGTCATATTTATTTGTCAGGTTAGAATCAGTCGTTGAGAGAGATGCGCTTGAAAGCGACAACCTTCAATTCCTTGTCCTCTGCTGCGAGAGCATCCTTAACGGATATCTTCTCGTCGCTCATCTGGTAATCCTGCTCAGCAAGAGTATTCTCCTTGAGGAACTTCTGAACACGGCCATTTGCGATATTCTCAATCATAGGAGCCGCAAGGCTGGCTGCCTTCTCTTCTCCAACGGTCTTGATTATTTCGCGAGCCTTGTCGGCCTGCTCGGCGGTAATCCATCCCTTTGCAGTATTGGACTCGATGTGAGCCTCTGAATCTACGTGTGCAGGATTGATTCCGGCTTTCTTGAGGGCTGCGTCGATTGCCTTCTGAACAAGTTCATCCTTTGTCTTCTGAATAGCAACCGCTTTCTCGTTTGCAAGAGTCTCGGCGGGGCAGTCCTCGGCAGAAACCGATACAGGGTTCATAGATGCAACCTGCATTGTGATTCCCTTTGCGATAGCCTCTGAAGCCGGCTTGTTGAAACCAACGATAGCACCGAGCTTTCCGTTGATCTTATGTATGTATGCTGCTACGAAAGGAGCCTCTACAAGTGCATAAGCCACGAGAACGTGCTTCTCACCGGTCTTTCCTGTCTGGGCCTCGACCGACTCTTCCACTGTATAGCCGTCTGCCATCTTGCAAGCCTTGAGGCCTTCGATGTCGGCAGGGCAGTTTGCAATGGCTACGTCGGCTATTGCCTCTGCAAGATTCTGGAAATTCTCATTGCGGGAAACGAAATCGGTTTCGCATCCGAGGCATACGATGATACCCTTTCCGTCGGCGATACGAGCCTTTACCGCTCCCTCTGAGGTTTCGCGGTCTGCACGCTTGGCTGCAACGAGCTTGCCTTTCTCACGGATGATGCCGATAGCTTTTTCGATATCGCCTGCGGCCTCTTCGAGAGCCTTCTTGCAGTCCATCATTCCGGCAGAAGTCATTTTACGTAATTTCATTACGTCTGCTGCTGTAATTGCCATAGTGTTTTATTGTTTTTTATCAAATGAAACTTATTCGGCTGCGGGAGCCTCTTCCTTTTCTTCCTTTGCGGGAGCCTCTTCAGCTGCCTTTGTGCTCTTACGGGCGCGGAGGCGCTTTGCGGGAGCCTTCTCTTCGGCGGCTTCCTCTGCAGGAGCTTCCTTTTCCTTCTCGAGCTTGCGCTCTTCGAGTCCTTCCTGGATAGCTGCACAGAGAGCGCTCATAACGCACTCGATAGACTTTGCAGCATCGTCATTTGCCGGAATCACATAATCAATCGAGGTAGGATCGCAACAAGTATCAACCATAGCGAATACCGGGATGTTAAGACGATTTGCCTCCTTCACTGCATTGGCTTCCTTCTGGATGTCGATTACAAAAATGGCTGAAGGAAGGCGGCTCATATCGCGGATAGAACCGAGGTTCTTCTCGAGTTTCTCTCTCTGGCGTGTTACCTGAAGGCGCTCACGCTTTGCGAGTTTGTCGAAGGTACCGTCCTCGTGCATCTTGTCGATGGTTCCCATCTTCTTGATGGCTTTGCGGATGGTAGGGAAGTTTGTGAGCATACCGCCGGCCCATCTTTCGGTTACTGACGGCATACCTACTGCTGTGGCTTTCTCGGAAACGATTTCCTTAGCCTGTTTTTTGGTAGCGACGAAGAGAATCTTGCGGCCGCTCTTTGCGAGCTGCTTCATCTCCTCGGCTGCCTCGTCTATCTTGACGATGGTCTTGTGCAGGTCAATAATGTGGATTCCGTTCTTCTGGTCGAAGATATAGGGAGCCATTTTAGGATTCCACTTACGGGCCTGGTGGCCGAAGTGTACACCTGCATCAAGCAATTCTTGGAAATTTGTACGTGACATTTTAATTTCTTGTTTTTTAAAACTGTCCTCACTGCGTGAGGTCTCTTTTCTTCAAGGTGGAGTAACTGCCTTGCAGGTCTCCATCCTTTTTCGCAGCGCGGCAACCTCTGACCTGTTATTATAAAGGTATATTGCGGTTTAAAACCGACGCTGTGCCGTAAGTCAACAAATAACTAACGTTTACTGAACTGGAAGCGACGTCTTGCACCGGGCTGGCCAGGTTTCTTACGCTCAACCTCACGAGCATCGCGGGTGAGGAATCCTGCTGCCTTAAGTGTAGAACGATATGCCTCCTTGTCAACCTCGCAAAGTGCACGGGCGATAGCGAGTCTTACGGCTTCTGCCTGACCTTTGATTCCACCTCCGGCGAGGTTGATCTTAATGTCAAACTTGCCTACAGTCTCGGTAACGCTGAGGGGCTGCATAACAATGTACTGGAGAGACTCATCGGGGAAATAGTTCTCGAGAGTGCGGTCGTTGATTGTTACGTTGCCTTTTCCGGCTGCAAGATAAACGCGAGCTACAGCTGCTTTACGTCTTCCAAGGGCGTGTGTCTGTTCCATTTGCTCTGTTTAAATTTCGTTCAACTTGATTGTTTTAGGGTTCTGTGCCTGATGAGGATGCTCGGGACCTGCATAAATGAACAGGTTGCCGAGGAGATCGTCACCCAGACGTGTCTTGGGGAGCATACCCTTTACTGCTCTCCTGATAAGCTCTTCGGGGCGTGTTGCAAGAATCTCCTTGGGTGTTGTGAACCGCTGTCCGCCGGGATATCCGGTGTAACGGGTGTAAACACGGTCGGTCATCTTCTTTCCCTTGAGGGCCACCTTTTCGGCGTTGACTATGATAACGTTGTCACCACAGTCGACGTTAGGGGTGAACCCGGCCTTGGTCTTGCCACGAAGGACAAGAGCAACGCGGGATGCGAGACGACCAAGAGCGAGATCTGTAGCATCGAGCACTACCCACTGCTTGTCTGCGGTTGCTTTGTTAAGCGATACCGTCTTGTAGCTTTGTGTCTCCACTGTCTTGATCTTTAATTGGTTAATAAAAATTGCGATCCCTACACAAAATAGGGGTCGCAAAGGTATAAAAATATTCTGTAAAAACAAAGACCTTGCTATGCAAGGATGAAATTGGCTTGTACGAAAGCGTTCACTGCAACGGTTGCGAAAGCAAGGCAGAGGATGGTTACGACAATGATGCCAATGACCTTGATGCGCTTGAACCAGATCTGTCCGTCCCAGCCTACAGTCTGGAACATACTCCAGAAACCGTGGGTAAGGTGGAACCATAGGGCGGCGAACCATATCAGGTAGAGCACGAGGTTGATCCAGTTGCCGAAGGTGGTGGTAAGCAGAAGGTAAGGATTCCCCTCTTCCCCGCCGATGAACATCTGGAGCTGCATCTTTGCCCAGAAATGCAGGAGGTGATAGAAAATGAGGCCCAGAATCACTATTCCGAGAACGAACATATTGCGGGCCGACCAGGAATCCGTTGCACCCTTGTTGGAAACGGCATAGCGGTTGACTCCTCCGCGGGCTTTGATGTTGCGGTAAGTGAGCCAGAGTCCGTAAAGTATATGGATAAGGAAGCCTGCCGCCAGAACGGGAACCATTATGGTCACAATGGGAAGTGCCATAAAGTCGCATCCCTTCTGGAAGAGACCGTCGGGAGCGCCGAACTTGCCGGTGAAAGTGTCAATGACAGAAAACGAATTGATTGTAACGTGCAGGCCAAGGAATACGATGAGAAAGGCACCGCTGACGGCCTGTATGAACTTCTTTCCGATTGAAGAATTGAATATGAACATCTTTTTGTTTTTAATGCTTTGTTTTGAGTACGCAAATATAATGATGATATTGCAAGTTTGAAAATTTTCCGATATTTTTGTTTTCTGCAAACACGTGCGCAAATGTATAAGAGAGTATTGTTGAAATTGAGCGGGGAAAGCCTCGGAGGCCCCGCAGGAAAGGGTCTCGACGAGGGCAGCCTGCTTAAATTTGCCAAGGAAGTGGCCGATGCGGCCAAGAGCGGCTGCCAGGTTGCAATAGTCAACGGAGGCGGAAACATATTCCGGGGGCTCCAGGGTGTAGGCAAAGGCTATGACCGGGTTACCGGAGACCATATGGGGATGCTGGCAACCGTTATAAATTCCCTGGCGCTTTCCACCGCCATCAAAAGTTTCGGGGTAAACGCCAAAGTTTTCACCGCTACCCAAATGGAACCTTTCGCCAGCATATTCACCTGCGAAAAGGCTATCGAAGTGCTTGAAAACGGAGGAGTTGCGCTGATTGCAGGCGGCACCGGAAGCCCCTTCTTCACCACCGACTCGGGAGCGGCGCTCAGAGCCTTGGAAATCAAGGCGGACGCTGTTCTCAAGGGAACCAGGGTCGACGGAGTCTATACCGCAGACCCGGAAAAAGACCCTTCGGCGGTAAAATACGACGAACTTACCTTCGACGAGGCAATCTCGATGCATCTCAAGGTTATGGACACCACGGCTTTCGCCCTCTGCGAACAGGGGCCCATACCTATCATTGTTTTCGATATCAACAAAAGCGGGTCCCTGCTGAGGATATTGAACGGAGAAAAAGAAGGGACATTGGTACACGCATAAACAACACAAAGACTATGTTGACAGACAGAGCAAAAGAATTAGTGAACAGTGCCGATGAAAAGATGAAGAGCGCTGTGAAATTCCTGGAGGAAGACCTTAAGAACTACCGCGTAGGCAAGGCCAATCCATCTATTTTCAACCCGGTAATGGTAAATTACTACGGTACTCCCACTCCCCTGAGCCAAATCTCGTCCATCACCACCCCGGACGCAAGGACACTTGCCATCCAGCCTTGGGAAAAGACTATGATTGCCGCCATAGAAAAGGCAATTATCGATTCCAACATAGGTCTTACTCCCCAGAACAACGGTGAAATTATCCGCTGCACGGTTCCCGCCCTTACCGAAGAGCGCCGCAAGGAACTCATCAAGAAGGCCAAGGCTGCCGGAGAAAATGCAAAGGTCGTTGTCCGCAATGCCCGCCGCGATGCAGTAGATGCTCTCAAGAAAGCTCAGAAGAACGAAGGTCTGTCTGAAGATACCGAAAAGGAAGCCGAAGACGAGGTTCAGAAAGTTACCGACAAGAACGTCAAGGCTGTCGATGCAATAGTAAGCGCAAAAGAAAAAGAGATTCTTACGGTGTAGGTTATCCTACAGCCAATATTTCGCGCTCGAATATCTGTGATTGCTCCTCTCCGTGTATTCTCATACGGATGGGAGCAATAAACGTTCTCTTGAACAGTTCCCTGTCTATAAACTCGTTGTTTGTCAGGCGCTGCTTGTCCTTTTCGGTAGTGACAATGGCCGAGAGCGGATGCAAAGAGGCTGCGTCGCTCAGTTTCTTCATATCGGCTTTGGTGAAATAGTGATGGTCACCGAAAGAGAACCTCTTCACTATCGTGTAACAGTCGCTGAGCTTGCGCACCAACGGAGTGTCTATGGCAATACCGGTAAGCGTAATTACCGATTTGGAATAAACATACCTTTGTTCGGTGGTTTTGTCTATAGGCTCACACGGCAGGTACTCTATGTACGCAAAGAACAGATACTGAGTCTTTCCTGCGGGGGTTACGGCTTCGCAGGTAAAAGGATTGTAACTTCTATATCCCAACCGGGCGGCATATTCCTGTGTCTGCCCGGGATCCATAGTTTCGGGGCATTTCGTGACAATCACCATATCGGCGTCGAAAAGCCTTTCAGGCAAATCCCTCAAAGTCCCTAACGGAAGAAGCTTGTCCTCGAAAAGCGGACGGTTATAGTCGGTAAGGACAATATTCCTGCGGGCCCTCAGTTCCCGGGCCTGATATGCGTCGTCCAGCACAATGATATCGGCGTCGAGTTTTCCGCAACCCTCGGCTCTGTTCCTGCACACGGCTACGGTAATGTCGGGAAACTTCCTTTTCATCTGCAGAGGTTCATCCCCGAACATATCGGCGCTGCCATCGGCTTTTACCGTCATAAAACCCTTGCTTTTCCGCTTATATCCCCGGGACAGCACCGCGATTCTCTTCCCCATCCATTTGGAAGAAGAACCCAGAATGGACAGGATGTACTCGGTGCAGGGAGTCTTTCCGGTTCCTCCGGCCGCAAGGCCTCCGATACAGATTGTAGGAACGTCACAGACACTCGATTTGAGTTTCCCGCTATTGTACAGGCCGTTTCTAACCTTTAGGAAGGCGTAGTACGGATACAGAAGAATCTTATCAATCATATCTTTCGCAAATATAATCCAAAATACCGTATAATTCGTTTACGTCCAGGGTTGTCACCATCTTCATACGAACCGGCTTGAAATCGGGGAGACATTTGAAATAGCAGCTCAGATGCCTGCGCATCTCGTATATCCCGCGCGGTTCGCCCTTAGCCTCCAGCGACAGGGCCAGATGCCTCCGGGCAATCTCCACCTTTTCCCTTACCGACGGCTCCGGCATAGGTTCGCCGTGCTGCAAATAATATTTGATTTCGCGGAAAATCCAGGGATGCCCGAAACTTGCGCGACCTATCATAATGCCGTCCACTCCGTACCGATCGAAGGCCTGACGGGCTCCGGGGCCATCGACAATATCTCCGTTTCCTATGATTGGAATGTGCATTCTGGGATTGTTCCGAACCTCCCCTATCAGGGTCCAGTCGGCCTGTCCCCTGTACATCTGGCAACGCGTCCTTCCGTGAATGGTGAGTGCACTTATTCCGACATCCTGCAATCTCTCGGCCAGATCAACTATTATTTTGCTGTCATCATCCCACCCGAGCCTGGTCTTCACCGTCACGGGCTTGTTCACAGCTTCTACTACCGCCTTGGTTATAGTTACCATTTTGTCGGGATAGCGCATCATTCCGGAGCCTGCTCCCCTGCCGGCGATTTTGGTTACCGGACATCCGAAATTTATGTCTATGACGTCGGCTCCGTGTCCTCCGGCAATCTCCGCCGCCCTGTCGGCCATTCTGGCGGCATCTACCATGGATTCGGGGATATGCCCGTATATCTGAATCCCCACCGGAGCTTCCTCTTCAAGGGTTTTCATCTTCGCGATGGCCTTTACGGCATCACGGATGAGCCCGTCCGAGGGGATGAATTCGGTATATACCATATCCGCCCCCTGTTCCCTGCACAGAGTGCGGAACGAGACATCCGTAACATCCTCCATAGGAGCCAGGAGCAGGGGCTTGTCGCCCAAATCCACATTCCCTATCTTCATCGCAGAGCTGCAGTCTTTTCTCTGAGCCATTCCAGGATATCGCCTTCGAGATACGGGCTCAGACTGTCGTAAACCGTTTCATTGTAGTTGTTCAGCCACTTTTTCTCCTCTTCGTTCAGCAGTTCGGCAACAATTGCGGAAGTGTCGAAATGGCATAGCGTAAGGGGTTCGAACTTCAGCCAGTATCCGAATTCGTTGGAACCGGCCTCACAGACCAGAAGCAGATTCTCGTGCCGGACTCCGTGGAGACCTTCCCTGTAGATACCGGGCTCGTCGGAAACGACCATACCCGGAAGCAGTTCCGTAGCGTTGAAGTTCTGCCGGATATCCTGAGGTCCTTCGTGGCATCCCAGGAAAAAGCCTACTCCGTGACCTGTGCCGTGACCGAAATTCCTCCCGCTCCTCCAAAGCGGTCCGCGGGCAAGAGCGTCTATCTGACAACCGGCGGTTCCGAGCGGGAAAACAGCCGAAGCCAGGTCAATATGTCCCTTAAGGACAAGGGTATAGTCTTCTTTCTCGAGAGGGGTGCATTCTCCCAGAGGTATGGTTCTGGTAATGTCGGTAGTGCCGCTCAGATATTGTCCTCCGGAGTCACACAGGTACAGCCCTTTTCTTTCCAGAACCGGGGAACCGGACGAAGGGGTGACATAGTGGGGCAGCGCGGCTCCCTTTCCGTAAGCCGATATTGTCTGGAAACTGTCTCCCATATAGTCTCCAATGCAATCGCGCATATCTCCAAGATAGTCGGCTGCGGATTTTTCGTCGATTCTCTCCCCCCTTTCAAGGGATTTTTCCAGCCAGTAAAGGAATTTTTCCATCGCTATCGCGTCGCGCAGGTGAGACTCCTTCATCATTCTGATTTCAACCTCATTCTTTACGGCTTTCCTCAACTGCACGGGACTCGGGCGCAGGACCGTATCGAATCCGTTTTCGGCAAAGAAACGGGAAAGTTCGTAATTGAGGCTGTTTTCGTCTGTCCACAGGCAGCCCAGCGAATCCGCCTCGGAATTCAACTGCACCTGCAGGGATGCGTAGGGCAGTACATCCACCCCATCGGGTTCTATGGTAACTACGGAATCCTGCCTGAGCACAAACCACTCTACCCTTTCCGCGGTTATGAGCAGATACGAAATGACGAGCGGATTGTACTCAATGTCCGAAGCCCGGACATTAAGCATCCAGGCAATGTCGTCGAGAGAGGTGAGCAGTATGGAATCGCATCCGTTTTCGGAAAGGACTTCGCGAAGCCACGCAATCTTTTCTTCCCGGCTTTCCCCGGGATTTATTTCAAATATCGGGGTTTGAGGTATTTGGGGGCGGTCTTTCCAGAACAAATCCAGCATATCCGGAATGCTCACGAGCGTAATTCCGTCCAACGACGAGGCAAAAGCGGCACTCACGCACAGGCCGTCCACCGCAACAATGTAGTCGGCATTGCCGCAGGCCTGAGACTCAATCCACTGCGGAATGAGCACCTGCTCAGGAACCCTGGTCTTGTGCAGTACAATCCCGGTGCCCTCCAGCTGACTGTTCGCCTGAATGAAATATCTGGTGTCTGTCCATAGTCCCGCGTGGTCGAGAGTTATTACCAGGTCTCCGGCCTCACCGGTAAAACCCGACAGCCATTCAACCTGTTTCCAGCGGGACGCCGGATATTCGCTGTTATGCGGGTCGGAACCTGTGACAATAACTGCATCCCAGCCCTTGGAACGCATCATCGAGCGCAACTGCTCTATTCTCTGAGCATAGACATTCATATTCTTTACAGATAATCGGTTATCAAAGTATCGGAGATAAACCAGTCCCTTTCGGGAATTCTCTTTCCTTCAAATCCATCGGCCGTCCGAAGGCCCAGCATTACCGCTTCGCAGCGTTCCTGTTCGGGAGTCAGATCCTCCCCGTCGGAGGTCCAGCCGCTCAGGGTCTGACTGTTCCAGCTGCGCCGGTGTCCTATGAGCGAATGAGCTCCCGGTCCCAGCCCCACATACGGAATTCTCTTCCAGTACGCCGAATTATGAACGGCCCTAAACCCCGGCAGAGCCCAGTTCGATATTTCGTAATGTTCGTATCCGGCCTCGAACAGAAGCTTGCATATAAGTTCGTACTGCACTCGGCACTGTTCCTCTCCGGCTTCGGTATAGCTCCCGGACTCCACCATCTGCGCGAGAGCGCTGCCTTCTTCTATAGAAAGCAGATAAGCCGAGATATGCTCGGGCCGCATTTTTATGATTCGGGCGAGAGTTTCCTCCAGCATCCCGTCCGTCAAGGAGCTTATGCCGAATATGAGATCGACGCTGATATTCTTCACTTCGCAGCGCCTCAGAATGGAAAAAGCCTCCAAAGCACAGCGCGAATCGTGCCGCCGGTTCATCCAGCGCAGTATGTCGTCGGACAATGACTGAACTCCCATACTCACCCTGTTAACTCCCAAAGAAAGAAGGCCTGAGACGTATTCCTCCCCCTTCTGCACTATATCGTCGGGGTTTACCTCAACGGTAAATTCCCGGCAGGCCGCCGGCACACTCCCAAGCATAGAAACAATTTCGCGCATTGCGTCAAGAGGCAGCACCGATGGGGTACCGCCTCCGAAATAAATGGTAGGTGTGCCTGAAGCCAGGGCTATTTCCTCTGCGCGGGCCTCGATTTCCCTCCTGAGGCCGGCGAGATACTCCCCTATTGCGGCATTTTCCTTTTCTGAACAAACGGTTTCAGAATAGAAATCACAGTATGTGCAGAAACTCCTGCAAAAGGGAACGTGGACGTAAATCATTGTCTCAGAACAAGAGAAGCGCTTCCAAGAAGGCCGCTGTCCGTAAAGGCCTCCATTACGTATGTACCTGCAGAGTACGCAGCCGTGCTGTTGATGTAGATACTCATATCCACCTCTTCGCCTTCGTAGTCGACTTCCCGGGAAGCGGTGGCATCCAGAGTCTGGTCTTCGAAGGAGAAGGTCGTGCCGCGTCCGTCTGAAAGCAGAGTTCCCTCGGGGCCGGTCACTCTTACGTAAACCCGTACCGGGCCACGTTCGGCGATTGCATTCTCGACAAGACTCAGCGAAACAAGCATACGGGAAACTCTCGAGGCACGGTCCACCTGCTTGTCGTTCTTTGAATAGGCCTCCAGCTTCAACCCGCGGGCCTTGAGCGCCGAACCTGCCTTAACCTGCCCGGACAGGGCTTCAACCTCCTTGTTCAAGCTTTCATTCTCGGCCCGGCTCCTGGCAACTTCCTTCCGGGCTGCCGCAGCCTCGGCGGTAAGCTGGTGGTTAAGCGTATTGAGAGAGTCTATCTGCACAATGTAATTGCGCATTATACTTCTGAGGGTTCCCAGCTCCGCCTGATACTTGCGCATCATAGCACGGTTTGTAGCATCGGTTTTTTTGAGCCTTTCCACCAGAAGATTGATTTCCTCGCGGGAGGAATCCAGCGCGAAATTGATGCTTTCATAGTCTGACGAGAGTTGGGCGTAATCGGCCTGCAGGTTCTGAAACTGCTGCATAAGCGCTTCCTTCTCTTCGTTAAGGTCGCTTACAAGACCACTGTACTTGTAGCTCCTCCAAGTCTGGTATCCCAGGCCGAGTGCGAGGATTCCGGCAATCACTGCAAGAATGGTGACCGTTTTCCTGAGTCTGCCTGCGCCTTTTTTCTTTCCTTCATTCTTTTCCCGTTCTTCGCGGGCTATTCTCTCGAGGGGGTCTTCTCTTTCCATAAATTCATATTTTTATCCGAAACACACAAAAATAGCAATTTTTATGCTAATTTTGGAGATATGAAATATCTAATACGTTCTATCAAATACTTTTTCCAGCTCATTATTGTCCTGACCCTGTTCATTGTGGTGCTTTCCCTGCTTCACCTGGTGGAATCGGACCCTGCGAAAATCTTTGTCAACGGCTACGATTCGCTGTGGCAGATTGCCGCCATAGTGGCTGTATTCGCTGCAATCTATCCCAAATTCGGCTATACGTCGCGAAGAATTTATATGAACGGTTCCTTCGACCAGATTTTCCCCATCCTCGAAAAGGATATGCAGGAGCGGGGCTACCGGCTGGAACGCCGCACGGGCGAAGACCTGAGCTGGAGACTTCGTTCTACGGTTTACCGCGTTTCCAGGTTTTGGGAAGACCGCATTACAATGACCCGTACTCTTAACGGATGGACTCTTGAGGGCCCGAGTAAGGACGTAATGAAAATTGTGAACAGCTTTAACAGCCGCTTTGCAGAAGATGAATAGCGGCCGCGTCCAAAGCTTCGTAGAATTCTTCCCCAAAGGCCTTTGAAATAGGCTCCTTCAAGAACTGATAAACCCTTGTCCCTTCTCTTCTTCCCTTTTCGAAGGCAGAAGAGCAGATGTCCCATCGGTGCAGGTTAAGCGCCAGGGAGCCTCCGGTGAGTTTCGTTACCCGAATGGGATACAGACTGCAGGAAACAGGCTTTCGGTATCCGGCCTTCTCTATCGAACAAAGGCAGTTCCCTCCTCCGGGGAAATGACAATAGGCGCACTGAGCTCCGTCCTCTGCAAGAGGAGTCACAATGTCGCCCTGAACATCTGTCTCAAAGAAGCCCTTACCCTCAACTGCAGAGCGTCCGGCCTCGCTCATAAGGCTTTTGAATCCGTTGTAATCTTTTTCGAGCCGGGGAATTTCGCACTCGTCCAAGGGAGCGCCGCTGTCGCCTTCGATGCAACAGACACCCTTGCAAACCGGGTAGTCGCAGGCAAAGTATTCCAGAACCACCTCTTCCGAAACCAGAATGTCTCCTATCTGGATTATTGTTCCAAAATCCCGTTCTCCCATTACTTTACAGTGTATTCTATTTGAACTCCTTCCTGGAGAGTCTTCATCAGAGTCATTATTTCCTGGGCGCTTACCGCATTTATGGCCGGTTCGAAGCCCATAAAAACATTCTTGTTCAGCGCGTAACGGGACAGGGCGGCATCGACGAGAGTCTCGGGATTGGCTCCACGGGCCTTCATCTGCCCCGTCAAAGAGGCTTTGTACGCCTTCAGGTCTTTCGTGTCAATGGGTACGGATGCCATTTTCTCCAAGGCCTTACGCACAGAAATCAGGGCATACTCCGCATCGGCAGGGCCTACACCCTCGGGCAGGCCGGCTCCTGTACACTTCCTGCACTGCACGGTCAGACTCATTGTTTCGCTCGGCCGCAATTCGAAATCTTCCTTCACACTCACGTACATCCCGTCAGACGCAAGTTCTGAAATAAGTTCCCTGCGCAGAGCCTCGGCTCCGATGGAAAGAGCCGCATAACGCTGAAGACTGTACGGAACGCCGTTGGCAAGGTACAAATTTACGGAAACCGTCCCGTCTCCGGCGAGAGGATTTTCGCAGCTGCCGCTCAACCGGGTACGGCCCTTGGCGAGACGATGTTCCACAGGATTCCCCTTTCCTGCAGCCGTATTCGCCCCGAACGCCCACAGCACTTCCGACAGATAGGCCTTCAGGTCGTATGCATCCAAATCGCCGACAAGCACAATCAGTCCGTCGGAGAAGGACTCGAAACTGCTGTCATAGAATTCCTGCGCCTTGACCGGAGTGTCGTTGCTCAGGCTCCGTGGATTTCTGTATTCTGACGGTGCGTATTGTGGAGATGACAGGCTGTCGAAAAGGGCTTCTATCCCATACTCGCTGCGTCGGTCAGCCTCGCTGCGCAACTTCTGGCAACGACGATAATAGCCGAACGTACCGGAATTGTAATTCCTCCGGTAAGCGAGCGAATACATCCCGTTGAAAAGCATTGGCAGAGACGAAACGGGAGCGGTTCCGGTGAACCGCAAATCGGAAGAAGTAATCCGGGGTTCGAGGTTGATTCCCTTCGAAGCCATAACAGATTGGAAATCCCCTGCGCTCATATCGCCTATATCATATAGGCCAAGACTCTCGCCGATATACGGAAGTTCCCCGGGTTCCAAATCGGAAATTTCACAGGCACCTCCCCTGAACATAAAGGCATAGCCGAATATTCCTTTCACAGGAACTTTCTTATACAGCACCTTTATACCGTTCTCAAAAGTCCAGATTTCCCCGCCTATCGCCGGATCGGGCGAAGTCGTTTTAAGCTTGATTTTCCCTTTCGGGACATCCAGGACGGCGGTGTCGATTCCTGATATCAGTTTCACTCCGTCTTCAGCCGCCCTGTCCCAGCCATTGTAATAGTGACTTACAAGGGAATCCCGGCTGAAAAGGTTTTCGGGGGAACTGTAATGCAGTATCACGTTCCGGTCCCTGTTGAAAACCGAAACTGCAAAACTTGTAAGAAGCCGCCTTTCGAGCGAAGGCTCCAGACGGTTGTTCAGGAAAAACTCCCGTTGTGCCTCGTCTTCATAAAGCCCCGCGCCAAAAAGATAATCGGAAATGCATTTGTTTACATATGCCGGGTTTCCCGAACGGTTCCCGGGGAGAGGCAGTTCCACCCTGCTTTTGAAGCGGTCCTTCGCGAGCAGGAATTCTTCCCGCGATATACCCTGATGAGAAAATGACGATGTGACGGCACCCAGAATTTCCGTTGCCCCGGTAAGATTCTCTTTATTGACACAAATCCGTATGTGATAGCGTTCCTGCTTAAAAGAATGCTTGCTGTTCTTATAACTGAAGCTTATTCCGCCCTGAGGAAGGTCTCTCTTCCTGAATTCGTCTTCCAGCCTTTTGCAAACTATGGTTCCAAGTTCATCTGCAAACATTCCGGCCAGCCACCCCTGAGCAGAGGCTATGTCGGGAACGGTCATTCTGGGCGTACAGAACGTTGCATCGACGTATGCAATCCTGTCCGACACCAGATGCGCGCATTCGAACTCTATGCCGTCCCAGGGTTCCCACTTGAATTCGCCGGAAATATCGACTGCGCGCCGTGGGCTTACCAACATCGAGAAAAGTTTCATTCTTTCAAGTGTCCCGGCTACGTCGATGTCTCCGCTTATGACTATGGCCTGCTCTCCCTGATAGGAAGCCATTATGTCGAATACCATAAGCAAGAGAGAATCGGCGGTTGCTCCTTCATATACGGGAACCTTCTGAAAGCGGTAGACACACCCCGAATGAGAATATGATGCAAGTCCGGAGACAGTGTATCCGATGCCTTTCTTTGCCAGATACCCATATGGCTTTACACCCGGAAAATGCGGCAGGCTTTCCAGCACGCTTCTGGTAGTTTCCCTTGATTCATTCCCTTTCTGGACCAGGGCAAAATCGGCAAAAGACTTGTCGGAACCGTTCTGGACCAGGTAGTAGGAAACACCGTTCGGCAATGTTCCTTTGCTGATTTTCGAGGACTTCTTAAAGTAATCCTGAGGCTGTGCGGCAAGCAGCAAAGGGCACAGAATAGCCAACAATGAAAAAAGATGTTTCATAACTTTATGCAAAGTAACATAAATTTTGCTACTTTTGCATTCTGTTGAACTACGAAATTAATACCAGTACAATGAAGAAATTAGTTTTAACCCTTTCAGCATTGCTCTTTGCAGCAACGCTTTCCTTCGCACAGGATATGGCCGAGGCTACGCAGATGGCCAAAGATGCACAGGAAGCCTACTCAAACAAAGAATTCGCCAAGGCCTTCGAAGGTTTTCAGAAAGCCCTTACAATAGCAGAGGCCTGTGGAGAAGAAGGCGCAGAGCTGCTCGACCAGTGCAAGACCGCACTTCCTCAGATTGCTATGTCAATAGCCAAGGAGAAAATCAACGCCCAGGATTATGACGGAGGTCTTGCAGAGCTTCAGAAGGTTATCGAAATCAGTGACAAATACGGAGCAATCGACGTTCTTGCCGAAGCAAAGGATCTTGTTCCCGCCGTTGAACAGCAGAAGGGTAACGCTCTCTTTGCAGCTGCAGACGAACTCTATCAGGCAGGCAAGCTGGACGAAGCTCTGACAGCATTCCAGGCCCTTAAGGAAGCCGGAAATGCAAACGCAATAAAGAGAATCCCTACAGTTTTCCTCAAGATGGCTCAGGCCGCTTACAAGGAAGGCAAGCTCGATGCCGCCATTAACGCTGTAAAGTCAGCCGTTACCGAATCGGGCGGCAGCGCAGCTATCAAGAAAACAGCAGGTTCTATTGTTCAGGGCGCCATTCAGAAGGCCGCTACAACAGGAAAACTCTCAGATGCAGGCTCTTACTACAATCTTCTTACCGAGCTCGATCCCGGCAACGCCAATCTCGGAGTTCTTGCCTATACCCTGGGAGCAAGCTATTACAAGGCAAAAAACAATTCACAGGCAAAGAGCTGGCTCCAGAAAGCCGTAAACGATCCCAAGTACGGCGCAAATGCACAGCAGCTCCTTAAAGCTTTACAGTAAGCTATGACTGCGCTCGAGCTCCTTGCTCCCGCGCGCAATGCGGATATCGGCATCGCGGCAGTTCGCTGCGGTGCCGATGCCGTTTATATTGCCGGCCCGGCCTTCGGAGCCCGAAAAGATGCCGGCAACCCGTTGAGTGAGGTTCGCTCATTATGTGACTATGCCCACAGATTCGGGGCAAGGGTCTTTATGACCGTAAACATCACGCTCCGTGACGACGAACTGGAAGAAGTGCATTCTATGATGCTGGAAGCACGACGCTGCGGCGTGGATGCCTTCATTATCCGGGACGAGAGGATTGCCGGGTGGAACGATTTGGACGCCCCTCTGCACGCTTCCACGCAATGCTCGATACGCACGGTGGAAAGAGCCCGGCAACTTGAAAGCCTGGGTTGTGAGCGGATTGTTCTGGAAAGGGAGCTTTCACTGGAAACGGTACGGCAGATATGCAGCGCTGTCAAGTGCGAAGTGGAGTTCTTCGTACACGGAGCCCTTTGCGTAGGATACAGCGGAGAATGCCGCCTGTCGGAATACCTGAACGGGCGCAGCGCCGACCGCGGAGAATGCGTACAGGCCTGCAGAAGCCTGTATGACCTAACAGACAGCCGGGGCAGGACCCTGGTTTCCAAAAAAGCGCTTCTCTCCCTCAAAGACTACAACCTGAAGAGCCGCCTGGAAGAACTTGCCGAGGCGGGAGTTATGTCTTTTAAAATCGAAGGACGGCTGAAAAACGCTTCGTACGTAAAAAACGTCACGAAGGATTATTCCGACGCACTTGACGCCCTGTGCAGAAAATACCCGCACAAGTATTGCAGGGCATCCTTCGGGCATTTGCACGGAGGTTTTGCGCCGGATACGACAAAAACCTTCAACCGGGGTTACACCGCTCTGTTCCTGGACGGGAAAAGAGGGAAATGGTCTTCGATGAACGCACCCAAATCTATGGGAGAAGAGGTTGGAACCGTCAAAAAAATCAAGACCGCAGCAAACAGATACGTCGAAATAGAAATCGAGCCTGCCTCCGGAAATCTTAAGCTCGGCAACGGCGACGGATTCGCCTTTTCTACCTATGACGGCATCACTGGCTTCAGGGCCGACATTGCAAAAGGCAATACTATTCTGTGCAAGCCTTTATCCGACCTCAAACCCGGAATCACCCTTTTCCGCAACATCAACAACTCGTTCGAAAAAAGTCTGGAAAACGATATGTGCGAACGCCTTATCGACATAAACGCAATCATCGCCTTCCGGGAAGACGAAATCACACTCACCGGACGCAGCGAAGACGGACGCGAAGCTTCCGTGTGCATCCACTCCGAATCCCCCGTTGCCGACAACCGGCAGAGGATAATGGATATGCTGCATACCGGACTTGAGAAGAAAACCGACATTTACAATTTCCACTTGCTGGACATACGTTCAGAAGGAGGCCTTCCTCTGCTCTCCGCTTCAACCATCAATGCCTTAAGAAGAAGTCTTGCTCTGGAGATTGACAAAATCCCCCTGCCTGCCAAGGAAAAACGAAGTTTATACAATGAAATGGCAGATACGGAAAACTTACCGCCGACAGACAAAGGGGATGTTCTTCTTAAATCGAAATACTGCATCAAATATGAGCTGGGACTTTGTGAAAAGCACTTTGGGGCTGCACCTGTGGGCAAACTCTTCCTGCTCAACAATTCCCGCCGGCTCGAACTCGTATTTGACTGCAGAAGATGCGAGATGAGCGTTATTCCAGCGCAAAAGTGATTTTTACGTCCGAGAAACGTCCCTGTACCGGATGGTCTTCACTGAAGAAGGACATTGCAAGATTTCCCCGCCACACTATGTCGTCGTTCTCGTGATATGGAAATTCCAGAACTACCCCGGTACTCTTCGACTTGATTTTCACTGTAGCCTCACATTTCCAGCTTGTCTGTTCCCCACCGTCGTCCTCGGTAATCATAAACACCATCTTTTCCAGGTTTTCGTCTATCCCGCTTACAAGCAGGGCATCCATAGGCAGGGTTTTTCCAACATCCTTTCTTTTCACTGAAAGCATCATATCGGTCATCTCGGGGTAGTAATCCTTCAATTCCGCCTGGGTATATGACACACTCCTGTTGGAGAGCGTTCCCGCCTTGATTATGAATTCCGACGCTCCTCCGAACCAGGAATCATAGTTCCGCAGCATTGTGAAGTCCTTTATTACCAGCTGTTTTGACGTATCTCCGGCTTTTGTCTTTGCTCTGGAGCCGTTATTCAGGAAATCCACAGGCCTGTAGTTTCTGTCCACATTGCTGTTGATAACCCACACAGGCCGTTTCATTGCGGTTTTTTCATCCACCAGAACCGAATCCACAACCCTGACCCCCGAAGATGTAAGAGAAATTTCATAGCCATAATTGGTTTCAGCGCCCATTCCGGGGTCGAACGTCACTATGGGGAAGGTTTTTCCATCCCAGTCTTCGGAATAGGGCCAGTAAATCTGGAAATCGGAATTCCCGAGCGCATTAAGGTATCTTTCCACTTCGCCGCCTCCGGCCTTTGTTCCGTATTTTTTCATAAGATAGCCGGTAATAAGGTCCCTAAGGGGCTCACCCTCAAGGCTGGACGCTTTTGTCTGACCCACTCCGGAGCCCGGAGAATTCATAAGATTGGTGAGGGTATATTCCTCGTCGTAGCCGTTTCCGCTGGACTGGCTTACAGCATTGTGCACTTCCTCCATCTGCGCCACATCCAAAGGTATGTCCGAGAACATCTTGGCAACCGCCTGTTTGGTAATCTGCACCTGCTCCCCCGGTTGCAGATTCCGGGGTTCAATATTTTCTGTACTGCAGGAAACGCCGGCAACTATTGCCGGAATCAAAAGAATCTTGTTGTAATTTTTCATAGCCGTTAAGTTTTGTGCAAAGTACGCAACAACTAAGCGTTTTACCCGCAAATAAAACGGCTATGTGCAATTTTGACCGTTACACCTCTCCCGAAAAGGGTTTTCTTATACGCAATATCCGCTGTTTCCCGGCAAAATCCTGCACTGTTCCTACGTTTTCGAACTCCCTCGATTCGAACATGCTGCACAATTGCGGGCCATAATTCTCGTTGATTTCAAAGAAAGCCTCTCCCCCTGGGCGCAGGAGTTCACTGCACCGGTCGGCTAGGGCTCTGTAGAAAAGCAACGGGTCTGAATCCGGCACGAACAGGGCCAGCCCAGGCTCATATCCGAGCACATTCGGGCGCATCGAAACCTTTTCACTTTCAAGGATATACGGAGGATTTGCCACAATAACGTCGAACAATTCCCCAACAGGCAGCGTCTCTCTTATATCGGCCCTGACGAAACGGGGAGACGGCCCCGGGAACTGGCTTTCCGCTATTTCCAAAGCCTCCTGACTTATATCCACGGCTGTTACCTCCGAGTCGGGCCGTTCCATTTTCAAAGTCCAGGCAATACATCCCGACCCGGTGCACAGGTCCAATACTCTTCCGCTGACGGGAATCGCCTTCAACCCAAGTTCCACCAGCCCTTCGGTTTCGGGCCTGGGAATCAGCACGGCGGGTGTAACCTTGAACCGGCGTCCATAGAAATCGGCAAAGCCCGTTACGTACTGCAAGGGTTCAGCTTTCAGCAGACGGGCGGCGCATTCTTCAAGACCGGCAAGCCGGTCCGACGGAACCGTAACTTCCGGATTCAGGATATGGGCCGTCCGGGACACCTCCAGACAGTCCTCGCACAAACGGAGCGTTATCTCCCTTGCCTCCCGCTCCGGATACAAGGTTTGAAGTTTTTTCTCCAAATCCCGTATGAAACAGGAAAGCAGCACCGTACCTATGAGTTTTCTATTACCGTTGAAAGGAATTCCGACATTTTCATTCCTGCCGTCCTAACCATCCGGGGTACCAGAGAAGCCTTTGTCATACCGGGAATCATATTGATTTCCAGGAAATACAGGCCGTCCTTGGCAAGGATATAGTCGACCCTCACCAGACCCTTGCAGCCAAGCATAGAATAGATTCCTGCGGTAGCCCTGGCTATTGCCTGCCTTTCGCTCTCGTTAACGGGTGCGGGGCAGATTTCGTTACTCTTGCCGTTGTACTTGGCATCGTAGTCGAAATATTCGTTCTCGGTGGTAATCTCTACCTGAGGAAGGGTAACCACCTTGCTGCCGTCGAAATATGCCGCACAGGTAAGTTCCCTGCCGTCCACACCCTGCTCTGCAATTACAGTATCCCCTTCGGTGAAAGCATATTTCAGAGCCGCGGGAAGATCCTCTGGCTTCTTTACTTTCGTAACTCCAAAACTTGAGCCGCCTGCCGTTGGCTTTACGAAAACCGGATACGACAGCGTAGAGTTTACCTTTGCCGCAAACACATCTTCATCCTCTCCCTTGCGTATAAATACGTCGGGAGCAAACTTTACGCAGTCCAGATTCCGGATATACGTTTTGCAGGAATACTTGTCGAATGCCACCGCCGACACAAACGAGTCGCAGCTGCTGAATGGAATTCCAATTATCTGGAGATAACCCTGGGTAAGGCCGTTCTCTCCCGGAGTTCCGTGCTGCATTATATAGGCATAGTCGAAATTGATCTTTTCTCCGTCCAGCATTACAGAAAAGTCGCTTTTATCGATGTCGGGGCGGGTTTCCTCTTCAATCGCAACCCTGAGCGAATTTTTCCTGCGGTACGCAGCGAGCTGCCATTTCCCGAACCGGGCGAAAATTTCATACACCTCGTACACGGTGTTGTCTATGCTTTCCGCCGTAAATTCTCCGCTTCTGCAGGAGATTTCCCACTCCGAAGTGTCACTCCCATAAATAACTGCAATTCTATTGTACTTTGCCATATCCTAATCGAAATAATATTCTTCAGACGCCTGCTGCGTTCCTTCCTCCTCCGGGGCATATTCGGAGTCATCTCCTCCAAGGAAATAACCGCCTTCACAGTTGATGTCGATGTCGGGAGGAAAGACGAATCTGTCGTCGGCACTTATGCCCACTGTTCCGTCCATAAGGCACTTCTTGTAGAACAGCGCCCAAATGGGGAGCGCCATCGACGCACCCTGCCCCAATGCTTCTGACTGGAAATGAATCTGCCTGTCCTCTCCTCCTACCCACACTCCTGCCGTGATTGAAGGCGTGTATCCTATGAACCATCCGTCCGAATTGTCGTTTGTTGTTCCGGTCTTGCCGGCTATGTCTCCCGGAATAGAATAGCGGAAACGCAAGCGCCGACCGGTACCGGCATCCACCACAGCCTGCATCATATCCACAATCTGACAGGTTTCCTTGATTCCGAGAACCTCCCGCTTGCGGTTTGTAAATTCGGTGATTGTATTGCCGTGGGAATCCTCGATTCTCGTTACGAACAAAGGAGACGTGTACACTCCCTTTGACGGGAAGGTATTATATGCTGTAACCATCTCTTTTACAGAGACATCGGTAGAGCCTACGCACAGCGAGTAAACCTCGTCTATATGGGCGGTGATACCCATCCTGCGCATCATTGCCGCCGCAGCCTCGGGGCCGAACTGCCGCATAATGAAAGCGCTCACATTGTTGTTCGATTGCGCCAGCGCCTGTTTGAGGGTCAGGACACCCCCGTTTTTCTCGTTCCTGGGAGTCCAGGTCTCCCCGTCCACAAGTTCGAAGGTTTGGGGAACATTGGCTACCTGGTCGCACGGGCTCAAACCCTCGGTAAGAGCCAGGGAATATATGAAAGGCTTCACCGTAGAACCTATCTGCCTTTTGCCCTGCGAAACGTTGTCATACTTGAAATACCGGTAGTTGGGACCTCCCACATATGCTCTTACGTGTCCGGTTCCGGGTTCGATTACCATCATCGCCGCACGCAGGATTGATTTGTAGTATTTGATGGAATCGTTCGGAGTCATCACGGTATCCATATATCCTTTCTCATTCCAGGAAAATACTCTCATTTTGGCAGGTTCGTCGAAGGTTTTCATAATGTCCCGTTCCGACATTCCCGCTTTCTTGCGCAAACGGTAGCGGTCCGACCACTTGCGGGCATTGTTCAAAAGCACCTCCCTTGTATGTTCGTCGATGTCGTTGGGGAAGGGAGCGTATCTCTTGCTCTTCAGATCCTGTTGGAACTGTTTCTGAAGGTCTTTCCCAAGATGCTCGGCAACCGCCTCCTCGGCAAATTTCTGCATCTTGTAATTGATGGTGGTATAAATCTTAAGTCCGTCTTTATCCAGATTATACTCCTGGCCGTCGGCCTTCCTGTGCTTGGTAAGCCATCCGTACAGTTCGTCCTGCTCCCAGCGCAGGGAATCAGCGGCATAATCCTCGGCGTAGAGGTATTTCGAACGGCGGGGTTTTGTTGCATTCATATCCCGCCGGAGCATATCCCTGAAATATGGCGCAAGCCCTGAATTGTGATCCAGAACCTTGTAATCCAGCACAATGGGCAATTGCTGGAGGGAATCTCTCTGCTCTCTGGTTATGAACTTGGCCTTTGCCATCTGCCCTATAACGAAATTGCGTCGGGAAAGAGCCTGATCGGGGTTCAGAACCGGATTGTACCTTGTAGGTTTGTTCACCATTCCCACCAGCAGAGCCGCTTCTTCAACATTCAGGTCTATCGGAGCTTTGGAAAAAAAGGTTTCCGACGCAGTGTTTATTCCGTATGCTCCCGAACCGAAGAAAATACTGTTGAGATACATTTTCATTATCTCTTCCTTGGTATAGTTTCTTTCCAGTTTTACGGCCGTTATCCATTCTTTGAGCTTTGTCCACACCATAACCAGCTTCCTGCTGGTGTCGGGTCTGGGGTATAGAGTCTTTGCAAGCTGCTGGGTTATGGTGGAACCGCCGCCCTGACTGCTGTTGCGCAGGGCAAGGGTTTTTACGACCACTCTTGCCAGCCCCTTGAAATCTATGCCGGCGTGTTTATAAAACCGGATATCCTCCGTTGCAAGGGCGGCATTGACTACGTTCGGAGATATTTCCTCATATTCCACAAACGTGCGGTTTTCGATGTGGAATGTGGTGAGAACCTCACCGCCCTGGGCAATGATTTGTGTGGCCTGTTTGCTGTCGGGATGCTCCAATTCTTCAAAGGAAGGAATCTGCGCGAACTTCCACACTGCGGCAAGAGTGAGGAACAGGCACACGAACGGGGCAATCACTATTACCCAGAAAATCCTGACGATTTTAGCTTTGGTCTTATCGTTCATCGAAAAATATTTTCATTATATAATGAAGAGACAAAATTAGTCAATAAATTTTGAAAAGTCCCGATTTTGTGGCTTTCTTTGCAGTACGAATTATGAAAAAATGCAGAAAGATATGGAGGGAAATCTAGTAATCGTCGAGTCTCCTGCAAAGGCAAAGACCATTCAAAAGTTTCTAGGTGACGGTTTTACCGTCAAATCAAGTTTCGGACATATCAGAGACCTTCAGGACAAGGCTCTGAGTATCGATATCGACCACGGCTTCGAACCCGAATACGTTATTCCGGCCGACAAAAAGAAGGTAGTCTCCGACCTTAAGGCCGCCGCCCGCGCAGCCGGCACTGTGTGGCTCGCATCCGATGAAGACCGGGAAGGAGAAGCCATTTCCTGGCATCTGACCCAGGCTTTGGGGCTCGACCCTCTCAAAACCAACCGTATTGTCTTTCACGAAATCACCAAAGACGCTATCCGTCACGCAATAGACAATCCCCGTACCATAGACCTGAATCTGGTCAACGCACAGCAGGCTCGAAGGGTTCTGGACCGTTTGGTGGGATTCGAACTTTCTCCCCTTCTGTGGCGCAAGGTGCAGCGGGGACTCTCCGCCGGCCGGGTTCAATCCGTTGCACTTCGTCTTGTAGTCGACAGAGAAAAGGAAATCCTTGCCTTCGACAGCGTACCGTACTACAGGATAGAGGGAATCTTTGAGATTGAAGGGAAAAAGGTAAAGGGAGTTCTGGACAAAAGGTTCGAGACCGGGGAAGAGGCCAAGGCCTTTCTCGAAAAATGCGCCGCCCTCTCCTTCAGAATCGAAACAGTCGAGAAAAAAGAGGGCGTACGATATCCTGCAGCTCCATTTACAACGTCTACGCTGCAGCAGGAAGCTTCCCGCAAACTTCATTTTTCCGTGAGCCAGACAATGCGGATAGCTCAGGGGCTCTACGAAAGGGGTCTTATCACGTATATGCGTACCGACTCCACCAACCTCAGCAAATTGGCGCTTGGAACAGCAAAACAGCTCATCTGCGACAATTTCGGCCCCGAATATTCCCATCCCAAGCAGTATCAGACAAAATCCAAGGGCGCACAGGAAGCCCACGAAGCCATCCGTCCCACCTACATTGCCAACGAGGGCATCGAAGGGTCTGAGGCCGAAAAGAAACTCTACTCCCTCATTTGGAAGCGCACTGTAGCTTCGCAGATGTCCGAGGCCAGGATTCTGTCCACTACCATCCGTATAGGCGAGGGCTGTTGCGAGGAAAAATTCTGCGTTCAGGCCGGAGAAATTCTTTTCGACGGTTTCCTGAAACTTTATCTCGAGGGCAGCGACGACACCCAGGAAGAAGAAGTTACCGTTCTGCCCCCGGTAAAGGAGGGACAAAGCGTAAAAAACCTGGGCATCAATGCCGATTGCAAATATTCCCAACCGCCCTACCGCTACTCCGAAGCAACGCTGATCAAGAAACTTGAAGAACTGGGTATAGGCAGGCCTTCTACCTACGCCCCCACCATCAATACCCTTACCGCCGAAAGGGGATACATTGTCAAAGGCGACATCCCGGGACGCAAAGTCCAGGTCGAGAATCTCTGTCTGAAAAACGGCAGAATCACAAACGTTGCAAAAACCGAGACAATAGGCGCCGAAAAGGGCAAACTCCTGCCTCAAGACATAGGAATCATTGTTACCGACTACCTTGTAGACAATTTCTCTGCTATTCTGGACTATGACTTTACGGCAAACGTAGAGAAGGAATTCGACCTCATTGCCGCAGGGAAAAAGGTCTGGAACGCCCAGATTTCGGAATTCTACAATCCTTTCCACAGCAAAGTGGAGGCCGCTATGAACGACCACAAGTTCAGCAACAAGGTCCAGAGAGTCCTGGGAACGGATCCGGCCTCCGGGCAGACCATCTATGCGAAATTCGGCCAGTACGGGGCTTACGTCCAGAAAGGAGACGGCGACGACAGACAGTTCGCAAACCTAGCCAATAACCAAATTATAGAATCGCTGACCCTGGAAGACGCATTGAAACTGTTCCAACTTCCACGCACCGTAGGCGAATATGAAGGAAAGAGTGTTACTGTGAACAAGGGACGCTTCGGCCCCTACGTGAAGTTCGACGGAAAAAACTTTTCCCTTCCCAAGAAAACGGACCCTATGACCGTTTCCCTGGAAGAGTGCATTTCAGTGCTTGCCGACGAAAAGGCAAAGCCCTCATCCGGTACGCTGATGGAATTCCCCGCCAATGACATAAGCGTTATGAACGGCCCGTACGGGCCCTACATCAAACACGGAGGAAAGAATTACAAACTTCCCCGGGGAACGAATGCGCAGGAACTTACAGAAGATGCGTGTCTGCAAATCATTAAAAATACCGAACCCTCCGGCGGACGCAAGACATTCAGAAATTTCAAATCCAAAAAATAATGTCAGCTTATCAAATAGACGAAACCGACCGCAAGATTCTTTCTCTTCTGGTCAATGACGCACGCAAGCCGTTCCTGGAAATTGCCCGGGAATGCGGCATATCAGGCGCCGCCGTTCATCAGAGAGTACGCAAAATGGAGAACTTCGGAGTAATTACCGGCTCCAGGATGATGGTGAAGCCTTCTGCCCTCGGACTCAACGTTTGCGCCTTCATAGGACTGGAACTGTCGGAAGACAACAAATATCCGGAAGTCGTCAATGCTCTCAAACACGTCCCCGAAGTTGTGGAATGTCACTTTGTCACAGGCAAGGCCGCTCTTTTCCTGAAGGTCTATTGCTTTAACAACGACCACCTTATGGAAGTTCTCCTGAACACAATCCAGAGGATTCCTTACGTTCAGTCCACAGACACTATGATTTCTTTGGACGAAGCCTTCGGACGCCAGGTCTGGGTCAAGGAATACCAGAGCATCAGCTTTATGGCCGGTACTCGAGAAGAAAACGCGCAATAGCAAGATCCTCTTTGGTAGTAAGTTTTATATTCCACCTCTCTCCCGGGACAAAGGAGAGAGGTACGTTTTTTCTCCTTGCTACCGACGCATCATCGGTAAAGGTCAGGTCGTACGCCTGCTCATACGCCTTCCTTATAACCTCGGAATGAAAAGCCTGAGGGGTCTGGGCGCTGAATATCCGGCTCCTGTCGGGGTCCGGGCCATCGCAGCACTCAAGCTCGCCTTTTTCATTCTTTTCCAATGCCTTGAGACTTTCGAACGAAGGCAGGACGGGAATCACGGCACACCTCGTATAGGTCTTCTCCGCTATTCTTTGCAGGAACGGTACGCTCACAATGGGACGGACCCCGTCGTGGATAAGGACCGTGGCCCCATCGGGAACCTTCTGCAAAGCATTTTTAACGGAATGGAACCGGGTTATTCCCCCTTCCACCAATGTCTGCTTGTAATTGAAGTTGTATTCGATGCAAAGGGTTTTCCAGGTAGAAAAATGATTCCTTGGCAAAACCGTTATGACTTCTATTCCGGGGCAGGCTTCGACGAACCTTTCGATAGTTCTTTGAAGTACCGGGATGCCGTCCAGAATCAGGAATTGTTTAGGCGTTTCGGTCCCCATTCTAAGGCCCTGCCCTCCTGCCAAAAAAATTCCGTAAATTTTTCTCTCCATAACTTCTATCTTGTTACAAATTTAGTTATTTTTGCATATTAACGAGCAATATATTCAAAACCAAACCTTCAATATGGCTTTTTCTTTTCTGAATCAAGAACTTGCAATAGACTTAGGAACGGCAAACACCGTTATTTACCAAAACGATCAGGTGGTTCTGGACGAACCGAGCATTGTCGCCATAGACAACAACACGGGCAAGTGTATTGCCATTGGCCAGAACGCCAAACTTATGCACGACCGCACAAACCCCGGTGTACGTACAATCCGCCCCTTGAAAGACGGTGTAATTGCCGACTTCAATGCTGCAGAAATGATGATTCGCGGCTTTATCAAGCAAGTCAGCAGCAAAAGGCCCAGCATTTTCACGCCCAATCTCAAAATGGTAATCGGAATCCCTTCCGGTTCTACCGAAGTTGAAATACGTGCCGTGCGGGACTCTGCCGAACACGCCGGAGGAAGAGACGTTTTCCTTATCTATGAGCCTATGGCAGCCGCACTCGGAATCGACCTCAACATAGAAGTACCCCAAGGCAATATGGTTGTTGACATAGGCGGCGGCACCACCGAAATCGCAGTCATTTCACTGGGCGGAATAGTTGCCAGCGAAAGCCTTCGCGTGGGCGGAGACATCTTTACCGACGACATCACCCAATACCTGAGGCAGCAGCACAACATTAAAGTCGGTGAAATTACCGCAGAGAAAGTTAAGCTTTCAGTTGGCGCAGTCTTACAGGAACTGGACGTAGAGCCCGAGCCTATTAAAGTACGCGGCCCCAACCTTATGACAGCGCATCCCGTGGAGGCCAATATCACCTATCAGGAAATCGCACACTGTCTCGACAAATCCATTGCAAAGATAGAAACCTCTATCCTGCACGTACTCGAGGAAACCCCTCCCGAACTTTATTCCGACATTGTCGAGAACGGAATCTGGCTTTCCGGAGGCGGCTCGCTCCTGCGCGGGCTTGCAAAGCGCCTTTTCGACAAGGTCAATATAGAATTTCACGTTGCCGACGACCCTCTCCACGCTGTGGCCAGAGGAACGTGCAAAGCTCTTAAAAATACCGACAAATATCCTTTCCTTATGAGATAATGGCCCGAGGACCGAGGAATTATGCAATACTTGTAAGTGCAGCTCTCTTCATTGGTTTGGAGATAGCTGCCTTTGGTATGTTGCGTTCCGGTTCCATTCTTCAGAATGTTTGGATCAACCGTCTTTCCCATCGCACTATGGCAACTCTCTGGGGATGGGAGGAATCTTTTAAGAGCTATTTCTCGCTCAGGAAGAAAATCGAAGTCGTAACCAGAGAGAACGAAGAACTCTCCAGCGCCGTAAGAGCACTCCAAAAAGAGCTTCTCAGAGCAGGAATCGACAACCCGGAACTTACCGAAGGGTTTGAGTACACACCTGCCACAATAGTGAAGATGAGCCGGAACAACCGTCTCAACTATGTTATCCTGGACAAGGGAAGCGAAGATGGGGTGGAACCCGGCGACGGAATAATCACTTCCTGCGGGGTAATAGGCATAGTGGACGCTGTGGACGCCCACCATTCATACGGACAGTCAACAATGAACCTGTATTCCAAGATCAGCGCAAGAATAGGTCATTCGGGAACAGTGGGTCCCCTTTCCTGGGACGGCCGGTCGAGCCATAAGGCAAAGATTACCGACCTGCCCCTGCATATTTCGGTCGAAAAAGGCGATACCGTTTATACCAGCGGACTTTCGGCAATTTTTCCGGCAGAAATTCCACTGGGGACAACCGGAGAACTGAGCGTTGTGAACGGGGCTACAAATGAGCTGGAAGTCGAACTGTTTCAGGATTATTCCACAGTCCGTTACGTTACCTTGGTGAAAAAAGAGAGAAAAGAGGAAATCTCTTTTTTGGAAGAAACCGCAAATACCGATTAGACCTATGAGGGACAGAGGATATTTCCTGATTTTCGTTATCGCCGTTTTCCTGCAGATTCTGGTAAACAACTTCCTGCATCTGCCCTCTTATCTTATTATCTGCATTCTGCCGTCCCTTATCGGCCTTGCTCCCCTCAGAATCCGGACTCCATTCCTGCTTATAATCGCCTTCATTACAGCCTTCGTTATTGATTTCCTTTGTTCGGGAATACTTGGTCTGACAGCGGTTTCTCTGCTTCCGGTAGCGTTCTGCAGGGATTTTTTCTATAAACTCTTCTTCGGGAAGGAAGCCTTTGTGCGACAGGATGAACTCTCCTCCAGCAAGCACGGATTTCTCAGGGTTTACACTCTTGGGATTCCTTCGCTGCTGATTTATTTTCTGATTTTCATTCTGGTCGATGCGGCAGGGACCCAGCCTCTTCTTTTCAACGGTCTGAGACTTCTCTGTTCTATGACAGGCAGTTTCGTACTCTCCGCCCTTCTTGTTAAAGTAATTGCTCCTTAGTATGAATCGGTTGACACAGATTGAGCGATACCGGAAACTGCTGGCGGGGCTTGGCATTTTTGTGGCTATCCTGCTGGGAAAGCTTTTCTACATTCAGATAATCGACGACAAATACAAAATAAGCGCGGCTAACAATTCGATGTACTACGAGACCGTCAACGCGCCCAGAGGCATAATCTACGACCGCAACGGAAAGATTCTGGTAGAAAACCGGTCTTCCTACGACATTCTGTGCACCCCGAGGGAAACCAGGGCCTTCGATACTCTGGAACTTGCCGGAATTCTTGGGATAACTCCGGAATTCATCCGTAACAAGATGCAGGAATACAAGCAGTACCGGACAAGAATAGGGTTCCAGTCGGTTACTTTTCTGCGTCAGGTCGAGATGGAGAATTATGTCCGGTTCGCAGAATTGGAATACAGGTTTCCCGGCTTCAAGGGCGTAGTGCGTACTACGAGGACATATCCGCTCAACGCAGGCGGAAACCTGCTGGGGTATGTTTCGGAAGTCGATGCCGACTACATTGACAGGCATCCCGACTACAAACCCGGGGACTATGCCGGGAAAACCGGTCTGGAAGCTGCAAAAGAAGACCTCCTGCGTGGGACCAAAGGTTACAAGATTTATGTCCGCGACTCCCGTGGACGCATTCTGTCCTCTTTCCGTGACGGCGAATTCGACAAGAATGCCATCCCCGGGAAAGATATCACAACAACCATCGATTCCGACCTCCAGCTCTATGGCCAGGCTCTTATGAACGGGAAGGTGGGAAGTCTCGTTGCCATAGAACCCTCTACGGGCGAGATTCTCGCAATGGTATCTTCTCCCGGAATAGACGTTGAGATGCTCGGCGACATAGGGAAACACTATCCCCAGATTTCCAAGGACAAGAATCGTCCTATGTTCAACCGTACTGTAATGGCCTCCTACCCTCCCGGGTCGGTTTTCAAACTCGTAAACGGACTTATCGGCTTGCAGGAAGGGGTTCTCGAACCCTATTACACCTACCCCTGCTATCAGGGATACAACTACTCTTCGACCCGCAAACTCGGTTGCCACAACCATCGCTCGCCCCTGAATCTCGAAGAGGCAATTATGATGTCCTGCAACGCCTATTTCTGCTATGTCCTGCGAAATATTTTGGAAAACAGGAAATACCCCGGCCTTGAAAAAGCTTTCGACCAATGGAGAGAATACGTTATGAGCTTCGGTTTCGGGGAAAAGCTGGGCAGCGATTTCCCCGGAGAGCTCAACGGAAACATTCCTTCATCCGATTTCTACAACAAACGTTACGGGCGGGGCAGATGGAGATTTCCAACCATCGTTTCCCTCTCCATAGGGCAGGGCGAAATAGGAGCTACACCCCTGCAGATTGCAAATCTTGCGGCCATACTGGCCAACCGCGGATACTATTATATCCCGCATATCATTAAAGCCTCCGAAGGCGTTGAACTCGAAAGCAAATATTCCGAGAAGAACTACACAATGATAGACACTACCCTGTTCGACGCCACGATTTCCGGAATGTGGAGGGCAGTGAACGACCTCGGGGCCGGGGGAACCGCGAACTCGGCTTACGTCAGAGCTCTGGACATCTGCGGAAAGACCGGTACCGCCCAGAATCCCCACGGCAAAGACAATTCGGTATTCCTGTGTTTCGCACCGAAGGACAACCCCAGGATAGCAGTCGCGGCTTATGTCGAAAACGTAGGATGGGGAGGAACCTGGGCCTGCCCCATAGCTTCGCTTCTGGTAGAAAAGTATTTGAACGGTGAAATCGGCGAATACCGTAAACCCCTTGAAAACAGAATTCTTACAACCAATTTCATTCAGTAACAGATGGGCAATGCAGGAATAACGGGGAAAATCGACTGGAGTCTGGTCGCAGTGTGGCTGGCTCTTGTTCTGGTGGGATGGATTAACATCTATGCCTCTGTCCATTTTGCTACCGGTCCCGACCTTGTATCCAGGCCCTGGAAACAGATTGTGTGGATAGTTACGGCAATGGCGCTGGCCGCAGTTATTCTTTTTGCATTCAAGCCCAGGCTGTGGGAAGTCGTTTCCATTCCAGGCTATATGGTGATTGTGCTTCTGCTCGTAGCCGTTATCTTTCTGGGAAGCGACATAAAAGGTTCCCGCTCCTGGCTCACCTTCGGCCCTGTCAGCTTCCAACCTGCAGAAATCTCCAAAATCACTACTTCGCTGGCCCTGGCCTCCATTTTGGGCAGGACCAATTTCAAACTCGACAACTTCAGGAACTGGTTCATTACAGCAGTAACGATACTCCTTCCGGCCATTGCCATCATCCTGGAAAAAGAAACCGGTTCCGTTCTGGTATATACCGGGTTCCTGTTCGTCCTTTACAGGGAAGGAATGTCGGGATGGGTTCTCGGCTTCATCTTCCTGTCCATTCTGCTGTTCATTTTCACTCTTACCGGTCCGATATGGGTTCCGCTGTCAGTGCTCATCGCGGCGGTTCTGGTTTTCTTCCTGATTCACTACCGGAGAAACCGGAGGAGCCTACGGCGCAAATTCAAGATACGGAAAACCGCCGCTACCGCCATTATGGCTTTTCTTGCCGGCGCCGCTATCATATTCCTGTCCGATTTTGCCTTTAACCATATACTGAAGGATCATCAGAGAGGACGAATCGAGGTCCTTCTGGGATTGAAAGAGGACCCCGGCGGGGCCGGATACAACGTAAATCAGTCGATGATTGCCATAGGCTCCGGAGGTTTGTTCGGGAAAGGTTATCTGCAGGGAACGCAAACCACTTACGGGTTTGTCCCCGAACAGAGCACCGATTTCATATTCTGTACCGTAGGAGAGGAATGGGGGTTTGCGGGCTGTCTTATTATAATCGCCCTCTATGTCTTCCTTATTGGCAGGATACTTATCGATGCTGAAAGCTGCAGGGAAAAATTCACCCGGATTTACGGTTACTGTGTCGCCTCCATCTTCTTTATGCATCTTATCATAAACGTAGGAATGACAATCGGCCTTATGCCTGTGATTGGCATACCCCTGCCGCTACTCAGTTACGGAGGCTCCTCCCTGTGGGGATTCACCGTTCTGCTGTTCATTTTCATTGCCCTCCACAGGCACGAGAACTATTAACCTCGATAAAAAACACTCGAAATATGAAAAAATTAATTTCAACTGCAGTCTTCGTACTTGCCGCAACTCTGATTTCAGCCGCATCAACCCCGCTTTGGTTGAGGGACGTTAAAATTTCTCCGGACGGAGAGAAAATCCTTTTCTGCTACAAGGGCGACATCTTTGTCGTAGCTTCAGAGGGCGGCGCGGCACAGCGCCTCACATCTCTGCCAAGTTATGAGCAGACTCCGTTCTGGAGTCCCGACGGCAGCACAATCGCCTTTGCCAGCGACAGAAACGGCAGTCACGACGTATATACTATGCCTTCCGGGGGCGGAACGGCAACTCGTCTGACCTGCAATTCCGCCACTGAACTTCCCCTGGGGTTTACACCCGACGGGAGCAAGGTATTGTACAGTGCTTATATTCAGGCGCCTGCTACAAGCGTGCAGTTCCCCCGCGCAAGTTTCACCCAGGTTTACTCCGTGCCTGTACAAGGAGGGAAAAGTGTCCAGATGCTCGGGACTCCGGCACTCGCCCTGTCATACAGCCCCGACGGTTCGTTTTTCCTTTATCAGGATACAAAAGGAATGGAAGACACCTGGCGCAAGCATCATATTTCTTCTGTAACGCGCGATATCTGGAAATACGACGTGGCCACAGGCAAGCATACAAACCTTACCGCAAGGCCGGGCGAAGACCTGGACCCCGTTCTTTGCGGCAACACGGTTTATCTGTTGAGCGAACCATCTAAGGGCGATGCAAAACCGCGCCCGGAGGGTTGGCAGACCAGCATCAACGTGTATAGTTTCGCCATGGACAAGCCATCGGAAATGACACAGGTCTCACATTTCAAGACCCACCCCGTGAGATTCCTAAGTATGGGCGGCGGCAAACTCTGCTACACCTGGAACGGTGAAATCTACACTCAGGTTCCGGGCTCCGAACCGCAAAAGGTGGCTGTCGATATGGTACTGGACGAGAATAATCCCATTACAAGGAAAACCTTCTCCGGAAATGCCACCGAGGCTGCCGTCAGTCCCGACGGGAAGCAGATTGCGCTCATAATCCAGGGAGAGGTCTTCGTTACATCCGTAAATTATTCCACTACAAAGAGAATTACCGACACTCCTTCCTGCGAAACCGGAGTGTGTTTCGGAAAAGATTCCAGGACTTTGATATACGCTTCCGACAGGAACGGTGTGAGCCAGCTCTACGAGGCGAAGATTGTGCGTAAGGAGGACCCCGATTTTGCCAATGCTACTCTGATTGAGGAAAAACCTCTTCTTCACAAGGCCGGAGTCGACCGAAGGAAGCCGAAATTGTCGCCAGACGGAAAGAAGCTTGCGTTCATAGAGGACCGCACTCGCCTTATGGTAGCGGAGCTTTCTTCAGGGAACGTAACCCAGATTACCGACGGCTCCTGCTGGTTCAGCCTCGGCGAACCCTTCGCTTACGATTGGAGCCGGGACAGCAAATGGCTGACACTGGAATATACTCCCAACGCCCACGATCCCTATTACAATATCGGCCTCGTAAGCGCAAAGGGAGGAGAGATAACCGACCTTACGGGCAGCGGTTATATGAACTTCAATCCTAAATTCACCCTCGACGGAAATGCCATCACCTTCGAGAGCGACCGCTACGGCATGCGTGCACACGCTTCCTGGGGTTCCCTGCAGGATGTGTTTATGTGCTTCCTCAACAAAGAGGCGATGGACAGGTTCAATATGAGCAAGGAGGATATCGAACTGGCCGACACCGACAAAAAGGATAAGAAAGATTCATTGAAGATTGCGAAGGTGGAGCTTGAAGGTATCGAAGACCGCATTGTGCGTCTCACACGGAACAGCAGCAACCTTGGCAACGAGATAGTTACCAAAGACGGCTCGAAGATGTATTTCACGACAAGCTACGAAAGGGGTCTGGACTTGTGGTCTATGGACCTGAAGACCCGTGAAACACGTCTCGTATCCAAGGGTTCGAGCGGAGCTTTTGCATCCGACGCCTCGGGCAAGACCCTTTTCCTGCTCGGAAGCTCCCTTGCCAAAATCGACGGGGACAAACTTAAGCCCATAAGTTATTCTGCAGAATTCTTCCTCGACCCTGCCGCAGAAAGGGAGTCTATGTTCAATTTCGTGGAAAGGGAGGAGGCCAACCGGTTCTATTGTGCCGATATGCACGGAGTCGATTGGAAAATGTACTGTGACGCTTACCGCCGCTTCCTTCCCCACATCACCAACAATTATGATTTCTCGGAGATGTTGAGTGAACTTCTCGGAGAACTCAACGTTTCGCATACAGGGTCGGGATACCGCCCGACCAATACCAACGGCGAGCCTACAGGCAACCTTGGCCTGCTCTTTGACCTTTCTTACGAAGGAGAGGGCCTCAAGGTAGCAGAAATCCTTGAAGGCGGCCCCTGCGACAAAGCCGATATCGGTTGCAAGGCCGGCAATGTGATCACCCATATCAACGGCACTGCAGTTGACGGTACTGACCTCAGCCTTCTGCTCAAGGGAACCATCGGCAAAAAAACTCTCGTGAGCGTAAAAGGCAGGAAGGACATAGTGATTGTTCCCATATCGAACGGCGCTATGAACAACCTTATGTACAAGCGCTGGGTAAAACAGCGTGCAGCCGACGTGGAAAGACTTTCGGGAGGGCGTCTCGGCTATGTTCACATTCAGAGCATGAACGATGCAAGCTTCCGTACCATTTACAATGACCTGATGGGAAAGTACTACAAGTGCGAAGGTATTGTAATCGATCAGAGATTCAACGGAGGAGGAAGGCTTCACGAAGACATTGAAATCCTTTTCGGGGGAGAAAAATATCTGACACAGGTTGTCCGCGGGCGCGAGTCCTGCGATATGCCCTCGCGCCGATGGAACAAGCCCAGCATTATGCTTCAGTGCGAATGCGATTACAGCAACGCTCACGGCACACCCTGGGTTTACAGTCACCGGAAACTGGGCAAACTCGTAGGAGCCCCCGTTCCCGGCACTATGACCAGCGTGAACTGGGTTGACCTTCAGGATCCTTCGCTGTATTTCGGCATCCCTGTAACAGGTTACCGCACAGCCGAAGGCTCATATCTGGAGAACAGCCAGCTCGAGCCCGACGTGCTTGTTTACAACACGCCCGAAGACATAGTCAAAGGCGAAGATGCCCAGCTGCGGGCCGCTGTAGAAGAACTTCTCAGGCAAATCGACAATTAACACTCTTCGCAACACAGTTCTATCTTTCATTTCATCGGTAAAACCCATCTCCAACTGCAAAGGTCAGATGATGTCGCCGAGGGATTTTTTGATTTCTTCGTCGGTGACGGAGTAGTTGATGAGGTTACCCCGCAGGTACTGATCATAAGATGACATATCCATCAGACCGTGGCCGGTAAGGTTGAAGAGGAGGACCTTACTCTCCCCCGTCTCCTTGCACTCGAGGGCGCGGCGGATGGTGGCGGCGATGGCGTGAGAGGACTCGGGGGCGGGGATGATGCCCTCACTCTTGGCGAAGAGCACGCCCGCTTCGAATGCCTCGATCTGGTTGATGTCAACGCCTTCCATATAGCCGTCCTTCGCCAACTGGGTTACGACGGCGCCGGCGCCGTGATAGCGTAGACCGCCCGCGTGGATGTTTGCAGGCATGAATTTATGGCCGAGAGTGTACATCGGGATAAGCGGTGTATAACCGGCCTCGTCGCCGAAGTCGTATGCCAGCACGCCGTGGGTGATTTTGGGGCAGGACGCAGGCTCGGCGGCAAAAAACCTTGTCTTCTTCTCCCCGGAAAACACGTGCCTAAGGAACGGGAACGCGATACCGCTGAAGTTGGACCCGCCTCCGAAGCAGGCGATGACCTCGTCGGGATACTCCCCGGCCACCTCCATCTGCTTCTCCGCCTCCAGTCCGATGATGGTCTGATGCAGAGACACGTGACTCATCGTGGAGCCGAGGGTGTATTTGCAGTTGGGGGTCATCCTGGCCAGTTCCACCGCCTCCGAGATTGCCGTACCGAGGGAGCCCTGATGGTTGGGGTTGGCGGTGAGGATGTCCTTGCCCGCACGGGTTGACATCGAGGGTGACGGGGTGACCTGCGCGCCGAACACCTGCATCATTGAGCGGCGGTAGGGCTTCTGCTCATAGCTTATCTTGACCTGATAGACGGCTGCCTCCATTCCGTAGAGGCGGGCGGCATAGGAAAGGGCCGTACCCCACTGTCCCGCTCCGGTCTCGGTGGTGACATTGGTGACGCCTTCCTGCTTGCAGTACCAGGCCTGCGCAAGGGCTGAGTTCAGTTTATGAGATCCCACGGGGCTGACGCTCTCGTTCTTGAAATAGATGTGCGCGGGTGTGTCGAGGGCCTTTTCGAGACCGTAGGCGCGCACGAGGGGCGTCGAGCGATAGTAGGTATATTTCTCGCGGACCTCTTCGGGGATATCTATCCAGCGGTCGGTGAAATTGAGTTCCTGACGGGAGCACTCCTCGCTGAAGATTGCGCTGAGACTTTCCACCGTCACAGGTTTGCGGGTCACAGGGTCGAGCATCGGAGCCGGCTTGTTCGGCATATCGACCTGTATGTTGTACCACTGCTGGGGAATCTGATCCTCAGTAAGGAAGAATCTTTTCTGTCTCATTATTTAAAATCTCACTATCTACGTTATTGCTTTTTGTCAACCGTTTGGAAACCTTTGCGGAGAATCATTTGAATCCTTCGGCAATTTTACAAAGGTAAAAAATAATCCCTCTTGGTCGTAAACATTGTTCCCATAAAAGTATCCTAATACTTCGACAGACGTGAAGTGACGATACCCCAAAACCTGTTCTGATCAATTTGTAAAGGCACCCTGACAATTTGACACGAGGGCGACTGCGTTTCAAAGACCTTTCCGTATGTGGGCGAAGCCGGAACATCGTCAACGTCAAGCCTTACGTCCTTATATTCGGAGATTATGCCGGAATCGATTGCGATGACCGCACTTATCAGGTCCCAGACAAGTTGGGTCGCTGATGGATTTTCTTCAAACAGTTGATATGCGTAATTACTCCTGAACAGTTTCCTGATATCCTCAGAGTCTACGGATTGATAAACTGCCATAAACTGTTGTCGATCCATTTTGACCATATTGCAAACATCAAGGCTCACAATAGTCTGTTTCGGGAACGGTGCCCTAAGACAAACGGCAGCAGCCTCCGGGTCATAGAGAAAATTCATTTCAGCATAAGGCGTAGTATTACCGTCGCACCAGACTGCTCCTCCCATATAGATGATTTCCTTGGCTTTCGATGCTATTTCCGGATGCGAGGCAAGCGCTTTCGCAATGTTCGTGCAGGGACCTATCGCAAGAATGGTCAATTGACCGGGGGCAGAAAGAATCTGTCTGGAAATATACTCAGCGGCATCTTCGGACGATGGCCGGATTTCAGGCCGGCGGCTATATCTCTTTTCGTAAAAGGACTTCCAGTCATCCACTGCCTGGTACGACAGAGCTCCGCGATACGATGCTTCTTTGCCGGGATTTGCGTCAACCTCGTCATTAAAACTGTCCAACCGCCCGGGGCGCATCGGATGTTGTGCTCCGGCAATGTATGTCAGGTCCTCCCCTCCGCACAATTCTCCAATTCTTATCCCGTATGCCAACGCCTCCTGTGCCCAGACATTACCCGTTACGGTAGTCAGACCTTTGATTTCAACATTATCCGAAGCCAGCATTATCATAAATGCCACCCCGTCATCAAAAGCCTCCACCATATCGGAGTCGAGAAGAACTGATTTCCTGTCACCACCGGCATTCTGCGGTATCTTCTGACATTCCGAGAAAAGGAATATGAGAAAAAGAGGGAGAAATAATAATCTAAAAGTCTGTTTCATTCAAATTGCCGAGTGCAACCTGCGCAATGCAAATTTAAGATAGATTTTTGACTTAAGGTCACTGATGCCTCTGAAGGGCGGCAAGTGTGGTGGCGCGAAGGTCAGTTCCCGGTTCATAATATTCTGCCGTTATTCCTTCGCGCCGGGCAGCTTCCACATTCGTGAGGGAATCGTCGATAAACAGTATTTCATCGGCCGGAAGGCCTATTCCCTCGATTGTCTGACGGTAAATCCTGGGGTCGGGCTTCAGAAGTTTCATCCGGTAGGAAAGGAACATCCCGGTAAAGATTTTCTCGGGGTCGAAGTCAACCTTCCTGAAGATATCGCGGCACACTTCGAGAGCAATCGGATTAGTGTTGCTGAGCAGATAGAGGGGGTATTGCCGCGCTATCTCCTTCAAGAACTCCACCTTCTCGGCGGGAACTCCGTGGATAAACTCTCGGAAGCACTCGTAAACCGTCTGCCGAGTAGTGCCCGGAGCAGAAAGTTCAAGTGTTATCCTAAAAAACTCTTCGGCGCCGATGCGGCCCGCCTCAAGGTCTCCCCAGAAGCCTCTCTGGTGAAAAGTGTCGATATACTCGTCTATCGATGTCATCCCCGCCTTGGTGCGGAATGCCTCCTTGCATTTATCCATATCCAGGTCAAGGATGACCCCGCCCATATCGAATGCTATGGCTTTTATCATTGTTCTGAAATTGAGAGAGCAAATTTAATCAAAACTCCCGAGATATTTCTTATCTTTGCACTCACAAAAAGCCTTGGTGGTGGAATGGTAGACACGAGGGACTTAGACAGCTCTTTGAAATAATTATTTGGAAAACTCGATTTTGATACCTACTTTTATATATTATAATATGAAAGCAAAGTATACTATTGAGGACTTAAAGAGTGCAGTCATTGCGAGTAAATCCATAGCAGGTGTTCTTAGGGAACTTGGCTTACGACCAATTGGTGGCAATTACAGAACAATCCATCGATTAATCTCCAAAAATAATATTGACATTTCGCATTTTACAGGTCAAGGTTGGAATATTGGTTTAAATTTTAAGCCCAAAAAGGCTATACCAGATTCTGAAATATATATTGAAAATTCAGAATATAGGTGTTCCTGGAGGTTAAGAGAACGTTATAAAAAAACAACAGGGATCTCTTATTGCGAACATTGTAAGTCAAAGGAATGGATGGGGCAACCTATTCCTCTAGAAATTCACCATAAAAACGGCATCAATACTGACAATCGCTTGGAAAACTTACAATTACTGTGTCCTAATTGTCATGCTCTAACAAATAATTATCGAGGAAGGGCACTTTTGAGTGCACTCTCTGAAAAGAGGGATGTAGAATGTCGTAAATTCAAGGAAACCTTAACGGGTAATGCTGATGGCAATCTTGAGCCAAGCCTTTAAGAAGGAAGGTGCAGAGACTAGACACGACACACCTAAAGAATTGTCTATGGTGAAGGAATAGTCCAGACCACAAACAATACCGGTGGCGAAAGCCATAGTGGCAAGAAAATCCCTTGGGCAGAAATGTCCGTGTGAGTTCGAGTCTCATCCGAGGCACAAGCAGCAATTCTCAGGAGTTGCTGCTTTTTTATTTCCCTCTTGCGCAGACGCGAGTGACTCGCGTTTTGCGCAACTTGCTGCATTCCGCTACGGCACGCGAGAATCTTTTCCGTGCCTCGAAGGCGTAGAGCGGCAGTAAGACTTTGATTTCAGTGTACCTCCCAATGGCCGCCCTTGTCGGGGCCTATCCTGAAGATAACGCCTTCTGATTTCAATTTTGACAGATGTTTTTCAATTGCCTTTGCGCTGACACCAAGAGCTTCCGCAAGGGTGGCGGTGGTCATATTGCTGTTTTCTCTCAATAATCTGACAATTTTCTCCCTACTCTTTTCTTTTCCCGGAATAGGTGGCAATGTTTCTCCCGTCGATTCAAGATATGCCTGAATATCCTTTTTCAGGTTGCGAATCATTTCATCAAGAATAAACTGGCGGAATATCTCTTTGTTCCCGGCTTCTCTTGTTTCTATCAGAGCATTAATATATTGCTCCTTATCTTCTTTGAGAATTTTAGATGGAATCAGTCCGAACTCGAACTGAATCATATTCATCAGCAGCCGGGCCATTCGTCCGTTGCCATCCGCCCACGGGTGAATGGTCACGAGGTCATAATGGGCGTCAAAACTGAGAAGATATTGGTCAATTATAGTTTTTCTCCCCACTATTTTCCTCGCTTTATTCAGTTCATCGCAGAACTCTTTCAATTTGCCGGGGACCTTACTGAAGCTCATATAAGACTTCCCGCCAATGCCTGCCGTCACATTCACAAGTCTGATATCACCATTCGCAGATGAAAATTCCCCCAAGGCCGTTTTGTAAACCTGCCCGGTATTCTTCATGGTAATGGAGGAAAGTTCTTTCAAAAGATTGACAGTGATTTCACTGTGACTTCCGGCATATTCCAGACACCTGTCATAGGCGGCCTTGAGATCAAGATTCATATACTGCTCTATCAGAGTCCTTCCTCCGGCACTGATACCTTGATCAAACATCAGCTGATTCTCAATTTCGGTAACTGTTGATCCTTCTATGGCAGTAGAATGAGTAATGATGGAATACAGATAGAACTTTTCATAGTCTATCTGTCTGTCGATTCCCAAAGTCCTGTATTGGACAAGCAGCGATTCCAGTTCCTTTTCCTTTGTCATATCTTATAAATAAGTTGGGACAAAGGTAGAAATATATCGTTAATATTCAAAGTTACACCCTACTTATTGATTCTATTTCAACACGGGAACATAATCAGGTCTGCGAATGTTTCAGATTCTGTTTGATCATCCGTCTGCGCGGATGAAAACGTACAGCCACCCTCTTGAGGCGTTCCCACTTCTTATGGAAGCAACTGATGAGCAGCGTGCCAAGTATGAGATAGGACTTGAGGGAGATGACATACAGTCAATTCGATGATGGGGAACTCGATGCTGTCTCCAATTTCCAAGTGGTAGAGCTTGTCTGCTAACGAACCTTGTCTAGTTGCCATTTCAAATAATTTTATTAACTTCAACTGCAAATGTAAACTGTTCTGAACAGAAATGCAAGTTTATTGAACATTTTTTGAAAATAACTTTCAGTTTGCTGAACAATAATAGTGTAACTATATGAATATAAATAAGTTGATTAAATTGGTAGAAGCTAGCGAACTGAACAAGTCGCAAATAGCATCAAGATGCGGAATTTCGCGAACAACATTAGACAATTTTCTAAACGGAGCAGATGTAAAACTGAGTACCGTTGAGGCATTAACAAATGTCTTGGGAATTCATATTCACGAATTATATGATGAAAATATCCCATCAGCTAAAGCCATTGCAAATGGTAAACATTTTATTGCAGCCGTAAATAGCGAGGTGAACGGCAACAAGGCCCTGGAGGAGAAAGTGCAGTTGTTAGAGCAGTTACTAAACGAGAAAGAACGAACGATCCAAATATTGATGAACAAATGAGAAATAAATAATTAACTTTGCGATGAAAAGACAGATGGCAGATTACATTAAATTATCCGGTAGTTTTGTTGACGTCGGTCTCAGTGTGTTCCGCACTGAGGAGGACGGGAGGAAGATAGTATACTCCCCGTCACTGAATATCGTAGGGTATGGTAAGACTACCGAGGAGGCGGACAGCGATTTTGACTTTTGTCTCAAGGAGTTCATCAGCCGAGCAGTCCAGGAAGGATATCTGGACAGAGAGATGAAGAAGCTGGGCTGGATGAAGAATAGCCGGGAGTCCGAGAATTACCTTCTGTCTCCTTCCCTTCTGGAGATTCTTCCGAAGGACGAGATATTCCAGGACATATTCAACAATTGCGCTTACGACAAGTCGAACCGTTTGCTTTCATATTGCTTATAATCCAAGATGAAGAAGTTGAGCAATGTGACGCGGAAGGAGTTCGAGGGATTTCTTCTGAGCAGGGGCTACAGCCTCGACAGGATAAGCGGCGGACACGCGGTTTGGACCAAACCGGGAGTACGGAGCATTGTGCTTCAAACACACAAGGAGCCTATCCCCATGTTCGTCATAAAGAGCAACCTTATGAGTATGGATGTCTCCACAAAAGATTTTCTGTGGTTTCTGAATAACGGAGAATAAGTTCAATGAATTTGCTATGATAGGGAAAGTAAAAGGTAAAGTGCGGAGCAAGGCAGGAGACATAATTGTAAGTCTCGACATAATCAGTTATCTGGAGGGCGGATGCAGGATAATCTATTGTCCTGCGCTGGAGTTGTCCGGATACGGGAGGACGAAGTCTGCGGCAGAGGAGTCGTTCAAGATTACCCTGAGTGAGTTCCTGGACTACGCGCTGGAAAAAGGGACGCTGCCGGAAGTTATGCGTGGGCTCGGCTGGAGTGGAGCAGCCTCTAATTGTCCCCACATTGTCCCCACCGAAAAAACGGAGATTGTAAATAATTGATTATTTGGGGAATACGCAGGTACTTATGTTCAAGAAAGAAACCTATATGGCTCGCAGAGCCGCCCTGATGCAGAAAATGCAGGGACAGAAAGGCATAATGCTTTTCCTTGGGAACGTGGATTCCCCGGCACAGTATTGTGACAACGCATACAAATGGAGGCAGGACGGAACCTGGCTCTACTACTTCGGCATAGACGAACCGGCGCTCGCCGCAACAATAAATCTCGAAACCGGAGAAGAGACCCTCTTCGGCAACGACTTCGACCTGGACGACATTATATGGACCGGTCCTATGCCCTCGGTTAAGGAGCTGGCCCAAAGTACCGGAATCAAAAAAACCGCCCCGTACAGCGCACTGGAACAGGCCATAAAAGGAAAGTGCATCCACTTTCTTCCCGCCAGCCGCCACTATAACGCACAGCTGATAGCCAAACTCACCGGCCTGAATCCCACTGACGTAATTTCCAACGGCAAGGCAGGCTGCGTTCACGCCTCGGCGCCAATGCTCGCCGCAACAATAGAGATGCGCCTGATTAAAAGCCGGGAAGAAATCGACCTTATAGACAAGGCCTGCGACCTGGGCTACGAGATGCACACCGCCGCCCGAAAAGGCATAAAACCCGGCAGGATAGAGCAGCTCATAGTGGGGGAGATGGAAGGTATCGTACTTGGCAAAGGCTGGGGTATGAGCTTCCCCACCATCCTCACCCAACACGGAGAAATCTTTCACTGTCATTCCCACGATCTCCCCATAGAGCCGGGAAAACTGATGGTTATCGATGCCGGAGCCGAAATCAATGAGCACTATTGCTCCGACTTTACCCGTACCTACCCCACCTCGGGCAAGTTTTCTCCGAAACAACGGGACATATATCAAACCGTGTATGACTGCAACGAACTGGCCTTCAGCCTCACAAAACCGGGCGTGGCATACCGCGACGTTCATCTGGCAGTAAACCGGCTCATCCTGGAAAGAATGCAAACTCTGGGACTGATTCTCCCCGGGAATTTGGACGATATGGTTGCCGACGGCCTGTGCGGGATTTTCCTTCCCCACGGTCTGGGGCACAATATGGGGCTTGAATGCCACGATATGGAAGACTACGGAGAGAATCTTGTAGGCTACGACTCCCACCAGCAGCGCTCCGGTCAACTGGGGCTGGGCAGCCTCAGAATGGCGCGCACCCTAAAACCCGGGAACGTAATCACCGACGAGCCCGGCATTTACTTCATCCCTGCCCTCATAGAGCAGTGGAAGGCCGACGGAATAGGCAAAAACGCCATCAACTATCCTAAACTTACTGAATACTACGACTTTGGAGGAATACGCATCGAAGATGATATCCTGGTAACGGCCGATGGTGCCCGCCGGCTCGGAAACCGGCGTCTTCCCGCATCTCCCGACGAAGTCGAAACCGCTATGGCCAACGACTGAGGCCTTTAACGACATATAAACTATGAAAACTTCTTCTTTCCTGAAGGAGGCTGCCGACTCGGTGGCCGACCTCGTGTCTCCCCGCAATTGCATCGCCTGCGGCAGAGACCTGTACCGCATCGAAGACGAACTGTGCATCCCGTGCCTGTGCGATTTTCCCCTGACCCGCTACGAAAAGATTTCCAGAAACCCTATGGCTGACAAGCTGAATTCTTTCATAGAGAAGGGACCGTACCTGTACGCCACCGCTTTGTTCTTTCATCTGAACGCATATTCTTCCATTACCCCGGCCATTAAATACCGACGCAACTTTGCAGCAGGCCGTTATTTTTCTTCAATGCTCGGGGAAAAGATTCTTGAGTCGGAGTACCTTCGGGACATCGACTGCATCGTTCCCGTTCCGCTGCACCCTTTCCGAAAACTCAAAAGAGGGTATAACCAGGCCGAAGTAATAGCCCGGGAGGTGGGGAAGATGCTTCCGTGGGCCGAAGTGCGATGCGACCTTCTCCGAAAACGAAAGAGGACTTCTTCGCAGGTGAAACTCAACAGGGAGCAACGTTACCTCAACATTAAGGATGCTTTTGCAGCAACTTCAAAATGCCGGGATGCCCACTATTCGCACATTCTGCTTGTCGACGACGTCTTTACCACCGGAAGTACGCTTGCATCTTGCTGCAACGCACTTAAAAAGGCACTCCCAAATGGAAGCGCCCGTATTTCTGTTGCGACTCTGTCTTTCGACGAGCAGATGTAACCCCTCACCCCTCCTACCAGGTAAAATCGAAATAGTAGAGGAGCCCGGCACGGAAGTCCCAGCACCCGTAATTGGTGTTGTAGGCTCCTGTCAATGTAACCTTCAGGTTTTCAATAGGGCAGATATGTGCCTTTACACCTGCAAGCCAGGAGTTCTCCAGTTCAGGGTCGCCCTTGGGAGCCAGTATGCGGCTTCCGGTAAGGGCAATGTCGGCCTTGCCGTCGAAATCGTAGGCAAGTTCTCCGCGAAAAGTATGTCCCTTGGCAAGGAATCCGCTTTCGGGGTCGGGGTAACTGGTGTTAAACCAATCGAAAGTAGCCGAGAATCCTCCGAAAGTCAGTTTCTGTCCCAATGTAACGAGCAGTTCGTATTTTCCTTTTTCCGTAGCTGCGGCACTCACTCCCCAGATTGTCGAAAGAGGGCCGTAATTTCCTCTCCAGAGTCCGGTAAAGGCAAGAAGGCCGTCGGCAAACGTCCTTTTTCCGAACGGAGAAGATGTAACGGCAAAAGAAAGGTCGGTATTTTCAGATTCGCTTATCCAGCCTATCTTGCCTCCCCACTGTGTGCAAACCATATCCGAGCAAAACGGTGAAAGCTGGTCGAAATCGAAATCATAGTCGTAGGGGTCATTCTCAAAACCTCCGATACCAAGATAATCCTTTCCTACCGATACATAAAAATTGCTGAAACTGAAATCAAGGGCAAAAGTAGGAAGGAAGTTTGCCGCATAAGGGCGGAACCAATTGCTGTAAAGGTCCTTCGGTGCCGGGTTAACCCAAAGATTGAGCATACGGAACGTCAGTGATGGTGTAAAGTTGTATTCCAGCTGGGTGTACAAACCACTGTTTCCCCAATCCAACTCCGGTTTTTCTCCCTCGTAGAAATTGGCGCCAACGTCAAATCTGGGAATCACCTTGAGCGACCCCTTGTAATCGTCTTCCTGAGACCAGGCGCAAATGCTGCACAATGCAATCAACAGCAAGGCAATGGATTTCTTCATTTTCTCCTATAATTTTCAATTAAACAATGCGCAAAGATAGAATAATTTTCACTTTGTTGCCGCCGTTTCCCGGATATCATTTGATAATTTTAACGTTAACAGGACCAAGAAGTCCCGAAGTCTGAAGTTCCGACCCGGCCTTCCAAGGAGAAATGTTGGTCCAGGTCTTTCTCTGTTCTTCGGGAAGGCTGTCATCTCCTATCAGACGATTTCTCCAATTGTTCCACACATCTACCTCAACGGTATTCTCTCCCTCGCGCACCAAGCCTGTTATATCCACAATATACGGAGCTGTCCAAACTCCCCCGGCATATTTTCCGTTGAGGCGCACCTTCCCCATTACCATAACCTGGCCGAGGTCGAGCAGAACCCTGTCTGCCCCAGCCGATTCTGTATCCAAACTGAAACTGCCTCTGTACGTGGCTTTGCCCGAATAGTATTTTATTTCCGGTTCCGGGCTCTCGCTCCAGTCCCCGAGGCTCACCATTTCGGTTTCAAAAGCGGCGTTCCCGCAAGATTCGCTGAAATTGACCTTCCAGGGGCCTCCCACGCTTACGGTTTTTGCTGTCGGCATTGAAACAGCCCTGTCTGAAAAATCTTTTCCGAATACCACGAACACGCTCTGGAGGCTGTCCAGACTCATATCTATATTGCACCCGTTTTCATCCTGAGTCCAGCAAACGGGTTCGCAGTGTCCGTCTACGGGATACCAGAGTTCCGGGACAAGTCCTTCATCAACCCTGAAAGATGCCTTGAAACCGGCCTTCGCCTCCCTTTGGTTAGCTACAAAGTAGATATCCCCTTCCCTACCCAGACTGCGATGTATGAACGAAACTTTGCCGTCGGAAGGAACTGTGGTCGTGAAATCGGGAATAATGCCCAAATCGGCGAAAATCTTTTCCATCGCCGTTCCCTTATCGTAAACGCGGCCTCTGCCGTAATGCCCGCTTCCGTTCCATATTGCCGCAGCAACCGTCTTCACTTCTTCGTCGGCAGCGGGATAATTCTGCAGGCTCGGAGACTTCTCGGGCGCAGGTCCTGTTATGGTAAGGCCTTCCTGAACCATCTTCCCTATACACTTAAGCACTTCGGGCCTCATAGTATTCTGCTCCGGCAGCACCAGAACGGCATATTCCATTCCGCTGTCCAGCACAAGCCTTCCGTCTTTCACTCTGCTGTGCCTGAGCAGCACTTCGGCATTTATATAATCGAAGGAATACCCTTGAGGCAGCGGAGGATTGCACACGCCCGTCATCTTGGGGGCATCCTCGCCAATAAAATAGGCTGCGTCGGCTATATAACGGCCCTGCTGCAGCATCAGATTGCACCTCTTAAGGTACTGAATAAACAAATCGAGGGCTTCGAACCAGGTATTGTTCCTGTTGAATTCGTTACCGAACCACGCATCCAATCCGGGCTTTCTGTCGTCGGGCTGCTGAATGAACAGGTGCAGCAGCGTTGCATTGATTCCTTCGCAGAAGAACCGGTCCACCCTTTCCTTCATAAGTCGGGGATAGCGGCTGTACTGAGGCGAACCGGCAGTGCAGGACTCGGCCCAAACCTTATTCTTTCCGTAGATATGTCCACACGACGACGCAGCCCTGTTCTCAATGTCGCCCAAATCTCCCTCGCTCCAGAATTCACCGGCAATCTGGTCGGACTGTCCCCCGTACATAAGGAATTCGGAAGGGAAACCCCAATGTCCGTAAGTCTCGAGCCAGGTTTCCATTCCGTACCGATGGCAGATGTCCCGCAGACCCCCGACATAGTCGTATGCTACTCTGTCGGCAATCAGACGCCTCAAATCCCAGAGGAAACGCTCGGAGCGGTCGGCACTGCCTACCGTAATGCCGGCGATTGCCGGAAGGTAAGGAACGGGGTCATAGCCGTATCTCTCGCAGAAGACTTCCTCCATATCATCGGTCCAGTTAAGACCTCCGGTTTCGTAACTGTCCTGCACCACAACCGTCCAAGTCCTCCGGTCTCGGGCGGGGATTCTGTTTATCAACTTGCCCACAAAAGCATTGAAGTGGGTTTCGATATGCTTGCGGCTCATCTTGTCTACCTCAAGTCCGGTGCCCTCCGGAACGGCAGGAGCATTGGTAACGCCGGTAGTTTCCATATAGAATGTCACAACCCTGTAACTGTCGGGGATGTTGGGGCTCCGCAGGCCTTTGAGAATCCCTTCGGTAAGGTCTATCACCGACGCTGGATCCACCACCTTGCTCTTGTCAGAACACTCGCCCGGCGCTGTCCACATATAGTGGTCCCACATAGGAAGCGGGTCCTGGAACATTTTCACAAGGGTTTTCTCGGGCCATTTTTCAATTTCCGGAATATCGCTCACAGCAACCTCGAAGTCAACGTCATCGGGATTGTAATATTTCCCAATCTCTACGGTATATTTCCTTGCCAGAGTTTCCGGCAGATTTATCACGACAGGAGCAAGAGGATCAAAACCAACGTTAAGGTCGGTTCTGTGACGGTCGAAGTAAAATTCCCGAATTACGGCTCCGTCGGCCAGCACCCTCATCACCCTGTCGGTGCGCGCCGAGGCCTTTACCGAAACGGTTCTGGCTACAAACCCTTCAGGAGCGGCAAATTCCGCCTTGCAGGCCTTCCCTTCAGGAGACGTTACCTGCGCACGGAGAACGGTACCTTCAATAGGAGGCATTGCCAGAACCTTCACTATTTTGTTGTCGGTGATGTCGAACGGATACCCTTCCTTCATCACAAGACGCCTCATACTTTCCTCTTCCTTCACCCACGGACCTCCCGACTGGCTCCAGCCGGGACAATTGAAAATTCCTATCTCTATTCCCAGGTCCGCGGCGGTTTTCAGCGCCGTGTGGGTAATGTCCATCCATTGGTCCGACCCCAGCTTAATATCCCCGTACGGGATATCGTCTGCCTGTTGATTGCCTATGTATGCACGGTTTATCCCAACCTCTTTCATTGCCTCGAGGTCATTTACCACTCCCTCCTCGGAAATGTTGTCATTCATCCAGTACCAGTAAGCCGCTGTCTGAATAGTGTCGGGAATTTCCTTGAATCCATTCCTGAGCCTGCCCAGGGTATTTTCTCTGCAGCCGTTAGAGATTGCAAGCACCGCGAGCGCGGCGGCGATAGTTATGAATCTTTTCATCGGTATATGATTTTTCTTTTATAGTCGTTTCCCCACACCGTACTGTCCATAAGGTGATACAAAGGCTCGAGATTCTCGTCAACAATCAGAGGACCCCGCATTTTCCTTACCGGGTCCCCGAAAGAGTCCTCCGTAACTTTTTGGTCGTACCTCTCCAGCGTAAACTCTACCTTAACACGGTCTCCTGCCTTAAAGTTGCGCTTCAAAACGTTCCCCTCCATCCTGCAGGCTCTGCCGTTCAACTCTACGGTCATATCCCCCATCCACGGTGCCGAGGGAAGAAACAGGCGTTTGAACTTCCCCGGATTGTCCAGAATCTGAATCTCCACCTTTCCTTCGAAAGGGTAGCCCGTATACTGATTCAGACTTATTCCTCCCGCCCGAAGTTCTCCCTCGCGGAAAAACGGAATGTAAAGCGTCTTTCCCGAATGCAGATAACTCCCTTCCGCCACCCGGGCAAGACCTTCTCCTCCGCGCATAGTGCAGCACCAGAAGGCTTCAGGAGCGTGCACCTTAAGGTAAGGCTTCTCTACCGAAGGGCAGTTGTCGCACCCGAACCCGCCGTTGAAACGCTGCGTATGGCAGATGGCATTGTAGTATATGAGCTCAGCCAAGTCGCGATACTCTGCCCTGAGAGTATGCTTCCAAAGTCCGCAGGCAAGAATGTATGAATCAATGATGGCACAAGGCTCGGTCCAGCTGTCGGGCCGGCCGAACCAGTTGTAGTTCTCAAAATTCACGGTCATCCCATCGGCGACATAGGTCTTCCATCGGCTTTCGGCCAATTCCAGCCACTGCTCCTCCCCCGTAAGTTCATAATACCGCAACAGGGCGCAGCAGGCGGTAAGGGTGGCGTGAGTCTGAGCCTTTATTCCAACAGGGTCCGTTTCCCGGAATCTTGCGAGCATTCTTTCCATGCAATCCTTCATTCCGGCAATCAGAGCATCGTCGGTCCCGGGAACGAATTTCAGAATACCGTACGCGTGTATCAGGCCCGACATCCCTATGAACACGCAGCCTATGTCGCTGGACAGCCTCCAACCCGCCACCTCGTTCTGAATTGTTCCGGCCTCGGCTCCGGCATATCCGCTCCGGCTTTCCGGATCAATGGGATAGGAAGAGTACAACTGGGGGCTCGGAAGAAACAGATTTGCAGCTATGCCGCGAATCAGCGGAAGAATGGCAGAATCTCCGGTGAAAGTGTAATATTCGCACAGTCCCCGGAGCAGCCAGCCGTGACCGGAAAGTTGCTGCTCATCCTTTCCCTCGTAAACGGGTCCCATATATCCTTTTTCGTTCAGATGGGAAGGGAGTCCTTCAATGATGGCCTGCAGATATTGAGGTTCGCGTCCCGAAGCCCTTGCGTTAAGCACCGTTCCCAGAATGGTACGCCCTACGAAATCCCCCGGCCAGTCATCTTCCTTGAAAACTGCGTCCGGCCGGTAGATCTCAGACTCCAGCCGGTCCAGATTCCGGGAGAGTCTTTCGGCAAGTTCCCCTCCGGGCCTGATTTCCTCCGGGAGGAAATTTTCCGGATTTTTTCCGCCTTCGGCCGATGGCTCACCGCCACCGCACCCCGTAACGAGGACACTTGTGGCAAGGACAATGCCTGCTATCTTCGACAAACTGTTGATTATGGCCGTCATTCGCGTACTTTTTCCAAATATACGCAATTCCTGCTCAGAAATGAGTATATTTGCTCAAGTACTGTAACAAATATCTCATTATGAAAAAGTTTTTCACGGCATCAATTGGCGCAATAGTGCTGCTATCCATCGTGGTCATTCTTTCTTCTTGCAGACAGAGCAAGAACTTCGGTTCTATCCCGGAAGGTGAATTTACGTATAACCTGCCCTGTAAAGTTGTAGGCATCAATCAAGATAAGAGCGGCAAGTCAATTATGTTCCTTTGGCTGCACGGAGGGGTCCACGATACGTCGAAACACGATTTCTACGGCTTCAACCACCTTGACTGCTGTGCCGCCGACGACAGTATTCTCTGTTATCTCAAGAATAAGGGTATCAAGGCCATAGCCCTGTTCCCGCTATGCCATCGGGCCGGTGTCGGGCACGTTGTGGACTGGTCGGACTGCTTCGAGGACGTAAAAAGGATTATGGACGATTACATCTCCAAGGATATGATTGATACAGACCGCATTTACCTGGCTGGTTCTTCCGACGGAGGACGCGGAACCTGGGACTATGTGGAGTCACACGAGGAGATATTCGCTGCAGCAATGCCTATGTCCTGTGAGCGGCCCAGGCCCTGCTCTATTCCGGTGTATTTCTACAATACATCAGGCGAAGACGACTGCACTGCCGACGTAGACAGTCTGAGAGCCGCAGGATATACCAATATATCGTATAAACGTTGTGCAGACCAGCCTCACGGAGGTGACGCAGCGGAATGCACAGTCGAAATGCTGGACAAATTCTTCAGCCATAGAAAATAATCGTCAAATATAAAATGAAAAGAATGATTCTCAGTCTTGCTATTGCAAGCATTTGCGCCACAGCGTGCAATCCTGTCAAAGAAACCGGTCGGGTACCGGCTCTGGATTACTCCAATTTGGATACCCTTACCGCTCCGGGAGCGGATTTTTATCAGTATGCAACCGGCGGTTGGCAGAAAAACAATCCGTTGAAGCCCGAGTTCTCACGCTATGGTGCGTTCGACATTCTTGCCGAGAATAACGAAATCCGCCTGAACGACCTGTTCAAGGGTTTGGTTTCATTGAAAACAGAGGACGGCAGTGTTGAAAGAAAGATCTCGGATCTTTACAAAATGGGGTTGGATTCAACCCGCCTGAATGCCGAAGGTGCCGCTCCTCTTGAGAAATATCTTGCCAAAATCGAAACAGAGGTAGTCGATGCACGCAGTTTCGCAAGGCTCAGTGCCGAATGTGAACGAAACGGAGCAGAAAGCTTATTCGGTTGCTATGCCGAGGCTGACCTGGCAAACAGTGACGTCGAGGTCCTTTACATTGGGGAGTCCGGTTTGAGTATGGGAAACCGGGATTACTATCTGCTGGAGCAACACGCTGCCATACGCGAAGGGTTCAAGCGTTATCTTGTCAGGATTTTTGAACTTGCCGGATATGAAGACGCCGCTTCCCGCGCTCAGGACGCATACGATGTACAGATGGCAATAGCCGAGCCGTTCTGGTCAATGGTTCAGCAGCGCGACATTCAGGCAATGTACAATCCTATGTCGTCTGAAGAAATCGTCACTGCATACCCTTTCCTGTGCTTCGACGAATATTTCAAGGCTATGGGAATCGAGCCTCAGGACAAAGTTATTCTGGAGCAACCTTCATATTTCAAGGCTGTCAATGAACTTGCATTCATATTGAAACCCGACCAGCTCAAGCATTTCCTGCAGGCTCATGTCATTGAAAACGCCTGCTCTGCACTCGGAGACGAATTCTATGCCGCATCGTTCGATTTCTTCTCCAGGCAGATGGCCGGAACAAAAGAGCCCAAACCCCGTTGGAAGAGGGCTATGAACGTTCCCAACAGGCTTCTTGGAGAGGCCGTAGGCCAGATGTATGTCGAGAAATATTTCCCGGAGGAAGCCAAATCCAAAATGCTCGCCATTGTCAAGAACATCCAGGCGGCTTTGGGTGAACATATCGACTCTTTGGATTGGATGAGCGATGCCACCAAGACAAAGGCTCACGAGAAACTCGACAATTTTACCGTCAAGATAGGATACCCCGACAAGTGGAAAGACTATTCTTCGCTTGAGATAAATCCCCAAATGAGTTATCTGGACAATATCTGCGCAGCATCACGCTGGTACACCGAAGACAATCTTTCCAAACTTGGAAAACCGGTTGACAAGGAAGAATGGGGAATGACGCCCCAGACCGTGAATGCATATTATAATCCCACTACCAATGAGATTTGCTTCCCCGCAGGTATTCTGCAGCCGCCTTTCTTTAATCCCGACGCCGACGATGCAGTGAACTACGGTGCAATCGGAGTCGTCATCAGTCACGAAATGACCCACGGATTCGACGATCAGGGCCGTCTGTTCGACAAGGATGGAAATATGAATAACTGGTGGGCTGAAGAAGATGAACAGGCATTCAATGCCAAGACAGCAAAACTTGTAGAGCAGTTCAACTCCGTTGAGGTTCTTCCCGGAGTTTTTGCCAACGGAGCCGCAACTCTTGGGGAGAACATCGCAGACCAGGGAGGTCTTCGCATAGCTTTCACTGCAATGCAGAATTCCTTTGAAGGAAAGATCTCGGAACCCATCGACGGTTTGAGCGCCGAACAGCGTTTCTATCTGGCGTACGCTACAGTATGGGCCCAGAACATAACGGACGAAGAAATTCAGCGCAGGACTTTGATTGACGTGCATTCGTTGGGGGAAAACCGTGTGAATGTGTCGGTTCGCAACCTTGACACCTTCTTCTCTGCCTTTGGCATAAAGGAAGGCGACGCAATGTGGCGCCCCGAATCGGAACGGGTGATTATCTGGTAACCGAACCCCCAGGGGGCCGCAAAACAAAAAAGCCACCGCGCGAAGCGATGGCCTTCGGAGGCAGAGGCCGACCGAAGGGGTTTGGGGAGCCCTCTCCCCAATGAATGAAAACCCAGGGGGCCGCAAAACAAAAAAGCCACCGCGCGAAGCAATGGCTTTTGTTTTGTGGTCCCACTAGGGCTTGAACCTAGGACTCCCTGATTATGAGTCAGGTGCTCTAACCAACTGAGCTATGGGACCTGTTAGCAACCGCCAAAGTTACAAACGACTGCATTAATATGCAAATCTTCTCCCCTGACGGTTACAAATTCCGCTATCAAACTTTGATCTCGACCTCAACTCCTGAAGGGAGCTCAAGCTTCATCAATGCATCAACGGTCTTTGCGTTGCTGTCATCGATGTCGAGCAGCCTGCAGTATGAATCGAGCTCAAACTGCTCGCGAGCCTTCTTGTTAACGAAGGTTGAGCGGTTCACAGTGAAGATCTTCTTGTTGCTGGGCAGAGGAATAGGTCCGTTAACCTTAGCACCTGTAGATTTCACCGTGTCAACGATCTTTGCTGCAGACTTGTCTACAAGCATATGATCGAAAGACTTGAGTTTAATTCTGATTTTCTGGCTCATATTTAAAATTTTAATCTGGCTTGGAATTATTCGTCGGTCTCAATCGTCCTATATCCGCTCTTCTCGATTATATCCTTTGCCATAGCGGCGGGAACCTCGGCATAGTGGTCGAACGTCATTGTGCTGGTCGCGCGACCCGATGACAGGGTTCTGAGAACCGTTACGTAACCGAACTGCTCGGCAAGAGGAACAAAAGCCTTGATTACGCGTGCGCCGTTAGCGGTTGTATCCATTGCTGAAATCTGTCCGCGCCGACGGTTGAGGTCTCCCACGATATCTCCCATATAATCTTCCGGAGTAACAACTTCAAGGGCCATTATAGGCTCGAGCAGAACCGGATGACATTTGGGACAAGCGTGACGGAAAGCCATCCGCGCAGCAAGTTCGAACGACAGCTGATCGGAATCTACGGGGTGATATGAACCATCCAGCAGAGTAACCTTGAGGGAGGGAACCTCATAGCCTGCAAGCACGCCATTGGACATTGCTGCAGTGAATCCTTTCTCAACGCAGGGAACAAATTCCTTGGGAACGTTTCCGCCCTTGACTACGTTTTCGAACTGAAGCCCGGTTACACCCTCGTCGGCAGGGCCGATCTCGACGATAATATCTGCAAATTTACCACGGCCTCCGGTCTGCTTCTTGAACACTTCGCGATGCTGATAGGAGGTTGTGATAGTTTCCTTATAGTTAACCTGAGGTGCACCCTGATTGATTTCGACACCGAATTCACGGCGCAGACGGTCAACGATAATGTCCAGGTGAAGTTCACCCATACCGCTGATAACCGTTTGTCCTGTCTCGGCATCGGCCTTGACGGTAAAAGTAGGATCCTCCTCTGCCAGTTTTGCAAGAGCAATTCCCAGTTTGTCAAGATCCTTCTGAGTTTTAGGCTCCACCGCTATTCCAATAACCGGATCGGGGAATTCCATAGACTCGAGGGAGATGGGCTTGTTCTCATCGCAGATGGTATCTCCTGTACGAAGGTCCTTGAATCCTACAGCTGCGCAGATGTCTCCGGCTTCATCGAATTCGATAGGATTCTGATGATTCGAATGCATCTGATAAAGGCGGGCGACTCTTTCCTTCTTTCCGGAACGCACGTTATAAACGTAAGAACCGGCATCCAGACGGCCGGAATAAACACGCATAAAGGCAAGACGGCCTACAAACGGGTCTGTGGCAATCTTGAACACCAATGCGCAGAACGGCTCGTCGGCAGATGAGCTGCGCTCCACCACCTCGTTGTTACGGGGATTCGTACCTTTTACGGAACCCTTGTCAAGAGGAGAAGGAAGATAGCGCATAACTGCATCCAGAAGGAACTGAACCCCCTTGTTCTTGAAAGAAGAACCGCAGCAGGCAGGAACAATCTGCATAGAGATGGTTCCCTTGCGGATAGCTGCAACAATCTCTTCCTCCGTTACGGACTCGGGATCCTCGAAATACTTTTCCATAACAGTCTCGTCGCACTCTGCGGCGGCCTCGACAAGTTTGTCGCGCCACAAAGCCACTTCGTCCCGCATTTCTGAGGGAATCTCCTGAACGGAATAGTTTACAAGTTCGTCTGATGAATCGTAAATGATTGCCTTTCTGGAAATAAGGTCCACGATACCCTGGAACTTATCCTCGGCGCCTATAGGAAGGCAAACGGGGACAGCGTGGGCACCAAGTTTGGTCCTGATTTCTTCTACAACGGCTAGAAAATCCGCACCAACGCGGTCCATCTTGTTGATATAGGCAATCTTGGGTACGCCATATTTGTCAGCCTGACGCCAAACGGTTTCAGACTGAGGTTGAACACGGCCTACTGCACAGAATGTTGCAATAGTGCCGTCAAGTACACGCAGCGAGCGCTCAACCTCTACAGTAAAGTCCACGTGACCCGGAGTGTCTATCAGGTTGACCTGATATGTCTGGGAGTCATAGTGCCAGAACGCTGTGGTTGCAGCAGAAGTGATGGTAATGCCTCTCTCCTGCTCCTGAACCATCCAGTCCATTGTAGCGGCACCTTCGTGAACTTCACCGATTTTGTGAGTCTTGCCGGTGTAATAAAGAATACGTTCGGATGTGGTTGTCTTTCCGGCATCGATGTGAGCCATGATGCCGATGTTTCTAGTGTATTTAAGATCTCTGCCTGCCATCCGTCAATAATATTAGAAACGGAAATGAGCGAAGGCTTTGTTGGCTTCTGCCATTCTGTGCATATCTTCTTTACGCTTGAATGCACCACCTTCGTTGTTATAGGCTGCTACGATCTCTGCACATAGCTTTTCTGCCATAGAGCGACCGGAACGTTTGCGGGCGAAGGATATCATATTCTTCATAGAAAGAGAAATCTTCCTTTCCGGTCTCAACTCTGTCGGCACCTGGAAGTTTGCTCCACCGATACGACGTGACTTAACCTCAATCTGAGGGGTTACGTTCTCGAGAGCTTTCCTCCAAATATCGAGAGGAGCCTTGTCAGAATCTTTCATCTTCTCGCCTACCAAATCAATGGCATCGTAAAAAATAGAATACGCGATACTCTTCTTCCCCTGCAACATAAGATTATTCACGAAACGGGTAACCTGTGTGTCGTGAAACTTAGGATCAGGAAGTAGAATCCTCTTCTTAGGCTTTGCTTTTCTCATTTTGAAAAAAAATTAAAAGTTAAAACTCCTTAGTTTACTTCTTGGGACGTTTTGCTCCATAGAGAGAACGTGACTGAGTACGACCCTCTACACCAGCAGTATCCAAAGCGCCTCTAAGGATGTGGTAACGTACACCCGGAAGGTCCTTTACACGGCCTCCACGAACAAGCACGATTGAGTGCTCCTGAAGGTTGTGACCCTCACCGGGGATGTAGGCATTGACCTCTTTGGCATTTGTAAGACGTACACGGGCAACCTTACGCATAGCTGAGTTAGGTTTCTTAGGGGTTGTTGTGTAAACCCTAAGGCATACGCCACGCTTCTGAGGACAAGCATCCAACGCACGGGATTTCGATTTTAGCTCGATAACCTCGCGTCCTTTGCGAACCAATTGTTGAATTGTTGGCATAAACTGTTGTTGATAAATAAATTAAAAGCCCCCTGTTTAGGGGGCTGCAAAGATAGTAATTATTTAGTAATTAACAAACTTATCAACAGATGAAATTTGTTCGATTACTAAAGATATTTTGCAAACTCTATGTCCTTGGCTGCTTTTGCCTTCAGAGAAGGATCTTTCTGGCAAGCCTTGTCAAGATTCGTCTTTACACCGGTAGCGTCGCCCACGCGAGCGCAGGCAACTGCACGGAGATAATCGCTCTTTGCGTCGGTACCCTTGATTGCGGCGGCGGCCTTAGCGCTGTCGCCTGCAAGGATATAGGCAAGACCGAGGTTCTCGCTGTCGGTTCCTTCGAGACACTTCACGGCCGCATCGTAATTTCCTGCGAGGATTTCGAGCGCACCCTGATTCTCTTTAACACCGGCTTTCTTGAAATCGGCGGCGGCACCTGCATAGTCGCCCTTCATCATCTTTATTACACCATAAGCGTTTACGACGTCTTTGTCGCTTGTGTCTTTAAGGTTGTCGAGGCACTCTTTTGCCTTATCGGCATCTCCGTCCTCAATATATGTGCAGGCCAGATTGTAAAGTGCGGTCTCTGAACCGAACTTGTCCACTGCTACCTCATACAGGGCTGCCTTGTCATCGATATCCTGTGCAATTGCAGCAAGGTGAAGAATTGCAGTTTCGTCGAGTCCTTCAAGACCCTTCTTCGAAATCTGCTCGAGTTCCTCGTCGGTGAAGTTCTTGTAAGAAGACTTTGTGATGAAACGTGCGCGGCGCAGTTCAGGAAGCACTTCCTTCTTGAGTTCAGTGAAAATCTGAGAAATGTTTCTGATTTCAGACTCACGTACGGCCGGGTCTGAGTACATAGAGAGAACTCTGAGGATAAGGTCCTTATCCTGTATGTCGCTCTTGGTTACAGCTTCCTTGAAACCATCCCAGTCCTGTCCTACAGACTTAACCTGGGCTTCGCTGCCTTCAATGCCGGTTTTGAGCTTCTTCCAAGCTTTTTCTGCGGTCTCGGCACGACGGTCGGAAAGTTTTGCGTTCAGTTTCTCGCCTCCCTCGGGAGATGCATAAGAAATGATTTCCGTGCCCTCGATGGTAACTCTCTCGTTGTTCTTAAGGTCCTCGATTTCCTCTTTCATCTTCTCGATGGAGTTTGACTTGAGTTCCGACTTCCTTACAACGGATGAGTTGATGGTATACATAATCTGTCCTTCGGTGCTCTGCTCGATTACAGCCTTGTATCCGTCGGCCTTGTAGTTGTATGTTGCACCGGTAATTGCATTGAGGCTGGTAGTAACGCAACCTTCGGCAATCTTGCGTACGGGAAGGTCATACTGCTTGTCGTTGTATTTAACGACTCCGCGGAGTTCGAGGGTGGCCTTTGCCATTTCAGGAACAAATACGAATGAAACATTCTCAACGACAATTCCTCCGTCCTGGGGAACAACCTTATAGTTATCCTTCACCTTTTCTCCCTGATAAGTGAAAACGGGGCCCTTTGCCTCTCCGCCTTCATATACGAGAACAGGAGTAATCTCAACTATTGCCTTGGGAGCGAAATAACCCTTGGGGCAAGTAACTGTAACCTTTGCAGGAACCTGTCCGTTCACAACCTGCAGGGGAGAAGGGTTACACTCGGTAACGACATTCTCTGCCATCTGCATTTTCTTGATGATGGAACCGGAGCAAGACGTTGCAACTACACAAATAGCGGCAACCAATGATAAACTGATAATTCTTTTCATATAATAAAATTATGTTTGGAGTCAATGAATGCAAAGATAACTTTTTTTCTTTAACTTTGCGTGCTATTGAATAATATGGATACTCAGGAACTGCAAAAAATAAAAAACAAGTTCGACATTGTCGGAAACAATCCGGGTCTTGCCGTTGCCCTGGAGACGGCAGTTGCAGTTGCTCCTACCGATCTCACCGTACTCGTATGCGGTGAAAGCGGTGTCGGAAAAGAATCCATTCCCCAAATAATCCACCAGTTCAGCAGGCGCCGGAACGGCCGTTATCTCGCAGTCAACTGCGGGGCCATCCCGGAAGGAACCATCAACGCCGAACTCTTCGGGCACGAAAAAGGCTCTTTCACAGGAGCTATCGGAGAGAGGAAAGGTTATTTCGAAGAGGCGAACGGAGGCACTCTTTTCCTCGACGAAATCGGGGAACTCCCAAAAGAAACCCAGGCTCTGCTGCTGAGGGTTCTCCAAAACGGAGAGTTTATGAAGGTAGGCTCTTCAAAAGTCGAGAAAACAGATGTCCGGATCATAGCGGCAACAAATGTCGATCTTCGCAACGCCGTGCTCAGCGGCAAATTCAGGGAAGACCTCTATTACAGGCTCAATGCCATTCAGATTAACGTTCCATCGCTTCGGGAACGCAAAGAAGACATCTACCTGCTTTTCCGGAAGTTCACGTCGGATTTTTCTGAAAAATACAATCTGTGCAAGGTAAACCTCGACCATCAGGGGGTGGCTATGCTGAGTTCCTACCGATGGCCCGGAAACATCCGGCAGCTCAAGAACGTTGCCGAGACTGTTACGGCATTGGAGTCCAGGCCGGTAAGCCAGAATTCCGAACGCATCGAGATTCCCGCCTCCACCCTCATAAAATATCTGCCCGACGAGCAGGACACTCTCCTACCGGCCGTCTCAGACTCCAAACCCGGATCGATTTCCGATGACGACAAGCGTATGCTGGTAAAAGCTATCCTGGACCTCAAGGCCGAAGTCGAATCCCTGAAGAAAACCGTTTATTCCGCCCAAAGCCCTACATCTCTCCCGGCTGGCGGAAACACTGCTCCCGACGACGATGCCGAATGGCAGGTTCCCCAGGAGGAGTTGTCTCTGAAGAAAGCCGGTCTGGATATGATAAACCGGGTGCTGGATAAGCATAACGGAAACATAAAGGCCGCCGCGGCAGAACTTGGAATATCGGAAAGGACCATTTACCGCAAACTGGCCAAAAACAAGGAAAAATGAAAAAGTTCCTCTTCTTTGCACTTTCTGCGCTCATTCTTCAATCCTGCCGTGTGAGCTACTCGTTTTCCGGTACTTCCATACAGCAGGACGTGAATACGATTTATATCGAGCTCTTCGAATACAAGGCCCTGCTGGTGAATCCGACCCTCAGCAACGAACTTACCGAAAAAATAAGGGACCAGTTCCGCAGGCTTACCAAACTCGAACAGGTCGACGGAAACTCCGACCTCGAACTCACCGGAGCCATAACCGGCTACAGCATAAGTGCACAGGCGATTTCGGCAAACGAACAGGCGACTCAGAATAGGCTTACAGTGGAGGTTTCCATTAACTTCGTGAACAACAAACATCCCGAAGACAACGTGGAACAGAAGTTCTCGGCCTATGCCGATTTCCCTTCCTCAAGCCCTCTTTCCAGCGTAGAGAGTTCTCTGTGTGAGGAGATTATCGCCAAGCTTACCGAAGACATCTTCAATGCTACGGTGGCGCAGTGGTAAAAGTATTTTTGCGAAAGTCCAATAAAAATATTTACTTTGCAACCCTTTGATATAAAATAAAAAAGAAAAACATTACAATATGAACGCAATTTTTACAATTCTGACCGTCCTTATTATCATTGCGGCAGTCCTTCTTATTCTTGTAGTTCTGCTTCAGAACGGAAAGGGTGACGGACTTGCAAGCAATTTCGTTGCAGGAAACCAGACTTTCGGTGTACGTCAGACAGCCGACCTTCTCGAGAAAATAACCTGGGGACTCGTAATATTCATTCTTGCAGTTTCCATCATTTCCACCTTCACACTCAACAGTAAGAGCGCAAGCGGTGTAGGTGTATCGGTAGAAGATGAACTCAACAAAATAGAGCAGCCCGTTTTCCCGACTGCTCCCATTGAAAACGCAGATCCCTCTGCAACAACTTCAGAAGAATAATCTGTCCGCTCAACGGACTTGAATTACGGGGCCGTGGTCTTTGACTACGGCCTCTTTCCATTTCCGGGTATAGCCGGGCTGGTTGAGGGTAACCTTCCCCTCTTCGTCCTTTTCCTTAACGTTTCCGTCGATAAACATAACCAGCAGGGCTTTCTCCAAACGGCTCCAGGAGGCAAACTGCTTCTGTGCCGTATCCACAGTATAGTCTGTCAGGGCGCGGCGCACTCTCCATTCCGCCAGTTTGCCCAGCAGCCCTTTCCTGTGCGTACCGTACATTTTCACGGCCAGAGAGTCGAAACGGGGAACTTCCCTGCTCATTTGAGCGTTCTCAAATTCATCGACAGCCTTTCTTACCACCGGTTCCATTTGGTTGTACATCTTGTAACAGCTGTTGGAAATACGGTTGTTCATCCAGAACGACGCCGTCTCGGAGTACCTGAAAAGGTCTCCGTTTCCTACGCGGAAGCATTCGGGAACCACTCTCGTATTTACATAAATTGGTGTAAGATAAGATGTTGCGGCATCGTCGGTACCAAACCACAAAAGAGCCCCGACAATATCGGGAAGAGCGGCGCGGCTCTGAGCCACAAACCAGAATCCCGTCTGCTGGGTTGCAATCGCCCTTTCATTCACGTAAGTCTTTCCGTCCACCTCGAACTCCATCGGCCTCCAACGGTAGGGGCAGGCATTCCCGCCGGCGCCTATGTCGGTTCTCATATCCATCGGGGTACCCTCGTAATGGTCGCGCATAACGTCGGCAACGTCCTTCACTCCCACCGGCTGAGCAGGTTTTACCCAAAGAGGCAATTCTCCTTTCAAATCATAACCCATAGCGTAGTTAAGGTATTCCGATGCCCCCCTGCTCCTTTCGACTCCGTCTTCCTCCCAAGTGAAGGTCCCGTCGCAAAGGATATTGAATGCACTCCAAACTCGGGCGTCACAGCCTCTTACGGTACCGAAATCCAACGGGCAGTAAGCCTCGCGGAAGCTGAACTCGGCGTCGGGCCCGTCGTAGTAGCCTTTCTCCCTTGCAAAACTTATTACATCGGCGGAATACAGAGTGTTAGGGTCGTTCAACGGGAAACGGGTAATTCTGGGCTGATTGGCGTGAGCGCAGATGTATCCGTCGGGAATCCTTCTGGCCACCCATACAATACCCTTGTTCCCTTCTCCCTTGCCGATGAGGTCCATAATCCAGGCCTCCTCCCTGTCGGCAATCGAAAAGGTTTCTCCTTCCGACGGATAACCGTGCTCGGCGGCCAGTTCCACTATGGTCTGTATTGCCTCGCGGGCGGTAGAAGCCCTTTGCAGGGTAACGTAGATAAGGGAACCGTAATCCATAATTCCGTCCGGCTCAATAAGTTCCTCCCGGCCTCCCCAGGTTGTTTCGGCAATCACGAGCTGTTTTTCGTTCATATTGCCCACCGTCTGATAGGTAAACGGAACCTGAGGTATGCTTCCTCTTCTTACAGAAGTGTCCCAATCTACGATTTCCCTCTCGCTTCCCTTGCGATACCGTCCCGAAGACTGAAAATACAGCTCTCCGTACAGCATATGCGAATCGGCTGCATAAGATACCATATTCGAACCGTCGCTGCTGGCTCCGCGGGTTACTATTACGTTTGTACAGGCAAGGGAACTGTAACTGTACAGCATCGACATTGCGATAACAGAGGCGATAAGGAGGACTTTTCTCATTTTGTCGTTTTGCTTTAAATTTCTATTTTTGTGTTCACTATCTGCAAAAGTATGAAAATTCGTCTTATTATCATAGCTTTCGCCCTGTTGCTCCCTCTCAGTGTTCCGGCACAGGAGCAGGGTCCCAAGACTCCCGAACAGGAGATGAAGGAATTTCTGGAATTCGTCGAAAAAACCGTCACCCGTTTCCAGGAGTCCTATAACCTCGAAGACTGGCAATGTTTCTACGTCGATTCCATTCTCACCCACGACTATCTGGCCCTCAAGGACGAGTTGGAAGTGCTCGGAAAGAACAAAGTGACCACAGCTTCCCTGTACACGGAAATCCAGGACAAATGGATGGAGCAGATTTCCCTGTCGCTCAAGAAGGTCTTTACTCCCGAGCAGTGGGCAAAACATCTCAAATACGGAGAGGCAAGGGCACAGAAAGAAAGGGACAAAAGGCGGGCTAAACGGGAAAAATAATATGAAACACGAAGATATAGAGAAATTGCTGGCCGAAGTTCAGGCCCTCGAATGCAAAACGGCAAAAGAAGTTGAAGACGCGCGAATCAGGCTTCTTGGGAAAAAAGGCAGCATCACTGCTCTGTTCGATGAATTCCGCATTGTGGACAAAGAGATCAAGCGTGAACTCGGACGTCCTCTCAACGAACTCAAGCAGGCGGCAACCGCTAAAATAGAAGAACTTAAGGAAAACATTGGAGATGACACCTCTTCCCAGGGTCCTAAGGAAGACCTTTCTATGCCGGGAGAACCGTTCCCTTTGGGGTCAAGGCATCCGGTGAGCATCGTGCGCCAGCAAATCGTAGATATCTTCAGAAAATTCGGATACGACGTTGCCGAGGGGCCCGAAGTCGAGGACGACTATCACGTTTTCGAAGCTCTAAACTTCCCTCCCAACCATCCTGCCCGCGATATGCAGGACACTTTCTTTGTTTCCGCCGGGCATCCCAACCCCCTGCTTCTGCGTACCCATACCTCTTCGGTACAGGTTCGCGCTATGGAGAAGATGGATTTGCCCATCCGTGTCATCTGCCCGGGAAGAGTTTTCAGAAACGAGGCCATCAGCGCCCGTGCGCACTGCATTTTCCATCAGGTCGAAGGCCTTTATATCGATGAAGGAGTTACCTTTGCCGACCTCAAGCAGGCCATTCTGCTGTTCGCCCGCGAAATGTTCGGCCCGCAGACCGAAATCCGTATGAGACCTTCGTTCTTCCCGTTCACCGAACCCTCGGCAGAGGTCGACGTGAGTTGCAACATCTGCCACGGCAAGGGCTGCAATATCTGCAAGGGAACCGGCTGGCTGGAAATTCTGGGATGCGGAATGGTCGATCCCAACGTGCTCAAGGCCTCTGGAATCGACCCTGAAAAATACTCCGGCTTCGCCTTCGGAATGGGTTTGGAGCGTATTGCTATGCTCAAATGGAGGGTCAACGACCTTCGCCACTACTTCGAGAACGACCTCCGTTTCCTCAAGGAATTTGAAAGTTCGGTAGAGGTATAGTTTACGATTATGAAAATCCTGTCCATAACGGCATCCGTCTTGTCGGCAGTACTCCTGACGGCCGGTTGCACGCAGGTAAAAACCGGCAGCATTGTTCTTCAAGGCAACGTTCAAGGCAGTCCCGAGCAGGTTGTCGTAGTGTCTTTCCTTTCGGGACAACCCATAAATTATCATTACCCGGCAGTGAACGAAGGCAAATTCGAATTCACTATGGACAACGTGGAAGGGTTTGCCGACCTCATTGTTTCCGTTGGAGGCGTTGAGTTCGGCGCACGCATCAATGCCCTCGACACGCTTAGGATGGACTTTGTCGTGAACAAACCGGCAACCGATGTGACAGTTTCTTATCACGGCTCTACCGAGAAGGAAAGCCGTATCTGGAAAGATTTCTATGAAACCTATCACCGCTTCAGTTCATACAACCTGCCCAAAACCAACCCCGAAATGTCTTTCGACGACTGCATCGCTCTGCTGGACAAAAACGATGCAAAGTTCAGGGCCGACCACAAAGCGGATATGAACGGGTACTACACTCATCGCGCAAATCTTTCATACGCCCTTCTCAAAGCCATATTGCTGGATCAGAAAGCCTATGAGGAAGGGGTAAATTCCTATGATTTCCCGGAATACAGCGACCTTATGGCCGTAGTAGACCCCAACGACCCCGACGAAGTGACTTTCCCTTTGGTCAACCGCTGGGCCTATTTCCATATGGATGAATTCGGAGACGACCCTGTCGTAAGTGCAAGTGAATTCCTGAAGAATTACGGGAAACAGATTAACAACCCTGCAGTCAAGTCGATGCTTGCAAAAAACATCGCCTCGTACTGTGTATCCGAGCCGGATCTCAGTTCTCTCGAAAAATATGAAAACCTGCTGGAGGCCTTGAACTGCTTTATTCCTGAAAATCCCGAGATTGCACAAGCTTGCCGCAGTAAAATCAATGCAGCAAGGGACTCTCAGCCGGGCCAGCCCGTTCCCGATACAATTATGGAGACTATCGACGGCAGCGAGATCTCTCTGTCATCGATGTTCGGAAAAGTCCTCTACATAGATGTCTGGGCCACCTGGTGCGGCCCCTGCGTAAAGGAAGTCCCTTATTTCAAGGCTCTTGCCCAAAAGTACAGGGAAGACGGCAGAATCTGCTTCATAAGCCTGTCCATCGACAGGGACAAGGACAGGGACCGATGGGTAGAATTCATTGATAAAGAGAAGCCATTCTGGCCGCAGTTCAGACTCGACGACACTCACCAGAACACCTTCTGCAGCAAGGTGGGCATCAACGCTATCCCCAGATTTCTTCTGATCGGACCCGACGGCAAGTTCATCACCGGCAACTGCGCCCGCCCTTCAAACGAGAATATCCAAGACATCCTCGAAATCGCGATAGCTGGCCTGTAGCGGCCCTATCTCCTACTTTGTTTGCGCATTACGCGAGTGACTCGCGTCCGCGCAACTTTCTTCGTAGCCCAGGGCTATGACGCAAAGGACGCGGCGGCCGGCGGGGATGTCTATGACTGTGCGCAGGTAGTCTTCGGCAGTACCTAATGAGGCGTCTTTGCGGCTGCGGGGGCGTCCGTTGACGTGAACCCAACAGCTTCCGAGACCCTTATCCACGGCGGAAAGATGTAGGAACGTGGCGCTTATGGCGGCGTTATCCACCCACAGGTCGGTCTTTTCCGTATTTCCCATTACCACTATTGCGGCAGCGGCCCCTTTGATAAGGGCGGAGCCGAAATCGCGCATTTGGGAAATGGCTTCGAGCGTGGCTTTATCTTCAACCACCAGGAACTCGCTGCTTCTGCAGTTCTTTGAAGACGGTGCGGTGAGAGCCTCCGATATCATTTCATCGATAAGGGAGCGCTCCACCGCACGGTCGGTAAATTTTCTGACGCTGTGCCTTGCGGCAATCAATTCCTTGTATTCCATTTTTCCTGCTAGAACAGTTTCAGATTATCGAAAGACGGGGTTAACTCTCCGTCTTCAATCTTATGTACAATCTCAACCACCTTGTCGTTCATAGGGGTAGGACATCCCACCTTCCGCCCATAGGCGCAAACACTGCCGTTGATGGAATCGACCTCGGTTTTCTTGCCGTTCTCTATATCCTGCAGCATACTGGCCTTGAGCAGACGGTGCTTTTTAATCGCAAACGGAAGAAGAAGCAGGGAAACCGCCTTCTTGACAGGATTTGAATAGTTGAAAAGCTTCACGATATCCTTACCCTGAACCGGCTCTATGCGTATTCCTCCGGCGGAGCACACGTCCATACATTCTTTCATTATAGCCTGCACCACCTTTCTCTGGGGAATCTCCGCTACCGTTTCTCCGAAAGTACAGCCCAGCACTGCGCTCATTCCCGAGAATGCGGCGTTGATAAGCAGCTTGCTCCAACGGGTTCCTATGAAATTCTCTTCCATCTCCACGGGTCCCATAAGTTCGAGCAGAGCCTTCACGTCCTGAATGTACGCGTTGGGTCTTGGACTCGTGGAACCAAGAGAGAAAGTGAGGCTGTCAGGCTCGCTGGTAAGTTCGCACACTCCGTCTCCGGTCTTTGTCGCACCCCAGGCAACCGTACATCCCAGCACGTGGTCTTCACCCACGATTTCACTGATAAGCATCTCCGGGATTCCGTTCTGAAGCGTTACAATCACTCCGTCTTCGGTCAAAAAATCCTTCAGGAAGGTAACGACTTCACGATTCTGAAGCTGCTTTGTCATAAGGAAGACAATGTCGTACTTCCCCGTCATCTCTTCGGGAGTGTAAACCTCTACCTTCTGGGTAAAATTCACTGTTCCCGTAACAACCGCACCGTTTCTGCGGATGGCATCGACGTGTGCCCTGTTGCGGTTTATAAGGTCTATCCGACCTCCGTTCTTTGTGATGTAGGCTCCCAGAATCATTCCCAGGGAGCCTGCTCCGTAAATTGCCGCTCTCATAATATTCTTACTGTTCCGTCTTCGGTTACTTCTACAATATCTCCTGTCTTTACCGTATCCAGAAACTCCTGTCCCAGCCGGTCTATGGCTATGATATTGCTGTTTTCCCATACTACCGACAGAATCACGCCGGCACCTGCCAGAGAATCGATGTGCTCCGAAAAGAGCAGGCAGGCGGGATTGATTCCCATCGAACAAATGACCTGAAGCACCATTCCTCCCGTTGTAGAACCTATTGTCTGCGGAAGGCACAGGGCTTTTCCGGTAACGTTCTTCTGGTAGATGTCGGGATTGTTCTGGTCGGCTATCTTCACTTTCTTGGCGTGCATTATCGCCGAACTCTGGAAACTTGCCAGAGTGTTTACGCCCCTATGGGACACTACGGCCTCTCCTTTATAATATCCGCCGTTGAGCACCCGTCCTTTGAATTCTTTCATAATCTGTCCTCCTTTCCCGTTACGATGGCAAGCAATTCGTCATCTTTATAATACCTTGCAAGCGAATATGTACGCAGTTTGTTGGAACAGGTCATAATCCTTCTCGACTTGGTGAGGGGATTCGACGTGTACATAAGAGGGCAGATGGAAGTGAGTTCCACCCCGGCCTTCCTTATCTGCGAGTATTTTCCGGTCTGGGCAAAAGCCTTGGCTACCGCAGGCGGAGTGAACAGAACCGTCTGGCAGGTAACCTTCTGTCTTCCGGCAGATTTCAAGCCTTCCAGAATCCTGTCTGTCCAGTCCTCGAGCTGCGTCCTTGAAAGATGCGGGCAACCTATGAAAGCAATGGTACCCTTCTTTTCGGGTTCCTTCCACATTACAGGATAGGACTTGTACACTCTCTCAAGCTCGGCATCATCTATTACATACTCCCGGTATCCCTCCTGCAACAGGCTCCCGCCCTGTTCCTTCGCCTCCGGAGTAATGTTTTCGACGTGGTACAGACCCACGGCTCCGTTGGAAGCGGTGGCGGCTCCGAAATCCTTGAGATATGACTTGCATTCTTCAGTCAGCTCAGTTCCTATCCACTTGTCAAGACCCGTCACGTAAGGGACGTCTTCCATCACCTTAAGCCCTATGGCAGAACCCAGAATCTGGGGCAGAGGTTTTTTTGTGGTATTAACCGTAACCTTCCATTTGGCCTTGCGTCCCTCATCGGTCAAAAGACCGAACTTCGGAACATATCCTACAATGGAGCCGAAGAGCTCGATCATACCGGAATTACGGTTGCAACGGGCTCCAAGCACCGAATTGGCGTAATTCACAGCACTGGATTCAGCCCAGGAAAGAATGTCTCCCTTCGCAGGAACGTTCCCGATTTCGGGATAATAGCAGGTGCAGGTAAAGGCATCGTCGCTCTTGAGTCCGAGTTTGGTAAGCTGCTGTTCGTAACTTCCCTGCTTTCCGTAAAGAATCTTCGTGTAAAGAAGTTTGTCCAGAAGGCTGCAGCTTACATTCTCTATGTCGTTGGGACGCGGGTCGGCGGTGAAACCTTCCTCAACCTTAAGACCGGCGTCAATCAACTCGTCCATTATCCTGAAAACAGGGGTGAGCAGCGACAGCCCGAAGGATGTAACCAGATGTCCCTGTCCGTGAGTCACTTTTACAAGTTCGGTAGCCTCGAACATATCGCCGTAACGCACGATTGTCTCCATCACCTTCGCTTTTACGGCGCCCTGTTTACCCTCCAGAATTTCTATCTGCTCGGGCGTCAGTTTCATTTTGTACCGGTATGCCATATCTTCCTATATTTTCATTGCCACATCCCAGGCACGCCAGATGGCCGTACGCAGGTTACCTATTCCGTTGCAATCTCCTACGAGCTTAACCTTTCCTTTCTCCTCGAAGAGTGGCTGAGGTCGGTATCCCATCGAAGTGATTACGGTGTCGCCCTCTATTTCGAAGACTTTCCCGTCTTTGTCCACCACGGTTACTCCCTTGTCGGTAAACTCCTTCAGTCTGGTGTCAAGATGCACCTCCACCTTGTTGAGTTCGAAGAAATCCCTCAGGTATGAACTGTTTGCAAGGCATACGCCCTTAACGGCAATGAGGTCGTTTTTCATCTCCACAATCACGGGAGTCTTACCCTTCAGGTAAAGGTCATAGGCGATTTCGCAACCGGTAAGCCCTCCGCCTATTATGATAACCTTCTGTCCGGTAGGGGCTCCGTCCAGATAATCGCAGGCCTCGATGGATTTCCCGATACCGGGAATGCGGGGACGGTTTGCCTTTCCTCCGGTTGCAACTACCACTTTGTCGAATTCTCCGAGTTCCTCAATAGACTTAACGGTGGTGTTGAAACGGATTTCGATTCCAAGATCCTTCATTTCCTTCCCATACCAGGCAAGCAGTTCCCTGTCCTTTTCCTTGAACGAAGGAGCAGCGGCAAAGTTGAACACTCCGCCAAGACGCTCCGACTTCTCGAATATTACAGGCTTGTGGCCCCTGAGAGCAAGTACACGAGCCGTTTCCATTCCACCGATTCCGGCACCTATCACAGCCACCTTCTTCTGCTTCTTTGCGGGAACTATCTTATACTTGCGTGACTGCATCGTAGTGGGATTGATTGCACATCGGGCCATTCCCATATTGTCGGAAAGGCTCTGGTCGTTGCCAACTCCCTTGTACGATGCCATATTGAAACAGGCATTGTGACAGCAGATGCAGGGGCGGATCGACTCCAGGTCTCCTTTCATAAGTTTGGTAATCCACTGAGGGTCGGCCAGGAACTGACGGGCAACGCCCATAGCGTCTATCTGCCCGGCGGCTACCGCCTCGGCGGCGGTTTCGGGAGTCATTCGGCCTGCGCACACTACAGGGATGTCCACGTATTTCTTAATGTGGCTTACATCCTCGAGGTTGCAGTTCTGCGGCATATACATAGGCGGATGAGCCCAGTACCAGGCATCGTAGGTTCCATTGTCGCAGTTGAGCATATCGTATCCGGCATCCTGCAGATATTTTGCAGCCCTTTCGCTCTCTTCCATATCTCGACCCATCTCAACGTAGTCTTCGCCGGGCATCGCGCCTTTTCCGAAGTCCTTGGTTTTGGAAACCACCGAATAACGCAGAGAAACGGGGAAATCCTTGCCGCACACATTCTTGATAGCCTTCACTATTTCTACGGGGAAACGGTAGCGGTTCTCGAAACTTCCACCGTACTCGTCGTCACGCAGGTTCGTATATTTCATCGTGAACTGGTCCAACAGATAGCCTTCGTGTACAGCATGAATCTCCACACCATCCACGCCTGCATCCATACACAGTTTGGCAGTCTTGGCAAAGGCTTCCACCATTTCATCGATTTCCTTCTTGGTCAAAGGGCGGGACATACAGCTTTCTTCCCAGCGGTTGGGGGTAGCCGAAGCCGAAGCCGTAAGGTAGTCCATATCCAGAATCGGCTTCATTACAAACCCCAGGGCCTTGTTCTTGCAAGCCTTTACCATAATGTCGTTGATAGCCATACTTCTTCCGAATCCGGCTGTCATCTGCACGAACATCTTGGCTCCGGTCTTGTGGAATTCATCCATAAATTCCTTGAGTTCCTTGAATTTTCCCTTGCCCTGATACAGCCATTTGCCAAGAATGATATCCTTGATGGGCGCAATACCGGGCAGAATAAGTCCGACGTTGTTTTTTGCTCTCTCGAGAAGGAAGTTCGCGGCTTCCTTGTCAAAGTGGTTGGGTTCCAGCCATCCGAAAATGGATGTGCCTCCCATAGAAGTCATCACAATGCGGTTCTTGATTTCTACATTGCCTATCTTCCACGGGGTAAACAAGGCTTCATACTTTTGGTCCATAGGTTAGTGTTATTGTGTTGTTTGTGTTTAGCGATATTCTACAATCTCCTCAAGAGACTTGCGGTCGGTATGCTTCGGCGAAGGCTCGCAGTCCTTTGCGGCATAACCGAAAGGCATTACAAGCACCGGAACAACGTTTTCGGGAAGTTCCAGAGCCGCAGACAGAGCCTGCGGATTGAAATAGCCCACAAGGCAGGTTCCGATTCCAAGGTCTGCAGCTTCCAGCATCATATGGGTTATAACAATGGTGGCATCTATTTCTCCATAGCTGCCGTTCTCTCCCCTGTGTGCCGCCACATTCTTGTCGTAGCAAACTACAAAGCAATGCGGAGCGCCGTAAATGCAAGGGGAAACTTCATTCATTTTCTGCATCATCTCCCCCGATTCCACCACATAAATCTTCTGAGGCTGGGCATTGACTGCGGTAGGAGCCAACTGTCCTGCCTTGAGAATCTTCTCCACAACAGCGGAGTCCACAACGGTTGAGTCAAATTTCCGCACCGAATACCGGTCTGCGGCAAGGGCCAGAAAATCGCCGTCTGCGCAGCCGGCCTCGCTGCGGCAGGATGCGCCGGACATTATCATAACTGACATCAAAAAAAGGTTAATTAGTTTTTTCATATAAAGAATTGTTTGTGTTTTCTTTAAAACAGTTCTTCCTTTATCCTGCGGAGCAAGTCGAAAGCCTGCATAGGAGTAATGTTGTTGATATCCACCTTTTCAATCTTCTCACGAATCGAGCTCAGGGTCGGGTCATCCAGCTGGAAGATGGACAACTGCACCCCATCGGCAGCTTCGGCCGATGGGGAATGCCCGTTTTCGAGATTCCTCAACGTCCTTTCCGCACTCTCGATCACTTCCCTGGGCATCCCGGCCATTCTGGCAACGTGTACTCCGAAACTGTGGGCCGAACCCCCTTCGCAAAGTTTTCTCAGGAAAATTATTTCCTTGCCCGATTCCTTAACCGAAACGTGGTAGTTCTTCACTCTGGGATATATGCTTTCAAGGTCGTTGAGCTCGTGGTAGTGGGTGGCAAACAACGTTTTTGCCCCCTTACCCTTTTCGTGAATGAATTCCACCAGCGCCCTGGCTATGGACATTCCGTCATAAGTCGAGGTTCCCCTTCCAATCTCGTCGAGCAATACCAGGGAACGCCGCGACAGATTGTGCATAATCATCGATGTCTCCAGCATCTCCACCATAAAAGTGGACTCCCCCCGGGAAATATTGTCGGTCGCCCCCACTCTGGTGAAGATTTTGTCGAAATACCCCATCTCCACACTCTTTGCTGGCACAAACGAACCTATCTGCGCCATCAGCACAATAAGGGCTGTCTGCCTTAGGAGAGCTGATTTTCCGGCCATATTGGGCCCGGTGAGGATTATTATCTGTTTGCTGTTGCTGTCCAGACTTATGTCGTTGGGCACATATTCCTGCCCGGGCTCCATCAGCGTTTCTATTACAGGATGCCGGCCTTCCTTGATTTCCAGGCCGGTTCCCTTGTTCACAACAGCCCGGCAATAGCCTCTTTCGTCGGCCAGAAGACCGAAATTCGACAGCACGTCAAGCTTGGAGATAACTGCACAACTTTTCTGGATATCCTTCACATAACCCTGCATCTCCGCTATGAGATTTGCGTAGATTCCCGATTCAATGGCATATATCCGGTCCTCAGCCGTGAGTATCTTCTCTTCGTATTCCTTGAGTTCCCGGGTAATATAGCGCTCTGCACTTACAAGAGTCTGCTTCCTTATCCATTCTGCAGGAACCTGTTCCCTGTACGTATTGCGGACTTCGATATAATATCCGAATACGTTGTTATAACCTATTTTAAGTGAATTGATTCCCGTCCTCTCTATTTCCCTGCGCTGCATTTCCTGCAGGAATTCCTTTCCTCCGCGGGAAATTTCCCTGAGTTCATCAAGTTCCCGGTCGAATCCGGAGGCAATCACATCCCCTTTCCCCACCTGGGCGGCGGGTTCTTCGCACAGAATCTGCCTTATCCGGGTTTCCAACTTGGTAAAATCCTTCACCCCCTGTCCCAGCGAGCGCAGCACTTCAACTCCGGAGGCCTCGCAAAGTTCCCTGATAGGCACGAATCGGCCCAGACTCCGGCTCAGGCCCAGCGCTTCGCGCGGATGAATCTTTCCGGTTGCAACGCGGGACATTACCCTTTCCATATCCCCTACCTGCGAAATATCCTGCCGGATGGATTCCCTCCCCGAAGGGTTTTCCTTGAAATACTGCACTGCATCATAGCGAGCGTTAAGCTCGGTAATATCCAGAACCGGCATCGCAAGCCATTGACGCAGGAGCCTTGCTCCCATAGGAGAGCTGCACTTGTCGATAACGTCCACCAAGCTTACCCCGTCCTTTCCGGCATTGCTTTGGAAAATCTCAAGATTACGGAAGGTAAAACGGTCCATCCACACAAATTTTCCTTCATCGATTCTGGAAAGCGAGCAGATATTCCTGAGTCCGGTGTGCTGAGTCCTTTCAAGATAAACTATGAGTGCCCCGGCAGAGCAAACCGCAAGAGGAAATTTCTCCACCGCAAAGCCTTTCAGGGAAGAAACGCCGAACTGTCGGCAGAGTTTTTCATACGCCGCATCATAAACGAAAGCCCATTCGTCTATCGAGCTCACGTAAAAATCCGGGAATTTTTCCCTTATCATTCTTACGGAATCGCTGCACGCCACTATTTCCCTTGCGTGCAGGGAAGACATAAGGGAAGAAACGTATTCCGGGGAACCTTGGGAGAGCTGAAACGTGCCGGTACTCACGTCGAGAAAGGCCACTCCGGCTTCTTCTCCCTCAAAACAGAGTCCTGCCAGATAGTTGTGCTCCTTGCAGTCCAGCATTCCTTCGCCAAAGGCAATGCCGGGAGTAAGAATCTCGGTAACGCCCCTCTTTACAAGCTTGTTCCTTGCCAGCGCAGGGTCTTCCAGCTGATCACAAACCGCAACTTTATATCCCGCACGGATTAGTTTGGTAATATACTGTTCTATGGCGTGATGGGGGAATCCGGCCATCGGTGTGGCTTCCTTGTCGCCGTTACTCCTTTTCGTAAGAACCAACCCCAAAACCTTGCTCGCAAGCAGAGCATCGTCGCTGTATGTCTCATAAAAATCCCCTACCCTGTACAACAGGACAGCCTCAGGATTCTGCGCTTTGATGCTGAAATACTGCTTGAGCATCGGAGTGTCTTCTCTCGCCATAGACCGCAGTTAATTGAAAATATTGGTAATGAATATCAGAACCAGCATAACAGGAACAATGTACCGTACCCAAAAATAAAGCAAAGGATACAGTTTCAGCGACACTTTATTGGTTCCCCCGTTCGTAAGTTCGCTCCAAACCTTTTTTCTGTCCATTTTCCATCCCACAATAATGGCAAACAGCAGGGAGCCCAGAATCATCAGCAGGTTGGAAGACACTTTATCCAATATTCCGAATATGTTGTTCCCCTTTATCTGAATCCAGGACAAGGGGCCGAATGACAGGCTGCATATTATGCCAATAGCCACACATATTCCGAAACAAATGAACGTGGCTTTTCTTCTGCTGACGCGTTTTTCTTCGACAAAGTATTCCACAAGCACTTCGAGCATCGATACTTCGGAAGTTATTGCGGCGCCAAGTATGGAGAGGAAGAAAAATATCGGAACCAGATAACTCAGGACCGGAGATACATCCCCCATCGAGGCGAAAATATAGGGCAAAGTCTCGAAAACAAGAGAAGGGCCGGCATTGGCTTCGATACCGGCCGAAAATACGGCTGGAATTATTGCAAAGCCCGAAAGAATTGCAAAGACAGTATCGAAAATTACTGTAAAAAAGCCCGCTGTAACAATGCTTTCATCATTTCTCATATAGGAAGAGAAAACGAGAATCGTACCCACCCCAAGGGACAGGGAGAAGAACGACTGCCCCATCGCGCTCGCCAGAACTCCCGGAGTTATCTTTCCGAAATCGGGTTTGAGCAGATAATTGATTCCTTCCATCGCTCCCGGCAGAGTGCAGGAATACACAACGATTACCAATATCAGCACGAACAGCATCGGGACTGTAATGTTGTTGAACTTTTCTATCCCTTTCTTCAATCCGCGGATTACTATTGCCGCCGTTATAGCAAGGAAAATTATGTGGGAAATTATGGGTTCGAAAGCCGATGAAGAATATTCTCCGAAGAAGGATACCGCCTCCTCTTTTGAAATTCTTCCGAAAACTCCGGTACAGGCTCTTACGAAATAATCAAGAGCCCATCCTCCGACTACACTGTAAAAAGACGTGATCAGCAAAGGAGCGACAATTAGAAGTCCGCACCACTTCTTGCCTGCTTTCCCTTTTACAAAAGGTTTTATTGTGGAGACCATTCCCTTTCCACTGCTTCTTCCAAGCAGGGATTCGGTAAAGAAAATCGGCAGCGCTACAAGCAATGAACACAGAAGGTAAACCACAATGAATGCCGCTCCACCGTTTTCACCGGCCATATAAGGAAAACGCCAGATATTGCCAAGACCTATGGCTGAGCCGGCAAAAGCGGCAAGCAGCGCAAGACGTCCGCTGAATTTTTCTCTCTCCTGTTTCATTTTCTTTTGTAGATTTCAAATTCGAATCTGTACCCCGTGGATTCGTCGCAGTGCGAAGGAGAAACGCTTATCCTCTCCCAAACCGAAAGGTTTATTTCCGGGAAAAACACATCAGCCTCCGGAACAACGGCGTGCACCCGTGTAATATAAAGAGTATCCATATCGTCGAGAGCCGCCCTGTAGACCGATGCGCCTCCTATTATGAAACATTTTTGCGCCTCCGATGCGGCTTCATACGCTTCTTCAAAGGAATATACGCACTGAGCCTCGGGAATAGGGTCTCCTCCAAGATTCAATACTATGTTTTTCCTTCCCGGAAGCGGATGCCTGGGGAGAGAAAAATATGTAGTCCTGCCCATTATTACGGGGAATCCTTCCGTAGTTTCCTTAAAATACTTCAAGTCTTCGCTCAAATGCCAGGGAAGAGTTCCCTTGACCCCTATTTCGTTCCTGTCACCGATTGCGACTATAAGACATTTTTCCATATCTAAACTGCTACGGGAGCCTTGATTGCAGGCCAGGGATTATACTCTTCGAGGGTAAAGTCCTCGTACTTGAAGTCGAAGATGCTCTTTACCTCGGGATTGATTTTCATTTTGGGAAGGGGACGCGGCTCACGTGAGAGCTGCTCGCGAACCTGCTCGAAGTGATTCAGGTAGATATGCGTGTCGCCCGTAGTATGCACGAACTCCCCGGGTTTCAGACCGCATACCTGAGCAATCATCATAGTAAGCAACGCATAGGAAGCGATATTGAACGGCACTCCAAGGAAAGTGTCTGCGCTGCGCTGGTAGAGCTGGCAGCTCAGGCGTCCGTCGGCAACGTAGAACTGAAAGAAACAATGACAGGGAGGAAGCGCCATTCTGTCCACATCGGACGGGTTCCAGGCGCAGACTATCATTCTGCGGGAATCGGGATTCTTCTTTATTGTCTCTATTACCTCCGAAAGCTGGTCAATCGCACGTCCGTCGGGAGTACGCCAGCTGCGCCACTGCTGCCCGTAAACAGGACCGAGGTCACCGTTTTCGTCGGCCCATTCGTCCCAGATGCTTACTCCGTGCTCCTTAAGGTAGGAGATGTTGGTACTGCCCTGAATAAACCACAGCAACTCATAGATTATCGATTTCAGGTGCACTTTTTTCGTGGTAAGAAGGGGGAAGCCATCGCTCAGGTCAAAGCGCATCTGATATCCGAATATGCTTTTTGTGCCTACGCCGGTACGGTCTTGTTTTACTGTACCGTGGTCCATTATCTGCTTCAGAAGGTTCAGGTACTGTTTCATATTATGTTCGATAAAAGGGCAAAGACAGTCTCCACAGGAGCATCTTTGAGTATAACTTTCTTATATTCGTCCAAAACGTAAAGAGAAGGTATTGCTCTTACGTTGTACAGCAAATCCTGCCTGATAATGTAGTTAGGGTCATATCCGTTCTCCCAATCCGAAGGATAATCCACAGCGTATTTTCTCCACTCCTTCAAATCCTCGTCGATATAAATATTCAGGACCGCTATCCTTCCGGAGGCAACCGCCATACGGAAGGCCTCGCTGGCCTGCAGGGCATCCGTGATTTCCTTACAGGCTTCGCATCCCGGATTGGAAAAGAACAGCAGGGTTGTCTGCGCCTGAATGTCATACAGCCGTCTTCTTTTACCATCCAACGTCACATATTCGAAATCGGCCGCATTTGTTCCACGACGGTTCAGGGAGCACATTTTTACCTGTCTGGCGTAGAACGGACGCAGCGAATCCGGTGTGCTCCCGCTGTTTGCCATCTCCTTTACAAAAGGAAGGTACACGTCTTCATTCCGCAACGGAGAATTGGGATCATAGAGATAATCCTGAACCAACTGCAGCATTGCAGTATCTTTCTGATTCCGATGATAGAAAACCTTCATACTGTCGGCAATCTGCGCATCGGTTTTCCCTCCCAAGGTTCTGAGGAACATAATAAGGGTTTCTTCCCTGCTTGCCGGCAGGGCGGCCCCGGTCCTGTTTCCTGCATTGGAACAGGAAATGAGCGCAAGGCTTGCCAGAACAAATATGCTAATCCTCCTTCTCATCGTATTTTCAACAACATACCCATACTTGCAAAGTTAACGATTTTTTATGTTACTTTTGCGTTGTATGAAATCGTTGGAATTAAAAATTTTAACCGCCGTTTCCGGTCTTGTTTTACTGTGTCAGTCTTCTGCGGCTCAGTTCTACAACGACGGCACAGACGATGTTTCCATCCGGTGGAAAGAACTTCAGACTCCCGGATACAGGATAATCTATCCCCAGTATGCCGATTCCCTTGCTCTGATATATGCCCGCTCATTGGAAAAATACCGGCCCGCAAATCTTCCTTTCAGAAAAAAACTTCCGGTAGTTCTTCATACCGAAAATGCCACTTCCAACGGTTCCGTAGTGTGGTCCCCGTCCAGAATGAATCTTTTTACCGTTCCCGATTCCTATTCCCCGCTCAGCCTTATGTGGAACGACCATCTCTGTGCCCACGAATCCAGGCATTACTTTCAGATGACTCCGGGATACAACCGGAAATTCCTCGCGGGACGAATTCTGTTCGGGGAATTATGGCCTATGGCAATAGGAGCATTGTACCCGAGCATCACCCTTATGGAAGGCGATGCCGTTGCATACGAAACCGCAGTTTCTACATCTGGCCGGGGACGGCAGGCTTCCTTCCTGGAGTATTACCGCGTCTGCTTTGCACAGGGGGACAAACGGAACTTCTGGCAATGGAGGTACGGCTCGAACCGAAACTATACCCCCGATTACTATCGGGCCGGATATCTTCAGATAACCGGGCCTGCCGCGCTTTATAAAGTTCCGGACCTTACCCAAAGGTATTTCGACCGAATAATCGACAAACCCTGGCTGCCTATTGACAATTTCAACAAAACCCTGAAGGAAAACTGCGGAAAAAATTTCAAGACCGCCTGGAAAGAAGTGACCGATTCCCTGGAACGCGAATGGGCGAAGTGGGAAACCCAGAGAGGACCTTTCAAGGAGGTCACACCTGTTACAAAGGATCTTCACCGATACACCTCTTATGCAGGTTCGACCTATTTCAACGGTAAAATATACTCCGTCCGCAGCGGAATCGACAGAACTTCCGAACTGGTAGAAATCGACTCCTGTGGAAACGTCAGGCGGCTGCATTCCTTCACTTCCACTTATCAAGGACTTAAGCGCGACACCATCTATCACCGTCTGGTATGGACAGAAACAGTTTCCGACGCACGTTGGGAGATGAAATCCTATTCGGTGGTGAATTATTACGGACAAGACCGGCAGATTCACTCCCTTACCACAGGAAGTCGCTATTTCCAGGTTTGCTGCTGCAACGAAGAAGCCCTTTACGCCGTCATAGAATATCCTGTCGAGGGCGGATCCTATATTGTTATACTCAATCCTGCCGACGGAGCAGTGATAGAACGGATTCCATCCCCTTCGGGGATTGAACCCACAGACCTTGCCTGGGTTGGCAAAAAACTGTTTGCAACCGCCAACACTTCCACAGGGGCAGGCATCTACAATGTCTCAGACGGCTTTACCCCCATTATTCAGAACGTTCCGTCCAACATTTCCGAACTAAATCCCTTTAAAGGGAATCTCTTTTTCGGCTGCGACCGCACAGGAGTAAACGAACTGTACTCCATCAATATTTCTGACGGCACCATTCATCAGTTTTCCAATACCCGCTTCGGAGGCTCAAGCTGGACTTTTTTCCGGGATTCCATCTTTTTTTCTCAGCCCGGAAGAGAAGGGAAAAACATTGTAAGCGTACCTTTGTCCGAAAAAAAGGAGGTTACTGACCTGAATTACGAAAGGGTATCCTTCCTTGTTCCCGAAGAGTCTCCAAAGCTGCCGGTAAAAGATTGTGATACAACCACATATAAAATCACCAACTATTCCAAATTAGCGCATCTTTTCCGTTTCCACTCCTGGATTCCGCTGTTTGTCGACTCAAATGCCATAGAGGAAATGAGCCTTTCGAGCCTTACCTCGTCGGCCGGTCTTGGCGCCACGGCATTCTTTCAAAACGACCTCGGCTCTGCCTCGGGAACCATTTCCTATCACGCACAACCTCTGAAGGGAAAATGGCAGCATTCCGGCCATCTTAAATTCAAATACAGCGGATGGTATCCCGTTTTCGAAATCAGCGCCGACCTAAACGACCGCAGCTCCCTGCAATACACTCTCGAAAAAACAACGACAGAAAAATACATCAGCTATAAAATAACCCAGACCCCAACTTCAAAACCGCTCGTCTCCGGAACAATTCTTACATATATCCCCTTCAAGTTCAATTCCAGAGGGCTTTCCAGAGGACTTGTTCCGCAAGTCAGGTACTCCATAACCAACGACCTGTTCCTGGGCGCAAACGTACCGTTGCAACGTCTGTCGCTGAGTTTGCGCGGCTATTTGATGAAACCTGTTGCAAGCAGCTGCATCTATCCCCGATACGGAATAGGGCTCGAGGTCGGCAATTCGCTCCGCCCCGGACTGAGCGATGTCTTTGCGGGTAATTTCTATGCCTATATGTACGGCTATCTTCCCGGAGTCCTTCGCACTCACGGAATAAAGTTGTCCGCTATGCTCGATTCGCACACCGGCAAGGGAATCTTTGTAGAACCTTATCTGAATATCGCACCCCGGGGATTCGAACAGGACAATATCAATACCCTGCTTGCAAGATACGACAAACAGGCTAAATTCAGCCTCGACTACGCTATGCCTCTCGGAAACGTGGACTGGTCCTTCCTGTGTCCCGTCGCCTATATCCGCAATTTCGAACTCATCCTTCATTCCGACTGCACGCTGTTCGGAAGTTCCGAAAAATCGGGGGCTCTCTTAAGTGCCGGAGCCGACTTCCGGGTTGTCCTTGGAAACCTGCTCTGGATACCGTACGACACCAGAATAGGCATCACATACAACTACAAGACCGGTCCGTCGTTCAACGACTTCGCACCGGAGCAGGGGACCCTCTCCCGGAACCACGTCGGAGTAGTGTTCAGCGTCGATTTCTAAGCTCGATTTCCGCAACAACGGGGTAATGGTCGCTGACCCCTCCCTTATACTGCGGCCCGTTGGCAGTCCGTCGTGGCTTCTGCCCTCCGTGTGCTGTATCCTTTTCCGTAAGCATCCGGTCCGAGAATACCCTTAGGGTTCCGTTTGTGAGAGAATCAACATAACACCTGTCTATAAGTTCCCACTGCCCGTTGAACCTTATGCTCCCCTGTCCCTTTACCTCTTCCGACAAATCCTTCATCCCCGCGCACCTGAAACCCGGCCCTTCGTTGAAATCCCCTATGCTCACAATGGTTCCTCCGAATACCCGCAAGGAATCGCACAGACGTTGCATACACTCCTTGGCTGCATTTCTGCCTTCAGTCTTCCCTCCGATTTTGGAAGGATGATGATTCACAAGAATATCCACCCTCGCCGAATCAAGGGTCAAGAAGCTGCCTAGCAGAATATCTCTGGTGGCCATCACCCTTCCAAGCGAGTCATAGATATGATTAGCCTTGGAATTCAGCAACCTGAGCCTGTCCCTGCGATACAGCAACGCACAGTCCATCCCTCTGTGGTCAGGAGAATCGTAATGTACGAAGGCGTACGGTGTCTTTCGCAGCAGTGTGGTTCTCAGCAGGCTCCAAACCACAAAACTGTCTTCCACCTCGCAGAAACCTATTGCATCCGGCAGCCCGCCAAATTCATCCTCCATCCTGAATATCATCTTGCACACCGACTCGCACTTGCGATAAAATCTGTATTTCTGCCCCGTCTTCCGGCAGTCGGAGAAATTTTCAAGATTCCAGAAAACCACGGTAAACGCCAGTATCCCCACTAAAAAACTTTTCATCTTTTTTCTTTCAAGATGGGCATTTCCTTCCAATCCCGCATTAAAAAAAAGAAAAAGTTACGCGCCGATTTTTTTTGTATCTTTGTGTGATTAAAAAATAACTTTTATGTCCCTCAAATGCGGTATTGTAGGCCTTCCTAACGTAGGTAAATCAACTTTGTTCAACTGTGTCAGTTCAGGCAAAGCCCAAAGCGCAAATTTCCCTTTCTGTACAATAGAACCCAACCTGGGCTCCACCAACGTGCCGGACAAAAGGCTTAACGTTCTATCCGATATCTGCAAACCCCAGAGAACCATCCCCGCAACTGTCGACATTGTCGACATCGCCGGCCTGGTAAAGGGCGCAAGCAAAGGTGAAGGTCTTGGAAATCAGTTCCTTGCAAATATCCGCGAATGCGACGCCATCCTCCACGTACTGCGCTGCTTCGACGACGGCAATGTTGTCCACGTCGACGGAAGCGTCGATCCCGTAAGGGACAAGGAAGTTGTGGACACCGAACTCCAGATTAAAGACCTCGAAACTGTCGATGCGCGACTGGCCAAGGCCGATAAGGCCGGCAAAGCCGGAGACAAGGAAGCCCGCAAGCTTGCCGAACTTCTGCACCGCTACCACGATGCCCTTATACAGGGCAAACCCTGCCGCAGCGTAGCCTTTGTAAACGACGAGGAAGCATCCATTGCAAAGGACCTTTTCCTGCTTACAAACAAACCGGTAATGTATGTATGCAATGTCGACGACGCTTCAGCCGCAAGCGGCAACCCTTACGTAGAAGCCGTTCGGCAGGCCGTTAAGGACGAGCGCGCCGAGATTCTGATAATAGCCGCAAAAACCGAAGCCGAAATAGCCGAAATAGAAGATTACGACGACCGGCAGATGTTCCTGGAAGAAATGGGACTGAAAGAATCGGGCGTTGTGCGCCTTATTCAGGGCGCCTACCACCTTCTCGGCCTCCAGACCTTCTTCACCGCCGGTTCCGACGAATGCCGGGCCTGGACCATCCGCGTTGGAGACAAAGCCCCGAAAGCAGCCGGTGTCATCCATTCCGATTTTGAAAAAGGCTTTATCCGCGCCGAAGTCATAAAGTATGACGACTTTGTTCAATACAAGACCGAAGCAGCCGTAAGAGCCGCCGGCAAAATGGGCGTAGAAGGCAAGGAATACATTGTGCAGGACGGAGACATAATGCATTTCCTCTTTAATGTTTAAGGGGTAAAAATAAGTAAAAGTAAGTAAAATATAATTGACTGATTTAGCGGCTTTTAGGCCGCTTTTTCTTTTTCTCTTTATTGACCTACTTACACAAGGTTTGATATATTTTAGTGCATTTTTGTCCCCCGTTTGTCCCCCGTTTCAAAAAATTGCCTATATTTGTACCCGTAACAAGTTATTTATATTATGGCAAGACCGAAAAAACAAATCAAGGCAAAAGAGCCCGTTATTATCCGTTTCAAAGACCTGGCAAAAGGTAACAAATCAATTTACCTGGATATATACCGGGACGGGGAACGCAAGAAAGAATATCTAAAACTTTACCTTATCCCAGAGCGCCCAGGCGTTGAGGCGGACAAAATCACAAATCAAATAACACTTGACGCAGCCAACGCGATAAAGGCCCGGCGTATTAAGGAAATTATAGGCGGGGAAGCTGGAATAAAAGACCGCGCCGGGAAATACCTTTCTTTGCTGGATTGGATGCAGCAAAGGCAAGACCGCGCCGACAAAGCCGCCAGGGACGCGGGACGCAAGCGCAGCAATACCGCGGAGGGGATAAAGACAACCGCCGCACACTTGCGCCGCTTTATTGATGCAGCCTACAAGGGCCGCGCCGTTACCCTGGCGCAAGTTGATAAGGACTTTTGCGCGGGATTTGCCGCATATTTGAAAGATACCCGGAGGCAATGGGGCGGCACACTTTCACAAAACACAAGCGCGCTTTATTACACGAACTTTGAAGCGGCCTTAAATGAAGCCTACAAAAAGGGCCTTATTTCCACTAACCCGGCGGCGCTTGTAGAAGAAAGCGAAAAGCCGCAAGCACAACCAGCGGAAAGGGATTATTTGACAGCGGAAGAACTCAAAGCCCTGGCCGCTGCAAAGTGCCCTAATGAGCAAGTAAAAGCGGCCTTTCTCTTTTCGTGCTTTTGCGGGTTGAGGCTTTCCGATATTGAGGGCCTAACCTGGGACGCGATACACCAGGACGGGGACACCTGGAGGCTTGAAACCAGGATGCAGAAAACAAGGCAAATTATCTATTTACCCCTATCAATTGCCGCCCGCCGCTATTTGCCGGAACGCGCAGAAAAAGGGCCGGAAAGCCTTGTATTTGATTTGCCTAAAAGAGTAACAACGCAATGCGATATTAGAACTTGGGTAAAACGTGCCGGGATTGAAAAAAATATATCTTTTCATTGCGCCCGCCACACCTTTGCAACCCTTGCGCTTACCCAGGGCGCGGACTTATACAGCATATCAAAGTTATTGGGGCATACCAACGTAACAACAACGCAGATATATGCTACAATCATAGACCAGCGCAAGCAAGCCGCGGCCAACCTATTAAACGGAATTTTAGACTAAACCGCCGCGCCCTATGCTACTATTTGAACGCCTTTTGTATTTGCACCAGAGCCCGGAAAGCCTGGCGGCGGATTTTGCAGAACGTTTGCGCTGGGATGGGGACGCAGACCCCGCCGAAATATACACGGAATTAGCCGCAATCATAAACGCCCGGAACACCTGGGCGGCGGACTTGGAAACCCTGGAAAGGGAACGGGCCAGGAAAGAAACGCCCTGGGATGATATAGGCGGGACACCAACCGCGGCCCAGCTTGAAACATACCGCCAGCAAAGAACGGCGGCGGACGCGGAGGCCCAGGAAACCGCGGCAAGGATTACGGACAATATAACGGCCCTTGATACCCTTTTCCGGGCCTTATGCAACGCCCTGGATTTTCACGGCCTCAACCTTACGGGCGGCAAGATTTCCCAGCTTGTGGGCCTGGGCTTGCCGGAACACCTGGCGGCGGATTTAGACACCATACACAAAGAACACCGGGCCGCAATCCCAGAGGCGGAACGCCTAACCCTGGAGGATGCAACCGCCTTATATAACGGATTAGCCAAAGAGGGCCTAATTTCCGGCCCGCTGGAGGCTTTTATATATCACTTTGGCAAATTGTACGGGAAAAGGGCAAAGCGCCTAAATACGGGCCTTTCCTGGCTTGGAACAAGCGCGCAATTTGTCTTTTTTGCCTGGCGGCTTTCAATGTATATGCAGCCCGGCCCGTATGGCTACACACAACACCGCAAGGCTATTTGCGCGGCGTTTGGGATTGGTGAAAGACAGCGCCGCAATACTTTAGATAAGGAATTTTCAGCCTTTCACGGAGGGACGCGCAAAAGCTGCAAGGGAAGCAAGCAAATAGCGCAGATATTTGAAGCCTTGCCAGGGATTAACAACGCCAATATTTAGGATATGAACAAGGAAATAAAAACCTCAATGGGCTCAATATATGTAACCGGGGCAAACGCCACAATAATAGGAAGCCAAACAATAGGTTTGAGCGCTGAATTTGTGCGGGATTTGCTGGCGGCTAAAGATAGGCAAATAGAAGAACTTTTAAAGATTATTGCCAGGCTCAAAAATTGAGGCTTTCCGGCTTTTCCAAATACCCCCGTAAGAGTTAATAAAGGACTTTTGCGGGGGTTTATTTAATTGATTTACTTATACTTACGTTATACATTTGCATTGTTCATAACATTTATTATCGTTTTTCGCAAAGGAAACTTTGCAACCGCGGGGCTTGGCGGATTTTCAGCCCAGCCCGCCCCCGTAATAATGTCCTCAATACGGAAGCGGGCTTTTATAGAAACAAGTTAAAACGTAAGTATATGCAGCAAAATGAAACCACACACGGCGGCGAAACAATGCCCGCGGCAATTATTACCCAGCCGGATGCAACGGCGGGGAACGACCTTTTAAGCCTGGAGGCGGCGGCGCTATTCCTGGGCTTAAAGAAAAGCTATCTTTATAAGCTAACCAGCACCCGGCAAATACCCTTTTACAAATACGGCGGGCGCTTAATTAAATTTGACCGCGCAGCCCTGGAAAGCTGGCGCGCGGCCCGGCTTCAAGTTGTACCAACCCAGGCGGAACAAGCGGAGAAAGCCGCCGCCTATTGCGCTGCAAATCCCTTGAAATAATGAAACCAGGAAAGCAAATAAATATTTCGCTTATTCCTATACACGAAGCAACCCAGGAAACCGGGCGCGCCGTGCCTTATTTGGATATTGCCGGGGAAGATACGCCAATAGATTTTCTTTTTACCCTGGGCGGCAAATACGGGCTTATCGCACGGGCTAACCTCCACACCCTACAAGGAACAAAGAAAGCCGGAAAGAGCGCGGCGGGCCTGGCCTTGATTGTCGCAGCCCTTAAAGGGGAATATATAGGCATAACCGCCAGCCGGGAGGATTTGGCCGTATTATGGATTGATACGGAACAAGACAAAGAAACCTTGCGCCAGAAAGCCCGCGCCGTGCTATCAATGGCGGAACTTGACGCGCAGCCGGAACGCCTCAAAGTTGTAACCTTGCGCGGATTTGGAGGCCCAGCGGAGGCCCTGGCGGCTACATTGCAAGCAATAGAAGAAAACAAGGCCGATTTTGTTTTACTTGACGGCGTTGTGGATTTGTGCCAGGCGTTTAATGATGAAGAAAAAAGCCGGGACGTTGTGCGCCAGCTTGAAGCATACGCGGAAAAATACGGCGCGGCTATTCTGGGGCTTATTCATACCAACAAAAGGGATAATGAGGCCCGCGGACACCTGGGCGCTATTATGCAGCAAAAGAGCGCCGAAATATACCAGGTAAACAAAGAGGGGGACGCGGCCCAGGTATCGCAGCCCTTTAGCCGTTTTGCACCCGTGCCGCCTTTCTCTTTCTCTTTTGCGGATGATTTCAAGATAGCGCCAGCCGTTGAGGCTATAAGCCGGGCCAGGGAAGAAAGCCGGGCCAGATTTGCGGAACTATTCAAAGAGGCCGAAACCCAGACAGCCGGGGAACTTGCGGAAAGATACGCGGAGGCCCAGGGATGCAGCACACGCCAGGCGCAAAGGGCAATAAAAGAGGCCAGGGATGCAAACATACTATTTCAATATCAAGAGGGCCGCAAGTGCTATTATAGTTTTTGTATGCCTGGAATTGATGAAACGGAGGAAGATGATATTTAACAGCCAAAATAATTGCGGTAATATACGACACAACAACACCCCTATATATAGGGGGTTTGTCGTATGTCGTATAATATTTACCGCTTTTGCGACAATGTCGCATTTTGTCGTGCTTTTGTCGTATGTCGTATATTTCAAAAAAGCCTATGAATACACTATTTAAAGCGCAAATTTCCTTGTTACCAAACGCAAGCGCGGATGATAGCGAAATAGAAAATATTTCCCTTGGTGCGGCTCTTGTTTCGCGCAAATGGAGGAAAAAAATTGAAGCCTTGAGGGCTGAAAAAGACCCGCAAAAGCGCCAGGCCCTTAAAGATAATTTGCCTTGCATAACGCCAGGCGGAACGTTTGGGCACGTTTCCCGGGCCGGGCTAATCAATCCCAGCGGCTTTCTTTGTGCAGACCTTGACTATAAGCCGGAAAAGGGAATAAATACGGCCCTGGCGGGCTTTGACCTAAAGGCCGAAATATCCCGCTTGCCTTATGTCGCATATTGCGGCCACTCTTGCAGCGGTGCGGGCTACTTTCTTATTATTCCTATCAAAGACCCCGGCAAATACAAAGACTATTATAGAGCGCTGGCGGCGGACTTTGAGAAAGGCGGCTTAACCCTGGACGCAGCTTGCAGCAATATAGCTTTCAAACGTTTTGTTTCGTATGATGATAACCCCTATATAAACACCGCGGCCCAGCCGTATGCATACACTTTGCCGGAACGCGAACACACAACACGGGAAGCCCTGGGCCGGGAACTTGACGCAACCGAAACCGCCGCCAAAGTTGAGGCCGTTATTTCCGCTTGCGAACTCAACAAATGGGATATAACGGAAAGTTACGCCGATTGGGTGCGTATCATTTCCGCCCTGGCCTCAACGTTTGGGGAAGCTGGCCGGGATTACGCGCACCGCATAAGCGCAATATATACGGGGTATGATTACCAGGAAACGGACAATAAATATAACGACCTATTGCGACACCGGGAATATAAAACCCAGATAGGAACTTTTTTCTATATAGCCCGCCAGGAAATAGGCAAGCACGATTTTGATAATATTGTACTATGAGCAACCGCAAGCGGCTAAATCTTTCTTTGTCCGAAACGGACTACAACGGATTAAACGCACTTGCGGACAAAGGCGGCTTTAATGGCTCTTGCGCCCTTGTGTGTGCATTGATAGCGGCTTATATACAATATGCCGAAAAGCACAAAAAACGGGCTAAAAAACCGCTTACAATTGAGCAAGAAATAAAGGCAATGTTTGAGTATTATGAGGGCTGGGATACCAAAGAGGATAAAAAGACAATAGCAAATAACAGCATAAGCAAGAAACAAAAGTAATTGAGTATTATGAGAATAAGACAACCAACATAAACCCCGGGGGGCTTTTTTAAGAGGGGGTGTGCTTGATTGTACCCCGCCCCCACTCTCGCTTAAACGTAAGCAATTTTTTGAATTTTCGGAACTTTGGCAATTTTTGCCGTAAAAGATTGATTTTTAAGAGTTTTTTGATATGGAAAAGGATAAAGATATTAAATGTATTGCCTCCCGCGGCAATGAGCCCGGATTGTCTGGGGAAACACTAAAGCGCGCGGGGCTTACACCTATTGAACGCGCCCAGAAGCGCAAGCACGTTGATACAATTGCAGAAATGCGAAACAAAGCAAAGAAAAGTATTTAGCTATGAAACCAGAAAAGATTTTCACAAACGAAAAATTGCGCCAGAGGCTTGAAAGAAGCTTGCAAGGCGCGGCGGATTACTTGACAAAAACCGGGCAATTAGTCAAGGGCATTTATCCCGGCGCGGTATGGTGCACAAATTTTGCTTGGGCTCTTTCCCAGAACACAGCCTTAAAGGCGTATTTTTGCCAGCTTATCCGCGAAAACGAAGCAAAGCGCTTGCAGATATATTGCGGCTATGGGGAATATTCAACGCAAGAAAGCGGCTATTCGGATATTCTAACCGAAGAAATAAGGCTTAACCGCAAAATTGTGGAAATGAACAAAAGCGCAGAAATAGCGGGCGTTATGGGCTTTACAATTTCCGGCGATATTGAGGCCCTTTTGCGTATAGGTGCGCTTTCTATTGGCCGGGATGGGGTAACAATCATTGCAGACAAAGCAAAGGCCCTTATTGAGGATTTTTGCACGATTACCGCGGACAATGAGGCGGAAAAGGCTTTTATTGAAAAGCTTCAAGCAATGCAGACCGCCGCAATAGCCCTGGAACAAGCCCGCAAGGACTTTTGCGAAACGATTACAAGCCCAGCGGGGAAAGAGGCCGCAGGGTTATGCAATTGGGCTTATTGTGCAAATAGCCTTTTCGTTTCAAACGGCCTGGCCCTTACCTCAAAGGGGATTATTTGGCGCGCTTTCGTTTCGTATTGCATCCCGGCCAGGAAAGCGGAAAGGCCGCATTTTTACAACCGCGCGGGCATCCCGGAAATTGAGCTAAAATCATTGCTGGGGGATATGTCGCAAGCTGAATTTGCAAAGCTCTTTCCAAATGAGTGCAACAAGGTGCGCTATCATTATGCAGAAAGGCCGTTTATTACCCCTTACCCGGAAATTGACTAAACGCCCGGCCTATGATTAAGAAAGTATTTAATGAGGCTTTTGAGGCCGTAAGGGAAGAAATCTTTTTGCAGTTTAGCGCCTCCCAGAAATTTGACGCGGCAAAGATATTTGCAGTAAACAAAGCCGGGGACAAATGCCAGATTGCAACAATACAGCGCGCGGGCAAATGCTATTTTAATTTTGATGAAAGGCCGGAGGGGATAATTACCAGGTTTGGGGGAACGGCCAAAATGGAAATAGATTTTTTGCCTTATATTGAAATTGCCAGCATAAGCGCAGAACTAACAAGCAAAAACCAGGGATATTGATATTATCCCGGTATCAATGAGAAACCGCGCCACAAATAAGGATTTGCAGCAAATCCCCTTTGCGGTGCGGCTTTCTTTTCTAACAAGCTAATATTTTACGATTGCTGGCCTTAAATGATGTAATAGGGGCGGAAGATTAAAAATATTTATTACCTTTGCACAAAGCCGCGCGGATATGGAGAAATTTTGGCCTTGCCGAACTTGTTACACCCTCCAAATTTCCCGCGGTTTTTTGTACCTTTTGGCCCTATTTTGTCCCCGGTACAATTTTAATACAACGCAAATGATTGATACTAAAAGAAATAGCTTTTATTCAATGCATTTCCTCTTTAATGTATAGCCGACTTTGCGCAATACGCGAGTCACTCGCGTCCGCGCAACTCCGACAAGAGGTCCTGCAAATAAGTTCGGGAATACACTCCCGGATGCGGGATTTTCAAATCAGGGGCATCGACAACCATATTGCCGTAAAAAAGAATATCTATGTCAATGCAGCGGGAATGATAAATCCTGCCGCCGTCCTCCCCATACTCCGGACTATCCGTTCTTCCCAGCTGCCTTTCTATTTTCTTGCAGATTTCAAGCACTTCGTGCGGATGGCACCGTACGTTCCTATATTCGGCTATGCAATTGAGAAAATCCGGGCCAGTAAACCCAACTGCTTGATTTTCAATTATTTGCGAAACAACAACAGGCGTACCGAAGGCTTCTTCCAAAGCTTCCAGCGCCTTATTTATATACTCTCCCCTATCCCCCAGATTACTTCCGAGAGCTAGGACAAGGGCGTCGTCGTTTCTAATCTTCGAGAGGGTCATATCCCAAAGCTATCCGAGCTTCGTCGCTCAAAAGACTCTGGTCCCAGGCAGGTTCAAAGACCAGCTCGATATTACAGGAGTTGATTCCGGGAGTTAGTTCAACGGCGTGTTTAACCTCGGCCATCACTTCGTCTGCCATAGGACAGTTCGGGGCGGTGAAAGTCATTTTTATGTAAACGTCCCGGCTCTTATCTATCTTTAACTCATAGATAAGGCCCAAGTCATATATGTTCACCGGAATTTCGGGGTCATAAACCTGCTTCAGAGCTAAAACCACCGCGTCGTAGAGAGGAGAAAGCTCTTTTACATCTTCGGGTGTAAGGACATCATTGTTCATCGCCGGCTGTTTTTTTAATAGTAGCTATCATCGATACCAGGCCGTTGGCCCTTGTAGGAGAAAGATTCTCCCTAAGCCCGAGTTCTTCTACGAAGGCAAAATCGTCGGAAGAAATCTCCTGCGGAGTCCTTCCCGAATAAACGCCTATAAGCAGCGATATTATGCCCTTGGTTATTATGGCGTCGCTGTCGGCCGAGAACCATAACCGCCCGTCCTGTTTTTCACAATGGAGCCATACCCTTGACTGACAGCCCTTTATAAGCCTGTCATCGGTTTTGTACTCCTCCGGGAAAGGAGCAAGGTTCTTTCCCAATTCTATAAGATATTCGTATTTGTCCAGCCACTGGTCATACATCGAAAAATCTTCCAGTACTCTGGCTTTAGCTTCCTGTAAACTCAACATCACCTTAATATATCTATGGCCCTGTGGAGCGAATTAATAAAATACTGCGCCTCTTCAATCGTATTGTACGCGGCAAATGACGCCCTTAGCATACCGGTTACTCCGCAGGAATCCATAAGAGGTTCGGCGCACAACTGCCCCGATCTCAAGGCAATTCCCATTTTGTCCATTATGAGGGCGAGATCTTCGTGATGTACTCCTTCAACCGATATGGAGAACAGCGGAATCTTTTCCTCCCTGTTCGCAGGGTTTCCGAAAAGCCTTATTCCCTTATCTTTTACGAATTCGCCGAGGATATAGTCCACTACTCCCCTTTCGTTGTCGAAAACCTGTTTGCACCGCATTGCAATGGCCATTTCTATAGCAGGAATAAAGGTGGGTATTCCGGCCAGGTTTGGAGTGCCGGCCTCGAACTTATAAGGGAGTCCCGCATAGGTGGTACCCTCCCATTTAACGTTCTCTATCATTTCTCCCCCACCCATATACGGAGGTAATTCATTCAGCAGTTTCTCCTTCCCGTATAAGACTCCTGTGCCCGGGGCGGCATATATCTTATGACCGGAAAATGCATAGAAATCACAGTCCAGGGCCTTGACGTTTACGTTACAGTGAACTATCCCCTGTGCTCCGTCCACTGCCAGCAGAACTCCGTTCCTGTGGCAAATGTCTGCAATTTCCCCGATTGGATTAACTATTCCAAGAACATTGGATATATGGGCTACGCTTACGATTCTTGTACGCGGAGTTATGAGAGATTGCAAACTGTTTATGCACAACTCTCCCCTCTCGTTCACCGGAAGCACCTTTAGTTTTGCTCCACGCCTCTGACACATCATCTGCCAGGGAACTATATTGGCGTGATGCTCTGCGGCAGAAACTATTATTTCATCGCCCTGGTGTATGAAGGCCTCCCCAATACAGAAAGCAAGCAGATTGAGAGAAGCGGTGGCTCCGGAAGTGAATATTACTTCTTTGGTGCTTTCAGCGCCTATAAAGTTCCTTACGCATTCTCTTGCAGCCTCAACTTCTGCCGTCGCCAGTGCGGCTGTCGTGTGAACCGCCCTGTATATATTGGAATTCTTGTTTACAACAATATCATTCCACTTTTCGATCACGGAACGGGGACGCATTGCGGTAGCCGCGTTGTCGAGATAGACAAGCGGACGTCCGTTTACAGATGCACGAAGAGACGGAAATTCCTGCCTTAGTTCTTCAATAGTCATTTTACCGTATAAGGAACACAAAATTAACAAATTCTATGTATTTTTGCGAATATGATTGACTATATAAAAGGAAAAATAACCGAACTGACTCCGACACAGGTTGTAGTTGAGAGCGGGGGAGTAGGCTATATAAGCGAAATCTCCCTTCAAAGTTATCAGGGATTCGAAGGAAAACAAGAATCTGTCGTATTTATCCAGACTCAGGTGAACACAAGAGACGGGAGTTCTGTCGATTACGGATTTTCAAGCAAAGACGAGAGGGAACTTTTCCGTCTAATAACCGGAGTCAGCGGTATGGGTGCAGCTTCGGCAAGAATGATGCTGTCGTCTATGTCATCCGACGAAATCAGAGAGGCAATCCTGGCCGAGGACGTGGTTAAAATCAAAAGCATAAAAGGACTTGGAATAAAAACCGCGCAGCGCCTGATTCTCGAATTAAAAGACAAGCTCATAAAAGGGGAGGGGACAGACTCCGGCTCGGTTCTGTTTGCAAGCGAAAGGAACGCTGTGGTAGAAGAAGCCTCCTCTGCGCTTCAAATGCTTGGATTCAACAAGGCTGCCATTAGCAAGGTTCTGCAGAAAATTATTAAAGACAACCCCGAAGCAAAGGTTGAGCAGCTTATAAAAACTGCCCTGCAAACGCTCTAACGGCCAAAATAAACCAACAGGACTGAAATATCGGCAGGGGAGACCCCTGAAATTCTTGAAGCCTGGGCTATAGTCCCGGGCTTGTATTTTTTAAATTTCTGACGGCACTCTATTGTAAGGCCCTGAATTCTGTCAAAGTCGAAATCCCCTGGTATTTTGAGTTCTTCCAGCCTTCTTATCTTTTCTGCCAGCTGACGCTCCCTTTCAATATACCCGCTATATCTGAGGTCAATTTCTACCGACTCTACAACTTTATCTTCTATAGGCAAAGAGACATTGTAATTTTCGAATGTTCCACGTGGAACAATTTGAAGAAGGGCTTGAAGGGAAACTTCAGGCCTAAGGGCAACTTCCGCGATTTTCTTTGAGTCTGTCAATGGCGCCGATTCCGCATCCTGAAGGTATGAATTAACATTTTTTGCTGTCAGATTTGTGTTTTCACACAATTCCTTAAGCCGTTGCGCCTGTTTGTATTTCTGCTCTGTTATCGCTAACCTTTCTTCTGTTGCAAGACCTGTTCTGAAGGATTTTTCGGTTAACCGAAGGTCGGCATTGTCCTGCCTGAGAAGTATCCGGTACTCTGCGCGGGAAGTGAACATTCTGTAGGGTTCATCCACCCCCTTGGTAATAAGATCGTCTATGAGGACTCCAATATAAGCCTCATCCCTGTTCAAAATAAACGGCTCTTTCCCTTGTATTGCAAGATGGGCGTTTATTCCGGCCACTATTCCCTGCGCCGCGGCTTCTTCGTACCCGGTTGTGCCGTTCACCTGCCCGGCCATAAACAGCCCGTCAATATCCTTCAATTCAAGGCTTTGCTTCAGCTGAGACGGGTCAAAATAATCATACTCAACAGCATAGGCAGGCTTGAACATCTTGGCGTTTTCCAAGCCGACAATAGAATGAAGAGCCTCCAGTTGAGTCTTGAGGGGTAGGGAAGAAGAGAACCCCTGGAGATAGTATTCCGTTGTATCCTTTCCTTCCGGTTCCAGAAAAAGCTGGTGAGAATCCTTATCCGGGAACACCCGCAGTTTGTCCTCTATGCTGGGGCAATATCTGGGGCCCTTCCCCGAAATCATTCCGGTAAACAGGGGAGAGTCTTCAAACCCGGTCCTCAACACTTCGTGAACCTTTTCATTTGTGTGAAGTATATAGCAGGGCATCTGAGGCCTTCCTTCCTGAACCGAAGAAGGTGTTGGAAGAAAAGAGAAACGTTCCGGATTTTCATCTCCATATTGTTTTATAAGTCTCTCTGTATCAACTGATGATATATCTATTCGCGGAGGAGTGCCCGTTTTCATCCTTCCGGTGAGGATTCCCATACTTTTAAGTTGTTCGGTGAGTCCGTAGGACGACAGTTCCCCTATCCTTCCCCCTTCGAAGCAGGTTCTTCCGATGAAGAGTTTTCCGCCAAGGAAAGTTCCTGCACTCAGTATTACCGCACCGGCTTCAAACTCGGCTCCCGTAAGGGTTCTTACTCCCGTTACCCTGTTGCCCTCAAATATGAACTGAGTTGCTGAGTCGGCATAGATATCCACGTTCGGATTCTTTTCAAGAATTTTTCTCCATACCTGAGAGAACTTCACTTTGTCGCATTGAGCGCGCGGGCTCCACATTGCCGGTCCCTTGCTGCGATTAAGCATCCGGAATTGCAGGGTACAGGCATCAGTGACCAGTCCCATCCATCCTCCAAGAGCATCTATCTCCCTGACAATCTGCCCTTTAGCTATTCCTCCGACAGCAGGATTACAGGACATTCGGGCAAACCCTCTCAAATCCATTGATATGAGCAGGACTCTGCTTCCCATAGTCGCTGCGGCCATTGCCGCCTCGCACCCGGCGTGTCCGCCTCCGATTACAATGACATCGTATTTCTGCTGCATAGATATTCGTTTTCCTTTGCCCTCATCTGCTTTTGGTCTTTTCGGGTATGGTCGTCATACCCTATGAGGTGAAGCAGTCCGTGCACTATTACGCGGTGCAGTTCTTCATCGAAACTGCTTCCGTAATGCCCGGCATTGTCCCTGACGCTGTCCACACTTATCAGCAGATCTCCGCTAAGGACATTTCCTTCGCAATAGTCGAAGGTTATTATGTCGGTGTAATAACTGTGATTGAGAAACTGACGGTTAATCTGAAGAAGATAGTCGTCGGAGCAGAAAACAACAGCTATCTGACCTATTTTCTTTCCTTCGTTTGCGGCAACGCTTTTAAGCCATCTGTTGTTTAACCTCCGCTCTTTGAACACGAAAGATGTATCCTGCCTGTCGTACCTTATCATTTTTCCTGAATTCCCGATTTTATGCAAAATTACAACTAATAAATCAAAAAATTGGATTTTGTAATTATTCTTTCTATCTTTGAGACTCGAATAGACTAATAAATAAACCACAATATGGAAATTAAGAAATCAGAAAAAGCGAACCTGGAGAACAGGCGGCTCCTATTCACGGAAATAGGTTTCGTTATTGCTCTTCTCATAGTGTTCGGTGCTTTTGAGTACACCAGCCGCGACAAAAAGGAGTCCACAATGCAGGCAGAAGCGGTTGCAGTTGAAGAGGAGGAAATGATTCCCATCACTCAGGAAACCCCTCCACCTCCTCCGGAAGTTCCCGACATTCCCCTTTTGTCAGACCAGATTGATATTGTTGACGACAACATTAAGGTCGACGACAATATCCTGAACCTCGAAGATGATGCAAATCTCGGTGTAGAACTTAAGGACTATATTGCAGGCGATATCGACGATGAAGAAGTGGAAGAGGCCGACGTACCTTTCGCCATTGTAGAGGAAAAGCCTAAGTTTATGGGCAAGGATCCTACCGTCGCTTTCTCAAAATGGGTTGGAGAGCATCTCAACTATCCCGAGACTGCCCGTGAAAACGGTGTTCAGGGACGTGTAATTCTTCAGTTCACAGTAGGTAAGGACGGGCAAATCGGTAAAATCAAGGTTCTTCGCGGCGTCGATCCCCTCTTGGACAAGGAAGCTGTACGCGTTGTAGGTACATCTCCCAAGTGGACGCCCGGAAAGCAGCGCGACCGTACCGTTCCGGTAACATACACCTTCCCCGTTATCTTCCAGTTGAGATAATCAAATAAAATAATAACAGAGGCCGACGGAGTAAATCCTTGTCGGTCTCTTTTTTACGCAAATGACTCAGAAACCGATAGAAAAAGCAGTATTTGTTGGTATCATTAAGCAAGAGGATGATGAACGAAAGGTCCTCGAATACCTTGACGAACTGGAATTCCTTGCATTGACCGCCGGTGTGGAAGGGGATAGGAAATTCTTCCAACGGGTGGACCGTCCCGACAAAGGAACATACATAAGGAGCGGAAAACTCGAAGAAATTGCCGCCTATGTCGAAGAGAATGCCATCAATTACGTGATTTTCGACGACGAACTTACCGGAATGCAGCAGCGTAACATCGAAAAGGTTGTTAAATGTGCCGCTGTAATAGACCGTACAAGCCTTATTCTTGAGATTTTTGCACAAAGAGCCAAAACGTCCTATGCTAAAATGCAGGTGGAACTGGCTCATTATAATTATATTCTCCCAAGACTTGCGGGAATGTGGACCCACCTGGAGAGGCAGAGGGGAGGAATGGGAACCCGCGGAGGTATGGGTGAAACCCAGATAGAAATAGACCGCCGTATAGTCAAGGAGCGAATTTCGCGCCTCAAGGAACAGCTGAAGAAAGTGGATAGGCAGATGGCCGTTCAGCGCAGCAACCGTGGCTCCCTGGTGCGACTTTCTCTGGTTGGATACACGAACGTTGGCAAAAGCACCATTATGAATATGCTCTCGAAGTCGGATGTCTTCGCGGAGAACAAGCTTTTCGCCACTTTGGACACTACGGTAAGAAAGGTAGTGATAGGCAATGTGCCCTTTCTGTTGAGTGACACCGTAGGATTTATACGTAAACTCCCTACAGAACTCATAGAAGCCTTTAAAAGCACGCTTGATGAGGTTAGAGAGGCCGATATTCTCCTGCACGTAGTGGATATCAGCGCAGCCGACTTCGAAGACCAAATGAAAACGGTAGAAAAGACACTTAAGGATATAGGGGCCGCCAATAAACCTGTTTACGTAGTATTCAACAAAATCGATTCCTATACCTGTGTCCCGTATGACAAGTTTTCACTTGAACCGAAGGGAAAGGAAAACATTACTCTTGAAGAACTCAAGAACAGCTGGATAGCCAGAGAGAAGACACCCTGCATATTCATATCGGCCAAGAATCGTACGGGCATAGAAAAACTCCGGGACGACATCTATAAGATGGTCTCGGAGATTCACGCGGGAAGATATCCCTTCAATAATTTTCTGTATTAGTCGCTGAATTTAGCCTTGAGGAACTCACGGTTCAGGCGGGCTATATGGGCAACTGAAATACCTTTTGGACATTCCATTTCACAGGCCCGGGTGTTGGTACAGTTACCGAATCCGAGTTCGTCCATTTTTGCAACCATTGCCTTGGCCCTCTTCTTGGCTTCAATCTTTCCCTGCGGCAGCAGTGCAAGAGAACTTACCCTGGCAGCTACGAAAAGCATTGCAGAGCCGTTTTTACAGGTAGCTACGCAAGCACCGCAACCAACACAGGCTGCCGCGTCCATACTTTCCTCAGCCTTGTCGTGTGAAATGAGAATGTTGTTTGCATCCTGGGCGGCCCCGGTGCGGACAGATATGAAACCTCCGGCCTGAAGAATCTGGTCGAATGCCCCGCGGTTGACTACAAGGTCCTTGATTACAGGGAAAGCTGCGCTTCTCCAAGGCTCTACTGTAATGGTAGCTCCATCCTTGAAGTGACGCATAAACAGCTGACAGGTGGTTACATGGTCGTCGGGACCGTGTGCACGGCCGTCGATATACAGCGAGCAGGCTCCGCATATACCTTCACGGCAATCGTGGTCGAAAGATACGGGACCGCTGCTCTGGCATCCCTTGTCAACTGCTACGGGATCCTTGCCTTCGGTAATGAGCTGCTCATTGAGAATATCGAGCATTTCAAGGAAGGAAGCATCCTCTTCGATACCAGAAATATGATAGGTCTCGAAATGTCCTTTTGCCTTGGCGTTTTTCTGACGCCATATCTTTAAGTTGAATTCCATTGTCTTAGTCTTTATAATTTCTGGTCTTTACCTCAATAAACTCATACTTGAGAGGTTCCTTGTGAAGTTCGGGTTCGGTATCCTTTCCCTTATACTCCCAGGCCGCTACGTACATAAAGTTTGCATCGTCACGTCTTGCCTCACCTTCCTCGGTCTGGCTTTCGACACGGAAGTGTCCGCCGCAGGATTCCCTTCTGTTAAGGGCATCGTAAGCCATAAGTTCTCCGATTTCAAAGAAGTCTTCGAGCCTGAGAGCTTTTTCAAGTTCCTGATTGAACTCATACTGTGTTCCCGGGACAAGTACATCTTGATAGAATTCTTCCTTAAGAACCTTGATTTCCTTAATGGCTTTCTTGAGTCCTTCTTCTTCGCGGGCCATTCCAACATATTCCCACATTATGAGACCAAGTTTCTTATGGAAAGAATCCACACTCTTTGTTCCCTTTATGGCAAACAGGCGGTCGATACGCTGCTGAACGGCTTTTTCGGCATCGATGAATTCCTTGGTGGTAGTATCGGTCTTGGGTTCGGCAAATTTCTTTGAAAGATAATCGCCTATTGTTACAGGTAATACGAAATAACCGTCGGCAAGTCCCTGCATAAGGGCAGATGCTCCAAGGCGGTTTCCACCGTGGTCGGAGAAGTTTGCTTCACCTATCGCATAAAGTCCGGGAATTGTTGTCTGAAGATCGTAATCTACCCAGATACCACCCATAGTATAATGGATAGCGGGATAAATCATCATAGGCTCTTCCCAAGGAGAAGATGCCGTGATTTTCTCATACATTTCGAAAAGATTTCCGTAACGCTCGGCTACCTTCTGATGCCCGAGTCTTGCAATTGCATCCTTGAAATCGAGAAATACTGCAAGTCCCGTCTCATTTACACCGAACCCTGCATCACATCTTTCCTTTGCTGCGCGCGACGCAACGTCACGGGGTACAAGGTTTCCGAATGCGGGATACCTGCGTTCGAGATAATAGTCGCGATCCTCTTCGGCAATCTGGGATGCCTTTATCTGGTGTTTGCGAAGTTTCTCTACGTCTTCCTTTTTCTTAGGTACCCAAATACGTCCATCGTTACGGAGACTCTCGCTCATAAGTGTAAGTTTGCACTGCTGATCTCCGTGTACGGGAATACAGGTGGGGTGAATCTGAGCAAAACAGGGATTTGCGAAATAGGCTCCCTTACGGTAACACTGCATTGCTGCGGATCCGTTGGAATTCATAGCATTGGTTGAGAGAAAATACGTATTTCCATATCCTCCTGTTGCAATTACAACGGCGTGAGCTCCAAACCTCTCGATTTGTCCGGTAACAAGATTCCGTGCAATTATACCTTTTGCTTCTCCGTTTACGATTACAAGGTCAAGCATTTCGTGACGGGGATAAGACTTTACGGTCCCTGCTGCTATTTCCTTGTTGAGGGAGGCGTACGCTCCAAGAAGAAGCTGCTGACCGGTTTGTCCGCGGGCATAGAAAGTACGGCTTACCTGCACTCCACCGAATGAACGGTTGGCAAGGTATCCGCCGTATTCACGGGCAAAGGGAATACCCTGAGCAACACACTGGTCGATAATTGCGGCGCTTACCTCGGCAAGACGATAAACGTTTGCCTCACGTGCACGGTAGTCACCGCCTTTGATTGTGTCGTAGAACAGACGATAAACGGAATCGTTGTCGTTCTGATAGTTCTTGGCTGCATTGATACCGCCCTGAGCGGCAATGGAATGCGCTCTACGGGGAGAATCGCTTATACAGAATACCTTTACGTTGTAACCCAGCTCACCGAGAGAAGCTGCTGCAGAAGCACCTCCCAAACCGGTACCTACTACAATTATTTCAAGCTTGCGCTTGTTGTTAGGGCTTACGAGATGGATGTCGGCTTTACGCTTGCTCCATTTCTCCGACAAAGGTCCTTCGGGAATTTTGGATATTAATTTATCTGACATTATGTTTTGGAATATAGTTCAAAAATCTTACAATTTTAGTCATTTTTAAGATAAGAAGCAAAGGCAGAAAGGTACTTTCTGAAATAGCCTTCCGTTGCCTTAAAATAAGTTTCCTTAAAATCCTCTTCTTTTACCCTCCCTTCTCTGAGTCTGCATAACAGAGTATTGAAATCGGAGTTTATGGCTTTTTCAGCCTTATGGGAACATTCTATGAGTTTGTAAACGTTTTCGGCATTAAAATATTTGTTTCCGTTGCTTATTTTCAAATCAAACACATAGTTGTTTTTGATTTGTAGAGCCTTGTCGCAAAGAATGGAATTGTTTGAGTCGCCAGACTTCTTCATATAGTAAGGGACAATGTCACAGTCCCAGGTCATAAGGGGAATGGCTACCGAACAGGCCGGATATCCGAGAATGGTCCACATAACCGTATATTTCGGATTTTCTCCTTCCTGAACACCTTCTATAACTACCGATGCCGATGTACTCTTGCGTGGTATAAAATCCTGATCCACGGCATATTTTGCATCCTTAAGGTTTTCAATTCCAAGCAATTTATGACTATAAGACCTGGATAAGCCGTTAAAGAGAGTATTGTGGTCTATGTCGTATTTCCCTTCTCTGTTCTTAGGAAGTTTTTTCATAAAATCACTTGCAGTGAGGTATCTTTCCCATCCTTCATAATCTTCCTCTCTTCCCGATTCGCTGAAATTAGTTACAACCCTGTATCCGTCGGCCTGCTCGTTTACATCGTATTTTATCCACTTGTAATTATTCACTTCGTAATAGGCGGCGCCTCCAAAAGCATCTATCACTCCGAAATTAGATTCTACAAGATATGGTTTGGAAAGCGTATCGAGAAAATATTCAAAATCCTTCAAATTGCGGCAAACTCCAAGTGCCTTGTACATTACCTCTCCTTCCTTGTCCATTTCAGAATATGAAACACCGTCTTCCTCCTTTATATTATAGGAAGCTGTGTTCATAATGCTGAATCCGGCACTGTTGGTTCCACTCCAGACTTCTCCATTTCCGTTATATGGAGAATTCACCAGTCCTATGAATGAATAAACGGGGCCGTTAAAATACTCTATCCTGTTGTTCAACTCTCCGGTATCCCTGTTTTTTATCATTATGGGACATCTGTTTGCGGTAACCTTTGCAGAAACAATGACGGATGTACAGGCAAATGAATTTACCGTATTCAAAAGAACAATAAATATTACGGTACTAAAAAAGTGTGTTTTCATCTTCAGGTCTTTTATAAGATTCAAATCCAAGGTGAGAATAAGCGAGGTCGGTCGCAATCCTGCCTCTTTGGGTTCTTACTATAAATCCTTCCTTTATAAGGAACGGTTCATAAACTTCCTCGAATGTTCCCTGATCTTCGCCTATTGCCGTAGCTATAGTGTTTGCTCCTACAGGGCCACCTTTGAAAGTAGTGATGATAGTCCTTAAAATTTTATTGTCTATAGAATCAAGTCCTCTGGTATCTATCTTTAATTTATCCAGAGCGAATCTGGTTATTTCCAAATCTATCTTTCCGTTACCCTTAACCTGGGCGAAATCCCTTACTCTCTTTAGCAGCGCATTTGCTATTCGCGGAGTTCCGCGACTTCTCATAGCTATTTCTTTAGCGGCCTCGGTATCTATTTCTATTTTAAGTATAGATGCGCTCCTCTCCACTATTCTTATAAGTTCCTTATAATCGTAATATTCCAAAGGACAGTTTATACCGAAACGTTCCCTCAGGGGAGCGGTAAGCAAACCGCTGCGGGTAGTTGCACCTACAAGAGTAAAAGGATTCAGAGATATCCTCACCGACCTTGCCCCCGGTCCTTTATCTATCATTATATCTATTACATAATCCTCCATTGCAGAATAAAGATATTCTTCAACTTCAGGGGAAAGACGATGAATTTCATCTATGAAAAGTACATCCCCCTCCTCGAGCGATGTAAGAAGGCCTGCAAGGTCTCCTGGTTTATCGAGTACGGGACCGGAGGTTATTTTCATATTCACACCCATTTCATTGGCAATAATATGCGCAAGTGTTGTCTTACCCAAACCAGGGGGACCGTGGAACAGAGTGTGGTCGAGAGATTCTCCGCGCATTTTTGCCGCTTTGATGTAGATTTCAAGATTTGAGACAATTTCATTCTGTCCCGTAAAATCATCGAGCCCTTGTGGACGGATAATTCCCTCTAAATCCTTATCTTTGCTTTCACTTAAACTGTGAGGATCGAAATCGGACATTTGTAATTTTAACGTTAAAATTAATCGACTTTAATTTTTAAAACAGATTATTACAAATATAAAGATTTAAATTAAGATTATTGTTATTGTTGTATATATTGTCAATATGTTAATAACTTATTTAAGTTATTTATAGTTAAATATTTAAAGGCTTAATAAATTATTAATAAAGTGTTGATAACCCATTGATAAGTTATTGATAACTTTTTAAGAAAAACTTATCAACTGAAATTTAAATATATAAACAGATTTATCAACAGGTTATAAACATAATTTTCAACAGAAAATGCAGATAAGTTCAAAATCTTCTTCTGAACTTAAAAAAAGAATAGAAAAAGAGAAGGTTCTTTATTGTTCAGGTCTTTTTTTGTCGGCGCGCTGGTTTGTTTACAGTGAGGTTGGATATAAAGGTCTGAATCTGATAGTTCTTCCTGATTCAGATTCAGCTCAATACTGTGCTTCCGACCTTTATTCTATCATAGAAGGGGATTCCGTTTTTTTTCTTCCAGCATCGGGAAGGGGAGTGGAGAAGAGTAATTATAAATCTTCGATAGGTGTACAGAGAACATCTGCAATAAAAAAAATAGCGGAATACCGGAAGGGAGAATTTTTAACTCTGGTAACGTATCCCGAGGCTCTCGAAGAATCCGTTCCTTCGACAGGAGTTATAGGAAAGAGTTCATTCAAGATAAATAAGGGAGATGAAATAACTCACGATGAAATTATTCACAGGCTTTATGAACTCGGATTCGAGAAGGTGGATTTTGTATCTGCACCGGGACAATATTCCATAAGAGGGTCGATTGTGGATGTATTCTCTTTTCTGAACAACAATCCATACAGAATATCATTCTGGGGCAACGAGATTGAAAAGATAAATGTTTTCAACTGTAACACCCAGCTTTCAGTGTCATCGGAGGAAGAAGCTGAAATAGTTTCAGAGTCGGTTTCCGCCGGGGGAACGGAGAATATTTTTTCAATTCTACCCAAAGAAACGTTGGTATGGCTTGACTCTTCCGATATGTACAGGGAAAAACCGTTTTTTCCTTTATTTAACGGATTCAAGACAGTTTACTTCGATAAACCTCTTCTTTCGCCTGAGCTGTCAACGGTAAATTTCGAGATTTCACCTCAGCCGGTATTCAATAAGAATTTTGAGTTTCTTACAAACGAAATACGGTCGAGAATAGAACATTCGTACAAGGTTTACATCTATTCTGAAAAACTGAGTCAGAGTGAAAGGATAAAAGCCATTCTAAGTGAAGAACATTGTCCTCTTCCGGAATTTGTCAATGGAAAGAATATCCACAGCGGCTTTATTGACAATGAAAACAAAATCTGCTGTTATACCGACCACGAAATATTTGACAGGTTCCATAGGGTAAGCATAAGGCGCAGTGTAGAAAAGAGTGAACAGTTAACTGTCAACGACCTCAACGCTTTCAACGTAGGGGACTATGTTGTGCATATCGACCACGGAATAGGAGTTTTCGGCGGACTTGTACGTCTTAAGGACGATAAGGGAAGGATGCACGAGGTTGTAAAGCTTACCTATAGGGATGGAGATGTGGTTTTTGTATCGGTTCATTCCTTGCACAAGATTTCAAAATTCCGTTCGAAAGACGGGGAAATCCCTAAAATTAACAAGTTGGGGTCCAAGACCTGGGATACTCTCAAGACAAAGGCCAAGTCCAAAGTCAAGGATATTGCAAAGGAACTTATTCAACTTTATGCAAAGCGCCGCTCTTCCGAAGGTTTTGCGTATTCGGCTGATTCTTATCTTCAGGATGAACTGGAATCGTCGTTTATGTATGAGGATACTCCAGATCAGGAGGAAACCACCCGTGCAGTAAAAAACGATATGGAAGACAGCTGCCCTATGGACCGTCTGGTTTGTGGAGATGTGGGATTCGGGAAAACAGAAATTGCCATAAGAGCTGCATTCAAGGCGGCAACTGATGGAAAACAGGTTGCAGTACTGGTTCCTACAACTATTCTTGCTTTGCAGCATTTTGAAACTTTTTCCCAACGGCTCCGTAACCTGCCCTGTACGGTAGAATATGTAAGCCGTCTGCGTACTGCAGGACAGATTTCCGACATAAAGGACCGTTTGGAAAAAGGACTCATAGATATTCTGATAGGAACCCATAAGATTCTTGGAGATGAGTTTAAATTCAAGGATTTGGGTTTGCTGATAATAGATGAAGAACAGAAGTTCGGGGTTGCTGCAAAGGAAAAGCTCCGACAGCTCCGGCACAATATCGATACCCTTACCCTGACGGCCACGCCCATCCCCAGGACACTGCAGTTTTCTTTGCTCGGGGCAAGGGACCTGAGTATAATAAACACTCCTCCCCCAAACAGGATTCCGGTTCAGACCGAAATTATCCTTTTCGATGAGAAAGAAATCAAGAGTATCCTGGATTACGAGCTGAAAAGGGGAGGGCAGATATTCTTCCTTCACAATAAGGTGGAGGAGTTGCCTTCGGTTGAGGAAATTCTCCATCGGCTTATACCTGATATGAAAATCTGCGTAGCACACGGGCAGATGAAACCGTCGGAACTCGAAGACCGTATGCTGGGCTTTATCCGTGGGGATTACGACCTTCTGCTGTGTACCACCATCATTGAAAACGGACTGGACATCCCAAATGCCAATACTATAATAATAAATCAGGCGCAGAACATAGGATTGAGCGACTTGCATCAGCTTCGAGGCAGGGTAGGAAGGTCAAACCGAAAAGCATTCTGTTATCTGGTGGTTCCCCCGCTGGTTTCAATTACTGAAGATGCCCGCAAGAGACTCAAGGCTATAGAGGAATTCTCAGATCTTGGAAGCGGGTTCAACATTGCAATGCAGGATTTGGATATCCGCGGGGCAGGAAACCTGCTTGGCGCCGAACAGAGCGGCTATATTATGGATATGGGCTATGAAACATATCAGAAGATTCTGGCCGAGGCCATTGAGGAATTGGGATTTGAAACCGGAGTCCAGACCGTCAAGTCGAAAAGCGTGTTCTTGTGTGATTGTACCGTAGAAACAGACAGGTTATGTCTGATTCCGGACAGCTATATAGATATCAATTCCGAGAAAATAAGAATCTACAAGCAAATAGATGCGATGAAGAGTGATAGGGAGATAGATTCTTTCAAAGAAAGGCTGGAGGACAGATTCGGACATATTCCCGATGAACTTGAGAACCTGTTCCTTGTACTTAAAATAAGGAATATGGGAATGAAGCTGGGTTTCGAAAAAATAATCATAAAGAACGGAATGCTTATTTGCTTCTTTGTAAGCAGCCAAATCAATTCCTATTACAACGGCGAAATTTTCGGGAGGGTTCTTCAGAGAATAACCGAGAACGAGGGTATTTTCACTTTGAAACAGACAGATTCCAGGTTAAAGACAGTGTCGCGCGGCATAGACAGTTTGATGAAAGCGCTTCAATGTCTTGAGAAACTGATTTAAAATTTGTATTTTTGCGAGTTAACGCAAAAAAGTAGTGGCTAATCTGGTTATTGAAATAGGTAATACTGCCATTAAGGTTGCCTGGACTCAAGGGGTGACTTTGGGTAAGACTATGCGTTACCAGGGAGAGAAGGCAAGAGAATTTTTGGAGTCTGTCCTTGAAAAGGAGAAACCATTTGTAATGGCTGTTTCTTCCCAGAAACCTTTGAATGAAGATGAGCAGGTTTTTCTTAAGAGCAACTGCAGCCATCTTATTATTCTGGACCAGGAACACAAAAATATTCTGAGACGTCACGAGTTGCCCGATTATTTGAGTTACGACAGGGCCGTTGCACTTATTGCGGCAAGGTTTCTGTTCAAGGGGAAGGCCTGTTCCGTTTTTGACTTCGGAACAACTCTTACCGTGGATTTCCTTGATTCTGACGGCCAATATAAAGGAGGCAACGTTTCTTTGGGATGCCGTACAAGATTCAAGAGTCTTAACAGATATGCCAAGAATCTGCCGCTTGTCGATACCCCGTCTGAAATTGTGAAAACCGGCAGTTCCCTGCAGTCTTCGATAGAGGCCGGAGTGATTTCGGGCATAATGTTTGAGATTGACGGGTACATACGCCGGTATCCTCAGAATATTGTAGTGTTTACCGGTGGAGACGCCATTTATTTTGCACAAAGGCTCAAGAACTCGATATTTGCAGTCAGCAATATGGGGTTGATAGGCCTTGCAATCATAACCGACGAGTATGTCAAAAGGAATCTTATATAGTTTGTTGACAGTTGGAGCTATCGTTGCGTGCTGTACTTCTGCATTTGCACAGCAGAGTGCCGGCACTTACAGTTCATTCGCTCCTTATTCTGCATTCGGAATCGGAGATCTCACAACTCCGGGGTCTGTTTATAACGGAACAATGGCCGGGGTCGGCATTGCCAACAGAAATACAAGATTTATTAATACGGTTAATCCGGCGGCTGCAACTGTAAGGGATTCATTGTCTGTTCTTGCCGATTTTTCCCTGTCCTATAAACACAATCTCATTTCGTATAACGGAAAGCACGATATCAACGATATTTTCAATATCAGCAGTATTGCCATATCCTTGCCCATATACCGTTCACTTACATTTACGGCCGGTATTAAACCGTACAGCAACGTAGGATACAAATCGGTTTCCTATGAAACAGACCAGAGACTCATAGGCCTTTTAGGGGATGTCGGTTATTCCCAGTATGGTCAGGGAAGTCTTTATCAGGCGTACGGGAGCCTGGCTGTGGACATTGTCAAAGGCCTTTCGATAGGGGCACAGTACAATTTTTATTTCGGACATATAGCAAAATCATACGTTCAGACTTTCAGCCTGTCGGAGTACAACGGTCTTACAGATGAAATAGAAAGCCGGATAACGGCTCATTCCGGCAAGGTTGGAATCCAGTATGAGAAGTTGATTGCAAAAAAGGTCGCCGTTTCAATAGGAGCCACATATCAGCTGAGTACGAAGCTTAACGGGATGACGACCCGATTCATATATCCTGCAAGTTCAGAAAGCGGAGCCATTGTTACGGATACCCTGCAATTGGGCAATTTGGATACAAGGCTGAGTCTGGCTTCGGAAAAGGGAATAGGAATCGCCGTAAACTATCTCGACAAAATACGGGCGGAGTTCGATTATACCCGTGCCGACTGGAGCAATTCGAATTTCGACAAAGTAGAGGCTTTTGCCGTTGAGAGTTCTGCAGGAAACGTTTATTCACCCTGTCTGGCACAGTCTTTCCGTTTAGGGTTGGAGGTGACGCCTAACAGAAACGATATCCGGTACTATTACAAGAAGATTTCCTACAGGATAGGTGCATATTATAATCAGGAGTATTACAAGATAAACGGGAACAACATTGCTTCCGTAGGATTGACACTCGGAGCGACACTTCCTGTTTTCCGCTGGCATAACGGAATCACTGTCGGGGTAGAGATAGGGGAGAGAGGCTGTTTCAAGGCAGATCTTTTAAGGGAAAGATTCTTTGGTGCTTCAGTGGGAATCAATCTGTATGACATATGGTTTGTAAAACATTACTACGAATAATCAAACAACCGAAATAAAAATGAAAAAATTATCAGTTTTACTTGCTATCTCATTCCTTTTCATCAGCGCTGGAATGTCGGCTCAGGGCCGTTATGGAGCAGATAGCGCAGAATGTGTAAAGCATCTGTCCTATTACAGAGAGTATTACAAACAGAAAAACTACAACGATGCTCTTCCCAACTGGCAGAAGGCATACGAGCTTTGTCCTCCCACAGCAACCGAGAACCTGTTTGTTCACGGCGCTACCCTGCTCGATTACTCTGCAGTCAAGGCATCTTCGGCAGAAGAGAGAGAAGCAGTCATTGAGTCTCTTATGAACCTTCTGGAACAGAGGGCTCAGTACTATCCCAAGAATGCAGTGAAAGCTCTCAATAACAAGGGAGTATATGCAACAAAATACTATAAGAACAATCCTCAGAAGACTCACGAGATTCTTTCGGGAATCGTAGAGAGACTGGGTGCAGAGGTTACACCTACAATTCTTGAAAACGACTTCCGTTCCGTTGTTCAGCTGTATGATGCAGGAAAGGCTGATCCCGTTGAGGTTATGGACCTGTACCAGAAATATACCGACATTTTTGAACAGATTGTCCCCGCAGACGACAAGGAAAAGGAACTTGTTTCACAGTGCAAGGGAAATACCCAGGGGCTGTTCCTTACCAGCAAGGTAGCCAATTGTGACGAACTTCAGAGGCTGTTCGGCGAAAGGCTCGATGCCGATCCCGAAAACCTTTCCCTTATAAAGACGGTAGTAAGTATGCTCAACTCGGCCGAGGATTGCACCGGAAACGACCTTTATCTTCGCGCAGTCGTTGCAATGTACAGGATGGAGCCTTCAAGCGCTTCGGCTTATGCTCTTTACAGGATGAATGCCGCCAGGTCCAACGTGAGCGACGCTATCAAATATATGGAGGAGGCTCTTTCATACGAAGACCTTGAAGATTCAAAGCGTTCCGACTATTCACTCGAAATGGCTAAATACTGCATTGCCAACAATATGCTTGGTAGGGCTCAGCAGATGGCTTCAAAGGTGGCAGCTTTCAATGATGCCAATGCCGGAAGCGCATATATGGTTATTGCAATGGCCTGGGCCGGAACAAAATGTAGCGGAGACGAAATGTCGACCCGTGCACCGTATTGGGTAGCAGTGGATTATCTGCAGAAAGCAAAGAATGCCGATCCTTCTCTTGCCGAAGAGGCAAACAAGCTTATAGGCAGATACAGCGCTTATTATCCCACGGCAGCCGATGCGTTTATGTATGACCTTACGGCAGGAAAGAGCTATACGGTCAGCTGCAACGGTATGACAGCAACCACAACCGTACGCGTAAACAAGTAATTTGAAAGGGTTTTCAAATATCGTAAAATTGATGGCAACTGCTTCGGCGGTTGCTTTCGTCGTTATTTCGTGTAAAGGCAAACTGGGCCGTGCCGAAGACATAAATCTGGATGACGTGGCGCTGCAAAGTGTTGAAAAAATGTTTGCCGTGGAAACAAAGACCGGAAAGGTGTCGATGAGAATAGAGGCCGACCTGATGGAAGGATACGAAACCGATACCACCACTTATGAAATGTTTCCGAAAGGCCTGCAGATATACTCTTACCTTGAGGATGGCAGGCTGCAGACAATTATTTTTTCAAATAATGCAAAGCATATAACCAGTAAATTCGGAAATCGTCCGGAAGTGTGGCAGGCCTTCGGGAACGTGAAAATCAGGAATGTGATAAAACATGAGATGATGGAGACCGACACGCTTTACTGGGACCAGGGAAAGCATGAGATATGGACCGACTGTTATGTCAAGATGACTTCTCCCACCGGGTTTATGCAGGGGTACGGAATGCGTTCCGACGACAGGGCTGAGAATGCAATCCTGCACAATCCGTTTGACGGATATACCTTGACGGCCGAAGATACTGTGACGGTTATCATAGACTCTGTTAATTTTATAGGTCCTTTTGTCGGAAAGTGACGAAAAATTTTACTATATTCGCAACCCAAATGATTATTTATTAAAATTTTATATAAAATGGCGGTTCTTCAAAGATTTCGCGACAAGGCAGGCCTTGCAATTTCAATCATTATCGGCCTCGCTCTTTTGTCATTCATTATCGACCCCAGTACGCTTGAAACGGCGATGAATTCAATGTCTTCAAAGTACGACGTGGGTCAGATTTCAGGGAAAAACATTTCTTTTACCGATTTTCAGGAAGAAGTTGACAAGTACACCACTATCAACGAATTGCTTACCGGTTCTTCTGTTCAGAACGAAGAGTCCCAGAAGCAGATTCGCAATGCGGCCTGGCAGAGCCTTCTCGATAAATATATGTTTATCAAGAGTGCGAAGGAAGCCGGCATAACCGTTGGTGAGCAGGAACTTAAGAATCTTCTTGTAGGAGACACTCCTTCTCCTCTCGTTGCAGGGAATCCTGTTTTTGTAAGCGATGCCGGAGTTTTCGATCCTTCAAAGGTTGTCGAGTTCGAGAAGAATCTCGACGGCGACGAGACCGGTCGTCTGAGACTGTACTGGGATTATCTCCAGAACAGCATCTACACACAGCAGTTCTATCAGAAGTATGCCGCATTGTGCGCCAACAGTTATATGGATAACACCATTATGGCTCAGAAGGCAATAGAGGGCAACAATACCACTGCCAACGTCGAATATGTTCACGCTGTTTATCCTTTTGTTCCCGACAGTACTGTTACCGTTTCAGATGCTGAAATCAAGGCATTCTACAAGGAAAACAAAAAGATGTTCAGGCAGCTTGCAAACCGTGACGTAGAGTATGTTATGTTCGAGGTTGTTCCTTCAGGCAAGGACCTGAACGAGAACGAACTCGCTTTCCAACAGGCATACGAGGAATTCGGTGAAGCTCAGAATATCAAGACATTCATTCTGAAGAATTCCGACCAGGCTTACAATGATCTCTGGTACAAGGAAGGAGAGCTTTCTACAATTTCTGCGGCTACCGAGGAGTTTGTCGCAACTCATACTTCAGGCGTTTCCGAAATAGAGAAAGACGGCGCAACCCTGCGTGCTGTAAGAGTTCTTGAGGCAGCCAGGAAGTCAGACTCCGTATATGTAAAACATATTCTTTTGAATGCAGCCGACGAGGCTCTTGCCGACAGTCTTTTGAAGGTTGTCGAGAAAGGTGGAGATTTCTCTGCAATTGCCGCACAGTATTCCGCCGACCAGAATTCTGCCGACCAGGGTCAGCTCGGAAACATAGGCTGGCTTACTCAGGTTTATATGATTCCCGGATTTGAGGGAATGTTGGACGCTACGGTAGGCAAGCCCCAGATTCTCAACACTGTTTATGGAAAACATATCGTTGTTGTAACAAACAAGACAGCACCTGTTCTCAAGAAGAAGGTTGCCGTTCTGGAGAAGACGGCAACTCCCAGCAAGGAAACTCTCAACGGCTTTTATTCACAGGCAAACAACTTTGCCGTTCTTGCAGGAAAGAATATCGAGGGCTTCCACAAGGCTGCCGATTCTTTAAAGACATACGTTCATACCCTTAACCACATTACCGAGGCCACATCCAGCTACGGAGCCGTTGACAATGCAAAGGAACTTACCCGTTGGGCTTTCGAAGCAAAGAAGGGCGACGTTTCACCTGTTAAGACAATCAACCAGAATTATTTCTTCGTGGTAACCCTTAAGGAGGCTCGCAAGGAAGGATATACAAATATCAATGAGGTTGCAGGCATTATCAGGGAGAAACTTCTTGCCGACAAGATGGCCGACAAGGAACTTGAGAAGATTTCTGAAAAGACAGAAGGAATGACTTCTCTTGAGGAAATTGCAAAGGCTCTCAACACCGAGGTGGTTAAGAATGAAGCTCTTACATTCTCTTACTTTGGAGGACAGGAAGATCCCGCAATTCTTGGTGCCGCTCTTGCAACTCCCGAAGGAAAAGTTGCAGGTCCTGTAAAGGGAATAAGCGGAATATGCTTCGTTAAGGTTAACAGCCGTCAGGAGGGAACTTTCTATACAGAGGAAGATGCGAAGGTTCTTTCTGCACAGAAAGCACAGTATCTCGGACAGCAGATTATTCCTGTAATGATGGAAGAATATGACGTTAAGGATAACCGTGAACGCTTCTATTAATAGAGTGAAAATATGATAAACGGGGATGGCGCAATGTCATCCCTTTTTTATTACCTTTGTTCCTATGGAAAAAGAAGCAAAATTCCGTTGTGCCGGATGCGGAATGGAGTTCTCGGCACAGACTCCGGCATACATAAGTGTACAACGGAATCCCGAACTTAAGCAGGCGGTTGTGTCGGGGAGTCTGTTCGTAAAGGAATGCCCGCACTGCGGAAACAGACAGATTATTAAATTCCCGTTGGTTTACGTAGATACCGCCGCCTCTCTGCTCATATATTTGTCGGAGTCGGCAACCATAAACATAGATGATTCCGCCGGCTTTACCTGCCGTTTGGTATCGGATGCCGGCAGCCTTATAGAGAAAATAAAGATATTCGATGCCGGATTGGACGACATTGCCATAGAGATGTGCAAATTCGTCACCTTGCAGGAACTTGGAAAGCAGGTGGAGCTTAAGTTTTTCAAACTTGAGGGAGCCGAGGGGGATATGATTTTCACCTACCCCGAGAATGGGGAGATGCAGATGCTGTCGGTGGGCCTGAACGTATATGAGGACTGTAGGAAGATTCTGCAGAGGAATCCTTCAATTGAAGAAAACGCGAAAGGTTTGGTGAAGATAGACCGCGAGTGGCTGTCTATGTTCCTGGCCTGAAAGGCGGCAGGTATTTCGTACAAATGCGCCAATCATTCGCGTTTGTACGAAAAATTCATTCGTCCATTCAATTGTAATGAAGGGACCCATAAACATTGGGCGATAATACGATACTTATTTCGAGCGAAAGAGGAATCCTATATCATTTGTTCTTCAATCATATGCTTTATAGCATCTAGACGCCTAGCACAATAGACGCGTCAATATTCAGATTCCTGCAGATTTTACGAGCCACCGGCAAGGTTGGTTCTGCTCTTCCGCTGAAGAAATCGCTCACCCTGGATGGGCTGACACCAATAAGTTCCGCCAATGATTTTTGGCTCAAGCCCATTTCGTACATCCTCAATTTCAGGACTTCGCAAAGGCTCGGTTCACCTATGGCAAAATTCTCCTCGGAGTAATCGGCAACAAGATTTGAAAGCAGTTCGAGCTCCATACTGCTGGGATTGTCTTTTGGCGTATTGTCATCAACAAGAGGCAGAAGCTGCTCCACTCTTGCCAATGCCCACTCATATTGTTCTTTTGATGTTATTTTTGTCATAGTCTTCAAATATTTCTACAGTCTATTTTATCGTATTCTTCGTGCGTGCCGATAAAACGGATATACACAAACTCAATCGTGAACTTAATTACAACTACGAGTCTGAAGTGATTCCCCAAGATGTTAAACACATAATGTTGATTGCCCACATTATCGACGGAGTTAAACGTCCGCTTCACATCCGCAAAACACTTCCATTCGCTTTTCTTCACTATCGACACCCAGTCCTGTAAAGCCGTTTTTGTCTCGGGTCGTTCTGCGATGTATTCCTTCAACCTCTGTTCC
>JAZRVN010000031.1:0-11640 GCA_045599225.1 Candidatus Cryptobacteroides sp.
TGGGCACGTTACTGTCATTCATATGTACGGATGACTGCAAAGTTATGTTGTTAGAAGGCGTTAAAGCATACGTTTGATTTTTTAGTATTATTCATAAGTGTGCTCACCCCTCCGGAAAAGACAGGGAGTGGGCACACCCCACCCCATCACGATATGCTAGAAAGCCGAGCGCGGGCTCACTCCCATCTATTTATAGGGGAGTGGGCACACCTACACCCAAATATTCTCAAAATGAGATCCTATAATTGAATCGGATATGCGAATGTAAAAGCTTACGTTGTGAGGATAATTCGGCTGACCGAAATTTCTGCCGCAAACTGTCGCCTATTCGTTGTTGACAAGTATCCACCGTTTGAAAAACGGATCCTCCAGTTCATATCGGTCCGTGTATATCACAAGACCATCCTTCTGGAGACGCTTCAACGCACTGTAAACAGTGCTTGTCCTATACTCTCCATTGTTGACTGGCTTGTCTTCAGACAATCTGCGGAGAATCCATTTGTTCGTTCTGTTCTGATGCATCCACAGCCGTTCAAAATCCAGACCGTGGGTGGTCACAATATGCTCGACCGCGCACTCCAATGGTTTTTTCTCGTCAGGAGTCAGGACTCCGATCTGCCACACGCTGGCTGCCAACTGCTGAGAATAATATGGATGGCAATCCGTCACATCAAGGATCTCATCGGATATTCTGTCGCTGGAATCAGGGAAGCACTCTGTGAGACGCTCGGACAGATACTTGTGGAAGTCCTCCCTCGGCAGCTTGCCCAGACGCATCATCTCTCCGAAATGATAGAACGGCGATTTCTTGTTTTCAAAGATATCCGTCATAAAACTCTCCTGGCTTCCGAGAAGGATGTAGTTGATATGCTTGTGAGGCTGCATGATGGACCTGAGCTGTTTGTCAAGAGTCGCCCCCATCTCGCGGATTTCCTGGAATTCGTCCAGCACTACTATCAGCCTGTCACTGTCCGTATGAACATTCTCCATCAATGAAAAGACATCCTCAAGGCACACTACACCATCTGCACCCGGTTGGAATGATATGTCTGTAGATCCGGTCACAGGATTGAGAGAAACCATTGGGAACACACGGAAATGGGAGAACAGATGTCTGACCTTTTCCAGAGGTTGTACCTTGAAGAACTCCTTCAGAAGTTTGGCGGACAAATCCGATACGGACGTCGCCTGCTGCAGGTTGACCGTAATGCTCTTTCGACGGCTGCCCTTCAATGCCTTGGCTACCACGCTGCTCTTGCCGAAACGCCTGGGGCTGATGAGCACCAGATGATTGGCGCTTTGAACGAACTGCTCGATATAGGAGACTTCCTGAACCCGGTCAGTGAAGTATTTCTCTTCGACTATTGTTCCGAACTTAAAAGGGTTTTCTCTATTACGCATAATTTCGTTACGACTTTTTTCGTAATACAAATATATGTATATTTTTCGTTATTGCAAACTTCTTCCTGTAAGATAGATTGGATATAAATGCAAACATGTGAGTCTTGCCGGTTCTATTTGTCATCTTCTTTCAGTTTCTCCTTGTATTTCTTGTCATAGGCTTCGCCTCTCGGGACAAGGTACTTGAAGAACACGCAGTCATCGATAATCTGAATGTGGAAGATGAAGAACGCACGGAGGCTCCCGATACGGATGCGGTAGACGTTGCCATAGCCGACAAGCTTCTTGCAGTCGGTGATCTCATCCAGGCATGTCGCATTCCTGACCTCAAGAATCGTGTTCTTGACGGAATTCAGAGTCTTGCCCGACAGTTTGCGGACTGATTTCTCAAAATCCTTCGAGTACTTCGTCTTCATAGTCCCAGCCAGTTCTCAAAGTCCTTAGTCTCCTCTTCGGAAAGCTCGACGTCTCCGTCGGGACGGACATTGCACAGGTACTGGTAGGTCGCCGCCTCGTTCATATCCTCCACCTCCTTCTCGAGGAGTGCTTCGATGTAGCTCTTGAGGTTCGTACCGGACGCGGCCGCCTTGATGGAAAGGAAGCGGTATACATCTTCGCGGATGTCAATGTTCTTTCTTTTTGTTTGACCTGCTGCTGTATTCATAATTCGTAACCTTTATATTATGTGCAAATGTATATAATATATTTGAAATACAATATATTCAACAAGAATTTTATCAAGATATAACGGCAATGTCTGAAAAGATGCCCGTCCCGAAGGCAGCATAGTCATCGGCGAACCGGTCATCATCTCCGGCGGTTACCGCTGTCCGGAGCTCAACAAAGCCGTGGGTGGAGTCGCGAACTCTCAGCACCTCACTGGAGAGGCTGTGGACATCCACATTCCTTCAACAAATGAAGGACACGACTGGTTTATGTGGATTTTGGACAACACCTGCTTCGACCAACTTATTTGAGAGAAGAAAGGCACTTCACGTTGGATTCACGTCAGCTGCAAACTTGATCCGAGTCAGAACCGCCAATGCATATTCAGGAAGACGGTTTGAACTCGGGTCAGTTATTGCGCTTGAGCCACCCTATCGTCTCCCGCCCGGACGGTCAGGCCGAGCGGGGGGGGGAAACATTCGTTGGTTTTATGACAAAATAATCTCAAAATGCAATCTTTTCGATGCATAAAAATTTGACACAACTGCTTAATCCGCCAGGGAGTGCCATCGAAGCTCCTACGTGGGAAAAGCCGGCATCGATGAAGAGTTTGTTTTTGTTAAACTTTCATTATCGGCACAAATTTATTACTTTTGCCATACAAACTTTGGTACAGTGAACCACTCTGCAAATCATCAAGTAAACATGAAACAAGTTCAACTGGACATACTTGGAAAGGAGAACCCTTTCGAACTTATCGGTCAGCAGTGGATGCTTATTACCGACGGTGACAAAGAATCATTCAATACCATGACCGCCTCCTCGGGCCATGAGCCTCGGATATCTCAAGCTAAAGAATTATGACACATCATATCATCCTTTGGAAGCTCAAGGACGAGTTTTCAGACAGCCAGAAAGCGGAAATAATGAAGAATATCAAGGAAGGCCTCGAAGGCCTTGCCGGAAAGATTCCGGGACTTTTGAGCATCAGAGTTAACACGGAAGGACTGCCTTCCAGCAATGTGGATCTGATGCTGGACTCAACATTTGACAGTCCGGAATCCCTGAAAGGATATTCAGTTCATCCGGACCATGTAGCTATAGCGAATGGACGAGTTCGCCCCTATACAGCAGGAAGATACTGTCTTGACTACGAGGACTGACCGCCTTTCAAGATATCCTGGAAGGATGTGAGGCGATACTGAAACTTAACAGATAACGAAAATGCAAACCAAAGAAGAAAAATACGCAGCCCTGCTTCCCGTTGTTCATTCGCTGATGAGCGGAGAGGATGACGAGATAGCCAGAATGGCCAACCTTGCAGCTCTGCTGCATCACGAATTCGGATTCTGGTGGACGGGGTTCTATCGCGTGAGTGAAGCGGATGACCTTGTTCTTGGGCCCTTTCAGGGGCCGCTAGCCTGCACAAGAATCCAACTTGGCAAGGGGGTCTGTGGAACTGCCTGGGCAGAAGACAGAACTGTCGTTGTGCCTGATGTGGAGAAATTTCCCGGGCACATTGCATGTTCGAGTGAATCAAAGAGCGAGATAGTCATCCCTCTGAGAAGCCATGGTCAGGTCGTTGCCGTGCTGGATATAGACAGCAAAGAACTTGGGACCTTTGACAAGACAGACGCCAAGTGGCTGGAAAAGATAGCCGCCTGCGTCTATGGGCCCGAGCGGGACATATGGTTTGCCGCCGGGTGTTTCTGGGGAGCGCAAAAGTTCTTCAAGAGCATTCCGGGAGTGGAGTTCACTGAAGTGGGCTTTGCGAACGGATGGGAGCAGAATCCTACGTACAAGCAGGTATATACGGACACTACGGGCCATGCGGAGTGCGTTCACGTAAGATATAATCCGGAGATAATCTCCTTGAAAGAGCTGGTACGGTTGTACTTCAAGATTATCGACCCGCTGAGCCTTAACAAGCAGGGTGAGGATGAAGGGACAAGATACCGCACCGGAGTATATTACGAAGATGAACGGGATTTCGACATCCTGTCAAAAGAATTCTTCAAAATGGAAAAGAAACTGGGCTGCGAGCTTGCCGTAGAACTTCAGCACATCATCTGTTTCTACAGGGCCGAGGAATACCATCAGGACTATCTGGATAAAACGCCTGGTGGATACTGTCATTTGAGCCCAGAACTGTTTCTTTCGCAACAAGCCCGGGAAAGTTCTCTGCGATTTTAAGAGGCTTGCCATTCCTTGTAAAGCAGTGTACGCTGCTTCCTGTAAATACTGTTTCTCCCTTGACTGTCATTATGTATGACAGAGTGATTTTCAGGGGTGACATAAGGAAGATATTGTCTTGACTATGAGGACTGAATAACCTGCCTCTACGGCCATGCACAGGCAAGTGAGAGTGCCGAGAGGGATGCCGTCCATATCCAGAATCTTATTCCTTTTCCAAAAAGGAGAAGTATTATTGTCCAGATTGGTCTGACTCTGAAGAAACCAAGGGAGATAACAAAGACGTCGCCGACTGCAGCGAGAACGGCAATGTACAATGCGTCGGAACTGAACGGCAGTATGGTTGCCGCCAGAAACGTTCCGATGAACAGGCCCAGCAAGCCGAGGTTTTCCACTGTCCTAACTATTCGAGAGGCCTTATCAAGACATTTGTAATGTCTTTTAGGGAATCCTGAAGAGCGTCAAGGTCGGTAGGGATATCCGTTCCTCCATAGTGGTATGGGATGAACACTTTAGGGCGGATTGCCTTCACCACATCAGCGCATTGCTCTACGGTCATAGTGTAGGGCTTGTTGCAGCAGACAAAAGCAATGTCGATGTTGCTTATGGCAAGAACATCCTCATTGTCTTCGGTGTCACCCGAAACATAGATTCTTGTACCGGCAATGGTAATGATATACCCGGCATCTCCCCTCTCCTTTGGATGGAAGGCAAGCTGTTCCGGGCTGATGTTGTAGGCGGGAACAGCTTCAACGGAAATCTTGTCGAAAGGTTCGATTACGGTACCGACTGCCATTTTTGTATAGCCGTCGGCTTTTCCTGAAAGAATTTTCACCGCATTGGTGTCGAGATGGTCGAAATGGTCGTGGGTAACAAGTATCAGGTCTGCTTTCGGTTCCCCTTCCCAGGCAATGTTCTCCCCTACCGGGTCTACATAGATATGCTTTCCTGAAGCCTCAATGCCAATGGAGGCGTGGCCGTAGTAGGTAAAGGTGATTTGAGTGCCGTCTTCGGCTGTAAACGTGTCCTGAGAAAACTTCGAAGTTTCTTTCGGACCACAGGAAATGAGCACGAGTGTTGCCATTGCAGCAAAAACGATTTTGTTTGACATAATATTACTTCATAACCGGGGCAATATACGCAAAAACGTCTGTTCCGTCAAGGAAATCCGGCTCTTTTGAGTAAATTTGCAGAACTATGACTACCCCGCCCGTTTTCCGAAAACACCCTGTCCAAAGGCTACCGGCTGTTGTCCTTATGTCGATATCGTCGGCTCTGCTCGCTGTCGAAGGCAGCTGGAGTTTCGGGATTTACCGTCATTGGACTTTCGTGACGGTTATGGTACTTGTTATGCTGACCCTCGGCCTTGCATCATTCAAGGATTTTTCCCATAAATCACCTTCTGCATTGCTGAGCCACGTCGGACTGTTCCTGGTTCTTTTCGGAGGTTTGTCCGGCGAGTCCGTCTGCACGGATGCAAATATGATAGTCTATGAAGATGGGAGGAAGGAGAATATTGCCGTCGATGCCGTCGGAAATACAGTCCAGCTTCCTTTCAGCGTATTGCTGAAAGATTTCAAAATCGACCTGTATGATGACGGAACGAGTCCGAAACAATACACCAGCACTCTTTCGATTGACGGAAAGATTATGCAGACATCGGTAAACCATCCTTGCCGGTACAAGGGATACAACATTTATCAGGCAGGCTATGATATGACCTCGGGGAGTTATTCGGTCTTGAAAATCGTCCGCGATCCATGGCTTCCTGTTGTGGCATTGGGCGCCCTGATGCTGTTGGGTGGCGCTCTTTTGAATCTGAAAGCCGTATGGAGCAACTGGAAGGTGCTTGCGGCCGCGCTGCTGCTGGCAGTCGTTTTCGCCCTGATTTCGCTTGCCCGAATCAGTTTCGGCACACTGCCTCCGGCCTTAAGAAGTGTGTGGTTTGCACCTCATATTATAGTATATATGCTGGCATACTCCATTCTGGCTTTGGCAGTCATTACCGGAGTAGCATTGCTTATTTCGAAAAAGGCTCCCGGGAATCTTCCGGGAAAACTCCTGTCGACCGCATCATCCCTGCTGCTGATAGGAATGCTGTGCGGTGCAACCTGGGCAAAGCAGGCCTGGGGAGATTATTGGACCTGGGATGCAAAGGAGTGTTGGGCCGCAGCCACCTGGCTGCTGACACTGGCAGGCACACATTCCCCGAAGAAAAAACTGATGATTGCTTTTACCGCGATAGCCTTCCTTGCAATGCAGATGACTTGGTACGGCGTCAATTACCTTCCTTCGTCAATTCAGAGCCTTCACACGTACAATTAGAGTTTTAATCACCTGCGGACACACTGAAAGGAACTACTCCCAGGCCTTCGGCATTGGAGAGGTTTCCGGGTTTGAAATCACCCCAGCCATAGCGGACTTCAACGGGCTCAGACACTTCCGAACAACGGACCGAAAGGGCGTTCTCGCCCCAGATGAAGTCTGCAGAAGAAACCTCCTTCCACTCCCCTTCCCTTTCCCGGACTTCGAGTCCGGTTATCTCCTTCAAACGGTTCAAACCATTCGGACAATTGCTGAGTTTAACCCGAATCTCGCCAGTCTTCCCCTCGGGGATATAAACCTGAACGGCTTCCGGCGAATCACAGGGCAGTTTGGTAAAGCCGTAGTTTCTGTGAAGGGCCATATATGCGAGACGATTGCCCACCGGCTGCTTTCGGCAGGGATGGATATTGTCTATCTCGTATGAATATACCAGGTCGTTGGTCACCACTATGCCTGAATTCGGAATCACTTTGGCTGCATCGTGCTGTGCCTGACGCAAAGCCGCAGCCACACCGTCTCCGGAAGGGCTGTATCGAAAAGGAGCAATCTCCACCATATAGAACGGCATTTGGTTGTCTATATCACCCCAATCCTCACGCCACTGACGTACAAGTTCCGTCATTCTCTGTACAAACTGCCTGTCGGCCCCGACATTGCTGCAGCCCTGATACCAAATGAAGCCTTTGGCCGTATATCCCTTTACCGGCTGCTCCATTCCGTTGTAGAACAGATACGGTCTGTGGTAATCAACCCATTTCTTCATTCTTTCTTCCGAGAGGTCATCTCCCCAGCGTTCAAGGGTTTCCTTGGGAAGCCATCCTTCTACCCGGGCTCCGCCCCTGGCAAACGACACTATTCCCACCGGAACGTCGAGCGATGTATTCAGCCTGAGTGCAAAGAAATAGGCTGCGGCGCTCATTTCACTGACAGTCTCCGGCCCGGCTTTCTGCCACCCACCGGTTTTATACACGTCATCCAGAGGCGCCTCCGACGGATGCACGTCGACTGTAATCATTCTGATTCTGTCCGGTGCGGCCGGTGCGGCGACAACCTCCGAAGAGCCCTCGACCGGACAATTGAAGAACCCGCGTATGGGCATCTCCATATTGGATTGTCCCGACGCTAGCCAGACTTCCCCGACCAGTACGTCTTTAATCACTTTCTTCTCTTTTCCCGAAGCGACCGTAATGCTGTAATTGATATAGGAAGCTACGGGAGTAGAAACCTTTACTTCCCACTTTCCTCCCTTATCGGCAGAAACAATGTATTCCTTTTTATTCCAGGAGGTTATAACCTTTACTGATTTTCCCGCATCGGCCTTTCCCCAGATTCTGGCCTCGCTTTTCTGTTGGAGAACCATTCCGTCGGAAATGGTCTTGTTCAAGTTCAAAGCAGCTGAGGCGTTTACTGCACATAACATCAATACTACGCTCAGCAAAAGATTTACAGTGTTTTTCATATTTTCTTGGTTTCGTTCAAAAAACAAATATAATAAACAAGTCACATTTTATTAAATTAAGACGCTATTTATTAAATATTTTTTACTAAGTTTGAAAATTGTTTGAACAATACTTAAACCTATTAATAATTTAAATATGGGAAATTACTTTTATGACATGCTGCCGAAAGAAGAACTCGAGCAGCTCAGATACATTCCTACCATCCCGGAATTTCTTGTATGGATTGAACAAAAATGGGGCAAGCTCAGCGCAGAGTCCGACACTACCGTAACCTATACCTATAAGCAGATGTGCGAGCGCATTGCCCGCAGACGCGCTTTCTTCGAGGATTCAGGTCTGGTGAAAGGCGACAAGGTCGCCATATGGGAAAAAACGTCAATCGATGCAATAGAGATGTTTCTCGCCGCTCTTTCCGGCGGCTACATTGGCATTATCATTCCAACCGGCCTTCCCGAGCAGGCAGTAAAGGGATGCTGCGCCAGATTCGGCGTCAAACTCCTTGCCGTGCGTGAGGAATTCGCGACAAAGGTGGCGGATGCTCCATGCAAAGTAGTTCTCTCATCATCGATGGCCGACAGAATTGCGCCCGTTGCCTGCGTCGACAAAAACGACCCGGCCGCCATCTTCTTTACCGGAGGTACTACCGGTGCGCCCAAGGGTGTAATTCTCCCCCATCGCGCACTTATGCGCGGAGCGTTCAACGGATGTTTCGCCCCCGGCAGTCAGTTGGGGCACCACCGTATGATTTGTCTGCTTCCCCTGAGTCACGTATTCGGGCTTGTCCGTTCTACGCTCTCGGCTTTCTATACGGGTTCGCTGTGGTATTCGGCCGAGGACATGAAGGCAACCATCGGGAAACTTCCCTCAATCAGGCCAACCCTTCTTATACTTGTGCCCGGTCTGTGCGATATCCTTTATGGACTTACCAAAATGTACGGTCCCCAGTTCCTGGGCGGTGAGCTTAAGATGATAATTTCCGGTGCGGCCAACGTTCCACCCCGCCTCATATCGGCGTTCGACGAAATGGGTATTTCGCTGCTGGCCGGATACGGAATGACCGAAGGCGCCAATCTCACATCGGGCAATGCCGACGTCAAGGCAAAGCCCACATCTGTAGGAAAGATTTATCCCGAACAGGAAGTTAAGATTGTCGACGGGGAAATCTGGTATCGCGGCGACAACGTCTTCCTCGGTTATTACGGCGATTCCGAAGCTACCAAAGCAACACTTACCGAAGACGGATGGGTCAAGACCGGAGACCTCGGACGTTTCGACGAAGACGGTTACCTGTACATTACCGGCCGAATTAAGAATCTCATCATTCTCGGCAACGGAGAAAATGTCTCACCCGAAGAAATAGAAGAGCCCTTCTATAAGTGCGCCGCTTTGAAAGACTGCCTTGTTAAGGAAATGGACTCCGACGCAGAGACAGTGATCGGAATCGAGATTCTGCCCCAGCTTCCGGCTTTCGAAGGGAAACCCTGGGAAGAAGTCGAAGCTTTCTTCGGCAAACTTGTAAATGATATAAACGCCCAACTCCCCAGCACTCACCGTATTCAGAAAATCATCGTCCGCAAGGAAGATTTCAAGCGTACGGGCGCTCTAAAAGTATCGAGAAACCAAAACTGACAAATATGACACGTGAAGAAATACTGGACAGCCTGAAAGAAATTGTCATTACCATCAAACCCAAACTCGACGTTTCCAAGGTAACAATGGATTCCACATTGGTAAAAGACCTTGGGATAGACTCGCTTTCGATGCTGCTGCTGTCGCTTGCCATCGAAAACAAATACGGATTCCAGTTCGACTCCGATGTCAAATTCAACAATATCGGAGACGTGGTTTCTTATATTGAGAAAATATGATACTGCAAATTCCAATAATATGAAAGCTTTTTTAAGATTTACTTTTCTTGCCGCCGTTGCCGCAAGTATAATATATTCCTGCCAGGACAACAGCAAATCAGGATATGACAATCTGGACGCCTGGGCCCGGAACATAGTCGCCGCAAAACGGGCAGCTATGGGATATCCGGTGAATCAGAATATACAACTTGACCGTTTCTACAAATGGTATCTTGCCAACAACCTGGAAAACGTCGGACTGAACAATGTAGGGGATCCTTTCGGAGTTTCCCCGGCTTTGTTGGGAGCCCATAAGTTCGAACGCGAAGTGATCGAGTTCTTTGCACCATTCTACAATTACGATCTCGACAACCTCTGGGGCATCGTCACCAACAGCGGCACCGACGGCAATAACCACGGCATATACTTCGGGGTGAATTACCTGAGAAACCTTACAGGGAAGATGCCCGTTATGTACGTCTCCAACGAGGCCCATTACTCCAACCCCCGCCTGGCCGACCTGCAAAACCTCGAACTTCGTCTCGTAAACAGCGATTCTATGGGCAGAATGATTCCTGAGGAATTGGAGAAAGTTCTGGACCCCACTCGTCCTTGCCTTATCGTATATGCAATGGGCTCCACCTTCAAGGGCGCAATCGACGATATGGACGCTTTGAATGCCGTGCTTGATTCTCACCCTGAAATGCCCGTTTACAGGCACGTCGATGCCGCCCTTTTCGGCGGTTATCTTGTTTTCACAGAGCACAAGGGTATGGTCGATGCCAAGAGATACCGGATCAATTCAATGGCAATCAGCGGACACAAGTTCTTCGGGCTCGACGATCCTGCCGGAGTTTTCCTCACTACCCGCGACGTCTATGACCACCAGAGCAACAATTCCGTTCCTTACCTGAACGGAGATATGAAAATGATAAACTGCTCGCGTTCAACCTCGAGTGTACTGAAATTCTGGTGGATGATCCACGAAATCGGAGAGCAGCAGTGGAAGCAGCAGGCTGCCGCAATTCTGGAAAATACCCGGTATTTCAAGGAGCAGCTCGACAAGATTGGATATCCCAACTGGTTGAACGAGTACAGCAATACCATTTTCTTCAAACGGCCTTCAGCCGAGGTCTGCAAGAAATATATGCTGGCACCCAATTACGACGAACAGTTCGGTGGAGAACTTTCCCACCTTGTAGTGATGCAACACGTCGACCACGCCCTGATCGACGAATTCATCAAAGACATCCAGCAATAGAGCTATATGGGAAAATGAGACTTTTGATTATTCCCGCCTGAGGGCGAAATTAAGACCTTATGGTCTTTTCATCCTTGCGGCTCGGCATAGTGAGCAAAATCCCTCTGGGCAGAACTCCTTCTCATCGATACCGCACGCCATCCGGAATACCTCATCCAGTGCTTGCACACCGTCGGCCACCGCTGCTTCAGCGATGCCCTCGACTCGATAGACACGGCATCCTACGACACCTCCTGCAGTCCGCTCTTCCGGAGCGCGATGATGAGTTAATGGAATTATTAAATCAAAGTAAATGCTTTGCTTTTTCAAAATCAAAGGATTTCCTTTTCTATTTCAAAAGAAAAGTATTATCTTTGCTTCGTCTAAAAGAACTGTTATGATAAAGGGTGTAATCACAGGAGATTTGGTAAAATCCACGAACATCGCCGCAGAGTGGAGGCAGACCATTATGGATGCGTTGAATGCCTGTGTCGCAGACTTTGCGGCC
>JAZRVN010000032.1:0-3002 GCA_045599225.1 Candidatus Cryptobacteroides sp.
AGTTGTTCATAGCAGGCTTCGATGATATCGACCTCCGGAGCTCTCTGGGTTGAGTTCATCCGGCACATTATATGTCCCCTCGGCGTGGTTATGCTCTGGTCCCTGAGGAAATACATATTCATCAGGGGATTGTGCACGTACTGGGCCTCGAATCCGGTGTTGATGCCGGATTTTTTGAGTATGACGGTCGGTCTGTTGAGTATGATGCGGATAAGGTCGGAATTGCTCATTGAGGCAAGAACCTGCTGCTTGTATAGAGCCTGAGCTTCGTGCTCACTTATCTCCAGATTGCTTACATCGTATGTGAGAGACGGTTCGGCAAGAGCCACGAGTTGGTCGTGGGGCATTGAAAGCAAGGTGTTCGTCACGGTATGGACGGTGCAGCCTTCCTTTTCAAGCATTGCAATGTAATTCCTGTGCTCGTCAGCGGCCTTGTCGATATCAAAGTATTTTTCATACAATCCGGCATCCGGATGGATGACTCCGTCGAAGAGCTCCGCTCCGGGAGTGTACATCAGAATAGAACCCGCCTTGTGATATTCGGCCTGCGGGTAGCCGTAGACAAGCTGTTTTTCCGGCTTGTCCAAAGGTTCGCATCCGAATGCCATCAGGCAAACGAATACAGCAAGCAATGAATTTTTAATTCGAGATATCATCATAATACTATCTGTGCCGTGAAGGTTTACGCCGGCAAAGTTATCAATAAATGTCGGAGAAAACGTTATCTTTGTGTCATAAAAAATAAAAAATAATGAAAATCAATTTCATCAAGGCCGCATGCGCGCTTCTTGTTTTTGCAGGCGCAGTGGCAACTGTCAGTTCCTGCAACAAGGAAGAGAAACCTCAGCCCCAATACGATGCCACTTTCTATCTCGGCTTGCGCGGGGATGACGAATCCTGGATTTATAAAGATGACAAACTGCTTTATAAACTGGAACCGGACTCGTGGATATACGGACTTGCGGCAATGCCCGACGGAAGTATTTACGCCTGTGGCAGCGTAATGTCCGAGCCGGCACTCTGGAAAGACGGAAAACGCGTGGGTCTGAATATCGACGGTGCCGGGGAGAGCCGGCTGTTCAATATGATTGTGAGAGGCGACGACTGGCTGTGCTGCGGGGCAATTTTCGATGACAACGGCACATACGGCATAATATTGAAGAACGGGGAAATAGTGTACCGGAGCGACTATGGTGCTCTGTTTGAATGTATGGATTGCGGAGTCTCCGGCGACTGTTACGTTGTTGCGTCCAAGGGAGGGGATATAAATCTACTCCATATTGAGTCTTCCACCTGGAAACTTCTTTCTTCCCAGATTATTGTTTCAGAAAGTGAGAAGTACATATGGGAAACCTGTATCCACGTGGGCAACTCCGACATAGCCGTAGGCATAAGTGAAACCGATACGGAGAAATGGGAAACCGATGCATTCTGCTGGATCAACGGCACACTCATAGACATTGAAGAAAAGAGTTCTATCAGAGATCTGACATTCTTCGGCGGATATTTGGTGTTGGGGGGCAGTCACGAAAATATAACCCGTCCCGACCCGGAATCAATCGAGTTCCATAACAGTGCCGTTCAGTGGGTCAACGGGACACCGCAGGATTTCAGTTATGGATGCACGGGGAACAGTGAACTCAAGTTGCTTCGCAACTGGAACGGTTTGTTTCTGTTCCAGTGCGTCGGACACGAAGGAGGCGTTCAGCTTTGCAACAACGGCGGCCTGATTCTGGCGATACCGTTCACTCAGGCGCCATACGTAATGTGCTGGGATATCGTGGTCAATAAAAAATTCTGATATGAAAGTCAATATGAAATGGATGTGTATTGCGATTCTGGTCGCGGTGCTTTCATCCTGCAGGAGCGAAGTTGCACAAGTGCGTCCGGAGGAGGACAGTTCGGATTTCGTCCTTCTAACAGACGTGATACCCGAGGCCATACTCGAGATACGTTATTACAGCGAATATAACTTCATAGGGGACCGTATCCCCGGATATGAGGCCCCCATCGCAATGTTGACACGGCAGGCGGCCGATTCTCTGAAGGCCGTGAGCGATGAACTAAGGGCGAAGGGCTATTGCATCAAGATATATGATGCATACCGTCCACAGTGTGCCGTGGATTATTTCTTGTCCTGGGCCGGGAATGTCGATGACATACGTATGAAAGACAGTTTCTATCCGGAAATTGACAAGTCTGTTCTTATCCCTAAGGAGTATGTGTCTCCGAAGAGCAGTCATACCCGCGGCTCCACGGTGGACCTCACGCTCGTGAACATTAAGACCGGCCGTGAAGTGGATATGGGATGCGTGTTCGATTATTTCGGTGTTGCGTCCCATCCCGATGTGCTTCCGGGGCAGGAAATCGGCGCATATCAGCCTATCAATGAGGAGCATTACCGTAACCGTATCCTGTTACGTGATGCAATGCTGGCCCACGGTTTCAAGCCATACGAATGGGAATGGTGGCATTTCACACTGGCGAATGAACCTTACCCAGACACTTATTTCACGTTCCCTCTAAGAATTCCGGATACATCAAACAGATTCTAAACAGGTGAAGTTATGATCAATGTCATCAGTGAAGCTTCCCGATGTCTTTTGTGCAATGAAGCCCCTTGCACCAAGGCCTGCCCGAAGGCGCTTGACCCTGCCCGAGGTATACGGGCCCTGCTTTTTGAAGACGACAATGCCGCGCCTTCCTTCTTCAATGCAGATGACTGCGCTTCCTGCTCCGCGCCGTGTGAAAAAGCTTGCATACATTACGATTTACCTATAAGAATCAAGGAACTGGCAGAAAAGGTCGGTCCGAAATCATACCCGGGGAAGGCGGACCTGTCAATCGATTTCTGCGGCGTCCATTGCGAGAATCCCTTCTTTCTCGCATCGTCGGTAATCGCCAGCAACTATGATATGATTGCGAAAGCCTTTGATATGGGTTGGGGAGGCGTCGTCTTCAAGACCGTCTCGTTCCTGAATATAAAGGAAGTGTCTCCCCGT
>JAZRVN010000033.1:0-30868 GCA_045599225.1 Candidatus Cryptobacteroides sp.
GATATGGATAGCCATCTGTGACTACCTTCTGCTTATCATTGCCAAGAAGCAATATGGACTGAATCCAAGTCTTCATCTTATCTCTAATTCCATCGGACAAATCCTCTTCAGGAGAGGTGATATCCGTGACTATTATAACAAGCCTGAGGTTCCCATCAATGTTCCGGAGGATGGCTCTGTCAGGCAACTCACTTTATGGTAAAATTTCTCCGGACAGCAATGTTTTTTAAAAAAAAATTTTACCTTTGAAACTGTTAGCAATGCATCTTTTATGAAAGCAGTCTATTTTTTCATTTTCAGTATCATCACTGCGACTTTATTATTGTCTTCCTGTGAACGCATACCTTACAATTCTGACGGTTCAAAAGTTTCCCAACAGCAGGCAATAGAAATTGCAAAAAAGAATCTTTGCGGTTATCAATTTGTTTACATTATAAAAGAACCCCTTCTCCCTCAAACGACAATTACAATATCCCTTCTGGCGGCAGAAGACACTTATCTTACTTCTCCAGATTATGAATGTTGGCTTGCATATGCCTGGACAAATCCACTGAGTAATGGAGAAATGAAATTGAAAGCTATCTATATCAATGCATTTAATGGGCGTTGTTCCGAGTTTTCCGTAACAGGATCCATTAGTAATGTAGGCGGAAAGGATTTGATAGATTGCTTTATATTTATTGGAACTGCACCAGAGAATCTTAGCGAAAATCTAACAAAAAGTACAAGTGTAAGTTCGTGCTGCAAAAATAATGCCTTATCATTAAATGCTGATAATACTTATGCTGTAATTATCAGTGGTGGTTATTCGTTAGCCAAGAATTATTATCGGTATTGGAATGATTGTTCCTTTCTTTATAAAACGCTGGTAAATGATTATAATATTCCCAAATCGCATTTGAATGTTTTAATTTCGGATGGCCTAGATCCTGCTATCGATAGAAATTGCGGAACATATTTTGATTCCTCTCCATCTGATTTGGATGAAGATAACATTCCGGATATCAATTATGCGGCAACATATTCCAATATTAATACCGTATTCACAGATTTGGGTAACACGGTTTCTTCTGGAGATAACCTTCTTGTATATGTTATTGATCATGGAGCAAGGGATCTGAGTGGCGAATCTTTAATCTGTCTTTGGGGAAATGAAACTATTTCCGGTTATCAACTTAATCAGCAGTTGTTAAAGATTAATCCTAGTGCACGGATACACATTGTGCTGGGTCAATGTTATTCCGGAGGTATGATTACAGATTTGTCGGGGCAAAACAGAACAATTTCTGCGGCTTGTTATGGAGTTGAGGAATCTATTGCGATGGCAAATTCTCTTTTCGATGAATTTGTATATCACTGGACCTGTGCTATTGCCGGGCACAAGCATAATGGAAACCCGGTAGATGCTGAAATCAATATTGACGGTTCGGAGACATTGTATGAAGCATTCAACTATGCCCGAAAAGAAGATGAGTTTTATAAATCCAATATGGAACATCCACAATATAATTCAATTCCGCAGGATTTTGGCGCTCATTATAACATTGTGGGGGATTATTCGTATTATCCTGTTATATATGGAGACGAGCACTTGGGATCGACATTCAAAACATATAGTCTTCAGGGACTTCCACCGGCTTATGATAATATTGTTTGGACAAAGACATCGGGGTTGTATGGCAGTTCATCAAATTCTAATATCAGTTTAGCGGGAAATCTTCCATCGTCTCTTGTTTCAAATGAAACCTTGACAGCAACTATTTCATCCGGGGCATCTACATATGTCGCTTCTAAGAATATCAAAGTTTGGAAAACAGGTATCTGGAACGAATGCCCTTTGATTTGCGGCAATTATGATAGTGACGGAGGAAGTTTTTATCTGGATCAACATTTCCCGGAAGCCACCAATTATTATTGGTCCTGCAATAATTCACGTTGGGAAGCTGATTTTCAGGGGTATTACTTTTCCGATTTTGTAAATCACAGTTTTGAAACTCCGTCAACATTAACGGTCAATGTACAATACATGACTCCTCTTGGTATCCCGATGTATGCAGATAAGACTTTTACATATTGATTTTCCTGTATTGCTGTGTTGTTTATTGATGACTGTTTCTTGCGTTGAAACGCTGGACATCAGCACGGGGGAAGATTTGCCTGTGGTTCTGAACTGCGTTTTACAGGAGACTGATTCCCAAACCGTCAATCTGCACTATGCAAAAAGGAAATCCGATAAGAGCTATTTGCCGGTAGGTTCTGCCGTAATTCATTTGATGGAGGCGGATTCCATTGTTGCTACATTCACTGAATCCGATGAATATACCTGGACTACCGATTTTCGACCCGAGTATGGAAAGGAATATACAATCAAGGCTATGACCGGGGATGGTACAATCTTGACTGCAACTACCCGATTTCCGGACGACATTACGGTTGACCAGTATTGGAAAAGAATCTTCATAAATAACGAATTATTTGTTACGCATTCTTTCGAGTTAAGAGTATATGATCGTTCTTATGTACATTATGCTCCATATGGAGAAGGCCCTTATCTTGGAAAATGCAATATGTGGATTTTTCCTTATAAAACTAATTATTCGCCAGTCCGTGATGTTGGATTCGCCGATTATATAGGGACCACTCATCCCAACGCCGACAAATTCAACGTCGTTGGAAAGACTTATATGGATTTTCCTTTCTATGTCAAATATATCAATAGCAGGGAAAGTGTAATAAGAAATGAAGTTGGATGGATACCCTTGTTGGACATTGATTTCCCAATATTTAAAAAATTCGTTCACATCAACCATCCGGCTTCGTTTAACAATGGGAAAAAATGGGCATCGGATGACCCTTATTATTCCAACGGCAGTTTTTTTCTGATTGCAGATTTTGACATTCCTCCTCCACCCAGACCCGTAAATCCCGGAGAAATTCCGGAAGCCTGGATTGTTCCGAGCGGCCCCAATCTTTACCGGTTCTATTTTGTCTCAGATGAGTATGATCTATACCTCAGGGACACATACAAATTATATATGAACAGAGACAACAACATACTCACAATCTACGAAAACAATAATTTATACAGTAATGTTGCAAATGGACTGGGGGTGTTCGGTGCTGTTGTACAAAGGCTGAATAAGAGTGCAGGATCCGGTTATGCCGATTAACGGTAAGATAAATTTTGCCATTGTTCTGTTGATGGCACTTTCTGTTTCGGGATGGGCGCAGAATTCCTCATCCTCTGTAAATGACACCCTGCCTGCCGCAGTAAAGACCTCAGACAGATTCGGATTGAAAACAATACACCGTTCAATTGATACAAAATTATTGGACAACGTTGTATCTGTTGCTGGTTTTGGCGATGCCGCAAGTATCGTGAAACGGCTTCCGGGAGTTTCTTCGGGGCTTGATGGGACTTCTTCTTATTATGTCCGGGGTGGAACAATGTCTGGAAACATTACCACGCTCGATGGAGTGCGATTGTACGGAAGCGGACATCTTTTGGGCCTGACCACATCGTACAACCCTCGGTCTTTCAACCTTACTGAATTTCAGGCGGGAGGATTTTCCGCCGACATTGGAAATATTACGTCCTCCCATCTGAGATTAGAGAGTAAATCACAGTTGGCAGACACCCTATCCGCTTCATTCTCTGTGAGCAATTTTATGGTGGAAGCTTCAGCAGAGGCTCCTGTCATTAAGGACAGATTGACTTTGTCCGGAGTTCTAAGAGTTTCTCCGATAAAAGCGGAATATGAGTTGGCAAGGCTGTTCGCCCCTCAACTCGGCAATGCAAATGCGGCAGTATATGATTTATTTTTAAAGGCATCTTACCAGACGGCCAAGCATAAAAAGTTATACCTCTCTATTTTCAATTCTTTCGATAAATATCGTTTCAGTTCCGCACCTGAATCGCTTGAATCTTTAGGGTGGTCGAATATTATCGTAAATTTTTGGCATCCGTTTGAAATCGGGAACCGATGGAATGGAAAAGCCAGCCTTTCCTTTAACAATTTCTCCAATAATCAGGGGCAGCAAAAAACACTTTCGGAAAATAAGAATATCTTATCTGCCGGTGGCCGACTGATTGAGGTTGATGCAAAATCCAGTTTCTACTCTCCTTTGGGAAGAAGAGGCCAAGTGACTTTGGGCGCAGATTTAACATATTCGAGATACAGCATCGAGACATCTTGTGACTATTCCGATACGGGGTTGCTTTTCTTGAGAAATTCTAAAACAAGTTTCCTGTCGCATACCGTTACCGGTGCCCTGTTTTCTGATTTAATGTTTAGAAAACTCAATAAATATGAAATCAGCCTTGCCGGAAGAGTGAATTACTATTCCTGCATAACTGAAAAAGGCACCAAATACGGACATTTTGCCCCCGAAGGCAGCTTTTCTGCAAGAGTTATGATTTTTACTCAGATGGGGATAGAAGCTACAGCCGATTATCGTGTCCAGTATGGCCATACGCTCGAAGGTATGCCTATGGGTTGGTCTGTTGACCTTCTTGTTCCGTCAGATGCGGAGTGCCCACCGGAATCTTCTCTGCAATTCTATGCCGGAGTGTTTTCTAATATCGGGAATCATCACCTTAAGATAGGGGCATACCACAAATCTCAGAATAACCTCATTTATTATGCCGATGCGTCTCATTTGTTCAGCTCTTCTCCTTCCGTGTGGAAGGACTATGTAAAAATTGGAACGGGAATTTCCAAGGGAGTGGAATTCAGTTATGACAAGGAAGGTAAAAAGCTGGAATACAGCCTCACTTATACGCTATCGAAAACAGACAGAAAATTCAATTCATTGAACGATGGGAACGTGTTTCCTGCAAAATTTGACCGCAGGCACATACTCAATGCAAACATTTCATATACAATACTTTCCAGGGAAAAACTCTCGTTAAGGATAAATTCTGCGTTCACCTATCAGTCAGGGCATCACGAAACAGTCCCGTCGGCAGAATATCCCGGTGTTTTACTGGCAGGCGAATCCATTGAACTGGATTACTTTACGACTATAAACAACTATACTATGCCGGCTTATATAAGGTGGGATGTGGGTTGCCAAATGAATTTCTCAACTTCAAAGAGAATAGAACATTCCTTGGGATTAGGAGTCTTTAATGTGCTGAACAGGCATAATCCGTCATTCGTTACATTTGATACGGATTCAAGAAAGTGGCAGGCCGTGTCACTGTTCCCTGTTTTCCCAAGTGTCAATTATACGTTGTATATCAGATAACAGCAAAGTTTCTAAATCTTACGAATATATGAATTTTATTCTTATCTTCGCGCTATGATTTTGAGCGGCAAGGAATTATCTGACAAATTAAAGGCCCTTATGGCCCGGGAAGTTGCAACCTTCCCTGAAAAATACGGAAGAGTACCCCATTTGGCTGTAGTGCTGGTAGGCGATGACCCGGCGAGCATTTCTTACGTTCGCAGCAAGGCAAACGCCTCCAAGCTCATAGGAATAAAGAATACAACCGTACGCCTTCCCTACGAAACCACCCAGCAGGAACTTCTGGGAATCATCGACAAACTTAACAACGAAAGCGAAATTGACGGAATACTGGTTCAACTTCCGCTTCCGGATCATATCGACGAAATTACCATAATTGCAGCCATCGCAAGAGAAAAAGACGTGGACGGCTTCCATCCCCAGAACGTGGCAGCCCTGTGGAGACGACGCACCGGGCCCGAACTCAACCCCCGCTACTGCGTTCCCTGCACTCCTCGCGGAATCATCCGCCTGCTGAGGGCAGCCGACGTAAAAATGGACGGGAAGCGGACGGTAGTGGTAGGCCGAAGCAACATTGTAGGTCTGCCGGTAGCGAAACTGCTTCTGAACGAAAACGCGACCGTCACCATCTGCCATTCGCACACTCTCAACCTTGGTGAAATCACCCGCACGGCCGAAATTCTGGTGATAGCAATCGGTCAGCCGAGGTTTGTCACCGCCGATATGATAGCTCCGGGCGCCGTTGTGATTGACGTTGGAATCAACCGCGACAACCAGACCGGAAAACTTTGCGGAGACGTCGATTTCGATTCAGCCGTTCAGAAGGCATCGGTAATCACCCCCGTACCCGGAGGAGTAGGACCTATGACCATCTGCTCGCTGATGGAAAACACCATCGACTGCTTTATCAACCGAATCGGAGGATAATCTATTTTCTTGAAGTAAAGACCTTTATGGCCTGAAGGGCGGCTATGACCGCGATTCCCGCAGCACACCAGAGGATTGCGGACGGGATTTGCAGGTCTACCGGCAATACGGTTCCTGTACGCAACAGCTGCGCGCTTTCGATGCTTTGCATATTGGAGTAGGGCCAGATTCTAACCAGCGAGCCCATCACAAAACCTATGAGTACCAGCAGAGTGGATTTCTCCCACCGGCTCATAAGCCATTTCAGGAATTTCGAGAAAGCGAGAAGGCCCACTACGCAACCGACGCCGAAAACTGCTATGACCGGAATGTTGAAGCTGTCGAAATTCAAGGCCTTCATAATGTACTCGTACTTTCCCATAACCTGAAGTATGAAACTGCCTGCAATGCCGGGCAGAATCATCGAGCATACCGACACTGCGCCGCAAATGAATATGAAAAGCAGCGAATCCGGTGTCTGAGACGGAGTAAGACAGAATATTCCAATGCCAAGACCTATTCCGGCAGCTATGAAAAGGGCATCGGCGAACCGCCAGTTCCTGATTTCCAAAAGCAGAAGAACGGTGGAGGCTACGATGAGGCCGAAGAAAAAGGCCCAGGTCTGGATGGGATGAACTTCCAATCCCCAGCTTACAAGTTTAGCCAGAGCAAGAATACTGACCACAAAACCAATCGCGAGCCAGACCAGAAACGTTCCTCCTATAAGCTGCCAGAATTCCCTGAACCTGCCACCGAAAAGGGCTTTCCAGGTTTTGGGATCGGACAGCGAGGCAAGACTGTCCAGCAAAGGCTGATATATGCCTGTGAGCAATGCTACGGTTCCGGCCGACACACAGGGGGTAACGCTTCCCGCACCCATTCCAAAACCCTTGAGCGCCGTTATCAGATGTTTTCTTATTTCCATTACGCTTGAATTCTTTCAATGAAATCCATTATGTTCTCGAAAGCCTGAAGCTGATCGAAGGCCTCAACCCCGGTTTCGGAGAATACCAGGTCATACACGTTCCCCGGAAGCTGTTTGCGCCCGATTTTGAACCTCGCGCTACTGCAACGGGCAATAAATTCGACTGTAAACGAATCTTCGGGCAAAAGAGAGATGAACAGATCTTCCTCTATGTTGATGACAGGATGAATGCGTCCCAACTTGGTACAGTCGCACCAGGAAAGGTCCTTTCTGCATATATACCTCACTCCCGTGATTCTGTTCCTGTCGGAGACCCTTCCCGGATGGACACAGAATACCGAAACATTTATTCCTCTGTTTCCAAACCGTTCGTAAATTCTCTTCACAGTCTCGGCACTATGAGGAGCGTCGGCATCCAGAAAAACCTCGGCAACCCCTATTTCTTCCAACGGAATGATCCCTGTCCCGGAAGGATCTTTTTCCCTCCACGACAAGGAAAGGCTGCGGCCTCGCTTTTTTATTTCCCCGGAAACGTTCATTTCTTATGTTCCGCTATCAGAGCATTGATTTCTTTCTTTGCGTCCCTCCAGCGGGGGATATCGATTTTGGAACCTATCACCTCGACCACCTTGGCGGCAATGATGGAACCAACTTCTCCGCAAACCTTCAGGGGCATTCCAAGAGAATGGGCATACAGGAATCCTGCGGCATAGGTGTCCCCGGCTCCGGTCGCATCCTTCGCTTCTGCCGGCCATACCGGAATGAAATGCTCTTCTTCCCCACTCCTTATCCAACTCCCGTCCTTGCCTACTTTTACAACCGCGATACTGCAGAGCTTTGCGATTTCCGCAAGTGCGGCCCGAGGTTCGGAGAGCTTGGTGAAAGCCCTGGATTCCGTTTCGTTTGCAAATACAATATCGACGTATTTTTCCACTATGTCGTGCAGGAATGCACAGTTGGACTCAACCACATTATAGGATGCCATATCTATTGAGATAATGCATCCGGCTTCTTTCGCCATTTGCACCGCGCGACGTATGAGAGCCTGATTCTGAACCAGATATCCTTCTATATGGAAATAGTCGTAACCTTCGAACATCGAGGGGGTAAGGTCTTCGGGAACCAGTTCCAGAGCAGCCCCCAGATAAACCGCGAAAGTGCGTTCCGAGTTTCCACCCGAAACAAACACCATTGAGCGGCCCGACGAGTGCTGACCGCGAAGCAGCGTACATTTTACTCCGTACTGCTCCTCATCGCTTTGGAACAGATGTCCCAGTTCATCATCGCCTATTTTGCCTATGAAACCCGACTCCATTCCGAATATGGCGGTACAGGTAATGGTATTCGCAGTTGACCCGCCGGCCACATAATGCACCCCGAGCGGTTTGAGGCATTTCCAGATTTCGTCGCCGGTTTCCATATCGACGTGCTGCATACTGCCCTTCGGCAGATGGAATCTGTTCAGAAGGCTGTCATCGGGCAACACCGCAAGGATGTCTGTAAGCGCATTCCCTATGCCCAGTATGGATTTCTGTTTCATATCAAAGTACTTAACTAACAAAAATACGTAAAAATATCGGGATTTTAACTAAATTCGCAGTTCCGTGAACAATAAAGTTAAAAAAACAATAAAATACGTTCTTCCAGCGGCACTTATGCTGGCGCTGTTGTATTTCGCATTCCGCAGCGTGGAATGGAAGAATTTCACCGACGGACTTCGCAGCACGGACTTCTCTTTTGTTCTTCTGTCGATGCTCTGCGGCCTTTCGGCCTTTGTTCTACGGGCTATGCGCTGGAAACTGCTGATGAAGCCTCTGGACCCTGATATCGGTTTCCTGAGGGTGTTCGACGGAGTATGCATAGGCAACCTGGCCAATTGCGCCATCCCCTTTGCCGGAGAATTCGCCCGATGCGCAGCTGTAAGCACAAAGAAGGCAGGGTTCGACAAGACTCTGGGCACAATTGCGCTGGAGAGAGTATGGGATTTGCTCTCCATTGTCATCATAGTGATTCTGGCCTTTGCCTTAAAAGGGAATGTGGTAGGCAGTTTCCTCCACGACAATGTACTGGCCCCTGTTACCGACAGTTCAGTTAAACTGCTTTGGATTGCTATACCTTCGATTGTTCTCGTTCTGACCGTAATCTGGGTAACCTTCCGTTTTAAAGAAAGCAACAGCCTTTTCGGTAAAATCTACCGTACGTTCATAGGGCTTTGGCAGGGTTTCATATCCGTACTGAAAATGAAACACAAAGGCTGGTTCCTGATTCTGACGGCATTGATATGGACAATGTACTGGCTTATGTGCGTAAACATTTCCACAGCCCTTCCCGCCACAGGTTCACTCGAGATTTCCGACACCCTTTTCATTATGGCCGTCGGGAATCTGGCATCGGTTATTCCCGTGCCGGGAGGATTCGGAGCATATCACTACATAGTGGCCCTCGCCTTGTCGGGGTTGTACGGTCTTGGCTGGGACAGCGGCATCGTATTCGCCACCCTCTCTCACGAGTCCCAGGCGCTGGTTATGATTGGCTCCGGACTGATATGTTATGTCCACCGCAGCTTGTCAATGAGAAAAAATTAGCTATATTTGCAGTCCCGTTTTGCACAACGGGTTCGGTTCCGTAGCTCAGTTGGATAGAGCAACAGCCTTCTAAGCTGTGGGTCGCGCGTTCGAGTCGCGCCGGAATCACAAAGAGGACAGTTCATCGGCATCTGATGAATTGTCCTCTTTGTTTTTACTGGTCCTTAAGCAGAAGCCCGAAATATTCCCGTTTTTTATTACATTTGTAGAATAGGTATAGTTGAAACAACAAAAACTTTATAGAGATATGGAACTTACGATTCAAAACAATCCTGAAAACATTACAGTCGTATTGAACGGCAGTTTTGACACCCTGGCATCCGAGCAGGCGGAGAGCTCAGTCAGGGAACTCGAATCCCTTGCATCAAAGCCTATAGTGCTTGACTGCAGTGCTCTTGACTATATCGCCAGTTCCGGCCTTCGCGTGCTGCTGCGCCTTCGCAAGGCCTGTGCCGCCCACGGACAGCAGGTAACGATGCTTGGAGTCAACGAAAACATAATGGAAGTGCTCAAGGTTACGCATTTCGACAGAATGTTCATCATTAAATAGGCTTACGAAGTACATATTTGAATTATGAGCGTAAAAACTTCCCCGATCACTTGCGCCCAGCAGGGGGTGTATATTGACTGTGTCATAGAACCGGAGAGCCTTCGTTACAATAACCCGAAAATAGTGTCTTTCCCGGCCTCTGTTCCGCCTGAGGATGTGGCAGAGGCTGTGAGGAGTGCCCTGGAGTGCCACCCCGTGCTGTTCTCGCATTTCGAAGACAGGGACGGAGTGCCGATGCAGGTCTATGCCGACAGGTACAAGGCCGAGGTCGGGATATCCAAGGTAGATGAAGAAGGCTTGCAAACCGCCGGGAAGGCTTTTGTAAAATCCTTTGATATCGGTCACGGCCCGCTCTACAGGGCTGAAGTTCTCGCCGCTCCTTCGCAGACCGCGCTGCTTCTGGATTTCCATCATCTGGTGTATGATGGTTTTTCCCTCAATATCCTGATGAACGAGATTTGCTCGGCGCTTGACGGCGTGAAGCCTTCAGCCGAGCCCGCTTCATATGCGGAATATGCTGCAGCCCAGCAGGCGAGCGCCACGGACCATAAGTCGTTTTACGACAACCTGCTTGGAGAAGGAATCACTCCTACACAGATTCCTTCCGACCTGGGTGGAGAAAACGGCCCTCACGCCGAGCACGTACAGTATGTCAGCACGCCGGACGTGATGACCGGGGCAAAGGCGCTGGATACGGCACCTTCCGCCCTGTTTATGGCGGCCGCCTACTATACTCTCAGCCGCTATGCCAACACCAGGGACCTTTGCCTGACCACTATCAGCAACGGCCGTCTCAATCCATTGTCGAAAGGTGTTGTGGGTATGTTCATCTCAACCCTGCCTCTCGTGAGCAGGATTAAGGATGTCAGCGTGCTTCAGTTCATTCACGACACTCGCCGGGATTTCCAGCAAATCCGTCAGCACGAGGAATATCCTTTTGCGACCTTGGCGAACGACTACGGGATTGAACAGCACGTCCGTTTCACGTATCAGGTCGGAACGTTGGGCAACACCTTCGATGTGCGCGGCGTGAAGGTGACGGCGGATGCTCTGCGCGTAAACTCCCACCCCTTCCCGTTCACGATTGCAGTCAAGAACATAGATGAGAGGCCAGCCATCGTAATCAATTATGATTCGGCCAGGTATTCAGCAGAGTTTGCCGGCCGTTTCGCCGAATCGATGGATGCCGTAGTCTCCCGTTTCCTCGAAAACCCGCAGGCCCCCCTGCTGTCCGTATCGATAATGAGTGGAAGACAGAAGGAGGAAGTCGAGAATCTGCACCAGACCTGCATCGACCATTCGGCTGTAAGATTCCCTCTATTCCACAATAGCATAGAGTATTGGGCCGAGCATACCCCCGATGCCACGGCGGTCATCGCCTGCAACGAGACTCTCACATACCGCGAACTCAACGCCAAGGCAAATGTACTCGCCCATACGCTCATAGCGAGGGGTGTGCAACCGGGAGACCGTATCTGCCTGCTGCTACCGCGCAAGAGCTGGCATATTATAGCGATGTTCGGCGTGATGAAGGCCGGGGCCGCGTACATTCCCTGTGATCCTGATTATCCGTCTGAACGCATCAAACTCATCACGGAGGACAGCCACGCGCGCTATGTCATCACAACGGCCGACAAGTTGGCCGATTACGGCGACCGCGCCCTTGATGTGGAAGAGCTGCTCGCCCCCTCTTCCACGGATGCGAACACTACGAATCCCGGCCTAGAACTGGGGAGCGAGTCCCTTGCTTACCTTATTTATACATCCGGCTCCACGGGGCGTCCGAAGGGTGTGATGCTCCGCCACATCGGTATCTGCAATTACCTCACCGACCATGAGGAGAACAGGCATTTCCACGCTCTGGTGAGCCGTTGCAGGACGATGCTGTGCATAACGACCGTGAGTTTCGACCTCTCGCTCAAGGAAATTGGGGCCTCCCTTTTCAATGGAATGACTCTTGTCTTCGCCGACGAGGCTCAGGTGAATGACCCGCAGGCCCTCTCCGACCTTATGCATAGGACAGGCGTGGACGGCTTCAGCGGCACTCCTTCCCGTCTGAAGATGTTCCTTGACCTGCCCGATTTCAGGAAAGCGCTGTCGGAATGCAAGTTCATCGTGCTCGGCGGAGAGAAATATCCCCCTACCCTACTTCCTCAAATCAGGGAACTGGCTCCAAACGCACGCCTGTTCAATACCTACGGACCCACGGAGATAAGCGTCAGCTGCAACGGCAAGGAACTGACCGGATCCGACCGCATTACCATAGGCCGGCCGCTTCTGAACGTTAGGGAATATGTAGTGGACAGCGACTTGAACGAACTGCCCGTCGGAGTCACGGGAGAACTTCTCATCGGCGGACTCGGCGTAGCGGTGGGTTACAATGATCTTCCCGACAAGACCGCAGAGGCGTTCATCGATTACGAAGGCGAACTCTGCTACAAGTCCGGAGACTATGCATATTGGAACGCCGACGGAGATATAGTGATTCTCGGCCGCAAGGATCACCAGATCAAGCTCAACGGCCTGCGTATCGAACTCGGCGAGGTGGAGACTGTCCTATGCAGGCAGCCTCAGGTCAAGGAAGGAGTAGTAATGATAAGGAACGTAGAAGGCCACGACCATCTGGTAGCATATTATGTTCCGATCTCAGGTTCCGAGTCCGGGGCCGGAATCGTGAACGCACTCAAGGAACAGATGGGCCGTAGTCTTACCCACTATATGGTGCCCACCATCTTCGTGAAGTTGGAGAAGATGCCTGTTTCTCCCAATGGGAAAACTGATCTCAAGGCTCTTCCGGCACCGTCTGTCAAATTTGAGGATGAGGAAAATACAAAACCTGAAACAGCGGACGAAAAAGATCTCTGCGAAATTGTGGCAGAGGTTATCGGCAACAGCAATTTCGGCACTGCCACGAATCTCATAAGCGCCGGCCTCACATCGCTGCTCGCCATCCGCCTTTCCGTTTTCGTCAACGGCAGGATGAATGCCACCCTTCCCGTGCAGGATATCCTCCGGTATCCGACAGTAAGGGAACTTGCCGCAAGGCTGCAAAGAGATGAGAGCAGCAACGCCAAGGGAACAGCGAAACAATCCGCACCTCTTTCTTTCTCCCAACTCGGCATTTATTCCGAGTGCGCGGCCAGTCCGGATGATATCCGGTACAACATACCGGTCTGCCTGACATTGCCGCAGGGCATCACCGCTTCCAGGTTGAAGTCTGCCATTGAGAGTGTGCTGGAGGCTCATCCGTACATCAATGTGCATTTCCAGAGCGATGACAACGGAGAGTCTTATCAGTGCCCTATGGAGGGCCCTCTCCCCGAAATCCCCGAAGTGAGGCTTTCCGACAAGGAACTCGAGAGCCGCAAGAAGGACTTCGTGCGCCCCTTTGCCCTGCAGGATGGTCCCCTATACCGATTCGAAATCGTTGAAACTCCTTCAGCGGTACATCTGCTTGCCGACTTCCACCACCTTGTTATGGATGGCGGCTCTCTGGACATATTCTACAGGCAGTTGTGTCAGGCACTTGACGGAAAGAGCCTGGAAAATGAAAAATATGACTACTACCAGTTTGCGGCCGCTCAGAAGATTGACGGTTCAACGGAGCAGTTCTTTACAGAGCAGCTCACCCGTATCGAAGAGGCATCAGCCCTTCTTCCGGACCGCTGCGACGGTAATGAAAGTCACAGTGAGGGCGAACTGAGACGTCCGACCGATCTTAAGGCCATACAGCCCAAGTGCAAGGAACTGGGCATTACCCCGGCATCGCTTTATCTGGCTGCCGTTATGATTGCCGTCAGCAAATACACGGCGGAAGAGACTGTCGGAATCTGCACGATTTCCAATGGCAGAAGCAATCTCAAGCTGGCCGGTACCTTCGGAATGTTCGTAAATACGCTGCCTGTGATAGCTGACGTAAATCCGGAAATGCCGGTGAACGAATTCCTTCGTCAGACAGCCGGGACGTTCGTCGACACCCTTGCGAATGAGAATTATCCTTTCGGCCGTATAGTGGAGAAATTCGGCTATGCCGCCAATATTATGTTTGCTTACCAGGTAGGCGTGCTTGACAGATATTCCTGCGCCGACGGGGAGATTGGAATGCAGAAACTCAATCTTCAGAAAGCCAAGTTCCCCGTTGCAATATTCGTAGAAGGCAGCCCGAAGGAAGGTGGCATCATCAAGGTGCAGTATGACGAAAGCCTATTCTCGGAAAAGATGATGAGGGGCTTTGCCGATACCGTCAACCACATAGTTACCCAACTTCCGGTTAAGGACAGGATTGGGGACGTTAGCATTTGTGATGAGAGTATGCTGTCCCTGCTGGATTCATTCAATATCAAGAACAATCCGGTATCTGCCGAAGAGTATGCCGGCGAAACTGTGCTGTCCCTTTTCCGAAAAGCCGCAGGGCTTTACCCGGACAATGTGGCCGCTGCGTACAAGGACAGGAAATACACCTACAGGCAGCTTAATGAGCTGACTGACAGAATCGGTGGCCTGATTTACGGTAAGGTGAAGGATTGCGGAAAGGCCGAGCCTGTCGTGTCCATACTCATTCCGAGGAATGAATATATGTTCATTCTTCCTCTGGCTGCAATGAAGGCCGGTTGTGCATATCAGCCTCTCGACCCGAGCTACCCCGCGGAACGTCTCAGCTTTATGGTGCAGGACGCAGAAGCCGCCCTGCTCATTGCCGACCCCGAACTCCGTGGACTGATAAACGGATATGAAGGGGCGGTGGTTCTGACCGATACGGTTGCGGATGCCGCCGTGGCTGAACTTCCGGCAAAGGCGCTTACGCCGCAGAGCCTCTTCATACTGCTCTATACATCCGGTTCCACCGGTGTACCCAAAGGCGTAATGCTGGAACATCAGAATCTTGTCGCTTTCCTCAAGTGGTATCACCGTTATTATGACCTGAAACCGGAACACAAGGTTGCCGCATATGCTTCATTCGGCTTTGACGCCAATATGATGGATATGTATTCTGCACTTACCTGCGGTGCCGCCGTACACATCATTGCCGAGGATATTCGCCTTGACCTTGTGGCGCTCAACGATTATTTTGAGGCCAACGGCATCACCCACAGTTTCATTACGACACAGGTCGGTGTGCAGTTCCTGCAGAACACGGAGAATCATTCGCTCAAACATCTCAGTGTAGGCGGGGAGAAACTCGTCAGCGTGAATCCGCCCACAGGATACACCTTCTACAACGTCTATGGCCCTACCGAATGTACCATTTTCTCCACGGCCATACCGGTGCTCAGGAATGAAAGGAACATTCCTATCGGCAAGCCGACTGACCTGCTTGACTGCTACGTCGTTGACAAGCAGATGCACCGTCTGCCGTACGGTGCCGCGGGAGAACTCATCATTGTGGGCAAACAGGTCGGCCGAGGCTACCTGAACCGCCCTGACAAAACGGCGGAAGCGTTCTTCACGATGAACGGAGAGCGTGCGTACCATAGCGGTGACATCGTGCGCTACCGCCCCGACGGCAACATAGAGTTTGTGGGCAGAAAGGACGGGCAGGTGAAGATACGCGGTTTCCGTATTGAACTCAAGGAAGTTGAGGCTGTGATACGTGAATTCGAAGGCATCAGGGACGTGACGGTACAGGCATTCGACGATTCCGCCGGCGGAAAGTTCATTGCCGCATATGTTGTAGGCGATTCTGAGGTGGATATCAATGCCCTGAATGCTTTCATTCTCGACCGCAAACCCCCTTATATGGTTCCCGCCGTCACTATGCAGATTGACAGCATTCCACTCAACGTGAACCAGAAGGTGGACCGTAAGGCTCTCCCGAAGCCGGAGCCCAAGGCCCCCGCCTCGGCCCGCAATGCCGTGGCGGCCCCGCTCAATGCTTTGGAGACTGAACTGAAGGCCATCATTGCCTCCGTAATCAACTCGGAGGACTTCACAATCACTGACGTGCTTGGATACGTTGGACTTACTTCCATTTCAAGCATACGTCTCGCGGCTCTGTTATACAGGAAGTTCGGTGTACAGGTCAATACGAAGTCTCTCGTCAGGTCCGGGTCGCTGCAGAGCATAGAGAATGAGATACTCCTCAAGTGGATGAGCGCTGATGCCCTTCCCTCAAGAGAATCATCGGAGAAGGGCGGGACGACGGCTTCCCAGCCCGATTCAACTGTTTCCGAAGCGCCTCTCACCTTCCCTCAGCAGGGCGTGTATATGGATTGCCAGATGAATCCCGACACCACGATGTACAATATGCCTATAATGCTGGAGTTCCCTAAGGAGACAAACCCTCAAGCCCTTCGAGCCGCAGTGGTGAAGGTACTTGAGACACATCCTGCGCTGTCGTGCAATTTCTTCCAGACCGACAACGGCGTAGTTATGCGCAGAAGCTCAAGGGACGGATTTGAAGTTCCCGTAAAGATTATAGGCTCTGAGGAAACAGGCGGAATCGGGGCGGCGTTCGTGCGCCCTTTCAATCTTGAGAGTGACACTCTTGTCCGCTCGGAGATATACTGCGTGGCTGACGGGCCTGTCTTCCTTTTGCTGGATATGCACCATCTCGTGGCGGACGGCACATCCCTCGACCATTGTGTCAGGCAGGTTCTGGCCCTGCTCGAAGGACGAGAGATTGATGTGAAGGCTTGCTCATATCTGGATTTCGCCCGTGAACAGAATGAGAAGGCCTTACAGGGAGGGCTGAAGGAAAACAAGGCTTTCTTCGATGAGATGTTCGCAAGTTACGAGTCTGCGGCCAATGTACCTGCCGACAAGACTCCCACGGAAGAAGGATTGCCTCGCCATATCAGCACTCCGATACCGGAAGCCCTTCTGAACCTTGCGTTGCCGCAAGGCGTGACTCAGGCCCACTTCTGGTTTGCGGCGTTCAATTACGCCCTGTCACGCTTCGCAAACACGAAGGATGTCTTCACAGCATTCATCAGTTCCGGCCGTCAGAGCCTGAGGTTCATCGACACCGTCGGAATGTTCGTCAATACCCTTCCTTGCGCCGTTCATATCAAGGATCAGACAGTGAGGGAATTCATACAGGAGGCCAGCGATGCTTTTTATGGGAGCCTCGACCACGAGAATTATCCTTTTGCGCGCATCGCTTCCGACTATGATTTCAAGGGATGCGCCAGCTATGCATATCAGATGGGTGTGCTGAGTGCTTACAGTATAAATGGAAAGGAGATTGTAAGGTCATCGCCATCTTTGTCGAAGGCAAAAATCCCGTTCAGCATATTCATCCAGAACGTAGGCGGTGTGCCCAGCGTGGATGCAGAGTACGATGATTCCCTGTACAGCAGAGAACTTGCGCTCCACTTTACCGAAAGCGTAGTGGCCGTGGCGGAGCATTTCGCTGCGTCAATGGGTGCCAAGGTCAAGGACATCAGCATAATGAGCGAACGCCAGAGGCTTGAGGTCGAAGCGATGCACTCTGTCAACGAAGATATGTCTTTCCCCATCCGCACCTTCCACGAGGGTATCGAGCAGTGGGCGGTCAAGACTCCCGATGCCCTGGCGCTTATGGCCTGCGACCGCGATATGACCTACCGCGAGTACAACTCCGAGGCCAACTGCCTGGCGCGCGCCCTTATGGACAGAGGCCTGAACAGAGGGGACCGCGTTGTCCTGCTTCTGCCACGCCGCAGCTATTACCTGACGGCTATGTTTGCCGTGATGAAATGCGGTGGAGCATTCATCCCTATGGACCCGGACTATCCGGCCGACCGTATCGAGTACATTCTGAATGACTCTGAGGGTCGTTTCGTTATCACTACGGCCGACAAGGTCGCAAACTACCCGGGCCGAGGCATCGACATCCAGCAACTGCTGGAAGAAGCCAAGACACTGCCGGACGGCAATCTTGATGTCAAGGTGGACCCGCACGACCTGGCATATCTCATCTATACCAGCGGTTCGACAGGACGCCCGAAGGGTGTGATGATCGAGCATCTGGGAGCGGCGTCTTTCCTTACATTCTACAAGAGCGATACCAATTTCGGCTCCGACAGCAATGCCAACCGCTTCGGGCTCTGCCAGTCCACCGTTTCCTTTGACCTGTCCGTCGGAGAAATCGGCGTGCAGGTGTTCAACGGCGACACCGTTGTCTTTGCCAACGAGGACGAGATAATGAGCCCCGTTGAAATGGTCAAGCTGTGCCGTCGTACCGGAACTCAGACCATAAGCGGCACACCGTCGCGACTTGCCGTAAACCTTGAGTTCGACGAATACTACAAATTGGTGAAGGACCAGATGAAATGCGTCGTAACCGGTGGCGAGAAGCTTCCCGGAGCCCTCCTGGACGAACTGGAGAAGATGGACGTGTACATCATCAACACTTACGGCCCTACAGAGACCACTATGGGCAGCAGCGCGGGCGTTTTGAACGGAACGCGCGAAATCCACGTGGGCAAGCCGTTCACCAACTATACCTATCAGGTGCTGGACAGCGACCGCAACGAATTGCCTGTAGGAGTGATGGGAGAGCTCTGCATCGGAGGCATAGGACTCGCCCGCGGCTACAACAATATGCCGGAGCGCACCGCCGAGACCTTCATCGAGTGGCAGGGCAAGCGAATCTACCGCACGGGAGATTATGCAATGTGGACGAAGGATGGCAATATCATCATAATGGGCCGCACCGACAACCAGGTCAAACTCAACGGCCTTCGTATCGAGCTCGGGGAGATAGAGACCGTGATGTCGCAACAGAGCGGAATGCGCCAGTGCGTGGCTGTCATCAAGAAACTCGGCAGCATAGACAAGCTGATAGGCTATTATACCGTAGATGAGACCGTCGCCGGCATACCTGTTCAGGAATATGAAGACACTGTGCGTGAAAATATGTCGGTTCGTCTTACCCCGTATATGGTTCCCGGCATCTTTGTCCGTCTCGACGAGATGCCCCTGACTCCGGTTGGCAAGACAGATGTAAAGCGTCTGCCTTTGCCCGAGTTCAGGAGCGGCGGATACGAGGCTCCCGGGAATGAAGTGGAGAAGACTTTCTGTGAAATATTCGGAAGGATACTCAAGGTGGAGAAGGTTGGTGCCGAAGACAACTTCTTCGAGATGGGCGGCACGTCACTTGTGGCTATGCAGCTCATCGCGGAGGCGGCCAAGGCTGGTTATTCGATGGTTTACAAGAATGTATTCGACAATGCCACCCCAAGACTCCTCGCAAAAATGCTCAAGCCGGAGCTGTACAATGAGGAGAAGGGCCGCGGCAACCTGCCGTTCATCGACGAGATAGAGTCCTACGACTACAGCCGGCTTGACGCTGTACTCGCAGCCAATACTCTCGACACCTTCCGAAACGGAGCCTGCTACGAACGTATGGGAGACGTGTTCCTTACCGGCGCGACGGGCTTTCTCGGCATCCACGTTCTGCACAATCTTATAGGCCGCAGCGACGTGCCTCACATCTACTGTCTTGTCCGCGGCGGCAAGTCGATTTCGGCCGAAAGCCGCGTCCGCACGCTGTTGTTCTACTATTTCGGAGAGAAGTACGAAGAGCAGTTCGGCAACCGCATCATCGTCATAGACGGTGACGTGACCAATGCCGAATCGTTCGCCTCTTTTGACAGACATATCGATGTCCTGTTCAACTGTGCCGCGAACGTGAAGCACTTCTCTGCCGGTACGGACATCGAGGACATCAATATCAAGGGATGTCAGAACTGCATAGACCTTTGCGTGCGTACTGGAGCGAGATTCATCCAGACCTCCACAGGAAGCGTCGCCGGGCTTACCGTGAGCGATGCGCCAGTAGTCCCGCATTTCCTGACGGAAAGGGACCTCTACTACGGTCAGCAACTGACATCCAAGTACACCGCTTCCAAGTTCCTTGCCGAGCGCGCCGTGCTTGACGCAGTAAAGAACCGGGGTCTGAAGGGTAAGGTGATGCGTCTGGGCAACCTGTCCGCACGCTCGACCGACGGCGAGTTCCAGATCAATTTCCGCAGCAACAATGCAATGGCCGCACTGAAGGCTTACCAGACGCTGGGATGTGTTCCTTACGAAAAGGACAGCGGCTACTCCGAATTCTCTCCGATCAACGAGGTAGCGGACGCAATCGTGCTTCTTTCGCTCACCCCTGACGGATGTACGGTCTTCCAGCCGGGCAACGTGCACTGGCCTCCTTACGGAGACATCATTGAGTGCATGAACCGCATCGGCATTCCCATCGAGCGTGTGGAGACCGAAGAATTCCAGCGCAGGCTCTCACTTGCTATGCAGGACCCTGAGAAGTCGGAACTCGTCCAGAGCCTTGTGGCGTACAAGGAGGAGAACGACGGGCTCTTCAGGGTGGCCAACGGCTGGGACACCAAGGCCTACACGGCTCAGGTGCTGCTGAGGCTTGGATTCCGATGGTCATTCACCACTTGGGATTATGTGGAGAACTATCTGCGCTGTCTTCAAGGCTTGGGTGTCTTCGACAGCGACTTCAAACGTTGACACTGCTAAGGGATACAATGTATGGAATCGACTTTTATAAAAAAGATTGTAGACAATTGCCTTGCCTGTCCGTCAAGGGTGGCCGTAGTTGACAATGACGGAACGCGGGAGACTACGTACGGGGAGATTCTCTCGCTTGCCCTCAGGACTGCCGCATATATCGCGGAGCGCGGCATAGTTCCGCAGTCGTTCATTACTGTCAAGCTGCCTTCGTGTTCGGAATATATGGCAGTGGAGATCGGTATCTGGCTTTCACGCTGCATTGCAGTGCCTATGGGTGACAAATTCCCTCAGGAACGCATCGATTTCATTATCGGACACTGCGATAGTGCCTTGACGGTGGATGAGACCGTTCTTTCCGCGATCAAAGCCCTGCCTGCTGCCGACGAATCAATCATCCGCTATCCCGAGGACAGCGACGGTGCCATTCTCATTTACACCTCGGGAAGCACCGGCAATCCCAAGGGCATACTGCACAACCATTCCACGCTCATAGGCAACAACCCCCGCGTACCGGCCTCTATCGCCCATAATGAAGACACACGGTTCGGAGCTGCGTCACCGTTTTATTTCGTTACGATTCTCGGCAATTTCGATGTAATGTACGGCGGCGGAACGGTCCATATCCTGAGCGATTCCTGCAAGTCGAGTGCAGAGGCTATTGAAAATTACGTTGAGAAGCACGGTATAACCGTCTGTCATATAAGCCCGGCCGTCCTGATGCTGTTCCACAACCGCAGCAAGTCACTCAGGGCCGTGATTACGGGAGGTGAAAAACTGACGACACAGCATTCCCGGGACGGATATGTCCTGTACAATATGTTCGGGATGAGCGAAACCGGAGGCGCCTCTATGTCTTATGAAGTGGCCGAGATGTCGGATTCCGCTCCTCTGGGACGCGGCATCAACAGCATTGTCGCACGCGTCGTCGATGAGAAGGGCAATGATGTCCCTCCCGACATTGACGGAGAACTGGTACTCAAAGGGCCTTTCTGTCAGGGATACTTCAAGGATCCGCAGCGCACTGCCTCTCTTTACAGGGACGGATGGCTGCATACCGGTGACGTGGCCCGTTACGATACCGACGGCATAATCCATTATGTCAACCGCAAGGACTGGATGCTCAAGATCAACGGGCAGAGAGTGGAGCCGGGGGAAATCGAGTCCGTAATGAAACGGTTCCCCGGTATAAGCGGAGCCATAGTCCAGGGCGTTGACAACGGCCGCGGCAGCAAGTATCTGTGCGGCTATTACACTTCCGCTGACGGTTCAGTCCTCGGAACGCAGGACATAATAAAATATCTGGAAGAGAGATTGCCTCACTATATGGTTCCGCTGCGATATATGCATATGGACAAGTTCCCGATCAGCGCTACAGGCAAGATTGACCGCAAGAACCTCCCTTTGCCGGAGAGATTCCGCTCAGACCTGCAGCCCCTTGAAGGGGATATGGAGGTCAGGGTTGCGCAGCTGTTCTGCCAAGTACTCTCCACAGAGATGGAATATGTCGGCGCCGACTCGAGTTTCTTCGAACTCGGAGGGGATTCCATTCAGATTATGCGGCTGTGCGCTGCAATAGGCGCTTCCCTGCACAGGGAAGTGCCGCCCGCCAGGATTTATGAAAATCCGACTGTCCGCGGCATAGCCCGTGAACTTGACCGCACATCGACAGAGGCGCCTCTCGACTATGTCTATTCTTCCCACGAAGACAAGGCCTCTCTGGTTTTCATCCATACCGGCAGCACCGGCAGCGAAGCATACTACTCCCTTGCCAACGACATCCGCGACTGTTGCTCATTCTCTGTAATAGAGCAATACAACATCCACCATCCCGACGACGTGAAGGAAGGGATTCCGGCCATCGCCGCCAAGTACATTGAGATATTGAAGAAGCGACAGCCGAAAGGCCCCTACAACCTCGGCGGATGGTGCTACGGAGGTATGATAGCTTATGAAATGGCCTGCCAGCTCAAGGAAGCCGGGGAGGATATGGGCAGCCTCATACTCATCGACTCATACATTATGAACAGCGACTACGACCGGCGCCTTGTACTGGCAAATCAGGTGGAGCGTGTCAACCGGGAATATTATGAGAAAAGTCCGCTTTTCGCTGATTTCCGTGCCCGAGGGATGATAGAGACCATCATCGAGAACTCCCGCCTTGTGGGACACAATATGGCTGAATTTACGCCTCGTCCCTATACAGGACGCGTTTATTTCTTCAAGGCCACGAAAATCGTTGACGGAATACCGGCATCCCAACGCACGTATTTCGCGCATATAGTACGTGAACTGGCCGGTGGACTGGAGAAATTTATTCCACCTCACCAGCTGACTGTTTATGACATTGCGGAGCACCACGACGGGATGATGTCGGAGACAGGCCGCAAAGTCATCAGTAACCGCATACGAAACATAATGAAAACGGAACTTCTGTATCTGGAGGCTGACCGTTTATTCAACAATCAAACAAGCAAATGAACCCGGCTGATTATGCAAAGTTTTTTCTGTGACACACTGGACTATTACTGCTTGAACGAGCATATATCGAAATCTTTCCGCTACATTGTCCATATGAAGGACGAAGTGGACGGGGAAGCGCTGCGTCACGCCCTTGACATTACGATGACTCGATATCCCTATCTCAAGAAGCGCATCATAGCCGACGGGAAAGGCTATATGCTCGAAGACAATGATCTGCCCATCGTCGTCAAGAAATCCGACAAGCCTATGACCCTGTGCGGCTCGGAGTCGAACCACCATCTTTTCGCACTGACGTTTTTTGGAAAGGACATCTTCTTCAACAACGTCCACGCCATATTCGACGGCCGCGGACGCGGGCCTATGCTGCATACCCTGATGTACTACTACTGCAAGATACGCTACGGCGAGGAGGTGGAGATGCAGGATGTATGGCTTGCCGGCACACCGATTGATCCGGCCGAATACTTTGACCCGTTCACCGTACCCCTTCCGCAGACCGATGACCTTCTGCCTCTGCCGGAAATTCCTGCAAAGGCGCTGCGTCTCGAGGAGCAGGGACTCGTAGTGCGTTCGCGCCAGTATCTCCATTACATACGCATCCACGAAAAGCAGTTGATGTCACTGTGCAAGAGCAGTGACGGAACGCCCAACACCATACTTTCGCTCTTGATGTGCCACGCCATCGACAAACTGCATCCCAATGCGCAGGAGCCCATCATCGGCCAGATCTATTGCGATTATCGCCACGTCGTGGGAGCGGAGAAATCCCATCACAATATGGTGACGACCCTGCCTCTTGTCTATGAGCACTCGATGAGGGATATGTCGCTGGAAAAGCAGAATACCGCGATGCGCGGCAACATCCTCTATCTTTCGGACCCGAGCATACTGCTTCACACCGTGACTGGGATAAAGGCAGCCTGCGAAGCCGTCAACTCCCTGCCGACGCTACAAGCCAAGTTCGATGCCGTAGCGCAGGGAATGGGGGCATTCTTCAACCAGACCACCTTTGCCATAAGCTATTCTGGCAAGAAGTCATTCGGAACCTGCGACAAGCATATAGAGGCCCTTTTCCCGGCAGGAGAACCCATTGGCATAGGCATACTTATGGAAGTCACTGCTGCTGACGGGTGGTTCTATGTCGTCTTTATGCAGGACTGGCGCGAAGACGTGTATTTTAACGCCTTCCTGAAAGAGATAGTCTCACTCGGACTGGATTTCGACCTCCTTTACAGTTCGGAAGCCATAGCTCCCAAGTTCTCTCTTAAATAAGACGCGGCTATGACTGAAAGAAAACCATTTCTAATAAACAAAGCTTTCAATCAGTATTTGCTGGCATCCATACTGACGGTTGCGGCAACCCAGGTCGCAAATATCGTAGATGCCATTATCGTAGGCAACCTGATAGGAAAAGAAGGCCTTGCGGCCGTCAACCTGAGCAAGCCTCTGCTCCAGGCATTTTTTGCCGTCAGCTGCTTGTATGTGGCGAGTTCCACTATTCTGACCGGAATGGCCATAGGAAAGGGAGACAGGAAGACGGCGGACAGGCTGTTTTCGTTCTCAATGGGATTCTCGTTGCTGCTTGGACTGCTGTTCTCGTCCTTGGGGCTGCTGTTTTTCGACAGCATCTCTGCTCTGCTCTGTCAGTCGGAGACCCTGCGGCCGCTCTCGGAAGCCTTTATGCGGATTACCCTGCTGTCGGCCGCACCGCAGCTCCTGATGCTTACTCTGAATCAGTATGTTACGGTTGACGGAGAGCCGAAACTTGTTTCCCGCGCCGTCATTGTCGGCAATGTTTTCAACATTGCTCTTGATATAGTCTTCATTAAAATATTTGATCTTGGCATTGCCGGGGCTGCAAGTGCTACCTGCGTAATGTATGTAGTGTGCATTCTTATGATGCTGCCTCATTTCTTAAAAAGGAAGGAGAGGCTGCACCTGTGTGTGACAAGACCCGGAGAAGTGGCGCTTGGCAAGATATTCTCCATAGGACTGCCGCTCTTCTTCTCGACTGTACTGTTGTCCGTCCAGTACATAGGCAACAACTATGTGGCCTCCCGCTATCTGGGAGATGATGGACTTGTGGCGCTGGCAGTATGCATCCAACTGCTCGCGTTCTCTATGATAATCCTTACCGGTACACTAAGGACTATTCAGCCTGTCGGCTCAATTCTCAAGGGGCTGGACGACAGCAAGGGAATGCTGATGCTGATGAAACGCGGCTATGCGTTTATGGCCGTATGCTTTATTGGCTTCGTTGCAATCCTCGTGCTGCTGCCTGCACAGATTGGCTCTCTGCTCGGTGTTACCGGGGAAAGCGGCCTTAATATGGTGAGGAATGCCGTACCGCTGTTTTCTCTGAATATCGTTATGCAGGCAATGCTGTGCAATCTGCTCCCCGCATTCCAATTCTATGACAGGAAGGGGCTGGCCTTGCTGCTTTCCATTGCGCAGACGCTGCTGCCTATGGTGTTCTTCCTGCTGCTGCGCGGCAACTGGATAGGATTCTTTGTCGGACAACTCGTCACGGCCCTTGCAATAGGCGTGTGGGAAATGATACTCCGCCGCAAGGATCCCTCTTTGTGCAGGTTCCTGCTCATCCCAATGAAGAATGATGCAAAAGTGCTTGATATGAGCTTACAGACGAACTCCGAATCGCTCAGTGAGGCGATAGGAACACTGCGTTCGTTCCTGTCGGCAAATGGGATGGACTCCCGCACGGTCTATGCTGCCGCGCTTTGCTCTGAAGAGTTCGTGAACAACATAATCGGGCACGGCCACGCCACATCCATCGACCTTGCCGCTACAGTGAATAAGGGGGTGGTAAGCATCTCCATCCACGATGACGGCGCGGCCTTCAATCCTGTCGAGGCAGTCAAGACCTCAAGCGGGAGACTTGGCCTTGGACTCACGATTGCCAACGCTTTCTGCAGCAATATCGACTACAAATACATCTTCAACCAGAATATGGTCACGCTGAAAATGCAGGGCACGTGCCTGGGATGTTCCGGCGGAAGTCTGCAGGATGCGCATCAATAAAGAACCTGAACTGATTCGCAGCGCCCCCGGAAGTTATTCAAGGACGAACTTGGCGTTTACGTTAACCGATACCTTGATATTGTTGAAATCAATGCTCTCTTCTTCCTCCACCCCGAATCCGTTGGATACATCCATTGCCATAGATTTGACCATTCTTGGCTGTGCGTAGAGAATAGCATTGCCATTCTGGCCGGCATACATATAGAAACATCTGCCAATATTCTGACCGACAGCCGCAGCCATTGCCTGAGCCTTTTTCCGCGCATTCCTTACAGCCTGGCAGTTCACCTCATTCCTCAAACTGTCTATTCCGCTGTATTCGGCTTTCGTGAAAGCAACGTCGGAGATTCCGAGGTTGTCCAGCGCACCCAATGCCTTCGAAACAAGTTCCGATCCCCCAAGCTTCAACTGGTATGTTCCCACAGAAAGATTGCTTTTCCTTTTGTAGAACCTGCTGGAAAGAGAGAGCCGTGTGAGACTGCCGTCGGTATCGATGCCCAGAGCGCGAAGAGTCCTGACCATCTCCTTCTCCCGGTCTTCAAGAGAATACCGGCCTTTGCCGTCCTGTTCGTCTATCACTATGCGTAAATAAAACACGTCAGGGGCCACTTCCTGTTCGGCGTATCCCGAAACTTCGATGTAACTGTTGAATGTCTCTCCCGCAGCCTGCGCCAAGGCCCCGAAAGAAGCCGCCATTCCCAGTATGGCGGTCATAAAAAGGATTCTTGCTTTCATAATTTTTTGATTTTCCCCACCTGCTGAATCACATATTATGCCAAGATTATCACTTGCGTCTTCACAACATTCCGCCGTGCGCTGGAGACATATTTTTCACGGCAGCGATACATCACATCAGTCCGGATAACTGATTTTAAAATAATCAAGAATCTTTTTGTAGTTATCTTGAGCAGTAAGGCATGTGTCCCTAAGATACCCCGGAATCCTTGGCCAATTCTGAAGTCCACGGTAATAGAACATCTTAAGGTCATCTGTGATGATGAATGGAACAATGCCATTTGAGAGGCACTCTTTGAACATTACAAGTCGGCCTACACGTCCATTGCCATCTTGAAAGGGATGAATGGATTCAAAACGCTTATGGAAATCAATGATGTCATCGAGGCTCTTCTTTTTCTTTGAATTATACTCTTTGAGCAATGTGGACATTTGCCGATGGACATTCTCAGGCAGACAAGTCCGCGTTCCTCCCACTTCATTGGGAAGTTTTTTATATTCACCGACATTGAACCAGGATTTTGAACTATCTGATGTTCCGGTCTTCAATATTCTGTGAAGGTCCTTAATAAAACGTTCCGTAAGATTTTCCTCAGCATTGTCAATAATCAGGTCTATACACCTGAAATGGTTGACCGTTTCAACAATGTCATCCACCTTTACCGATGCATCGGCAATTCCTATAGTGTTTGTTTCAAATATGTATCTGGTCTGTTCGTGAGACAGACGGCTACCCTCGATATGGTTGGAATTGTATGTCAGATCAATTTGTGTCCTATGGTATATTCCGCCTTTCAGCGACGAGGATTTCTCTTCTCTCAGCCTCTTCAGAAGGGCTGATATCTTTTTACTTCTGGCATTGATTCTTGCCGGAATGGGCGCGTCAAAAGGAATGTTCCAGGTTTTCCCTGTAAGAAACGCTCCATTGATTTTACCGGATGCGCACCAATTCCTGGCCGTTCTTTCAGAAACGTTGTTGTTTGCGGCGAATTCGCTGACTGAAATGAAATCCATATCGGCAATAACTTTTGAGTTTCCTGCCCAAAGATACAATATTTTGCCGATATCGGCAAGGAAATAATAAAAGTCATGATGAAGGCAAATGAGTGGTATTCACTCTATTTTCCGCGTTTTCCAGACACTTTTTATCCACCATTAAACATAAACACTTATGACAGGATTCAATCAAATCGAGAGAGGCAGAGATTCTGATGGACCGAAGCCTCGTCAAGGAATACATCATCGAGAAGATAACCAGTCTTGTGCAAAAGACCTACACCTTCGAAGAATTCAACGACATCGCCGCCACACGCGGCTACCGTTTTCGGCGCTAATGCATCAGGGAAATCAAATTTCATCAAGGCATTGTCGTTTTACAAATGGTTCATACTCAATTCATCGAAAGACCTTCAATCCGGTGAAGCAATCCCTGTCAAGCCTTTCGCCTTATCATCTGACACAAAAGGCGTACCCAGTATGTTTGAAGCCGTTATCTGCATCGAAGACAATTACTATCGTTTCGGGTTCGAGGTGGATGGTAGCAGTGTCGTTTCCGAATGGCTGTATGTCCGCTCGTCAAAGAAGCGCTCCAAGGAGATTGAGCTCTTTTACAGGGACGATTTGAAATGCGACATTCATCCTCGTTTCGGCATCGGCAAGGAACTTACGGACAGGGGGATGCTCAGAAGTAATGCTCTCCTGCTGTCTCTTGCCGGTCAGTTCAATGAACCTACGGCAGTTTCCATAATGAAATGGCTGGTCGACACTTCGATAATTACAGGTTCATCGGAGAAAGAAGCATGGGACTGGGCAGTGAGCAAGCTTGACGATGAGAGACGCGGAGTCAGATGGAACAATCAAATATTTCTCCCTTGCCTTCCCGATTATAGATGCGCTGGAAAACGGGAAGCGACTGATTGTGGATGAATTCGGGGCCAAGTTGCATACTCTGCTTATAGAAAGAATCGTGTCGCTTTTCAACTCTGAAAATGCAAACAGAAGCAAGTCTAAATCAAAAAAAACAGTATCTTTGACGTATAACCTTAAAGGCGGCTAACCAAAATTCTAAAGAACGCACAAAAATGCTTTCAACCGACAAACAAGTTATGCAGTCACAACCCCAGTCATACCTTACTCCGGAAATCAAGATTCTGGAGTTTAAAGCCCATTCTGTCATTTGCATAAGTCCCGGTCAGGATGGCAACGATGGCCTATATGAACAGGACTTTGGTGATGGAGGATTTGCTCAACCGTAATTATTGATAATAAGATAAACACTCGAATATGAATAACAAATTATCTACAATAATTCTGCTTTCCGTGGCACTCCTTGCTGTATCTTGCCAGAAGGAGAACAACTTGAATGACTTGGCATACAGCCCGATAACCATCAGCGCCACGACGGAAGGGATAGACAACCCTACTACCAAGGCGAGTACGGCATACAAGTATGATGTCCTTTGGGGGACGGGAGACAAGATTATTGTCAAAGATCAAAACGGCAGTGACACCTTCACTCTTACCGCTGGAGAAGGAACAACAGTGGGAACCTTCAAACAGGATAATGCCGTGGCTCTATCCGGCGAAGTCGAGAGTTTCTATCCGGATTCAATCGTCAGCGGTGAATCACTTTTATGGCCGGCCGGGCAGGGAAATGGACAAGTGCCTCCGATGTACTGCAAGAAGATAATTATCGGCAAGACTCAGGAGTTCAGCTTCAGGAGCCTTGGCGCTATGCTTCAGATAGTCTTGTCGACCACCGATTCCAGCATCACGCTATCAAGCATAAGGATTTCCGATGCCGCAAAACCGCTCAGCGGCAGCTTTTCTGTAAGCGACGGCAAGGCAGTGATGACCGGGTCCGGCAAAAGCGCCATTGTCCTTGATGCCGGAAACGTCCCGATAGGCAATGCCGCCAAATATTTCAACATTGCGGTTCCTGCCGGGAAATATGACAATCTCAAGTTGACGTTCTTCACGAATGACGGCAAGGGGGTGGCTATGTATTCCACGACGATGCCGGAAATTCAGCATAATACTGTAGCCAGGATATCGCTCTGCGCCAAGGATTTCAAGCCTGTTCCGACCGGATTCGCGTTGGAAGAGACCACTCTCAGCCTGCCTGAAGGCGGACACCACAAACTTCTGCCGAAGTTCACACCGGCCGACACATACAACAAGAAGGTTCTCTGGACCAGTTCCAATCCGGCAGTTGCCACCGTTGGCACCGATGGAATGGTGAAGGCTGCTTCTACCGGAAGTACTACGATAACCGCTCAACTTGAAGACGAGACTTACTCGGCAAGCTGCACCGTCACCGTTACGACCCCTGAAGAGGGCCCTGCAGATGCCCTCGGCGGTCTTTTCAGCGTCAGCGACAACAAGGTCGTGCGCTTTGCAAAGAGCAATCTGAACAAATCGGGTGAATCCAAGGATTCCTGGGGATTTGTTGACAACCAGTATGGAGAAGGGACTACTAGTGATTCTGAAAGTATTACAATGGCTGAGTGGAAAGAATGGTTGGAAACTCCAAATGGATTAGGTTGGCATGTTCTTTCCGAAGATGAATGGAAATACCTGCTCGGAAACAACGAATCAAGAAGAGGTCTGGCTGTGGTAGGCGTAACTGTTGCCGGTACTCTCAATTGTGTTGTAATCTATCCTGACGGATATACGGGAACAAAGGTTACCAGTGAAAACAGGACGACTATGTACGCTTCTGCCGAGGACTGGGCCCTGGCAGAGGCTACCGGTGCAGTCTGCTTGATTACCGATAACGGAACCGAAGTTCATAATAATACAGATTCATTGCTGTCCGGAGAAATTTTACCATAAAGTGAGTTGCCTGACAGAGCCATCCTCCGGAACATTGATGGGAACCTCAGGCTTGTTATAATAGTCACGGATATCACCTCTCCTGAAGAGGATTTGTCCGATGGAATTAGA
>JAZRVN010000034.1:0-23614 GCA_045599225.1 Candidatus Cryptobacteroides sp.
TCTACCAGCAGCATATTATTCCTGCAATGCTGCGTACACTCGAACGGTGTTTAATCGGTATTCAAAGCGGCGTGGTGAGACGTGTGCCGCAGGTCGAGGAGTACTCCTCCTTTGACTTCATTGAAAAAAAATAAAAGAAGATTTTTTTGCACATTTCGTTTTCAAACGATTGCACATTTCGTTTTGCCGATTATATAAAGTAATAAAAATACTGATTATAAACTGCAATTTGCTACGGCAAATCAATTTCTCCCTAGCCCATTGTCTTCAAGTAGCGGAACTTCTCACATACGAAGTTGGGCTTCGAGACGGTGCCTTCGGACTTGAAGCCCAATTTCGTATACACCTCTCCCCCGTCGGAGGAAAGGGGGTCGGCATAGGTCATAACGTCGTCGGGGTTGACGTCCTTTATAAAGAAGTCCAGCATCTTGCCCATTCCACCCTGCACCCGATACCCCGAGAGCGACGCATACCTGACCCACTCGAAGGACCGGCTTCCGTCGCGCATTCTGCGAGCCGACGAAAACTGCGATACCGCAACCAGAGTGCCAGGTTCCAGGCCAGCTTCTCCCGCCCCGGTCCTGCGCACGGTAAACATACCGTAGCAATACCTGCAGGACGCGTTCCCGTAGCGGTGATGGGCATCTAGAAACTGTGCCGCAAGCGGTTTGGCAATGCGGCACACCTTGCAGTTACGGGCAAATATGTTTTTCAGATTTTCTATTTTTCTTTCTTTCTGGCCTTATTGAAACATTCGCGGCACAGCGGCTCGTAAACGTCCTTTTCTCCCAACACCACCAGATCCCTGCTCTTGCTCAGACGGTGGGAATGATTGGCCAGGTTCCCGCACTTTACACAAATGGCGTGCACCTTCTGCACATCCTCGGCTACCGCCATCAGGCGAGGCATAGGACCGAACGGCTGACCAAGGAAATCGGTATCCAGCCCGGCTACGACCACACGGACTCCTCTGTTTGCCAATATCTGGCAGATATCCACAAGAGAGTCGTCGAAAAACTGTGCTTCATCGATACCTACAACGTCGGTCTCGGAATCCACCGAGAGCATTTCCGAGGGGCTTTCTATGGGCCTTGACTTTATGCTGTGAGAGTCGTGCGACACCACCTCCACGTCGGAATAGCGGTTATCGACAAGCGGCTTGAATATCTCTATCTTCTGATTGGCAAACTGAGCGCGACGGAGCCTGCGGATAAGCTCCTCTGTCTTTCCCGAAAACATTGAGCCGCACACTACTTCTATGCAGCCTCTTTTTTTGTGGTTTTCTGCGAACATTTGATTACATTTGTGCTTTGACGTATGCAAATATAAAGAATAATTGCCGTATGGAAAAGACCGGTAACGAAATTTTGGAACAGATTCACGCAGAGCTCGAAGAGCTTAAAAAGAAGGCCGCAGAACTTGAGCGGAGGATAAGCGAAATAGACGGAGAAGGAACCGACGTTCAGCCGGACCAGCCGTTCGACATTCTCCTGGACGACGAAATTTCTTTTGTCATCCCAAAACGCAAAGAAGAACTCGGCATTGTCGTGGACAATCCTGTAACCGCAACGGCAAAACCCAATGAACCGGAAATCAAGAAACGGTGGCAGCTGGACACCCCAGCCTCGGAAGTGCACGACATTCTGAGCGCAATAGCCCTGAAAGAACGCAGCATCTTCATCAACACACTGTTCAAAGAAGACGCACGGCTGTTTATGGACACCATCGCCGCCTTGAACGCGATGACCCGGTTCCAACAGGCAGAGGATTACGTCAGGGAGCACTTCGGCCACTGGAAGCCCGATTCCGACATCGTTTACAGATTTATGATGGCAGTACGCCGCAAACTGAGATAATGGCCGGCAGACTCTTCATAGTGCCCACCCCGGTCGGAAACCTCGACGACATAACCCTCAGGGCCCTGAAAGTCCTGAAGGAGGCCGACCTTGTGCTGGCCGAGGACACCAGGACTACGGCTGTACTTCTGTCACACTACGACATTCACGCCCGTCTGGTCTCACACCACAAATTCAACGAGCATCAGAATGTAGAGCTTATCAGGGAAAAGATTTCGGGAGGGCGCACAGTCGCCCTGGTAAGCGACGCCGGCACTCCCGGAATTTCCGATCCCGGATTCCTGCTTGCCCGCAGTTGCGCAGAAGCCGGGATTGAAGTCCAGACCCTGCCAGGAGCCACTGCCTGCATTCCGGCCCTGGTTTCCAGCGCCCTGCCTTGCGACAGATTCTGCTTCGAAGGCTTTCTGCCTCAGAAGAAAGGCAGGAGCGCCTGCCTGGAGTCGCTTCGGGAAGAAAGGCGCACAATGGTGTTTTACGAATCGCCCAGAAGGCTCTGCAAAACCCTGGAACAATTCTGCGGGACATTCGGGCCCGAACGGCAGTGCTGCGTAAGCCGGGAGATTTCCAAAATGCACGAAGAGCATTTCCGCGGCAGCATCGCAACGGTCCTGGAGCATTTCAGAGTCTGTGAGCCAAAGGGAGAGATAGTCATTACCGTAGCGGGGAAAGAAGACGGCGGACGGGGGGCGCACCGCAACAAATACAAGATTGAGGAGAGAGATAATGGAGATGGAGAAACAGAAAAAGCAGCAGAAGAATAAGATTCCAACTTCGCTCCGTTTCGGAGTAATCTGCATTGCATTTATGATTACGGGATACCAGCTGGCGCTGTTCATACACAGGGCTGCCGTGCTGGAAATAGAAGCCGGAAGGGACAGGCCTGACACAGTTTTCGTATATACCGGCCCTCCCGCAGGGCCGTCCTCCGAAAATCCCGGAACCACGGGCAATCCCGGGCCCGCCGACGGTAAAAGTTCCACGGGCGATTCCGGGGGAAACGGCGCCAAGGCCCGCACCGTAAGAAAGGAAGCCGTCCACTCCCCGCTTGTTAACGAGGTGCGCAAAGCGACCCGCAAAGTCCGCAGTTTCCGTTTCAATCCCAACGAAGCAAGCATAGAGGAGCTTCAGGAACTCGGATTTTCGGAAAAACAGGCGCGCGCTATCGAAAATTACAGACAGAAAGGAGGGCGTTTCCACAGCAAAGAAGATTTTTCCAAAAGCTTCGTCGTGCCGGATTCGGTTTACGAACGCTTGAAGGATTATATCGACATTCCCCTGCTGGACATCAATCTGGCCGATTCTGCGGCCTTCGACGGACTCCCCGGAATAGGCCCTTATTTCGCTTCGCGGATGGTAAGGCATCGCGACGAACTTGGAGGATATTCCTGCCCGGAGCAGCTGCTGGAAATATACAATTTCGGTGAAGACAGACTGCAACGCATCCGTCCCCTTATTTGCTGCAGCCCGCCGGAGCCGTTCGCTCTATGGCAGATGGACGAAAACGGGCTGCGGCGCCATCCGCATATAAAAAACTACCGCACGGCCGCCGCAATCGTGCTGTTCCGCGAGAACACCCCGGCCGACTGCCTGTCGGTACCGGCCCTGCAGCGCGCGGGAATTCTCTCGCAGGAGCAGGCCGACGCCCTTATGCGCTGCAGAATCGCTCCGCCGGGCGAGGAGTAAATTGCAAATGCAAGCTCCGTATTTTGTTTTCGTTCTTCCGATTTTTTTAAGAAATTTGCACCTATGGAACGTTTGCTCAAGGACTATTCATATTACCTGAGGATTGAGAGGAAAATGTCCCCTAATACTGTCGGGGCGTACTGTTCCGACATACGGGATTTCCTGGAGCAGTGCGGCATTCCGGCAGCGCAGGCAAGGCCGGAGGATATCGTAAGATACTTTGAGCTTCGGAGCCATCTGCTTTCCAAACGCTCACAGGCGAGAATCCTTAGCTCCTTACGTTCTTTTTACAATTGGATGATTCTGGAGGGAGAGATTTCCCTGAACCCCTGCGACAAAGTGGAGGCCCCGAAACTCGGGAAATACCTTCCGGCAGTACTTTCGTTCGAGGAAGTGAGCGCCATTCTCGACAGCGTGCCCGACAAAGGGGAAATGAGCCTGAGAGACCGGGCGATACTTGAGGTTCTGTACGGATGCGGGCTCAGGGTATCGGAGCTCTGCGACCTCAGGATTTCACATATCTATTTGGAAGAGAATTTCCTTAGAATCGTAGGAAAAGGCAACAAGGAAAGGCTCGTGCCGTTCGCTCCGATTTCCGGGGATGCCATAAGGGACTGGCTCGGGGCAAGACCGGCGGCAGCCGCTCCGCAATGGGACGACTTTGCCTTCCTGAACAGGTTCGGCAAGCCTTTGAGCCGCATATCGGTATTCAACCTGGTCAAGAAATACGCTCTTGCGGCCGGAGTGACGAAAGAAATATCGCCGCACACCTTCAGGCACTCATTCGCAACGCATCTCATGGAGAACGGAGCCGACCTCAGAGTGGTGCAGGAAATGCTGGGCCACGAGAATATTCTAACAACCGAAATCTACACCCATATCGACAGCAGGACCTGGCAGGCATCTATATTGCAGCACCACCCGCGGCGTTTTAAAAAGATTTGACTAAATTTGCCCGGATATGAAAAACAGAATTCTATTGATATTTTCCCTCTGTTTGCTGGTCTGGTCCTGTGACAACTGCCGCGACAGGGGCTACGACCGGGTCTGCATTCTGTATTCCGCAGGGAACAACAGCCTCAACTGGGACCTCAGATCCGACTTAATCGACCTGTGCGACGTGGAGGCCGGAGCTTATGTACCTTACAGCGATTCACGTCAGGCACTGGTTGTAATCGGGCATTTCAGGTCGCCCGAAGCGCCGTTCATACTCAACATATACCGGAACCGCGAAGGCAAGGTTCTCAGGGACACCACGTTTTTCGAAGACAGTAAAGCGGTGCTCACAGACCCCGCAGTGATGCGCAATCTGCTGCTTCAGGTAAAAGAGAAATTCCCTTCGGAACACTATGGAATGGTTCTTTCATCCCACGGCACCGGATGGGTTCCCGCAGGAAAATACAACACTCACACCGTATGGCTCAAGTCATTCGGGGAGGATAAAGACGAGAGCGGAGAAAAGACCGAAATGGATATCACCGACCTGCCTCACGGCATCCCATTCCACCTGGACTATATGCTTTTCGATGCCTGCCTTATGGGAAACATCGAAAGCGTCTATGAACTGAAGGATTTAACCGATTATGTCGGGGCGTCCGCCACTGAAGTCCTTTCCGACGGCTTCGACTACCTTAAGCTTACAAACAGGCTTCTTGCGCCGCAAACGCCATCGCCGTTACAAGTATGCAAAGATTACATCGCCCAATATAAAGCGAAAAGCGGAGACGACTGTTCGGCCTGCATCTGCCTTGTAAATACCTCCGAACTCGGGGAACTTGCAACGTTGTGCCGCACACTTTTCGCAAAATACCGCACCAACCTTCAGGAAGCCGACTCAAGGAAGATACAGAGGTTCTTCCGCCCGGACGGCGAAATGCACCACAATTGGTATTTCGATATGGAAGACATTGCCAGACGGGCCGGTTTCGACGCCCCCGATCTTGACGAACTGTCCTCAGCAATAGGGCGATGCGTAATTTACAAGGACCACACCGACAGTTTCCTCATCCAATCGAGCGGATTCGAATTCGAACAATTCTGCGGGCTGGGTATGTACCTGCAGAACTGCGGACTGAAGGAATTCGACGATTTCTACCGGACCCTGAAATGGAACAGGGATACCGACTATGTAAAATAACTTGTCAATTCACAGAATTTTCCTATCTTTGCCGCGCATTTGAAAACCGTTTGGTTTTGGTGCAATGGGAGTCCGGCCTGTTCCGGACTTGAGTAACACATTTTAAACAATTCAGAAATGCAGCATTTTGAACTCAAAGGCCAGATTCGCGAAGTCGGAAACAAGGCCACAATCAAAGCTTTCCGCCGTCAGGGTCTCGTTCCCTGCAACCTTTATGGTGGGAACACCCGGAACGTAATCTTTACAGTAAGCGAGAAGGACCTCAACGGACTTCTGTTCACTCCCTATTCACACATTGTAGATTTGGACCTGGACGGTGAGAAATATACCGCTGTTCTTCACGAACTCCAGTTCCACCCCGTAAAGGACAACTGCCTCCACGTGGATTTCCTCTCTGTTGATGAGGTTAAGCCCATCAAGATCGACGTTCCCATCGTTATCACCGGACATTCAATCGGTGTTCAGCAGGGAGGTAAGTTCTCACAGAAGCTTCGCGCAATCAAAGTCAGCGCAACAATGGCAAATCTTCCCGATGACCTTAAGGTGGACATCACAAACCTCAAGCTCGACAAGAAGATCAAGGCCGGCGACCTCAAGTACGAAGGAATCACCATCGTTACCGACAAGGATGCCGTTATATGCAGCGTAAGCTCTACACGTAACAGCGTTGCCGCCAGCGAAGGTGAGGGTGCCGAATAATAAACCAGCATAAGATGCCTGGAAGCTATCTCATAGTGGGATTGGGCAACATCGGCCCCGAATATGCTTCGACCAGGCACAATCTGGGATTTATGGTATTGGATGCCTGGGCTAAGGCATCCGATACTGTTTTTGAATCCCGCCGCTACGGCGATCTGGCGGTCCTGCGCATCAAAGGACGGGAATTCTATCTCCTGAAGCCGTCGACATATATGAATCTGAGCGGCAACGCCGTTCGCTACTGGCTTGGCAAACTGCCCATAACAGAGCAGGATCTTGTGGTCATATGCGATGACCTGAATCTGGGATTCGGTACGGTACGCCTGAGAAAGAAAGGCAGCGACGGAGGGCACAACGGGCTCAAGAATATAATCGGGACCATAGGGACTCAGGAATTCGCAAGAATCAGGATTGGAATCGGCAATGATTTCGAAAAAGGAAATCAGATAGATTTCGTTGTAGGGGAACTCACTCCGCAGGAAAAGGAGCAGATAGCCCCCATAGCTACCCGGGTGATCAAAGGTATCCAAACCTGGGCCTTCGAAGGTGCCGACAGAGCTATGAACGAGTTGAATGCCAGGCAAAAAAACGAATAATTCACTTTTTTTTCTTTTTTTATCCAAAGATTTGGAGAAAAAATAAAAAAAATATAACTTGCGGATTGTAAAGGTGATGAATTACTTTTTATTAACATTTTAATACTAAAATCATGAAAGAACTTGTTAACAAAATCAATGCGAACATCGAGGTGTTCAAGACAAATGCTGAGGCTCAGGTTGTTAAAGGAAACAAAGCTGCCGGCGCTCGTGCACGCAAAGCTGCTCTTGAGCTTATGAAAGACCTCAAGGAGTTCCGCAAGGTTTCTGTAGCTGAAAGCAAATAATTTTGAAATTTCTCGAAATTTGATGCAACGTTTATAAACCGAACTGCATCTATATTGCAGGTTTAGGTTTTAGTACACGTCTAAGGGTCGACGGCCGTGAGGTCAACGGCCCTTTGCTTTTTTTCTATTTTTTCCCTCAAATTGTCAAATACTACGCCCTTTTTTATAAATTTGCGGTAGTGACTGAACTTAACCGCATAATTTACTTGGGACTCTTGCTGGCAGGAACTCTTATTTCCTGTCCGGCTTACTCCGCTCCGAAAGAACGCAATGTCCTGGTTATCCCGGTTGAATTCAAAGATGTAAGCTTCACCTACCCCTCAAGCGATTTGGAAGCATTTCTGAACGCCGACAACTTCTCGTTTGAAGGAGCGACGGGAAGCGTTTCCGAATATTTCAACGACCAGGCGGGCGCTTCGCTCAAACTCGATTTTCATCTCGCTCCAATTGTAAGTCTGCCTGAGAACCGGGCATATTACGGAGCCAACAATTCCGTTGGCTTGGACAGCAGGCCCGATGAAATGGTCCGGGAAGCTTGCATAAGCCTGAACGAGACTCTTGATTTTTCCGTCTTCGACAACGACAGTACGGGTCGGGCACAGCACATTATTATAATATACGCGGGCGAAGACGAAGCGTTGGGCGCTCCCGCGGAATGCCTGTGGTCCCAGTGCTGGTCTCTGAAAGAGTTGGGGAATACTTTCAAGCTTGACAACACAACAATAGACGTTTTCGCCTGCACCTCCGAACTCGGCGACGACGGGAAACTCTCCGGCATTGGAAGATTCTGCCACGAAATTCTGCACACCTTCGGACTCCCGGACTTCTATGACAGTTACATTCCGGCAGAAAAGGCCTATTACAGCGCAGCCCTCTGGGGGTTCACATCCCTGATGGACGGTGGATGGAAAAATAACGGCGGTCACACACCCCCATCGCTCAATGCAGTGGAAAGACATCATTTAGGAATCGGTACGGCAACTGATCTGGCTCCGGGAACCGTCCACCTCTCCCCCATCGACGAGAAAGGGGCCTACGCAAAACTCGACTGCCCCGAACAAGGAGAATTGTTCCTGTTTGAATGCCGCCGCAAAAGCGGATGGGACAGTTTCATAGGAGGAGAGGGATTGCTTGTCTATCACATCGACAGGACCAACCGCACAGTCGGCGAATACAGCGGCAGGGACTGCAGCGCAAAAAAACTGTGGGATTACAATCTGACCAACATTTTCCCCTCCCACCAGTGCATCGACCTCGTAGAAGCCTCGGGAAAAACGGACAGAATACTCCGGACCCGCCGGATACTGGAAGATGATATACCCGACATATTCTTCCCCGCAGGCGGACAATCTCTGGGGCCGTACACGGAACCGGCCTTACGAAGTTGGTATTCGGGCAGCCTGGGGCTGTCGATAAATCGTATCTCAACCAGAGTTTCAGGCGGAATCGACATAGCAGTAGGCACGGAATCTTTAGTGACTGAAGAGCCTGAAATCTATCAGGATGCAGCCATCCTGCATTGGACCGGCAAGACGAAAGGAAGATGCAGCATCAAATTGGATTCGGCCATTGTCGCTCCTCTGGTTCTGCCATTGCGGGACTCCACCTATTCCTATTTGATCGAGGGTCTTGAGCCCGGAACCGGCCACACCGTAACAATAACGGATTCCGATGGCTTTTCGAGAAAACAGACTTTCACCACCCGAAGCTTCAGCACTCATTCCAGGCCCAGAATTCATACCGACAACTTCCCAAAGGACAGACAAGGCTATATTAAATCCGGCAGCAGGATTCCACTGCGTTTGGAGAACGCCCCCGGAGAAACAGTGTACTGGTATGCCGACGAAAAAATCCTCATACCCGATTCCGACGGAAAAATCCTCATAGAAAAAGGGTTTGTCCTGAAAGCCAGAATATATCGTGGAAATACCTCTGTCATTACAATAGTCAAAGAATTGAAGGTGCTATGAAAAAGCTGTTCCCTATACTGCTGCTGTGCGGTCTCTTCTGCTCCTGCGTCAATACGGAGCCGTCGGCTCCCTTCATCGGATCCGAAAACGTTCAGTTTCTGGTCAACGGACGGAGCATTCTGAGCTATGACCCGGTCGACTGTCAGAAATACTTTGATTCCAGGAACAACGAGTTTGTCGTAAGCAGCGACGACGGAAACTGTTTTTATTCCGTGGGGCTGAGCCAGATACCCGTCGGTACCGGACAGCAGGTCGTAGCCGACCTGGAATGGACCGCAGAAATAGGAAGTCTGCGTTCAAAAAACAATATCGTCCTCGACGTTGTAAAAATCAAGGACGATAAGATATGGCTCTGGAACGCCGGTCAAAAAATCGAAACCTGCATCCAAGTTATCCGATAGGTATCTTTTAGTAAGACATTGCGATGGCAATGAAATCGTCGGCCTTGAGAGCTGCGCCGCCAATGAGCCCGCCATCGATATCCTTCTGCGCAAACAGTTCCTTCGCATTTGAAGGCTTGCAGCTGCCGCCGTAAAGAATTGTCGTATCCTCCGCTACCTGCTCACCGAATTTATCTGAGAGAGTCTTGCGGATACAAGCGTGGATTTCCTCAGCTTGAGCTGCGGTCGCAGTTTTGCCGGTTCCGATTGCCCATACGGGTTCATAGGCAACGATTATGTTTTCCATATCCTGAGCAGTAAAGTTGTAAAGCACATTCTTTATTTGCTCCTGGCAAACCTTGAAATGCTCGCCGGCCTCTCTCTGGTCAAGATTTTCACCTACACAAAGAATAACGCCCAGCCCCTGCTCGAGCGCAAGCTTTGTTTTCTCGACGAGTTTCCCGTCTGTCTCGCCATAATACTGACGGCGCTCGGAATGTCCGAGAATTGTCCACTGGCAACCCACCGACTTAAGCATACTGGCGGAAACCTCTCCGGTATATGCTCCGCTGGTGTGGTCGGCACAGTTCTGTGCCGAAAGCTGAACCTTGGAGCCCTCGACAGCCTTTGCTACACAACACAGGTGTGTAAAGGGAGGAGCAATGATCAGTCCTACGTTTTCGGGGGTTTGTGCAGCTTTCTCAGCCACTGCCTTTGCCAATTCGACACCTTCCTGAACGGTGGTGTTCATTTTCCAGTTTCCTGCAACGATTTTCTTTCTCATATCTGATTTTTGTTTTAAGAATTCATTTTTTGTTTGCGATGCAAATTTAGTAAATTTGTAGGCTTTAAAGAAGAATGAAAATGAAAAATTTTGTAGAGGAGCTGAAGTGGAGAGGGATGATTCACGACATCACCCCCGGAACCGAAGAAGAACTTAAGAAAGGGCCTGTGTCGGCTTACGTCGGAATCGACCCCACAGGTGATTCACTGCATATCGGTCATCTGGTAAGCATAATGATTCTCAAGCATTTCCAGGCCTGCGGCAACAAGCCTTACGCTCTTGTGGGCGGAGCCACCGGAATGATCGGAGATCCGTCGATGAAAAGTCAGGAAAGGAACCTGCTCGACAACGAAACTCTCGGGCACAACGTAAAGTGCATCAAGGACCAGCTTTCCAAGTTTCTGGATTTCAACAGCGACGCTCCCAACAAAGCCGAGCTCGTGAACAATTATGACTGGATGAAGGACTACAGCTTCATAGACTTCACCAGGGACATAGGCAAGATGATTACCGTCAATTATATGATGGCGAAGGATTCGGTAAAGAAACGCCTGAGCACTGAATCCCGTGAGGGAATGTCATTCACCGAATTCACCTATCAGTTGCTGCAGGGCTATGATTTCGTATATCTCTACGAGCACTATGGAGTCAAGCTGCAACTGGGCGGGGCCGACCAGTGGGGCAACATTACCACCGGAACCGAGATGATCCGCCGCCGCAACGGAGGCGAGGCATACGCACTTACCTGCCCTCTGATTACAAAGGCCGACGGAGGCAAATTCGGCAAGACCGAAAAAGGAAACATCTGGCTTGACCCGGAGCGTACGTCTCCCTACCGTTTCTACCAGTTCTGGCTGAACGTAAGCGACGACGATGCCGAGAAATACATAAAGATCTTTACGCTTCTGGACCGCGAGACCATCGATGGCGCCATTGAGGAACACCGTCAGGATCCCGGCCAGAGACGCCTGCAGAAACTTCTCGCAAAGGAAGTCACGATTATGGTTCACTCCGAACAGGAGTACGAGAAAGCCGTTGCCGCTTCCGGGATGCTGTTCGGGAAATCCACGTCGGAGCAGTTGCGCCGGCTCGACGAGAAGACCTTCCTGGACATCTTCGACGGAGTGCCCGCATTCGAGCTGGAACGTTCTAGCCTTCCGTTGGGAATCCTCGATGCGCTGGCTGTCAACACCTCCATTTTCCCTTCCAAGGGAGAAGCCCGCAAGATGATACAGGGGAACGGGTTCAGCCTCAACAAAGACAAGCTTACCGACATCGCCTACGAGCTGAGCGAAAAAGACATCATCGACGGGAAATACATTCTCGCGCAAAAGGGCAAGAAAGACTATTACATAATTAAAATCAAATAGAAATGGACAAACCCGCAGGCACCCGACAGCTCAAGGTGGCCCGAGAGCTGCAAAGAGACCTTGCCGAAATCATACGCAGCAAGGGTATGGCCGTATTCGGCGGAGCAATGGTTACAGTGAGCGAAGTGCGGGTAAGTCCCGACCTGAGCTTTGCCAAAGTTTTCGTCAGCATCTTCCCGTCGGAAAAGGGAACTGCCGTAATGCAGATTCTCCAGGACAATGTAAAAATGCTGCGCGGCGAACTCGGACACAAGGTTGCCAGCCAGCTCAGGATAGTCCCGGAACTTTACTTTGTATTGGACACGACCCTGGACTATGCCCAGCACATTGAGGAACTCCTTAAGAAATAAAACCGTATGAATCTTTTCCTTTCGATAGGCGCAGTCGTCGGACTTGCAGCACTCGCGTGTGCCGTAGCGTTGCTGGCGCATAAGTATATGAAAGAACGCGAATTGCGCGCTCAGCTGGAAGGTGAGAAGAAAATCCTCGAGAACAGGCTTGAATTGCAGGAACAATCTCACAGGGCCATTTCCGAGGAACGCGAAAAGACATTCGAGAGCCAGCGCAAGCAAATGGAGGAGAGTTTCAAATACCTCAGTGAGCAGAACAGCGCGGGACTTCGCCGGCAGAGCGCCGAATCTATTACCGAATTGCTGAAACCCATTCAGGATAAGTTTGAGCTGTTCGACAAAACTATGCGGGAATCCCAGGTCAAGGACGTGGAACGCAGTTCGGCTATGATGGAAGCGGTAAAGCAGATGATGGAGCGCTCGAAGACTGTCGGGGATGAGGCCCGCAACCTTGCAAACGCCCTGACCGGACATTCCAAACTTCAGGGGGACTTCGGAGAATTGCTGCTTACCGACCTGCTTCGGGGCTCCGGGCTCGAGGAAGGAGTGCATTTCAGCGTCCAGAGCGTTATGCGCGACGAAGCCGGGCACGAAATAAAGAGCGAGAACGGAAGGACTATGATTCCCGACGTAATTATCCACTACCCTGACGACAGCCACGTAATTGTGGATTCCAAGGTGAGCCTGACCGCCTTCATAAACTACTGCAACTGCGAAGACATCGCTCAAAGGAAGCTTTATGCAAAACAGCATATCGAATCTGTGAGCCGGCACATCGACGAACTCAAGCTCAAGGATTACAATTCATACCTTGAGGACGGGCAGCGGAAGATAGACTACAACATAATGTTCATCCCTATAGAGAATGCATTCAGACTTATGCTGGACGAAGAGCCGCTGCTGTGGCAGAGGGCCAAGGACTCCAAGGTTCTCATAGTAAGCCAGCAGACTCTTATGATTGTACTGAATATGATTCTCATCAGCTGGAGACAGCACGACCAGCAGAAGAACATTGCCGAAGTCTATAAGACTGCCGAGGAACTTATGAGCCAGCTTAAAAGCTGGATGGGCGCTTTCGTAAACGTAGGCGAGCATCTGGAAAAAGCAAAATCCGCCTACGATGAATCCAGAAAGAAACTGAGCGAGTCAAACCAGTCTGTAATACGGAAAATCGACAAGCTGGAACATCTCAAGCTTTCGCCCAAGCGTTCGAATGCCAGAATCAAAGCCGGAGCCCGTATGGTTGCCGGCCAGGAATCGATTATTCCGGGCGAACTTTCCCGAGATCTGGAATCCTGACGGCCGAGAGTGCCACCGCCAGTCCTACGAGCGCAACCCCCGCACAGGTGAAAAGTATATCCAAAGGATTGATTATTACAGGATAAGCATCCAGCAGGAATCCTCCGGGCATCTTAACTACACCAAAATACCGTTGTGCAAGGCACAGTCCGATTCCAAGGACTACGCCTGCGGCAAGCCCCGACAGAGAAATAAGCCAGCCTTCAAGCACGAATATTTTCTTAATCACGGAAACTGAGGCGCCAAGCGCGCTCAATGTACGGGAATCCTCCTTCTTCTCGATAATAAGCATCGTGAGCGACCCGAAGATGTTGAAGGATATTATTATCACCACGAAGAGCAGAATAAGGAAAACGGCCAGTTTCTCGTATTTCATCATACGATAGGTCTCCGGATGCTGGGCCGTTCTGTCCAAAAGGAGGAACTCCTCACCCAATTTGCGGGAAAGGGAACGGAAGGCTCGCGGGGATTTGTCGCAGAGCCGTATTTCCAGGGCAGTGACCTCATCGGTGCAGGAACACAATTCCCTCATTACCTCTATGGGCAGGACAAGAAGGGTCTGGTCGGTGTCGGAATTCAAGGCCGCTATGCCGCTCGGGAACACGGTGGCCACATTAAGAGAGGATACCGGATCCGCCATCGGGATTCCACCTTCACGGTTCGGATAATACACCTCCAACCTGTCGGAGAACTGAGGCCTGGCTCCAAGTTCGCGGGCAAGCAAAGAACCCAGACAGCATTGTTTCAGTTCCCCGAAATGCAGGTTCAGCTCGCCTTCCACTATATGATTCCCAAGGGCGGAAACGGCCTCATACCCGTCGCCCACGCCCCTTGCCAAAGCTACACTTTGTCTTCCGGCATAACAGACAAACACATTCTCGGTAATGACAGGCATCACGCTCTGTACGGCAGGGTCCTGCTCCAAAGTGCAGACCATTTTCTCTGATGGAGTAAAGAATTTTCCTTCGCGCGGTGTCACAAGCAAGTCCGGGTCAAGGTCTCCGAGGGTTTTGTCCACCAGGTCCGAGAACCCGTTGAATACCGAGAGAATCGTAATGAGAGCCGCTGTACCGACAGCCATCCCGACCACGCTCACAGCCGAAATCATATTTATCACGTTATGCGACTTTTTGGCCTGCAGATACCTCAAGGCTATGAACAAAGGAAATTTCATACTCTGCAAATATAACAAAAAAAGGCTGGTCTGTTGCGACCAACCTTTCTTTTAATCCGAATCGCGGATTAGAATCTGTCTTCTGAAGACACTGTGAGTTTCTTACGTCCGTGTGCACGACGCGCTGCAAGGACTCTGCGTCCGTTGGGAGTGCTCATACGCTCACGGAAACCGTGCTTGTTGACTCTCTTGCGCCTTGAAGGTTGGAATGTTCTTTTCATATCTTAAACTTTTTGATTCTTTTAGGGAGTGCAAAGGTAATTTTTTCCAATCTCAATTACAAATTTTTCTTTGAAATAATCGTCATTCTGCCATTCGGAAATTCTCCAGCAGCGAATATTCCGCCTGTCCAGCTTAAATTTCCGCCTTAAAACCTCGGTTTCGAGGTCGATTTCTCCGCCTTTCAGATACAATATGCTCCGATTGAATTTCCCTTTTGCCCAAGGATAGAAATTTTCCAGAGAAGTAACGGCGCGGGATACTACGAAATCGTACGGTCCCGCCAGACTCTCGGCCCGGCAGTTGACGCAACTCGCATTTTCCAGTCCCAGACCCGACACCACCTCCGAAGCCACCCTGATTTTCTTTCCTATGCTGTCGCACAGGGTGAATCTGTCGCAGGGAGAGACCATTGCCAGAGGAATGCCGGGGAATCCCCCTCCGGTTCCTATGTCAAGCACCGACAGTCCCGAGTTCCTCACTCCGGGATAGAAGATATCCATATACTGCGCTATGGCAAGGGAATGCAGGATGTGGTGATGGAATATATCCTGTGTATCCTTACGTGAAATCACGTTTATTTTCCCATTCCACTCGAGCCATATCGAAATGGCTTTCGAGAAATCCTCCTCCCTATACTCCATTGTCTTCTTTCATTTTGTCTATCAACGCCTTTGCACGACGTATCCGGGTTCTTACCGTATTCAGTTCCAAACCCGTCTCCTCGGCAATCTCCTTGTACTGCATACCCTCCACCAGCCGTTTCGAAGCAATCTCGCGGTAAAGTTCCGGCAATCCCTCGATGCATACACGGATTCGCTGTTCGTCCTCGGACCTGATAATGCTGTCCAGCGGAGTATCCAGCTCATCCGGCACCGAGTCAATCACCGACAGGGTTTCCTTTTCGTCGTCCAGATAGGTGTATCTGCGCCGCTCGCGACTCTCCTGCTCCAGCATATCGAGAGCACAGTTGTGCGCAATGGACTTAAGCCAGGTCGAAAAACGGCTCAGGGAAGGATCATAAGTCCCGATTCTCCTGAAGGCCTTTTCGAAACTGTGCGAGCAGATATCGTCGATATAGAAGTCGTCCAGATTTCTGAAGGTGGACTTGATATACGAGCGCAACGCAGCGATATGGGTATCCCACAGCTGCGTGAATGCGGTTCCGTCTCCCGCTATCGCGAGTCTTACCAGTTCGTCAATGGGCCTCGAGCCAGTCTTTTCCATAATTGCATTCCACTGTTAAAGGTACCGACAGAGAGACCACGTTCTGCATCTGCGAAACAAGTATCTCCCTTACGGCGTCAATTTCTTCCGATGGCACTTCAAGCACAAGTTCATCGTGCACCTGAAGCACCATCCGCGCCTTGAGACCCGCTTTCCTGAGTTCACGGTCCACCCCCGTCATCGCGAGTTTGATTATATCGGCCGCTGTCCCCTGGATAGGGGCGTTCACGGCATTTCTTTCCGCGAAGGAACGAATCTGCGCATTATGGGAGGTAAGGTCGGGCAGATATCTCCGTCGTCCGAAAAGAGTCTGCACATAACCGTCGACCCGAGCCTGCCGCAGAGTACTGTCAATGAAGGAACGAATGCTGGGGAAGGATTCGAAATAACCGTCGATCAACGACTTGGCCTGCGAACGGGAGCATCCCAGCCTCTGGGCGAGCCCGAAAGCCGAAATCCCGTACATTATTCCGAAGTTCGCTGTCTTGGCCGAGCGTCGCTGTTCCGGAGTAACGTCGGCGATTCCGATATGGAAAATCTTGGCGGCGGTAGCGGCGTGAACATCTACCCCATCACGGAAAGCCGCACACAGGTGCTCATCGGCGCACAGGTGCGCCATAATCCGGAGTTCAATCTGGGAATAGTCGGCCGACATTATCACATCCCCGGGAGAGGATGGCACGAAAGCTCTTCTGATTGAACGTCCCTGCTCGGTACGGATGGGTATATTCTGCAGGTTGGGGTTGGAACTACTGAGCCTTCCCGTAGCCGTAAGTGCCTGATTGAAAGTAGTATGTACTCTGGAATCCAGAGGGCTCACATACCCCGGTATGGGCTCGATGTAGGTCGATAGCAATTTCCTCAGGGCCCGGTAATCCAGAATCGCGCCTATTATGGGACTGCGGTCGAACAGTTCGCTCAGAGTCTGCTCGTCGGTGGGCCAGTTGCCGGTTTTCGGCTTCCGGGCCTTGGGGTCTAGCTTGAGCTTCTCGAAAATCACCGTCCCTATCTGCTTGGGAGACGACACGTTCAACCCGGGCTCACCGGCAAGTTCGCGCACCAGCGCTTCTTTTTCCAGCATCGAAGCGCGCAGGCCGGCAGTGAAGTCCTTGAGGACGTCAAGATTTATGTTTACCCCCGCCTGTTCCATCCGGCAAAGCACCGGGATAAGGGGTTCTTCAATATCGTCGTACAGCTCTTTCATTCCCTTCTGAGCCAGTTCATCCAGCAGAATGTCAGCCAACGGGCACACGGCTGCCGCTTCCAGGCTGAAATCCGAGGCCGTTTCGGCATCGTCGAACAGAGAAAGGGTCGTGGATTGAGGAGTAAGGTCAAGTCCAAGATATACGCTGCATAGCTGCTCGATGGAGTGGCTGCGCTCGGGATTCAGCAAGTAATGCATAATTTCCACATCCTGCAGATGACCGGACAGCTCTATCCCTATGGAGTACAGGGCATTGATTTGCGCCTTCAGCGAGGCTCCGGCTTTGATTACCGACGAATCCTCCAGCAAGGCGCGGAAGGTTTCCGCAGGGCCGCTCGCAACCTTGTCCCCCGATGCCACGAACAGAGTACCCGCGCTGTATCGGATTCCGATTCTGTCGGTGGACGGCAGATTTTCGGGACTCACACTTGAATATTCCACTTTCCTTGCGGGTGTTGGAAGGGGCTGTACGACGGCATCCTGCTCCGACGACGCCAACGCTGAGAGTTTCTTTCTGAGCGACCCGAATTCGTAAAGGTCTATCAGAGCCGAAAGCTGCGCATTAAGGCACACAGTATTCGACATCTGCTCCGCAGTAACGTCCAGGGGAATGTCGGTCTTTATGGTAACGAGTTCCCTGCTGAGCGCGATATGGTTCCCGGCGGCCTCGAAAAGCTCTCTCTGCCGGGCTGTGAGTTCGTTCAGATGTTCGTATATTCCCTCCACCGAATGATATTTTGCAAGGAGTTTCGACGCGCCTACCGGACCCACTCCCTGAACTCCGGGAACATTGTCCGACGCATCCCCGCAAATGGTAAGGATATCTATAACCTGAGCCGTGTTTTCTATCCCCCATTTCCCGCATATCTGCTGCGGCCCGAGAATCTCGTTCTCCCCCGACTTGCCCGGCCGGTACTGGAAAATATGCTCATCCACCAGCTGCCCGTAATCCTTGTCGGGAGTTACCATATACACATCCATACCGTCAGACGCGATCCTCTTGGCCATTGAACCTATGACATCGTCGGCCTCATAGCCGGGAACCATAAGAACGGGAATATTCATTGCCCGCACTATTGATGTAAGCGGCTCCAGAGCATCAATTACCAGTTGCGGAGTCTCCGCCCTGTTGGCTTTGTACTGCTCGTACAGCCTGTTGCGGAAAGTGCCGCCAGGAGGGTCGAAAGCTACGGCAATGTGTGTGGGACGTTCTCTCTCCAGAAGTTCCACAAGATATTTGGTAAACCCGAAAAGGATGGACGTGTCCACTCCCTTCGTATTTACCATCGGCCTTCCGAGGAAGGCATAATACATCTTAAAGATGAGGGCGTGCCCATCGATAAGGAAAAGTTTCATATCAGATTCTTACAGTTCTTACAAATATAATTTATTTTTCTCACTCTGCGTCAGTTTGCCGGATTCGTAAGGAATGAGTATATTCGCATATCCTATAGGCAATGAGTGACGAATTTTATATGCGTGAAGCCTTGAAAGAGGCGGAAGCCGCCCTGCGGGAAGGCGAAATACCCATAGGTGCGGTTGTGGTTTGCCGCGACCGTGTTATTTCACGCGGGCACAATATGACCGAAAGGCTGCAGGACCCCACGGCTCACGCCGAGATGATAGCCATTACCGCCGGAACCGAGGCCGTAGGAGGAAAATACCTCACGGGATGCACTCTGTATGTTACCGTTGAGCCGTGCCCTATGTGTGCCGCGGCCCTGAACTGGGCCCAGGTGGGCAGGATAGTCTGGGGAGCCGACGACCCCCGGCGCGGTTTCTCGCTGTTCAGTCCATCTCTTCTTCACCCTAAGACAGAAACAGCCTCCGGAGTTCTTCGGGAGGACTGTTCTGCACTTATGTCGGAATTCTTCCGCGCCAAGCGTTAATTTCCCTTCTTTATCAGAGGGTGCTGCGCGAGCAGTTCACAAGCCCAGGTCTTGAAGTCGTCCCATTTGTAATAAGGACCGCTAACCGCCTGCAGCTGAGGAAGTTTAGTTTCTCTGCCATTGAGCAGGAGCTTAAATAGTACCGGTGCATCCTTGCGAGCGCTGCGGTAGAATACGAACTGGTCGTTGGCGGCCTTGGGGATAGAGTAACTTTGCACCCAGTATTTCACCTCGTTTTCGTTCTCGGGAATGGTGGCGCTTCCGTTAACGTTGATAAGCACGTTGAAGGCTTCGATAACATAGTCGTGTCCGAAACGCAGGTCGGCGGCATTGCCCTCGCCGCGAATGGCATCATCGGCCTTGGCCATAATATCCTTCAGAAGCGGAATATTGAGCCAACGGTTGTCGATGTCGTACAGGAACGAGCTGTAATTGTTTGTCTCCCATATGTCGGCCTGGTCTTCGGGGGTGAAAATACCATCGAAAAGAGGACGCTGTTCGTAGTTATGATACCCGCAGAACAGTCCGAACAGGTGGTAGATGAACTCGTGCTTGCCGCCCTCGAAACGGTCGGGATAGTCCGGGTCCTTGAAAAGCCGGGCGCAAATGGCGTCATAGTCGCAGATGCGGTTGCCGAACTCCGACCTCGACTCCCATTTTTCTACCGGGTTGGTGTCGAATCCCTTATACTTTTCCCTGATTTGCGCGGGAGCGCTGGAAGGAGCTGCTGTCATCATTCCGGTATGGGTCGAACTCTGGTAGAACTGCAGCCTCGGGTTCTTTTCCTTGAGCGAGAGGCAGAAGGAACTCATACTCACGATGGCCCGGGGAGATGTGGACGATATGGCCTCTATGTGCTTTTCGCCCTTGAACACCTGCGGGAATGAATCGTACATAACGGCAGCGATTTTCCTGTGCTGCTCCCATCCCAGAGGGACAAGGTCGCCCATATTCATAAGGGGGACCTCGTAGAAGTCCAGTATATTGGCATATATTTCTTTGCCGAGTTCAGTAAGCAGACCTTCTTCTTGTGCCAGGGCAAAGACGTCTCTGGGCACGGTATAGAAAGCCGTACTCCAGGCATAACGGGAGCCGTGTCTTCCGTAATGGCTGATATAGAACGGTTTGTACGCAGATGGCGCGGGGGTCAATGCGGGCACATCAAAGTCGTACGGCATTTCCATTCCCCAGGTTTTGCTCATATTGGCGGCAACCTCTTCCCGAACCTGATAGTTCTGGGCCGATGCAACTGTAGCAACGATTGTTGCAAAAACGGCAAGAATTGTCTTTTTCATAAAATGCAGTTGATATATTTTATTCTTCAAACTTACATAAAATCGTTAAATTTTCATAGTTCGCCGATATTTTATATCTTTGCACTCCCACTCTCTGAGATATGGTGTAATGGTAGCACTACAGATTTTGGTTCTGTCTGTGGAGGTTCGAATCCCCCTATCTCAACTCTTCAAAAAATCTCCTGCCTTCGAATATCCGAACTTCGACTTCAATCCATCATCACATACGGCTGGCCGTTCGAACGGTTAGGCCACCAGAATCTGAACGGATGATAATAATTGTCAGAGCCGCCGACATCGAACGGGTAAACATCCTCTCCCACAAGAAGAGCCGCCACTACGCCATATGCCTGACCGGAAACGAACGTGCCATAGCCTGTACCCTGGAATGTCATTGTCTCCTTGTCTGCAGGATATGTGCCTATTTCGATGACCGAAGCAGGCTTTTCTGAAGGACTTACCAGTTGCTTGTCAACTATGTACAGTCTGCCGTAAAGGTCTTCGAGACCCGAATTCACGTAATTTCTGTAGTCGGTTCCTGTGGGATCCGAGCCATACGGATCAATTATGTACTTGATATTGTCACCGGTATAAATCAGAAGGGCCACCTTCATATCCTCTACACATCTGCCGCTTAGGGTGATATTGTAGTCTATCCCTTTCACTCCCGTAGGAACCGGCGTCTGCACTATGTCTCCGTTTTCAAGTTCAATGCTCATCTCCGGACTCCAGTTATACCTTGGAATAACAGTGGAGCCGGTGGTTTCGGGCCTTATGTACCTCTCCCATACAGGTTCAAAATCCATCTTGGCGGTAAGGTCCGTGAATTTTTTGGAACCGAGCAGACAGGTGAAGGACGGAGTAACTTCAAACTCGGGTGTCAGTGACAGTTTCCGGCCGCCCTTGCTGTCCATAGTGGTGGCGAATTTATAAGTCAGCTCATTGTCAAGTCCCAGTCCGCACATCGCATAGAGGGAAATGTTGGTTATGACTCCCAAACTTCCGTACGCATATAATGAGCCTTCGGCGCCATCGGAATTTATGTTGAATTCCGTAGGGTTGTCTATGGCCGGATTCTTCCAACGCAGAGTGGCGCCGTCACCCCTGTTGTATGCAAGAGAATAAGTTCCCAACTTCTGTGACGCGGTAAAACTCGCCGACACTTTCATTTCACCGCCCACACCCACTTTTGCATGCAGGACGATTTGTGGCGTGACGAGGATTCCCGGGGCCACCGGGAACGGAAGGACGTTGATGGTGTAGAGCCTTACGTTACGCTCGATATTGCCGTCCATCTTCAAGGTCGTACCGAGAGAAAATTCTATCTCCGGGGTAACGGTGAACTGCATATATTGGAATTCTCCCTGCATATAGCGGATAGCCACGCGGGTATCAAGAGAAATGGAACCGCCGACAGCTATTTCGATGTTATCACTCTTACTGTTCAGACTGAGAGCGGGAGATTTGAATTTGTGGCTCATCACTGCCTTTGTGTCCATACCGTACATATCCGCCACCATCTCCTCACTCAGAAGAATATCTCCACTGCGGGAAACGGCAAAAGTCATCTCCTCTCCCTGTTCATTGACGATGGATGAAATATAACTTGTGATGTCCAGAGGAACACCTCCGTTCACGTCTATCTCTCCGTTTCCGTCAATCAGAGGTTCACCTACTTTCAGTTCTTCGTACGGAGCGGCTACGTTAGGCTCCGGAACGGCTACAACTTCATAATAATCCTCGCTCATTTGAATGACCGTCTCGATTCTGTAAACACCGCCGCTGGGGAGCAATTCTGAAGTTTCATCGAAAAGAAGCCAATCCCCTTCGACGGGGTTAAGGTCCTTATGCATCATCATATCCAGAGTCGGCATTCTCAGATCGGATGTCAAACCGTATTTATTGAGAGTCTGCACTTTTGTCCCATCTTCCCAATACACATAATTGGGAGTGGATGATAGGATGGATATCTTATCAAGCTTTTCGGCAGTCATAATCTGTGCCTGGGGCTTCAATGTGCCGACAGAACCGACTGCCGGTTCACGTGAAGAGATATCTCCCACGGGGTAAACCACGCTGCGTTTCAGAATCTTCCCGTTTGCGGTTCCGGCCGTCTTGACAATTCTGCCACCTTCTGCATCTGTGAAAGTGATTTCAAACCCTTTTGCATATTCCCTGGCCGGAACAATCAGAAAGAAAATGCCCTTCTGTCCGGGGGTCATTTCCAAACCTTCACCGAGGTTAAGCGTGATTTTCTCTCCTTCTCCGGTTATAACGGCATTGGGAGAGCCGCCGTTCCAGGACAGCGTCATCTTTCCGCTCACCGGAGTTCCGCTCAAATCGCGGAATTCGACGGTCTTGACTTTAGTTTTCTTCTCGAACAATTGCCCGATTTTCAGGATTGCCATAGTATTCCTGAAAGTCAAGCCCCGGGAGACATCTCCTGTCGCGAGCATTATGTTGCATTGCGAATCCGGCTGCGGAATACCATTGTTGACAACATATTTCTGGACTGCAGGAAAATCAATGGTTATGGCATCGGAAGACACGGACGCACCTTCCTGAAAAGGACTGTAGGCCGTTAAGGTGCCGGAAGGGATGGCAACATCCGATTTGAAGAGCGCCGTTTTACCGTCACTTGAGATGTCCTTCCCGCTGACATTGAAAACAACATTGGAACTGCCTGTTCCGAAGATTCCTATCCTTTCCCCGTCCTGCCACTTGTTGTCCAGACAGATTCCGGGATTGTCTATCGGGCTCGCCTTGACATATGCGGTTCCGCTGTCAATTGTAGCAACAAGGTCATTGCAGCTGTCAATGATGACCGCTTCTTTCGAACACCCGGAGAAAACGATAGCGGAAAGAATTATTATGTTGAAATACTTTTTCATAATCATAGATGGCATTCTAATGAGGTTAATCCCAGTCTATTACATCATCATATGGATAATCTTCCCCTGAAAGGACTGCATCTGAGTCAGACACAGGGAAACGGCACCAGCTATCGGAGTCAAGTACGGAATTTACCCTCACCCATACCTTTCTCGCTGACTCTACACCGGCTGGACGCGGACTGGAAGTTATTGTCAATGTGATGGCATCTTTCTTTACAAGCGTCAGCCACGACCCGTCGTCATCCCCGCTCAGAGTTCTGTCAATTTCAACAGTCCAATCATAGCAGTTGTTGCGGAGCGT
>JAZRVN010000035.1:0-21379 GCA_045599225.1 Candidatus Cryptobacteroides sp.
AGAAAGTCGTAGGCCGCTATCAGGCAACAATCAGAACAATTACAGGAGTGTACAGTTCAGAATACAAGAAGGATGCACAGTTCGAGGAAGCTGTCCGCCTTACAGACGAATTCGCAAAGAAAGAAGGACGTCGTCCACGTATCTTCATTGCCAAGATGGGACAGGACGGACACGACCGCGGTGCAAAGGTTGTAGCCACAGGTTACGCCGACTGCGGATATGACGTAGATATGGGACCGCTCTTCCAGACTCCGGAAGAAGCCGCACGTGCAGCTGTGGAGAATGACGTACATATTGTAGGCGCATCCTCACTTGCCGCCGGTCACAAGACCCTCATTCCTGCGCTCATCGAAGAGCTCCGCAAACTCGGCCGCGAGGACATTATGGTAGTAGCCGGCGGCGTAATCCCCACCCAGGACTACGACTTCCTCTACAAGGCAGGCGTTGCGGCAATCTTCGGCCCCGGCACCTCCATTGCATACTCCGCCGCCACAATGATGAAACTTATGTTGGGAAAAGAAAACTAAACGCAAATGAAACAGATCAATTATGTAAGCCCCGACGAAGCCGTAAAGGTTGTCAAATCGGGTGACCATATTCATTTCAGCAGCGTTGCTTCCGCACCACAGTGCCTGATTCAGGCACTGTGCCGCAGAGGCGATGCCGGAGAGCTGGAAGATGTACGCATTCACCATCTGCATACGGAAGGTCCCGCACCTTACGTTGAAGAGAAGTACAACGGAATCTTCTTCCATCAGGCTTTCTTCGTCGGCGGGAATGTACGCAAAGGCGTTCAGAGCGGCTATGCCGACTACATCCCCGTATTCCTTTCCGAGACTCAGAAGCTCTACCGCTGCGGAGCAGTGCCCTGCGACGTAGCTATGATTCAGGTATGCCCTCCCGACGAGAACGGAATGGTATCCCTGGGTACCAGCGTAGATGCTACACTCGCTGCCGTGGAGTGTGCAAAAACGGTAATTGCCGTAATCAATCCGCACGTACCGCGCGCTTTCGGACAGGCAATGATTTCTGTGGACCAGATCGACATCTTCGTTCAGGACGATACCCCTCTTATGGAAGCCAAGGTCGTTGTTCCCGACGAGACCGACCTTGCCATAGGTGAGAACTGTCTGCCGCTGATCAAGGACGGCGCCTGCCTCCAGCTTGGAATCGGCGCTCTGCCGAACGCCATTCTTGCAAAGCTGGGGAACCACAAGAACCTGGGTATCCACACCGAGATGTTCGCCGACGGCGTACTCGACCTGGTGGAGAAGGGTGTCATAAACGGTTCCAACAAGGTTACCGACAAAGGCAAGATTGTATCGACCTTCCTTATGGGTTCACAGAAGGTCTATGACTTCATAGACAACAACCCCGACGTACTGATGATGGACGTAGGCTATACCAACGATCCTTTTGTAATAGCCAGGAACCCTCGTATGACAGCCATCAACTCGGCAGTCGAGATGGACATCACCGGACAGGTCTGCGCCGATTCAATAGGTACGAAGCACTTCAGCGGCGTCGGCGGACAGATCGACTTCATATACGGAGCATCCCTGGCCGAGGAAGGCGTGCCTATCATAGCAATGTCGTCCCGCACAAAGAAGGGTGTCTCCAAGATTTCACCGGTACTGAAGGAAGGCGCAGGTGTAGTTACTTCAAGATTCCACGTGCACTGGGTAGTTACCGAGTGGGGTGCAGTGAACCTCTACGGCAAGAGCTATCAGGAGCGTGCCCGCCTGTTGACCTCAATCGCGCATCCCGACGACCGCGAAGCTCTCGAAAGAGCCGCTTTCGAACGTTTCGGAAGGCATTACCTGATTGTTAAGTAATTTACGGTAAAGTATAGAAATCGAGTGAGAGGGTGACTAACAAGTCCATCAGGGCTTTGAGGTCATCCTCTTTCTTTATCCTAATAAAGGTAGATTCTCTTGTATATAATTTCAAAAAAAACTTCAATATGATTTTTTTTATTACCTTTGCATAGATTCACCTCATGAAAGGGTGGGTGGACTAACATATTAAGACGTTACTTGACGTTTCTCTTCTGACTTCAAACTTGGCAGTTGAAAAATCCGGAAGAAGACACGGCAACGTAAGCGTCCACTAGTGATGACGGATGTGTCACCTCGCATTATGCGTTGGGGATACTCGATATCATCTCTGACGTGGGCAGGCTTCGTTGCTTATCTCTCCGGTAGGCAGCCAAGGCCTGAAGTCGAGATAAGCAAGAGTATGGCTCCCACGTCTTTTTGTTATTTTGCGGTGCAAGGGAGTTCACCCAACATTCATTCAATTATGTCAAAACCTTTACTTACTGTATTGGCACTGCTGCTTGTGTCAACACCATTCACCTGTTTCGCTCAGCGCATTGAATACGAGGAATCTCAAAGTAGAATCCTAGAGCCGCTCCAAGACGTTTTCATAAGACCCCTCGTGGCAGATATGCAACTGCTGAAGAATTCTCGTCAAACATACGGACCATTTTTATTTTACAAAGGAGTCGATATTGGCAAAATCACAATAGACAACGTTGATAATGCCAAAAAAAATGCAGCATATAATGCGGCACAGATTGACGATGCCGATCTCATTGTGGGAGCAATATTCCGTGTTACAAATGCTGAAAAGGGGGGAGGACTAAACGTTGAAGTGTCAGGTTTCCCTGTTAAATATTCAAACTGGCATCTTCTAGGCGAAAATGGAGACGACGATTATAAGTGGCTTCAGAGTATGACCAATGCGGAATATTATGGGCGAAGGTCTCAAAATGAGCAAAAAGACGCTGCAGTCAGCAATTAATAATAAATCACACACAATATTATGAAAAAACTACTTTGCATTTTGGTATCAGTATTTGCAATCGGGACGATTTGCAATGCACAGCTTATTTCTTCAAAGCAAATAACAAAAGAGCGTCCACACGCAATTTGGATGGAGATTAGCGGCTTGATAGGCAGCGACAAATACACGGGATACGCTTCCGGCACAATTCCCAATGCCGGTTTTAAAATCAGCTTCAGATGGACAAAAAGGTATTCCGACTACTTCGCTATGGACTACATCAACCTTGGGATAGGCCCCAGATTTCATACTTCGGGATCAATATCTGTCGATGGAAGGCAAATTCATCCAGATGTTGATGGGACTATTTCTTTATGCTTGGGACCAAGGGGATTTTTTCCTTTAAACTATAAGAATTCATTGTTCGTCAATTATAATGCCGGAGTAGCATACATTTCCTTTTGGGGGTGTGATAAATTGGCGTTTCACCAAGAAGCAAATTTCGGTATTGAATTCCATAAAAGGATAGCGCTATCTCTCTTCTATGAAAATACACCGAAAGTCAACAGTAGTGAGGGTAAAAACACTTTTTCGGCATCTCAAGGACAACTGGGATTAAGATTTGGATTTAGTTTCTGACGGTATGAGAAAAGCAATTGTTCTGTTTGTCCTTCTATCCTGTTGCATATCCAACAACCTGTTGGCTCAAAATGAATATGGTTTTGAGCAGGTCAAGGGCAAGTTGATGCGCATAGGGCTGATTGATATTGAGATTGACGAAACGGAAGCATATGCTAATGCTTTACTTTGGGTAGTAAACAATTCTGACCCTATGGAAAGAGTGTTTGTCAGTAAGAATCCTCGAGACAAACAATTTACCGCTAGAGTTAAAATGAAGAACTCCCAAGAGGATACCAGATTGCTGAACTGTGTCTTGAGAATTACTGTAGGAGACGGGCAGTTGGCCTTAAGATTGACAGAAATATCTATTCAAAATGCCAAGATTCCCCTGCCCGTATCATTAGAAATGTATTATCCTACAAAGAATGCCAAACAAGAGGAGGTATTGGGCTTTGCACAAAGCACAATCGAAGAGAACCTGTCTGATTTTGAAAAATACATTCTGACAAATAATGTATTGATAACGGAGAATTGGCACAAATTGCAAGATAACAAGGTTGTTAGAGGGATGAGTTCTGATGAGTGTTTGATCATTATGGGAAAACCGACAATGATTCACCAGAATGGTGAAAAGACACAATGGGTGTATGAAGATGGTTCGAATATTATCTTTGAAGACAATCTGATCAAGGCAATACTATAGCAACGAAGTCGACAATCCCGAGACCTCAGCCTATCTTTAGGCGTTATCCGTTGTAGAAGCAAGCCTCAGGTGTAGTTACCTCGAGATTCCACGTGCATTGGTCGTAACCGAATGGGGTGCAGTGAATCTCTAGGGCAAGAGTTATCAGGAGCGCGCCATAAAGGCGAGCGTTTTTAGAAGTGATTTATAGTGAGCGAATTACAGAAAGGCCTTCCTCGGTTTGACGGAAGGCCTTTTCACAACTCATTGATTTTTAAGTATTCCCAAAAACGACCTCGTGTGAGTGGGCTACAATCTAACTGTAGTCGCCCAGCGGGACTTTGCATCCGGGTGCAGGCAGGACGGCAGCGGCAAGGGAGGCATTTTTCTGCCGAGTCTGGCACTGCCATCCTGCCTGGCGAGGAATTTATTTGCAATAGCAAAATATGCGGAGCATTTTGGTAGTGGGGTTATCGGACAATTGCAGTCCAGCCTGCCGGAAGGGGATGTTACACTGTAATCTCTGGAAAAAGCAACAGAAGCGCACAGAATCAGCGCTGCAACCAGAATCGTTCTTTTCATAATGTGGTTTTTTAGGACAATCATATTGATTTGTAAAGTTAATGACTTATTTTTGCGTCACAAAAACCTTTCAAATGAAAAAGTTTATTATTCTTTTATGTGCCGCAACGGCACTTCTATCTTCTTGCAAAATGGAAAACCCGCTACTTGTAGAATCACCCCTGCCTTACGGCGCGCCACAGTTCGATAAGATAAGTCCCGAGCACTTCAAGCCTGCTTTCGAGCAGGGCATAAAAGAAGGCAAGGCCGAAATCGATGCCATCGTGGCCAACGCTCAGGAGCCCACATTCGAGAACACAATCGAGGCCCTTGAATTCGCAGGGCAGACTCTCAACACAGTTGCCGGTATCTTCTACGCAGTAATAGAGGCCAACACCAACGAGCAGCTCCAGGCCATAGCCGAGGAGATTTCTCCGTTGATGACCGAATATTCGATGTACATTTCCCTGAACGAAGGCCTTTTCAACAGAGTCAAAGCTGTCTATGAGAAGAAAGCCGAATTGAATCTATCCACAGAGCAGGAACGGCTGCTGGACAAGACATACAAGAGTTTTGTCCGCTCGGGCGCATTGCTCCGGGGGGAAGACAAGGAGAAATTCAGCAAGATTTCCGAGGAACTTTCGCTCGCCACCCTCACATTCGGAAAGAACGTTCTTGCAGCGACAAACGCTTATACGCTGAATATCACCGACAGTTCGCAACTGGTGGGCCTGCCCCGGTTCGCAAAGGATATGGCTTCACAGACCGCACAGGAGAAGGGGCAGGAAGGCTGGACCTTCGACCTCAGCGCCCCCAGCTACGGCGCCTTCCTGCGTTACAGCGAGAACCGTGAACTCCGCAAGGAAATATATATGGCATACAACACCCGCGCAGTGGACACCAACTCCGAAATCTGCAAGAAAATTGTGGACCTGCGCCTGCAAATGGCCAACCTGCTTGGATTTGAGACCTATGCCGATTATGTTCTTGAGGAGCGTATGGCAAAGGGAACCGCAAAGGTACTCTCTTTCATCGATGAGCTTATGACGCCGTCGCTACCGGTAGCCAGGCAGGATGTCAAGGCTGTATATGAGTATGCGATATCCAACGGCTTCGACGGCGGCGAACTCGAGCCCTGGGACTTCAGTTTCTGGTCTGAAAAACTCTGTCAGGAGAAATATTCGATAAGCGACGAACTCCTGAAGCCCTATTTCCGGCTGGAAAGTTGCATCGATGCAGTATTCGGACTCGCTACAAGACTTTACGGCGTGAGCTTTGAAGAAAGGAAAGACATTCCCGGATATCACGAAGACGTAAAGGTTTACGACGTAAAGGACAGCGACGGCAGCCATCTGGCCCTGTTCTACTGCGATTTCTTCCCCCGTGAGAGCAAAAGAGGCGGAGCCTGGATGACTTCATTCTGCGAAACTTTCGTAAAGGACGGTGTAGAGCACAGGCCGTTCGTGAACCTTGTAACCAATTTCAGCAAACCTACCGGAGATGAGCCCGCTCTGCTCACCCACGACGAGCTCACAACTTTCCTTCACGAATTCGGTCACTCGCTCCACGGAATGCTGGCAAAGGGCAATTACGCTTCTATGACCGGCACCAGCGTTAACCACGATTTCGTAGAGCTCCCATCGCAGATTATGGAAAACTGGGCGTATGAGAGAGAATACCTCGACGGATTTGCAAAACACTACAAGACCGGAGAGACCATTCCCGACGATCTCATCGGAAAGATTGTAGCGGCCAAGAACTACAACGCCGCATACCTTCAGGTACGTCAGCTTCACTTCGGAATTCTGGATATGTCGTGGCACACTCTGAGGAGTATCCCCGAGACATCTACCGTAGATTTCGAACACGCAGCGCTTGACCCCTGGAAGGTTCTTCCCATTGCCGATGGAAGCTGCATCTCTACCACAATAACCCACCTGTTCTCCGGCGGATACGCTGCAGGCTACTACTCATACAAGTGGGCCGAGGTGCTTGCAGCCGATGCATTCTCCCGTTTCGAAGAAGAAGGAATCTTTAACACCGTGGTTTCGGCTTCGTTCCGCGACAACATTCTGTCCAAGGGCAGTTCCGAAGACGAGGCTCAGCTCTACCGCAACTTCCGCGGCCACGACCCCGAGCCCCGCGCCCTGCTTGTCAAGCTTGGAATCGTAAAATAAAAAAAAGAGGTCATCTGACCTCTTTTTTTTATTTTACCTCCCAGGTGGAACCGCTGTGGAGAAGTTCGTCCACGTTGTAGACCCTGGCTCTGGCGGTGACATCGTTCACCTGGTTGCGGACTGCCTGATCGTAGGTTGCGTCCTCCACGTTGCGGATAATACCCAGAGCAACGGGGAAATCGGGGCCCTTCATATCGGCAAGTGCCATCTGCAGTGCAAAATTGTCGGAAGCGGCATCGTGAACGAGAACGTGGTCGAGGGTGTATCCGTCTTCGCCGACGGTAACCACCTTGAGAGTGTTGTTTTCGAAAACGAGACCCTTGTTGCGCTGCTTGCCGAAGAGCATTTTCTCGCCCTGCCTGAGGACTATCGTTTTGTCGGCGCGGATTGCCGGATCTGAGATTCCCTTGTGTGCCCCGTCATTGAAAATGACGCAGTTGGTAAGGAACTCAACCACCGAGCAACCCTGGTGAAGGGCAGCCTGAGTGAGGATTTCCTCATTCAGAGCAAGTTCAACGTCCAAAGAACGGGCAAAGAAAGTACCCTTGGCACCCAGGACAAGAGATCCGGGATTGAACGGATTCTCTACGGTTCCGTAAGGCGAAGTCTTGGTAATGGCGCCAAGCTTGGAAGTAGGGCTGTACTGACCCTTGGTGAGGCCGTAAATCTGGTTGTTGAACAGCATTATGTTAATATCCACATTCCTTCTGACAGCGTGAATGAAATGATTGCCACCGATAGCCAGGGCATCACCGTCACCGCAGGCCTGCCAGATGGACAGGTCGGGATTAGCCACCTTGATTCCGGTACTGATTGCCGTAGCTCGTCCGTGAATACTGTGGAATCCGTAAGTACTCATATAATAAGGAAGACGGGAAGAGCATCCGATTCCGGAAACCACGACAAAACGCTCCTTTTCATATCCCAGAGCCTGACTCACCTTGGGCAAGGCCCTCTGCAAAGATGCCAGTACTGCGTGGTCGCCGCATCCGGGGCACCAGCGAACTTCCTGGTCGCTCTTGAAATTCTTGAATGTAAGATCTGCCATAGTCTATAACTCCTTCTTAACGGCTTCCTTGATTTCCTCTACGAGGAACGGCTGGCCCTGTATTTTGTTAAACTTGTGGAATTCGAATTCGGGATAAAGGCCGCGAAGGTAATTCGCAAACTGGCCGCTGTTGAGCTCGCATACCAGAATCTTCCTGAAAGAAGAGAATACCTCGCGTGTATTTGCCGGAAGAGGATTGATAAAATCGAAATGAGCGTATGAAACCCCGATTCCCTCTTCCCTGAGTTCCTGAACGGCGCTGGAGATATGTCCGTAGGTTCCGCCCCAGCCGACAACCAGAAGCTCTCCCGCAGACGCACCGTCTATCTCAAGAGCGGGAATGTCGGCAGCAATGGCAGCTACCTTGGCGGCGCGCTCGCGAACCATCATCTCGTGATTGGCCGGATCGGTAGAGATAACTCCGGCGTGAGTCTTCTCAAGGCCTCCCTTGCGATGCTCATAACCCTTCTGACCGGGAACGGCCCAATAGGGAACCATATTCTGAGAGTTCCTTGCAAAAGGTTGGAACTTCTCCCCTGCAGCAATGTTTCCATCGACGTAAGGAGGTTTGATGGCAGGGTAATCCTTCATAGAAGGAACACACCAGGGTTCGCTGCCGTTTCCAAGGAATCCCTCGGAAAGAAGGATAACAGGAGTCATATGCTCCAGAGCAATCTTGGAAGAGTGGAAAGCCGCATCGAAGCAATGTGCGGGAGAATGCGAGCACACTACAGGAACAGGACATTCTCCGTTACGGCCGTAAAGGGCCTGGGAAAGGTCGGTCTGCTCGGTCTTGGTGGGAAGTCCGGTTGAAGGACCGCCGCGCTGAACGTCAACCACTACGAGCGGAAGCTCCGCCATAACTGCAAGACCAAGCGCCTCGCTCTTAAGCGAAAGACCGGGGCCTGATGTAGTGGTAACCGCAAGATTTCCGGCGAAAGAAGCGCCGATGGCGGTACATATGCCGGCTATCTCATCCTCGGCCTGTACTGTCTTGGCTCCAAGGTTCTTGTGAAGAGCAAGTTCCTCGAGAATGGCAGTGGCAGGGGTAATGGGATAAGAGCCGCAGAACAGAGGCAGTCCGGATTTTTCGGAAGCGGCAAGCAGTCCCCAGGCCGTAGCCTGATTTCCGCTGATGTTGCGGTACGTTCCCTTGGGAGCATTCTTGACAGGCTCCACGGTATAGGTGTTCGCGATAGCCTGAATGTTTGCGGCGTAGTTGAAGCCATCGCTCAGAACCTTGCGGTTGGGAGCAATCACCTCGGGGTGTTTCTTGGAGAACTTTCTCTCGAGATAATTGAAGACGGGCTCCAACGGACGGTTGAATATATAGCAGGCAACGCCCAGGGTGAACATATTCTTACACTTGAGAATGGCCTTGTTGTCCATCCCGCTGTCTTTCAGACTCTCCTTTGTAAGAGTAGTGATGGGAGCGACTATTATTGTCCTGTCCTCGACACCGAGTTCCTCGAAGGGATTGTCGGTCTTGAAGCCGGCCTTGGTCATCCCGGTCTGGTCGAACGAATCGTCATCGACGAGAATCATAGCGTTACGCTTGCACCACTTGGCATTTGCCTTGAGGGCGGCAGGGTTCATAGCTATGAGCATATCACAAAAGTCACCCGGGGTAGAAACCTTGCGGGAGCCGATGTGAACCTGGAATCCCGAAACTCCGGAAACTGTCCCGTGAGGGGCGCGGATTTCGGCCGGATAATCGGGGAATGTGGAAAGGCCATTTCCATAGATGGCCGACATATCTGCAAAAAGAGATCCCGTGAGCTGCATACCATCTCCGGAATCTCCTGCAAATCTTATGACGACATCCTGTACGTCTATGATTTTATGTTGCATATCGATATTGCTGTTACTGAGCCTGTTCGGGGGCAGCCTGTGCCTGCTGCAACTCGGCGGCAAGCGATTCAAGTGTCCTGCCTTCCTTTATACCCATTGCCTTGCGGGCCTCGGGAGTAATGTCTACACACTGTGCCTTGTCCAGATAGGGAAGAGAACCTTCCTCGAAAACAGCCACATAACCGGCTTTTGCAGCTATATCGCTGATAACCTTTGTAGCTTTCTCCATAATGGGCTGGAAAAGGGTCTGCTCTTTCTGCTGAAGTTCCTGCTGAACGCTCTGGCTATACTCCTGGATGCGCTGCTGGAAATCATAAAGTTCCTTCTCCTTGCTGGTACGGGTGGATTCAGCCCATTTTGCAGCATTCTGCTGATAAGCCTCGTACTTCTTGCCATACTCGGCTGTCATATCGGTGTATGTTTCCTGAGCCTCCTTGCTGGCTGCCTGAAGTGTTGCGCGTGCCTGATCGGCCTCGGGGCAGAGCTGAATGAGTTCGGTTGAGCTTACACGGCCGAACTTCTGGGCGAATGCCATAGAGGTGACGAGCACCATAGCGATGATTAAAAGAATTCTTTTCATAATTGTATTAAATTAAAATTGTTGTCCGATAACAAAGTGGAACTGACTCTTGCCGTTGGTGGGGTCGTCGAAACCGTATCCCCAGTCGACACCCAGCAAACCGAGCATAGGCAGGAATACGCGCGCGCCCACACCGGCCGAACGCTTCATCTGGAACGGATTGAAATATTTGATATCCGACCAGCAGTTACCTCCCTCGAGGAAGCCGAGCACGTAAATCGTAGATGACGGCTGCATAACCACGGGATAGCGCAATTCGAGGGTGAACTTGTCGTAAACGTTACCCGCATAGGCCGTACCTCCCGAGTTGTATGCCGTGAGCTGAACGGGAGTAAGCGAGTAATTGGTATAACCGCGAAGGGAAACAACCTCGGAACCGTAGGTATTGTAACCCGACATACCGTCGCCGCCCACAAGGAAGCCTTCGAAAGGAGAATAACCGAGATTCCTGTTATAGTATCCGAGATATCCGAACTGGGCGCGCGCCATAAGAACGAGGTCTCCGGCGAGCTTGATATATGAAGCGCAGTTGAGTTTCCATTTGTGATATTCTACCCAACGGTAACGGTCCTGAGCTGTCCAGTAATCGTAATCGACGTCTTTCCAGTGAGAGACAGGCACCTTGTTCCCGGCAGCATCGAAAGAATACTTGCGGAACAGAGAGTAGGGAGGGGTAAGCGATACCGACAGGGAGAAATCGGTTCCCACGCGGGGGTATATCTGCTGATCGGTAGAATTACGTGAAAGCGCAATCGTGTAGTTGATATTATTGGACAGACCGTCGTCGAAAATAAAGTAACCGCTGTACCAGTTGTGAAGGTTGTAACTCTGCCAGCTCAATGAATGGTACATAATGAAATAGTTGTCGGGCCACTTGAGACGGAATCCAAGCTGGGCCACGGCTCCGAACACTTCCATAGAACGGTTGTTGCTGAGCCGTCCGATCCAAATGTTGGAGTCGGTCTGACGGGTGAAATATGCCGACACGCTCAACGACGTAGGCTTCTTTCCAAAGAGCCAGGGCTCGGTGAAACTGGCCGACAGTGCGGTATAATAGTTTCCGTTTGTCTGGAAACGGAAAGACAGGTTCTGCGCATCTCCGAGAGGTACAGGCCTCCAGGCCCCCTTCTCAAAGAACCTGTGGGTAGAGAAGTTGTTGAAGCTTACGCCCACAGTAGCAACGAAGGTATTGCCTCCCCATCCTCCGGAGAGCTCAAGCTGGGAGGACGGCTTTTCGGTCACGTTGTAAACGATATCCACCGTGCTGCTCGCACCGTTGGGAATAATGGAATATCCCTTCTGAGGGTCCATAATGGCCTCGGCATCGAACTGTCCCATAGAAGCGATTTCCCTTATGGAACGCTCGAAATCGCTCTGGCTGAACAGGTAACCCGGACGGGTAAAGATCTGTCGGCGCACAACCCTTTCGTTGGTAAGGTCGTTTCCGTTGATTATGATATTGTTGAGGGTAGCCTGCTTTCCTTCCGAAACCCGGAGTTCCACGTCTACGGAATCGTTCTCTATGGTCACTTCCACAGGAGTAAGGTTGAAGAAAAGGTATCCGTTGTCCCGGTATATCTTGGACACGTCCTGTTCTCCTTCCTTGCCACCGCCGAACAGCCTCTTCTGCATAGACACGACATCGTAAACGTCGCCCTTCTTAAGGTCCAGGATTCCGTTGAGCTGGTCGGCGCTGAAAACCGAGTTACCGGTCCATTGTATATCCCTGAAGAAATATTTTTCGCCCTCGTCGAAATAAAGGTCGATTCCCAGTTGCTTGGGAGAGATGTAGTAGATAGAGTCCCGGATAAGACGGGCATCGCGGTATCCCGCCTCGTTGAAGGGAGTGAGTACGTCCTTTCGGTCGGTAACGTATTCCTTCTCCTTGAATTTCTTGCTCTTGAAGAAGTTGTAAATCTTGTTGGACTTGGTGTTCTTCATAGCCTTGGCAAGCTTGAACTCCTTCACGTGCTCATTCCCGTAGAAGTTGATGGTCTTGATACGGATCTTTTCTCCTTTGTTTACGTTGAACACCACTCTGATGGCATTCCGTATAACCGTATCTTTCCTGACCTCCGGGGTGACCTCGCACTTGAGAAAGCCTTTCTCGGCATAGAAACGCTTAATTATATCGCAGCAGGTCTTGGACACGTGGTCCGAGAACTCGTTTCCACGGCGCAGCCCCAGCCTGTCCCGGATTTCCTTGTCTTCCGATTTTTTGATTCCCGTAAAACTGTAGCCCGACATTCTGGGACGCTCCTGAACCTTGATTACAAGAAAGGCGGAATCGCCGGCGGCCGAGAGGCTGTCTATTTCAAGAGAAACGGATTCGAAGTATTTCTGCGCCCACAGACGCTTGATTATATTGGAAACGTCGTCGCCGGGAACGGTAATTTCTATTCCCTTTCCCAGGGCCGAAATCTGGATTATCTGGTCTGAATTCACGAACCGGTTGCCTTCCACCCTGACGCCTCCGACGACATACTTCTTGGGATTATTGTAATCTACCTCGGGACCCTGCGCAAAAGCTCCGATGGAAAGCAGCGCAGATACCGCGAGTAATAACAATTTTTCGAACTTCATTTATCTTACGAGTAAGAATGCAAATATACGGAATTATTTGACTTTTCCGAAACGTCTGTCGCGCTTTTCGTATTCTCTGAGCGCATCGAGGAAACCGATCTTTCTAAAATCAGGCCAAAGTGTATCCACCACCACAATTTCGGTATAGGAAAGCTGCCACAGCATATAGTTGCTCAGGCGCATCTCCCCCGACGTGCGGATCAGAAGGTCCGGGTCGGGAATTCCGGAGGTGACAAGGGCCGAAGAGACATCCTCCATTCCGAAATTTCCGTCAGGATGAGCCAGGGCCAGTTTCCGGGCGGCCTGCAGGATATCCCACCTGCCGCTGTAGCTGAGGAACACCACCAGAGTGAGAGTGCTGCCGGCAGCCGTAGAGCGGGTCATCTCGTCTAACGCAGAATTGAGTTTGTCCGAGAAGCGCTCACGGTTTCCCAGAACCACGAACCGGACCCCGTTGGCTATGAAATTGTCGAGTTCATTCTTTATACTCAAGGCAAAAAGTTCCATAAGGCGCGAAACTTCATCCTGCGGCCGGTTCCAGTTCTCCTCGGAAAAGGCAAACAGCGACAGATACGGGATTCCAAGTTCACAGCAGCATTCAACCACGGCACGAACGCTTTCCACCCCCTCGTAATGACCTTTGTACCGGGGAAGAGAATGCTGTCGGGCCCACCGGCCGTTGCCATCCATTATAATAGATACGTGTGACGGAAGCTTCTCGAACGGTTCCATAAGCAGTTCTATTTGTTTCTGATATCCTGCCCCCAGAAGAGTTTCTCCTGAAGAGCGCCGAAAAAGCCAAGGTTGGAAAGCCGCACCCTGCGCAACTTGAAAGGCGCGACAGCCAGCTTCACAGAGGCACCCCTGCTCAACACAACCGACTGATTGTCAATACTGAAAAGCACCTCGTCGGAAGAATTGTGAGGCTGCAGTTCTATTACCGAACCCGACGGCACCACCAGCGGTCGCACATTTAGATTGTGAGGCGCTACCGGAACAATCAGAAACGCACGCAGGGAAGGTGCGCAGATGGGCCCGCCTGCGCTCAACGAATACGCGGTGGACCCGGCGCTGGTGCTAACCAAAAGGCCGTCGGCCCAATAGGTGGGCAGAAGGTAACCGTCCAACTTAACATCTATTCCTATCATATTTGCGCCGTTCCTGTTAAAGGCGACTTCGTTTACAGCATAGGGCCATACGGCCGATGGCAACGAATCGGACTGAACCGCAAGGATGTCACATTCTTCGACGCTATAGCTGCCGTCCACAATCGAATCAACGACCAATTCCGGCCTGGCGTCGGCAAGAAAACCCATCCTCCCGCAGTTAATTCCGAGAATCGGAACGCCTTCGTGCATACAGGTACGGGCGGCTGAAAGAAAAGTTCCGTCTCCCCCGAAACTCAGGAGCATATCGGTAGCGGGCTGCAAACCCCCGGAAATATCGTACAGTTCCACCCGATTGAGACTGAGCCGTTCAAGCACCGCATTGGAGCGGTTGTCGCTGCCGGGAAGCGCAGAATTGACAAAGTATCCTAATTTCATAATTTTTTCGACCTTCAAATTTAATACTTTATAAGCAAAATCCTTAAAAATTTTGGCAGAATTGTTTACTTTTGTGCCTATGACAAAGCTAAGCGTCAACATCAACAAGATTGCCACGATACGCAACGCCCGGGGAGGCGATACGCCCAACGTGGCAAAGGCGGCCCTGGACTGCGAGGCATTCGGTGCCCAGGGCATTACAGTACACCCGAGACCCGACGAGAGGCACATCCGCTACAGCGACGTAAGAGCCATCCGGCCAACCCTTTCGACAGAATTCAACATCGAAGGAAATCCCATTCCCTCATTCGTCGACCTGGTGCTGGAAGTCAAACCCGACCAGGTTACGCTGGTTCCCGACGCTCCGGACGCAATAACCTCCAACGCCGGATGGAACATTCCCGAAAACAGAGAGTTCCTGAGCAATATATGCCGGAAATTCAAGTCCGCAGGAATCCGCACTTCCATCTTCATCGACCCTATCCCCGAAATGGCCCGGGAAGCTGCTGCGGTGGGAGCCGACAGAGTTGAACTTTACACCGCCGGGTATGCCCTGCAGTACCCGTCGGATCCCGGGAGAGCCGCAGAGGCATACCTGCAGACAGCTCTCGCCGCACGGGAGTGCGCTCTGGGACTCAACGCCGGGCACGACCTTTCCCTCGACAATCTGGCATACCTTCTGCATTCGATTCCCTGGATAGACGAAGTAAGCATCGGGCACGCCCTCATAAGCGACGCGCTGTATTTCGGTCTGGAAAGAACAATAGGGCTTTATCTGGCCGAGATAAAGAAAAAATGATTAAATTTGCAGGTTGCACGATTATTTCAACATTAAAGAACAAATATGAAAAAGACATTCACATTTTTCGCAGCGGCCCTCGCAGGCGCTCTTCTCATTTCATCCTGCAACCAGGTCGCAGGCACTTCTGAGCAGAAGGAATCTTCAGAAAAAGTTTGCGCACAGGCAGGAAGCATCGTTTACATAAACCTGGACCGCATTCTCAAAGAGTATGATATGGCCAACGACCTCACCTCTGTAGTAAACGCAAAGGCTCAGGGAATCGAGGAAGACATCAACCGTCGCGGAGGAAAGCTCGAACGTGACCAGAAAGACTTCGAGAACAAAATCAACAAGGGCCTTATGACCCAGTCGACTGCAGAAGTCCAGTACAAGAAACTCCAGGACGACCAGCTCAACCTTCAGAACTATGCTGCCCGCAAACAGCAGGAAATCCAGGAAGAGTTCGTAGTTACACAGAACCAGATTCTCGACGCAATCAGCACTTTCCTTAAAGAATACAACGAGGAGAAAGGCTATGCAATGATACTTACAACCCAGGGAGACAACCTGTCTCTGCCCATCGCCTGTGCCGACACGACCCTCGACATTACCGACGAAGTTGTCGAAGGCCTCAACAAGGCATACGTTAAGGAAAAGAATTCCAAGTAAGGCCGACGCGCAGGCAGATGAGAAGGTTTGCAGCAATATTCACACTTATGGTTCTGCTGTGCGGGGGTGCCTCCGCGCAGCAGGATACCGTAAGGATGTCGCTTATCCTTCCGTTCAAGGCCGCCACTGTTCCCAACAACAGCGCCTTCGACTTCTACAGCGGAGTTCTGCTGGCTCTCGAGGAGTTCGGTTCCGACAGCATAGCTGTAGCACTGGAAGTCTATGACAGCGCAGATTCTCTTGGTGTTCCCGCCGGAGCGCTGATATTCAACGACATTGTAATGGGGCCCATCTCGGCCGCAGAAATCACGCCCCTGGCAAAAACCCTGTTCTGGAACAAGTTCATAATCTCACCGCTGGACCCGGCGTGCGCTCCCCTGACCGATACCCTGAAGATAATCCAGGCACCCACCTCCCAGGAAATCCAAATCAGGCAACTGACAGAGTGGGCCTGCGAAAACCGCTACACCGAGGAGGATTCTCTGGTCGTTGTCTGCGAAGGGAATCATTACGACCCCCTGCGGGCCGTGATAACCGAAGTTCTGGACACTCTGGACCAACCGTACGCTCTTGTCAACTGCGAAATCTTCGAAGACATAGACCGGATAATAGGTGAGAAAACCGGGGAAACCGGCTTCAACCGTATCATTGTGGCGTCGGAGCGCGAGGAATTCGTAAAGCGTATAACCGAGTCCGTGGCAGCGTGGGACACGCTTCGTACAGTAAACCTGTATTGTCCCGGAAAAACCCGGAACTTCACAAGCATAAGCGACAGCCTGCGTACTGCGGCGGGAGTACGAACCGTTTCAGCTTACAGCATCGACGACACACATCCCCGCACGACAGCCTTCATAGTACATTACAAAGAACTCTACGGAGCTCTTCCCAATTCGTTCGCATATCAGGGATACGACCTTACCCGCTATTTCGTTTCCTTAAAGTTAAAAAGCGGATACCATTGGTTCCGCAAATTGGAAGAATACAAGATGGAAGGCCTCCAGAGCGACTATTCGTTTGAGAGAGGCATCACTGGTTTCAGGAACACCGCTGTGCGAAGGATAGAATACTAGCCCAGAAGCACCCTGGCGTTGGCAAGCGCCTCATCCGATATTGTCGCCCCGCTGAGCAGCCGGGCGATTTCTTTTACTCTGCTCTCGCCTTCAACCTTGGCGATAGTGCTTACGGTACGGTCCCCGACCATCTGCTTGCTCACAATATAATGAGCATTGCCCTTTGCAGCGACCTGCGGAAGATGGGTAATAGCAAGAACCTGCATACTCTCCCCCATCCGGCATATCATAGAGCCCATTCTGTCGGCCACACTGCCGGAAACGCCCGAATCGATTTCGTCGAAAATCATAGTGGGCATAGCGGTAAAACGAGCCATCAGAGCCTTGAGGCATAGCATAATACGTGAAACTTCGCCGCCTGAGGCGCACTTTGAGACGTCTTCCATACGCTGACCGGCGGCCCCGAAGAGGAAACTGACGGTCTGGCGGCCGCGCTCGCCGGGATCACAGTCGAGCAGCTGTACCTGAAAGCGAGCGCCCTCCAACTCCAGGAAACGAAGGGAGGCGGTTAGCTCGTCGGAAAAGCGGGAAACGCACCCAAGCCTTGAGGAGGCGAGTTTATCGCAAAGGTCATTATGCTGTGATTCAAGGGCTTGCACAGCCTTGCGCAGTTGCACCTCCCGTTCTTCTAGCTCGGCGGTAGAATTCATCTCCCGGGCAAGAGAATCCCTGCACTGGATAAGTTGCTCCACCGATGCGCAGGAATATTTGTTCATAAGGTCATACAGCACTGACAAACGGTCCTCTACCTGCTGCAGGCGACCTTCATTAAGATTCAAGTCATCATCGACCCGGGCCAGGGAAGACAGAATATCGTCCAGCTCAATCCGGGCTTCCTCCAACCTTTGAACAAGTTCCTCCAGGCCGGGAACATACTTTTGAACCTTGCCCAGAATGCGCTGCGCCAATGCCAGAGACCCCGATACGGTAGTTCCCTCTTCGGGACAGCAGGCCTGACAGGCAGAGTCCAGCGCCGATTTTATTTCCCCTGCGTGAGCAAGGGTGCGATGCTCGCTTTCAAGGTCTTCCAGTTCTCCGGGATGAAGAGCAGCGGCGAGGAGCCGTTCGTAACGGGCCGTGTTGTACTGCATATCGGCATTCAGGCGCTCGCGTTCCGCCACGCAGGCAGAGAGTTCCGAGCGTGTTTTCTGCAAGTCTTTCCAGATTTTGGAGCACTCCTTCAGAAGGTTCGCGTTGAGAGCAAAATGGTCCAGCAACGATAGCTGCCAGGCCTTATCCTTCAGCAACAGGCTCTGGTGCTGGGAATGTATGTCGAGCAAGAGTTTGGACAACTCGCCCAAAAACGCAGCCGCCACAGGCACATCGTTCACAAACGAGCGGGAACGGGCCCGGTGCACTACCCTGCGTATTATGAGGTGTCCGTCATCCCAGTCAAGGTCATTTTCGTCGAAAAGCGCACGGAGCGACTGCGGGGCAACGAATTGAGCCTCCACTACACAGCTGTCGGCCCCCGGGGAGATTACCGAAGGATCGGCCTTGGCCCCCATAGCAAGCGACAGAGCTCCGAGAAGGATAGATTTCCCCGCCCCCGTCTGGCCTGTAATTATCAATAAACCCTCCGGAAAAGAGATGTCCAGAGAGTCTATCAAAACATAGTGCCTGATATGCAGGGCGGTAAGCATCCTTTACTTCTGAGGGATGTCCTCGTTTTCGGCAACGCGATAGAAAAGTTCGCCGTCCTCGAATTCCGAAATTGCAACAAGGTCGGGCTTGGGTTTCTGCTCGTAGTAGCGGGAAATCGAAATCTGCTCGTTGTTTTCGAAAATCTCGTCCATTGTGTCGCGCTCGCTCTTGAATTCTTCAAGCTTCTTGGCGAGTTCCTTCTTGTCGGCGGCGGCTATCTGGTTCGCCCTCTTATAGAGGATTACTACCGATTCGTAAATGTTGCCTGTAGGCTCGGCGATATTCTTTATATCGCGGGTAATAGTGTTGTCAGGAATTTTCTTCTCCATAATGTTATCTGTTCCGGTTCTGTCCGGTCTCTATTGAATGTACGAGACGCTGCGTACAAAAAGTTTCAATTATTTGTTGTCGGCATCCTTGACTTTCCTGTAGAGTTTGTCAAGGTCGGCCCGGTATGAGGATTCGGCGTACTCACCTATAAAGTTGTAATAGTCGTCCTCGAACACCATAAAACGTTCCTTCTTCTTTTCAGGAACGGAGTTGTCGGCATATTTATACGAGGCCATTGCGGTATAATAGAGAATCTGCTCGCGGTAAATATTGTCGGCATCATCCTTAAGAATATTGCGCAGGGCTACTCCGGCAGCCTTGTAGTCTTCCATCTTGTAATACAGGTAGGCATTTTCAAAGGCTTTCCGGTCCAGACGGTCTGACAATATCTTGAGCATGTCCCCGGCCGTGTCGAAGTGAGGAGAATCGGGATACTCGGCCATATATTCGCCGATTGCCGTAATTGCCTTGTAGGTAGGGGTCTGATCAAGCTCATACCTGTAGGTGTTGCGGTACAGACACTCAATGCGGTAATAACGTGCATCCTCGGCGAACGGACTGCGCGGGAAATGATCTATGAACTGCTCGAAGTTGGTCTCGGCCGTGAAATAGTCGGAAAAACGGTAGTTGCACAAGGCCCGGTAATACTGGACAGTATCGTCTTTGGAAGTTCCTCCTACCGCAACAAGCATAGATTCGAAGAGCTGAGCCGCCTTATTGTATTTGCCGGCATTGAAAAGTTCGAACGCAAGTGCGTATTTCTCATCCACGTCGGGGGAAGACAGTACCTTCTGATAGGCTGTCTTGCAGGAAACCAGAGCAAGAAGGCACGCTGCAATTATTATACTTTTTTTCATCTTTTCAGATATTTTTCTGCATCCAAAGCTGCCCTGCAACCCGCTGCGGCAGCATTAACGGCCTGACGGTAGCGCGGATCCTGAACGTCTCCGGCGGCAAAAACGCCCTCCACCGAGGTTTGGGTTCCGGGAGCATCGGTAAGGATGTACCCGTTTTCATCGGTCTTAACCCAAGGGGAGAAAACCTCCGAATTGGGATGATGCCCGATTGCAAGGAAAAAGCCGTCGGCCTTGATATCAAAAACCTCGCCATCGTTGCGGCGGAGTCGTACTCCGGTAACGCCGAAAGCGTCGCCCAGGACTTCGGAAGTATTGCAGTTCCAAAGGATTTCGATATTCGGGGTATCCTTGACTTTTTTCTGCATAGCCTCGGAGGCACGCAGGGCGTCGCGCCTTACTATCATATATACTTTGTTGCAAAGAGAACTCAGGTACAGAGCTTCTTCACAGGCAGTATCCCCACCTCCTACCACGGCTACGTCCTTGCGGCGATAGAAAAATCCGTCGCAGGTTGCGCAGGCGCTCACTCCGGCTCCCTTGAACTTTTCTTCAGACGGGAGGCCCAGGTACCTGGCGCTGGCACCGGTGGCTATGATAACCGAATCTGCCGCGAGGCCTGTGCCGTCGGAGAGAGTCAACTTAAAAGGGCGGGTGCCAAAGTTTACAGCTGTTACCGTTCCGCCGATTATTCCGGTACCAAGGCGGACGGCCTGCTCACGCATATCTGCCATAAGGACGTTCGCATCGACGCCATTGGGGAATCCGGGGAAATTTTCGATTACTGTTGTGGTGGTAAGCTGACCACCTGGCTGAGGGCCCTCAATCAATACCGGGTCGAGTGCAGCCCTTGCCGCATAGATGGCCGCAGTATATCCTGCGGGGCCTCCCCCTATTATCAGACACTTTACTGTATCCATAAACTGCTTCATTAACGCAAATTCTTACAAATATAACTAAAATTTCCCACACTCGGGCTTTACCGAAGGTGCAACGAAATTTTTTGGAACGATTTTATCACGGGCTAGGGCTTGACGGTTGGCGGGTCCCTGCGGCCAAAGGGACTTCGGAACGGTACGCACCTTCGGTGCTATCCCTCCTACGCCTTCGGCGCAGGCTCCTCCCGTTCACGAGCCACGGGCGGCTACGCCGTCCGAAGTCCCTTTGGCCGCAGGCACATCCGGCAGGGCCGCTAGGCTCGGCAGGGTCGCTGAACTCGGAACATTTCGGATGGCCGGGACAAGACCTTCTCCAGGCGTTTTTTGAAGTGGTTTATAATCAATAAGTTACAGAAAGGCCTTCCAGCGTTTGACGGAAGGCCTTTTCACAACTCGCTGAATATCAGCTATTTCTAAAAACGGCGGCGCGAAATCGACGGCGCGTGGGTGGATCAGGGGCTGGGTCAGGGGGCTGAGAGAAGAGGAACATTATGCCACACATCCACTTTGGCGAACAGAGGCTCACGTGCAAAACCCTGTGTTTGAGTAGATGAAAAAGTATGTACCTTTGAGGAGAGTTTTAAAGGTATATACATATGTCCGATACATTGTCTATTTATCAGTCCCTGGCGAGACTGATGTTCCCGGAGGGGTTGTTG
>JAZRVN010000036.1:0-30063 GCA_045599225.1 Candidatus Cryptobacteroides sp.
GTAAAGGGCAGCGAATCAATGATTTGGTTTTGCCCGAGAATGTTCAGATTCTGACAGATGACTTTTACCTCAATCCTTCGAGTCTTGATGTGAGCCCTGGAGGTGACATTCTGGACATTGAGGTTGTCTCAAGAGTCGGCAGCCACTTCTCTTCGGCTCCCGAGTGGATCTCGCTTTCGGGGACAAGATCTGATGGCATCGTTGCTCACTATGTCTTTTTGGCGCAGGCCAATGAGACTTCCGCCGACCGCAGCGGGCAGATTGTGCTTTGCAGTGAAAACGGCACCTGCCATTCCGTCGACGTGACTCAGAAGAAGAAGGAAGAGCGCGCGCCACTTGATTGGAAAACAGCCGACTTCTACCACCGTTCGCTTATGATGCGCTTCACTGCCACCTGGTGCGGATACTGTCCCTGGATGGCAGAAGCCATAGAGACAGTAAAGGGAGCGTATCCCGATAAACTGGAGTCGGTTTCAATGCACGCATCGGGAGACCTCTATTTCCAGGATGTATCCGATTTCGCAAACCTCTATGGAATCTACGATTTTCCGACCGGGGTGCTTGACTGCCGGAAGATTATAGAAAACAAGACTGTCATTCAGGTTACTGCAGACAATATAGCCGCCGCAATGAGAGAGACCGAGACCTACTACCGGACGGTAACCGGCATCAGTTACAATTCTTCCGTCGACGGGGACAGGATTGACGTTGACGTAACGGTTTATGCCAAGGCAGCAGAGGAATTCAAGATAACCGTCCTTATGCTTGAAGACAACATCATCGCCGAGCAGTCAGGAGCGGATCCGGGATATGTCCACTATGATGTTCCCCGCCTGACACTAAGCGGTTCCATCCTTGGCGACACTTTCACTGTGCAGGCTCCCAACACCATCGTTCCCTTGCATTTCTCAGGCAATATTCCTTACCACTGCAAGGCGAAGGACTGCCGTCTGCTGATTTTCATCCAGCGTAAATACGGCTCACAGACGATAATCCGCGACAAAGGGATGAACGAGTGGTACGTGGACAATTGCGTTTCAGGCAACATATCCGGTTCGGTTCCTCTCGAACTTGTGGGCGAGGACAATGACCCTCACATCGGTGGAAATGAGGATATCACTCCGGGTGAAGATATAGACTTTTAACACAGACCTCCATGAAGAAGAAACTTATCCATATTTTACTTGCTACGGTTGCGCTTTTGATGTTCACAGCCTGTGCAGAAAAGGAACTTTACAATCCGGAAAATATTTTCAGAAGCGAAACTGAAGAATCAGAAAAGACCGAGGAACTTACGTATCTTGAGGCTGCACTCGGCGACACGCCTACAAAAACTGCGATGAGCTCCTTCGACGGAAGTTACAAACCTCTGTGGCAGGAAAAGGACCGTATCGGCATATTTTTCGACAACAGTTCCTCCGCCGTGGAGTTCCGCCTGAACAAGGGCGCCGGAACAGCCATTGCATCTTTCAGCGGCAGAGGAAAAGGGACCTTCTGGACGGCTCTTTATCCTTCCTGCGATGCCGGTTCGCTCGTAGGGAAGGAACTCGGGATGAATCTTCCTGAGAAACAGACTTATGCCCCTGACTCGTTCGGCCCCGACAGTTACCCTATGGTGGCCTCGACGACAGACGGTGTCATGCAGTTCAAGAATCTGTGCTCCACCATCAAGATTCAGTTGAAAGGCCATCACATTGTGGATTCCATCAGGTTCACGACCAACGACGGGAATATCTCCGTCTGCGGACCCGCTTCGGTCAACGTCGACTTCACGGATGAGCCTTCTCTGAAGATGGGCTCGGGGGGCTCGGGCAGCGTGACTCTTGATGTGGGCGGCGTGCCGCTCGATCCTGATAAGGCAACCGATTTCTACATCGTTCTTCCGGCACAGACCTATACCGGGGGCTTCTCCCTGCAGATTTTCACCAATACCGGTTCGATGACCCGTTCAACGAGTGCGACAGTGGTGCTGAAACGCTCCAAAGTGCACGCACTCACTCCTTTCCAAGTCAAACTGGATGAAGGCATAGAGCCAAGCATAGCTTTGGAAGGCGGCAATCCGCTGCTTGTCAGAAGCCTTGCCGATATGATTGCGGTGGCATCCTCAGTCAATTCACAACAGCCGATCATGACCACTGATGGACATAAGATAGATGCTGCCAGCGCTTCATACCGGCTTGAAAACGATATCGATTTTTCTCCCCTGTGCTCTGAGAATACACGCGGCTGGACTCCGATAGGCGGCGAAGGTATTATTTTCAGAGGGGAATTTGATGGGAACGGACACAGCATTACCAATCTGTATGTCGATACCGACAAGCGAATGGCCGGATTGTTCGGCTGCCTGTTCGGCACCGTGAAGAACCTGAGCGTTTCAGGAACTGTCAAATCAACCAAGACCGATGTCGGAATCATTGCAGGATATTCCGATCAGACAGCCAGAATTGAAAATTGCACGGCCTACGGTGAAGTTTCATCTTCGCACAATGACCTTTACTCTAACGTCGGAGGAATCGTTGGAGGCCAGAACGAATCCACAGTCACCGGCTGCGTCAACTACGCTTCCGTCAAGGGAAGTTACAATATCGGAGGTATCTCGGGACAGAGTGGAGGCGAACTTTACAACTGCGTCAATTACGGCTCCGTTGAAGCGACAGGCCACGGTGGCGGTGTCGGCGGCAATTTGTACAATGGCAAGATTTACAACTGCGCCAATTACGGAGAAGTGGACGGCACCGGCGATTGCGGTGGAGTAGCCGGAGAAATGTTCAATTGCGCCCAGATGTTCAACTGCCTCAATGCCGGAGACGTATATGTGGACGAAGGCTATATCGGAGGTTTGTGCTCTCATTCTTTTGGCAACACAGGTCAGATGATCTCCAATTGTGTGAACGTAGGGGCATTGCTGACGCCGAAATCCTTCAACGGGAACAAGGGCGGACTTGTAGGAAGTGCAGAGGTGGTGCCGGAAAACTGCTACTGGCTTTATGACCCTGAGGCCAACCTTGGTGTCAGGGATGGTGTGCCCTACGGTAATTTCGAGAATTGCTTCGGCCTCACCAAGGCGCAGATAAACGGAGTCGAGTCCTACTCCGAGCCTCTCTACTACAATTCAGAAGGCATTCCGAGCATCAATGTCATCGATGCCCTTAACAACTGGGCTTATGACAACAGGAAGTCATCCGATTACTGGGGCTGGGGTTTCGAAGAGGAAAGCAAATGGCTTTCGCTTACAGGACAGCCGGCCGAGCCCGGCCAGGGTGATGTCTCCGGGGTGTTTACAGTTACTCCCACTGCCTTCTCGATTTCCTATGAGGAGTATGAATTCGAAGTGAAAGTGATAGCCGGAATGGGCCACGAACTGTCCTCGATGCCCGAATGGATATCCGTTTCTGATACACGTGTGGTTCAGAACGGGGGCCTCACCACCACGACATACACCTTCAAGGCAGAGGCCAATCCGGATTATGCCGAACGCACCGGCGTGATAGTGATCTGCAACGATGACCGGCAGTGCGTTCCGGTCAATGTGTCTCAGATGGAAAAGATTGACCAGAGCGACATTTGGAAAATCAAGAATTTCTACCACCGCTCAGTCGGCCTGAAATTTACTGCCACCTGGTGCCCGTACTGTCCTTCAATGGGCGAGGAATGGGATTATGCAAAGGAAATCCTCGGAGACAGATTTCAGATAGCCGCATTCCATCCTTCCTCTTCGGACCTCGGCTTCTCAAAAACCGACGGGATGGAATCGCTTTACAGGGTGGCAGAATACCCTACAGGCATTGTTGACGGCCGTGCCCGCATACATGGAGGTTCCTACATAAAAGCTGTGACCGAGGAAACGGCAAATGCCTACGGAACGTCTTCCGGCATAGAATTCGAGTCCACTGTGAACGGGGATGCCGTAGACCTCCAGATCAGGCTTTTCGTCCACAGGAAGGGCAATTACAAGGTGACCGCGCTGCTTCTGGAGGACAATATAATCAGCGGCCAGCAGGATGAAAGGTACGGCTACATCAGCGATTTCAGGCACGACAACATAGTGCGCTCCGCTTTCACCGAAGTGACCGGGGAAAAGTTCACGCTGACATCGGACAACTCTATCGTCCCGTTCAGATACAGCGCCACCATCCCTGCGGTTTGCAAGCCGGAAAATCTCCGTATCCTGGTATTTGTGGAGCGCGCCTATGACGGCACGACCCGGGAAAACCGTGTTTCAGGAGTCCAATACATCACATTCCTCGACTATTATGTGGACAACGCCAATACCGCTCCCGTGGGTCAGAAGGCTGAAATCACATTCGATGACGGCACCGGCACGGACGAGAGGTACGAGTCGAAGGATTACTCTTCAGACGGAAAGGTGACCCAGCTTCAGAGCGCAACCGTAGGCAACGCCATCAACATAGTATTCACCGGAGACGGCTTTGCCGACAAGGATCAGAAGTCATTCGAGACCTATGCCAAACGCGCTATGGAAGCATTCCTTGCCGTTGAGCCTTACAACAGTCTGCGTGACAGGTTCAACGTATGGAGCATCAACGCCGTTTCAAGGAATGACTTCATAGGAGGCAATACGAAGTTCTCCGTAAGGTTCGGAGACGGTACCTATGTCGAAGGCAATGCCGAACATGTCTTTGCACACGTGCGGAACAATCTCCCCTGGATAGATTTGACAAAGACGCTCGTAACAGTGATTGTCAACAAGGCCGTTTATGCCGGCACCTGCCATATGTGGACTGACAACTCCGCCATTTCATACGTGCCGTTGCAGACCTCTCTCACCGAATTCGATGCCACACTGCGTCACGAATCCGCCGGTCACGGATTCGGAAAACTTGACGACGAGTACAGTTACGATGGTTCGGCCCCTTCAGACTGGTTATCAAGCAGAAAAGAATGGCAGACGATGGCATACGGGTTCTGGGAAAACGTAGATTTTACCGATGACCCGGAAACCATCCGTTGGAAGACATTCCTCAATGACAGCCGCTATTACGGACAGGTTGGAATCTTCGAGGGCGGCGGAACCTACGCAACGGGAGTATGGCGCTCTACCGAAAACAGCATTATGCGTTACAACCTCGGGCATTTCAACGCTCCTTCGCGTGAAGCCATCTACAAGAAGATAATGCGCTTCTCCGAGGGCGACAGCTGGACTTACGATTACGAGACGTTCGTTGAGTTCGATGCCAAGGGCCGTAGGGAAGAGGCCGCCTACTCATACACTTACAACAGGACATATGGCGCACCTGCGCATAAGGAAAACGTTCCTCTGCACCCGCCTGTACTTATGGAGAGAAGATAAATGAAAATGAAATTGATTTTGCTTGCGGCTGCACTGCTGCTGTTTACACCGGCAGTGCAGCTCCGAGCCCAGACCATTCCGGACGTTACGGTGGAAAACATAAAAGGTGTCAAGGTCTCGGCCAAGACAATCTGCCTTGCAGGCAAACCCACTGTTGTTTCACTCTGGGCGACCTGGTGCAAGCCCTGCATACAGGAACTCGACGCCGTATCGGAAGTGTTGGAAGACTGGAGGGAAGAGCTTGACTTCCGCTATGCAGCCGTAAGCATCGACGATGCCAGAGCCATTTCCAAAGCCAAATCCTTTGCTTCGGCCCGAGGCTGGGACGGGATAGACTTCTTTTTCGACTCCAATGCCGAACTCCGGCGTAAGTTGAATGTAAGCGGCATACCCTATGTGCTTATATATGATGCAGGCGGAAAGCTTGTTTACAGCCACGTGGGTTATCTTCCGGGAGGGGAAGAAGAAATATTCTCACAGCTAAAAAAGCTCGTAAAATGATTTCATCTGCACTATTGGCTATGCTGCTCGTCGCCAGTTCCGACACTTCGTCGGTAAAAGTGTCGGGCAGTATAGAGTCAAACTCTGCAGTTTATGTGAAAGATGACATCATTGGCGGCTCGGCTTCTTCCGGTTGGGGGTCGAACAATTATCTCAGGCTCGACCTTACGTCCAGGCACGTCGATGCCGGCCTGCAGGCGGAGTATTATCCCGTTCCTCTAAGGGGTTTCCAGAGCGACCTGAAGGGCTTTGGACTTCCAATGGGTTATATCCGCTACAATACAAAAAATTTTAATATCCTTGGCGGCAATTTCCACGAGCAGTACGGCAGCGGCCTGCTGCTCCGTTCGTGGGAAGACCGCCAGTTGGGAATCAACAATTCCATTCTGGGCGTGCGTGCGGCATTCGACACCCGTGACGGAATATTCAGGGCCAGCGCAATGGCCGGAGTGCCGCGTTACTGCCGCACTCTTTCGTCAACCATTCTTGCAGGAACCGATATCGGGGTGGATTTTTCGAAAATCATAGGAGCATCGGCGATTTCCCTTCTTCTGGAAGGCAGTTTCCTGCATCGATTCGAGCGGGACGTGCCCGATATGCTGCAGCTTCTCGCAAAGGAAAAATTCGAGATTCCTCGAAATGTCAGCTCATATTCGGCACGGGCGAGCCTGTCGGCTGGAGGCTTCTCCCTTAAATTTGAAAACGTGTGGAAAGGGAAGGATTTCCATACAGACAAACAGTACAGGCAAAGCGACGGATACAGTCTCAAGGCGGGTAACGCGCAGATTCTGGAGGCCGGATGGTCCCACGGAGCGTTCTCTGCCAATATGTCGCTGCGCCGTCTGAGCAATATGCAGCACCTGATGTACCGCACCCACGAGGCTGTGACGGCAAACAATACGCTGAACTATATTCCGGCGCTCTGCCAGCAGCAGACCTATATGCTCGCAGGGCTCAACCCTTACGTTCCCATTGCCGACGGTGAATTCGGAGGCCAGGCCGACCTCTTTTACAATTTCAAGAAGAAAACAGCCCTCGGCGGGCGATATGGAATGAAAGTGCACGTGGGTGGATCGATGTTTTATGCGCTTCCCCAGGCCCTTTCCAACTGGAAGACCTCGCGTCTTGCCTACCGGGACATCAATATAGATATAGAGAAACGGTTCAGCCGGAGTTTCAAGATGATTCTTTTCGTAAGCATTCAGGAATCTTCACCCACTCACGGAGACAGGTTCGCTACCGTTGCCCAGAATGTATTTGTCGCAGAACTCCTTTACAACATAAACTCTGCGCTCTCGCTTCGCGGTGAGTTGCAGTATCTGTATTCCAGGGAAATGCAGAAGGATTGGATGGCCGGGTTGCTCGAGATGAACTTCGCTCCTTCGTGGAGTGTATATGTATCCGATATGTACAACCACGGAAGTTCGGGAATTCACTATTACGACTTTGGAGCAAGTTACAGTCGCGGGGCTTTCCGCATTGCGGCCGGCTATGGCCGTCACCGCGAGGGTATGATATGTTCCGGAGGCGTATGCCGCTATCAGCCTGCCTTTACCGGAGGTTCTTTTCAACTTTCCTATCGCTTTTAGAATATGAAAAGACATCTGCTCATTCTGACAATAATTGCGGTAACAACGTTCGCGTCGGGCCTTTCCTCCTGTGTCGGTCAACTCGAACGCGATTTTCCTTGGGAAGAGCCAACCGATCCCTCAGTTCCTCAAAAGGATACGTGCCGGAGGAATTTCCTCGTGATTGATTTTACGGCAACCTGGTGTGTCAACTGCCCGAAAATGGCCGCTGCAATCGCAGAATTGTCGGACAGCTGTGCCGGAGCAATTCCAATAGCCGTGCACTATGCCGACGAAATGGCTTGCGAAGCTTCGGATTTTCTGGTAAAGAAATTCGACATATCATCTTTCCCTACAGCCCTTATTAATCTCGACCCGGGACTTCGCTCCTCCGTTTCATCGGTGGATGTCCTCTCTTCTTTGTCGGAGCGCTCTCTTGCCGGCAGTCCCACAGGGTGCAATATTACAATAGAATCCGGTACCGGCGACGGGGCCATTGATGTCGGGGTAACAGTCGAATATCTTGCAGAGGGAACATATTCCATTGGAGTTGCCATCCTGGAAGACGGCATAGTGGCACCGCAGGTTGGCGGCGCCGACCAGTACGTTCACGACAATGTGCTGCGTGCTTTTTTGCAGAAAAACTGCAACGGGGATTCTTTGGGGGCAAAACAGCCTGGCGACAGGGACAGCGTGAATTTCCGCTTCAACCCGCAACCCCAATGGAATGCCGATGCACTAAAGGCAGTTGTCTATATCATCTGCGAAAGCCCTTCCAATACCGTCTCCAATGCCGGGATTCTCAAGCTGTAAAGCGTTTTTTGATTTTAAAGAAACGTGGAATTTTTTATATTTGCAAACGATGATAGTCCTCGACCATACGATTACTGCAGCGTTGGGCGTTTTGGCGCTTGTGCTCGGCAGGTTCATTAACGGAAGGGTGAAATTCCTTTCCCGCATCTGCATTCCGGACCCGGTTACAGGAGGTCTGGTGGTGTCGTTCCTCAGCCTTGCCCTGAAAGCCGTTACAGGGGTGGAAATCTCTTTCGACACCTCGATACAGGATATCTGTATGCTCATTTTCTTCACGTCCATCGGATTTCAGTGCGACCTTGGCGCAATTAAGAAAGGAGGGAAGCAACTCGCTGTTATGATTGTGCTGGTCGCCATCCTCATTGTGCTGCAGAATTCCGTGGCAGTGGGAATAGCCTCTTTTATGGGGCTGGATCCTGTGTTCGGAATGGTTGCCGGTTCAATTCCGATGTGTGGGGGACACGGTACGGCGGCGGGCTTTTCCGAGCTGCTCGAGAGTAATGGCATAGATAATGCCAGGTCCATAACTATGGCAACCGCAACCTTCGGGCTCATAGCCGGTTCGCTGATCGGCGGTCCCATTGCAGGGATGCTTATTTCCCGAAAGCGCCTGAGCCCCGAGGAAAAGGAATCCGGAGTCTCTGAACAGGAAAAGAAAACCGTAGAAAAGGATTTGGGCGAATCCGAAAAAATGAACAGATTCACTTTCGCGGCCTTTGAGATTTTTATTGCGATGGGGCTGGGTTCCCTGCTCGGGAAGGTGCTGTCTATGACCGGAATATCCTTCCCTTCTTATTTCGGGGCCCTTATCTGCGCCATCGTGTTGCGAAATGTAACTGACGCTGTTCCTTCAGGCATAAAGATGCATTCCGTGGAGATTACAAAAATAGGCTCGGTATGCCTGGCTCTATTCCTTGGAATGGCGATGTGCTCGCTGCGGCTGTGGGAACTGGTAAGCCTTGCACTTCCTTTGTGCGTTATGCTCGTTTCCCAGATTGTGCTGATGTTCTTTTTCTGCAGGTTCGTCGCTTTCCCTTTGCTCGGACGGAATTACAGCGCGGCCGTGCTGGTAGGAGGAGTGTGCGGCTTCGGGCTCGGTGCAACTCCCAATGCAATGGCTAATATGTCCACCATCTGCTCGAAACACGGTTATACCAGCGTTCCGTTCATTATTGTGCCATTGGTGGGGGCATCGGTTGTGGATATTATGAACATAACGGTGGTAAGCCTGTTCATCAGCTTGCTTTAACTGAATTTTCGTGTGATGAACTTTAAGGAAAAATATTGATGAAACGCTCGCTTTTATTTATGCTGCTTGCGCTTATTTCCTTTGCGGGAGCGGCTTCCGAGTCTGGGGAGTCCTGGATTCGTATCAATCAGGTAGGATATCTGCCCAATGACGTAAAGGTTGCAGTAATTATATCGACCGGCAATGCCAGGGGTGATTTCAAGGTATTCGAAAATTCCACCGGCTATCTTGTGCTCAAAGGCAAAGGACGCAGAGCAGATGCTTCCAAGTGGGCGCTTACGTCGGCCTGGAGACTGGATTTCTCACAGGTTACAACTCCAGGCGAGTACTATATTGTGTGCGACGGAGTAAAATCTCCTGTCATTCATATAGATCCCCACTGCTATGACGGACTCGCCGACCGCCTTCTGGAATATATGAGACAGCAGCGTTGCGGTGACAACCCTCTGAGCGACAAACCCTGCCATCAGCACGACGGATATATTGTATATCACCCTACAAAATCGGGAGCGTACATAGACGTGCGCGGAGGCTGGCACGACGCCAATGACCGCCTGCAGTACGTTACCACCACCGCCACTTCCATCTACCATATGGCTTTTGCCTACAAGTACACGAAGGACAAGAGTATATTCAAGGATGAGTACAATGCCCGCGGACGGGCCGGAAGCAACGGTATTCCCGACATCATAGACGAGATTATGTGGGGATTGGATTGGTTGGACCGTATGAACCCGGCTCCCCGGGAGTATTACTATCAGTTGGGTGATGACCGCGACCATACCGGAAGTGAGGCCAAGGTCGACTACGGGTACGGTCCCGGGCAGGGACGTCCGGTCTATTTCGTGACGGGCGAGCCGCAGGTGGCCGACAAGCGTATAGGCAAGGTGAACCGGACTACCGGGGTTTCATCGGCCGCAGGCAAATTCGCCTCGACCTTTGCGCTGGGCGCCGATGTGGTAGCTCCCTTCTATCCTGAGTTCTCTGCAAAGATTGCCGCGAAGGTTGAACCGGCCTACAAATTTGCGCTGGAGAAACCCGGCAACACCCAGACGGCATGCGTGGTTTCTCCCTACTTCTACGAGGAGGACACTTGGGTGGATGACATCGAACTGGCTGCAGCTACTATGTATGCCCGGAACGGACAGGAATACTGGAAGAAGCAGGCGTCGTACTGGGGTGAATTGGAGCCCGTTTCTCCCTGGATGGAGAAGGGCCGCGGCTCTGGAAAGGAATACCATCATTATCAATGGTATCCGTTTATCAATCTGGGACATTTCCTGCTCGCTTCCAGCGAAGATGCCGACCTTAAGGCCGAATTCGGGGGATATATGCGTGCGGGACTGGAAGATATGCGCTCCCGCGCCGGGGAGGATCCGTTCCTGCACGGAATTCCCTACCTGTGGTGTTCCAATAACCTTACCTCGGCAGCCATCACCCACGCGCAGCTGTACCGCCGCGCTACCGGAGACGAATCTTTTCTGGAGATGGAGACGGCCAACCGGGACTGGCTGCTGGGCTGTAACCCCTGGGGCTCCACTATGATCAGCGGATTCCCCGAAAAACTGGAAGAGGGATACCATTCTCCTACCCAGTGCAGTGCCGCATTCCGCAAGGTTGCCGGAGGCCTCGTCGACGGCCCCATTTACACGGCTCTTTTTCTGGACAGAATAGGAGTGCATCTTACCCGGGAAGATCCGTTTGCCACCTTTAACAAAGGTGTTGCGGTGTATCACGACGACCGCGGAGACTATTCCAGCAACGAGCCTACGATAGACGGAACGGCCAGCCTTTTCTACTATTTTGCGGCTATGGAAGAGGCCGGCCGCCGGTAATACTTCTATTTATAGCGCTGTACCCGCCAGTCATTGATGACGCCCTTCCAGTTGAGGCCGAAGGCGAAATCGTATCTGTTCCCGTCGGTGTCGACGTGACATTCCATATCGCGGGGCACATCCTCGCACTGTTCTTCGACGGTTTTCATATTTGCAGGCAACTGCAGAGGCAGAAGTCCGCTCGGTTCCACCTTCCCGGAAACAATGTCCAGCAGAGCATTGTTGCATACACCGAAATTGACGAGTATGGCATCGCACGACGGTTCGAATTCCGAAGGAACGAACGGGCGCTCGGTCGCTATGACAACTACGACGGGTTTTTCGCCCATCTGACGCTTTGTCTCGCAGACGAGCTGCATATCGCCGATATTGGATGTTTCCTCGGTGACGCCCTTGTAAGAGCGGTTCCCGCTCTTCTCTGAAGGGTCTCCGCCTCCAATACTCTCTGCCCTTGCGTATTCTGCCGTGTAGGGCTCGTACTGAAGGCTGATGGGCATATACCGGCCTTCATCCTCGCCGGGGCCCGGCATCCTGTAGCCCCAGTGTCCGATGGGTGTCTTGATGGACACCAAAGCGAAATCCGCTTCCTGCGCTGTGTCGACGACCTCGAAGTATTTGCCCAACAACTCATTGCCGAAAGGATATTCCTCGTAGGCGGGCACCGGGTTCTGCCAATGGGTGATGCCGGCGGCGACCCTGCGCAACGGCTGGTAAACCTTGGCTTTCGCTTTCTGCGGAAGCGCTCCCTGATGGTTTTTGATCATCACGACCGACTTGAGCTGGGCTTCGTATCCGGCGGCGACGAATTCCTTGCATCCCACCACTTCGGCAGCCCTGGCAGGGTCTACGTACGGATTCTCGAAATTGCCTACCCGGAATATGTTCAGAAGAAGTCTCGTGGCCGACAGTTCGAAACGCTCCCTGGCGCTCTCGCGGCCGTATTTTTGTGCCCAGAGCTCATAGGCTTCAAGGCTCAGTTTGTTGTTGGAAGCGCCTCCGAGCTGGTCTACACCTGCCTCGAAACACTTCAGACGGCGTTCGGCAAGGGAAAGGGACTCAACTCCCCAGGGCTTGCCTTCGTGAATATAGACTTTGCGATAGGAACCTACAATCCCCCAGTCCGTGCATACGACTCCTTCGTACCTGTATTTGTTTCGCAGGAGTTCCTGTATGATATAGTGGCTGAATCCGTTACCGACATTCTCTCCGCCGGGATCCTGACCGTACGAAATAGTGTAGTACGGCATAACGGCCGATGCCATTCCGGTGCCGCCTTTGAGTTTGAATGCACCGTCGACGAACGGTATGAGCTGTTCCTCGAAATTGTTGCCCGGATATACGGCATATTTGCCAATGCCGAAATGGGCGTCCCTGCCGGCTTCTCCGGTACCGCCGCCAGGCCAGTGTTTCACCATACAGTTTACGGAACCCTCACCCCAGCCGTCCTTGCTGCCGGGAGTGGCCTGCATAGCGTCGCAGTATTCGCGGACCAAATCCCGATTGAGGGAAGGGTCCTCGCTGAAAGTGCCATAGAAGCGTCTCCAACGCGGATCGGTGGAAAGGTCAGCCTGCGGGGAAAGAGCTGTCGTTATGCCGAGAGCCCGATATTCGGCACTCACCACCTCCCCGTGCTTTTTCATCAGGGCCGGATCGAATGTGGCGGCCATACCTACCTCCCGCGGCCACAATGAGATTTTGGACGTCCCGTCCGGGTCGAATTCGCCGTCGGGCTCGGGTTTGTAGTTGTTCACGTTGGCCGAGCCGTTGGTATAGTTTCTGGGGTCGCTGCTGTTGTTTGACGGAACGCCGAAAGGTTCCGCTTCGCAGAATGCCTGCACCGCGTTGGACCAGGCGGCACCCGTGGCGGCATCCTTGACATTTCTTATGAGCATATGGCGGATGTATTCTTCTTCAAGAAAGCCGATATGCTTGTCGGTGGGGACGACGCTGTCCACGTCGACTGCCGAAGAGTACAGCATAAGGCCGCATATTCGTTCTACCGGCAGTTTGGAGGCGAGGTCCCGGGCTCTTCTTTCCGCCGGCAGGCGCCAGTCTTCATAATCGTCCAGAATGCCGTTCCGGTTCAAGTCCTTGAATGCGAACCCGTCTGCATTGATTATGGGCGCGCTGGTATATCCCAGGCTGGGACCTTTGGTCTGGTGGATGAGAGTGTAACCGTCTTTCTGTTCGTAGCTGATTTCATTGTTGCAGGATACTGCTGCCAGGAGCAGTATGGCTGATATGGGGAATGTCCTTTTCATATCTGCAATATACTCATATTTTGGCAAATGCATAGTGGCCTTTCATTAATATTATAGAAAAAAGGTTATATATTTGCCGGTATGAACGTTAAGAGTATTTCCCTGTTGTTTATTCTGCTCGGCGCGGTGTTGTCCGGGTGTGCCGTGAAAACCGAGCCTTTCCCGCTGCCTCCGCAGGGATATGCCGAGTTGATGGATGCCTATCGCTGTGCTCAGCGCTGGACTGCAGTGAGCAGGGGAGGGGATATGCTTGTCGTCGAATTCTACAAATGGAAAACGGTGAGTTTCAACTGCTCTTCTTTTGTGGTCGAGGACTGTAGCTCAACAGAGCCGGGGATAGTGGGACTGGGAGAGGACGGCAGATGGATGGTAAGGGGCAAGAGTACCGGGATACGGAAAACGGATCCTCAGGACAAGACCATAGACGTTCCCGTATATATTTACTGGACCGGAACGAGTCTTACGGTATGTACCAGCAGCGGTGAAAGAATGTCCTTCGCGTACGTGAATCCCGAGTTCGAGGCAAAACTTCCTATGGTGAACATCACCACCGAGGGAGGCAAGTCCATTACCAGCAAGGAAGAGTATGTGAACGGTAAACTCTCGATAATCAATCCCGATAATAAATACGGCTTTGCAGACGGATTCAGTGCCGATATGAAAATCCGCGGACGGGGCAACAGCACCTGGAGTATGCCCAAGAAGCCCTGGAAAATAAAGTTCAATGAAAAACAGTGTCTGTTCAATATGTCCACCGACAAGGAATGGTGTCTGCTTGCCAACTATACCGACAAGACCTATGTGCGCAACATTGTGGCAATGGAACTGTCCCGAATCTGCGGTTTCAAATGGACGCCCCGTATGGTCAGCGTGGAGGTAACCCTGAACGGGAAATATCAGGGAATATATTCCTTCGGAGAACACAAGAAAGTGTCGAAGGAACGGGTAAACATAGATACCGACAATGGAGATATCCTGTTCGAAATTGAAGAACAGATGGACGAACCTGTATGCTGGTGGACGGAACTCGACGTTCCTATGATGTTCTCCGATCCTTCGGAACCGTCGCAGGAACAGATATTACAGTCCAAAAAAATCATAAAGGATTTTGAAACCGCGCTCAAGGCCGAAGACTACGGTGCTCTGGAGAAATACGCCGACCTTGAGTCGTTTGCAAACAACTTCATAATCCAGGAACTTACCAAGAACATAGACGGGAACTTGAGAAAGAGTTCGTTCATTACATTGGAGAAGGGTGGAAGAATTCAGATGTATCACGTCTGGGATTTCGATTTGTCGCAAGGCAATGCCGACTATTACGGAACTCCGCCAGGCAACGGCCCTCAGGGTTGGTGGGTGAAGGATTTCGGAGCCAGGGGCAAGAATACCGGCTGGTACTGGAGGCTGTTCCGACTCGAAGAATTCCGCAAACTGGTGAAAGAGCGCTGGAATAAGTTGTATCCGGAATTTCAGAAAATACCCGGGTATATCGACCGGCAGAGCCGGATAATAGGGGAAGAAGCCATTGCCCGAGACGAGAAAGCCTGGCCATACAGCCAGTACCGTTCGCAGAACTGGTGGAACGCATCCCACGCTTTCACCACATACGAAGCCGAGCTGGACTATTACAAGAAATTCTATTCGGAACGGCTGGAATGGTTGAACAATTCAATAAACGCGCTGTAACGTTATGATTCGGAGGACACTGCTCTCCTTCTTTAGTATGCACTATTCCTTTCGAACATATTTTTTGCTAAATTTGCGTTAGTTCGTATTCACCATACGCGAAACACTATAACAAACCATTAATAAACAAAAAAGTTCATGAAAAACCTTTTCCATCGTATTGCTCTCATTGTTGTAATGTTGAGCGTGGGCTTTGTCTCCGCACAGGCCCAGAATGTGAAAGGTACAGTAAAGGACGCTAAAGGCGAACCGGTAGTCGGTGCGTCTGTCATTGTTTCCGGCACTACAAATGGAACTCTGACGGACGTGAACGGAGATTATTCCCTCTCCGGTGTAGCCAAAGGCGCTTCGCTTACCGTATCTTTTGTCGGATATGTGACAAGGAACGTTCCGGTTGGAGAGAACGCTGTTCTCGACGTTGTTCTCGAGGAGGATGCGCTTATGCTGGAAGACGTCGTTGTCGTGGGCTATGGTGTTCAGCGCAAGAGCGTTGTAACTGCAGCCATTGCCAAGGTCAGCAACGAAGACTTGTCTCTTACTTCACCTCTGCGTGTGGACAATGCCCTCAAGGGACTTGCCGCAGGCGTTACTGTAACGTCCTCTTCCGGCCAGCCCGGTTCGGCTTCCAAGATTACCATCCGCGGTATAGGTACAATCAACAATTCCGACCCTCTTTACATTGTTGACGGAATGCCTATCGAGGGTGGCATAGATTACATCAATCCCAATGATATCGAAAGTATCGAGGTCCTGAAGGATGCCGCCTCAGGTGCCGTTTATGGTGCCCGTGCCGCCAACGGTGTCATTCTTGTCACCACAAAGAAGGGCATGAAGGGCAAGACTCAGGTCAACTATGATTTCCAGTATGGACTCTCCAGTCCGTGGCGCACCCGTGAGGTGCTCAATGCCAGCGAGTATGCCCTTATGATGAACGAAGGCCGCATCAACTCCGGACAGGCTCCCGAGTACAGCGATCCCTACTCCTATGGCGTGGGTACCGACTGGCAGAAGGAAGTGTTCAACTACAATGCTCCCAAACAGCAGCATCAGTTGAGCGTAAGCGGAGCAAGCGACAAGGTGAATTACTTCGTTTCGCTGGGCTACAATAAGGAAGACGGTATCGTAGGAGGAAATTTCGGACGTTCCAACTATGAGCGTCTCACCCTCAGGTCAAACACCCTCTATACTTTGTTCGACAAGACCGCAGAAAGGTCCTGGCTCAACAAGATGGAAATCGGAGCAAACCTGAGCTACGCCAATATCAAGTCTTCCGGTATAGACGTGAACCATACATACGGCTCAACTTTGGCTTCGGCTCTTTCATTGTCCCCGATTCTGGGTGTCTTTGCCGACGACGCCACTGCTGCTTCGTACATCGACCTTTACAATTACGGTGTAGATGAAGACGGCCTCCCGGTATATTACGGCGACAGGCGTATAAAGAATGCCGCAGGCAGAATATACACTATTCCGGGCTCCGCCTACAACGAGATGGTGAACCCTGTTGCACAGCTTAGCCTGCCCGCATCGAAAGGATGGAGCCATAAGTTCGTGGGCAATTTCAATGCTGAACTTCAGATTATCGACGGCCTCAAGTTCCGCTCAAGTTTCGGAACCGACCTGTCTTTCTGGGGCAATGACGGTTACACCACTTTATTCTATCTGGGCTCTTCAAACAACAGCCAGTTCACTTCGGCTTCATCCGAATCGGACAGAGGTCTGGTATGGCAGATAGAGAATACCCTTACCTATTCCAAGGAAATCAACAGGCACTCATTCACGATTCTGTTGGGTCAGTCTGCAAAGAAGTCCTCAGGCAATTATCTGGGTGGCTACGCCCGTTATCTGAAAGACTTGGGCAAACCGTATATCAGCTACTCCGACGCTGTTCAGGAAAACGGTGACTTTACCGCCTGGGCCGCTCCCAATGCGGAGTCCCGCCTTGCTTCGTATTTCGGTCGTGTCAATTACAACTACGACGGACGCTATATGGCAGAGCTTACCGTACGCCGGGACGGTTCTTCCCGTTTCGGAAGCAACAATCACTGGGCTACGTTCCCTTCCGCTTCGATTGGCTGGAACCTTCATAAGGAAGCCTTTATGGAAGGCGCAAGGAAATGGCTCAGCAACGCAAAGATCCGCGCTTCCTGGGGACAGAACGGTAACGAGAACATCGGTAACTTCGGTTATACAATCCTGACTCAGACCAACACTTCCGGCTATATTTTCGGCGACAGCGAGGCATTCATCAACGGTGTAAAGGCCAGCGGCCTTGCGAACCAGAGTCTGATGTGGGAGACTTCCACCCAGACCAACGTGGGCGTTGACCTGGGATTCTGGCAGAATTCCCTCACGTTCACGTTCGACTGGTACAGGAAGGTTACTACCGGAATGCTTATGACAATGAATATCCCTTCTTACGTAGGGGAGTCCAAGCCTATCGGAAACGTGGGTATAATGAACAACTCCGGCGTGGAATTAGAAATCGGATACAAGAAGTCCTTCGGGGATTTCTTTATGAGAATCGGGGCCAATGCCACTTATCTGCGCAACAGGCTTATCGAATACGGCAACGACAGCGGTTGGGCTAATCTGGACAGTTTCCAGGGTACCGGCGCCATTACCCGCGCTCAGAACGGTATGCCTTTCCCTTACTTCTACGGATACAAGACCGACGGAGTATTCCAGAACCAGGCCGAGGTTGATGCCTGGGGTGTAACCGTAGGTTCGGATCCCGCTGCACCTACCTATAAGCCGGTTCCCGGCGACGTTCGCTTCGTGGATATCAACGGCGACAAGCTTATTACCGACGAAGACCGCACCTACATTGGCGACGGTACTCCCGACTGGACCTGGGGCTTGAATCTGAACCTCGCCTGGAAAGGAATCGACTTTTATATGCTGTGGCAGGGTACTGTTGGAAACAGTGTGTTCGACGCTACCCGACGCAACGATATTTCCGCCACCAATCTTCCTGCCTATATGCTTGGCCGCTGGACCGGTGAGGGAACATCAAACAAATATCCCCGTTTCGTAAAGGGTGACAGTTTCAACTGGCAGCCTTCGGATCTGTTCGTATATGACGGCAGTTATGCCCGACTCAAGAATATTCAGTTGGGATATACTCTTCCTTCAAAGATTACAGGCAAGGCTTTCATTCAGAAGCTCCGTATCTTCGTAGGTGCAGAGAATCTGTGGACACTTACAAAATACCACGGATATGACCCCGAAATATCTTCCGGAGCCACTTCCCTTGGTGTTGACTATGGTGTATATCCTCAGCCTCGCACATTCATTTTCGGTGTAACAGTAGGCTTTTAATCAGGAGGACAAGAATATGAAAATACAAAAATTGACAGCTATACTCGTTGCGGGATGTCTGGTAATGGCAACCGCTACATCCTGTGGGGATAAGTTCCTTACGGTAGATAATCCCACCGCGCAGCCAATCGAGGAATACTTCACAACTGAAGCCCACCTCGCAGAGGCTATGGTAGCCGCATATTCCCCTTTGTTCTGGACAGACTGGAGCGATGGTCAGTATGCTCCCATTCTTTTTATGAGCGACATTATGGCCGACCAGATCTGGGTTGGAGGCGCCGATGCCACCGACAATAAGTTCTGGCACCTTATGGCCAATTACTCGGCTGTTCCCACCGACTGTCTCACATCTATCTGGAGTGAGTACTATTCCGGTGTAAAGCGCTGCAACGACGTTCTTAAATATAAGGGTTGGGTAGAGAACCTTCCCGAGTCGGTTGCAAAGTCTTATGAGGCGCAGGCCAGGATTCTTCGGGTTTACTATTACAGCTGGATGTGGAAATTCTGGGGTAACATCGTGTATTACGAAGAAAATCTTCAGTATCCCTATACCGGAGACCAACTCCCTGCCGATGAGGTTTATTCAAAGATGATGGCCGACCTTGAAGGCGCCATAGCGCTCAACGCTCTTCCTATGTACTGGGAGGGTATCGACATAGGCCGCGTGTCCCTTTCGATGGCCTATATGCTTTATGCCGAACTTGCAATGTACCAGAAGGATGAGTCTCGTCTGCCCAAGTCATTGGAATATATGAAGGCTATCATCTCGGACCCTCATTTCTCGCTTGATCCCGATTACGCCCATATCTTTACCAAAGACGGCGAATGGAGCAGCGAATCCATCTTCGAAATCGACTACAAGGATGCCGATCAGGTCCGTTCATACGACGATACCAAGCAAGCCGGCGGTACCTGGCTGCCTCAGCTCATCAGCCCGAACAACCTTAAGAACCAGGGCTCTTATGCCGGAGGTTGGGGATTCGGTCCCGTTATGACCGCTACTTATAAGATGTATGCCGATGGTGACGTTCGTCGCGATGCTACCTGTATGATCGCTACCGGAACTTACGATGCCCGTTATCAGGACACCGGAATCTTCCTCGAGAAGTACGTTGCCAAGGCAGAGTACCGCGGTTCTACCGGCGCTACCGACTGTCAGTTCGGCAACAACTTCAGAATCTACCGTTATGCCGAGACTCTTCTGAATGCGGCAGAGCTTGTGGCCGGAGGATACGGACAGGGAGACGCCAAGGCCTGGCTGAATCTTGTGCATAAGCGTGCGGGCCTTACCGACGAGGTTGAGGCAACTCTTGAAAACATCAAGCAGGAGCGTCGGCTCGAGTTTGTGGGCGAAGGAAAACGCTATTGGGATCTTATCCGTTGGGGCGACGCCGCTTCCACCCTTGTCCCCTGCGAAGACGAGGGCTTTACCGATCTTGCCAGATCCAAGGGCCGCAGCGGTTCCTGGTCAGAGGCAAAGAAGTATCTGCCCATTCCCCAGAGTGAGATCGACGCATCTCAGAATACTCTTAAGCAGAATCCCGGATATTAATCGTTAAAAGAGATTTGATATGAAAACTATATTTAGATATCTGGCTCTGGCTGCCGTAACTTTTTCGGTTCTTGCGGGATGCGCTAAGGATCCGATCAACCATCCTTCCGAGAAAGGCATTGCTTCCGCTTCTTCGGTAGAACCTGTAATTACGGTTGACCAGACAATAAATCAGGTGACTTTTGCCCTGCCCGGCGGCACCAAGGCGGTTATACCCGTCTGGATGTTCCAGGACAACAAGGGAGACTGGACACAGTACGTTGCCAAAGACGGGTTCCAGAAGATTTTCGCAACGTCCGGCGACTATACCGTACGTATGAAGCTTATGAACGCCAACGGTCTGTCGACCGACTATGTAGAGAAGACTTTCCATATCGACAACACCATCTTTGACTTCGGCAAGTACAACACCCTTCTCACGGGGGGAGACAAGAAGGACTGGCATATCGACAACACCGCCCCCGGCCATCTGGCCTGTGGTGAGCCCGGTACCAGCGGAACAGGCTGGTGGTCGGCTCAGCCCGATGAGAAGAAGGCGACCGGCCTGTATGACAATACAATGACTTTCGGCATTGCCGGCAATGCCTATACCTTCGATCCCGGTGATGCCGGAACCATCTACGTGAATACCGGAATTACCGACGCTCCCTACGGCAGCTTCAATCCCGGCGACGGAGTGGATTACAATTATCCCGTTGAGGTTCAGAATACAACCTGGAGTTGGGATGTGGTAGGCGCAGACCTTTATCTGGTTCTCCCCGAGAAAACTCTGTGGCCTTATTACCCCAACGTAGAGTTTATTGCAGACCCTCGTCTGAAGGTGGAGAAAATCTCTGCCAAGAGTATGGACCTTGTTGCCGACAACGGAGGCATTGCCTGGCATTTCACTCTTGCCAGCGGAGCTGCAGAGCAGACTTTCAAGGGCTTCAAGTATGAAAGCGAGTTCAATATCTGGCGTCCTGCCGACGAGGCTCATACATACAGTTACTACTATGCTCCCGGCTGGGCTCAGATAGATAACCCTGCAACTTCTTATGAGAACGGAACTTATACTCTGACACTGCCTTCTGCAACTTCTGAAAGGTGGCAGGCTCAGTTCTTCATTATCCCCGACACTCCCATTGCACTGAGTTCAGCCGTGCAATACGACTACTCGGTAGTGATTACTTCAAGCACAGACTTTACTGCACACACCAAACTTACCGACACGTCGGACGACGGCAATTTCCTGTTCGACGCCGACATTCAGCTTAAGGCTTACGAAGATTACGTATTCTACGGTTATGGTGTAAACGGAATCGATGCTGCCGGAGTGAAGATGGTATTCGACTTCGGAACCTGTCCCGACAATACCGAAATCACGATCAGGAACATTGTTTTGAAGGATCACGCGAATGACGACGGAACTGTTGTTCCTTCTCCCGACCCTGGTCCCGATCCCGAACCCGAACCTGAGGAGGAGGCTTACTACGACATTACCGGAGAGACTAACTTTTGGAGGAATTCAGATGTATCGGTAGTATTCTGGTATGCCGATGCAGGCTGGGGGCAGATTGCAGATCCCGAGTACGATTGGTTGGATGGCGATGCCAGAAACTTCTATGTTGTTATCCCCGCCGCAATAGGCGGAAGCGAATGGCAGGGTCAGACACACTTTACGGTCAACCATTCTATGGAGGCTGCTAAGCTTTATGACTTCTGTGCAACGCTGAATTCTTCAGAAGACTGCGTATGTACCGTGAAACTTGCCTGGGAAGGCAATGACACTGACCATGCGGCATTCTATACTAACGAGGTGAAACTCAGTGCCTATGAGCCGTTTACCTTTAAGATGCCGAAGATTGCTCCGGACGTCGATTATGACAAGGTGGCATTGTTCTTCGACTTTGGCCGTACTCCCGCAGGTGCAGAGATTTTCATTACCGACGTATGTCTGCAGGAGCATCAGGAGCCTAAGACCGGAACCGAAATCTGGGACAACAGCAAGGTCAGCATCGTCTACTGGTATGCCGATGCAGGCTGGGGCCAGATTGCAGATCCTGAAATGAGCGAGATAGAAGGCGGATGGAGTTTTGTGATGCCTGCCGGAATCGGTGGAAGCGAATGGCAGGGCCAGACCCACTTTACCCTTGATGCAGGTGCCAGCGCTGATAAAAAATACAACTTCAGCGTTGTGCTCAACAGCTCGGAAGATTGCGTCTGCACCGTAAAGCTTGCCTGGGAAGGCAACGACAATGACCACGCGTTCTTCTATGTGAATGACGTTCAGCTCAGCGCATACGAGGATGTGAAGTTTGAGCAGAAAGGTATTGCACCGGACGTGGATTACGACAAGATTGCTCTCTTTGTGGACCTCGGTCGAACTCCTGCAGGCGCAACTGTGGAGGTTAAGAACGTAAGTCTTAAGGAACTTTAGGAATATTTGATTAAATTTGAGGGGACGAGTATTCCGTCCCCTCTTTTTTGAATTTATGAAGATGTCGACTACAATATGTTTTCTGGCTGCTCTTTGTGTGCTGAATTCCTGCATCAGACCGTCAGCAGAACCGGATCCCGTGCAGGAGAGTGTTGCAGTTTCTCCCGAAACCGTGTCCATTGACGCCGAGGGCGGAAGTGTGAGCCTTAAGGTAACGGCTTCCGCCGGCTTTGAAGCCTATTCGCGGGATACCTGGATCGGCGACGTACAGCCCGACTATTCCCCGGCAAAAACCGCAGACGTAACATTCACGGTCAAACCCAATGAGGAAGAGAAGGAGCGGGAGGGAAGTGTCGTGGTCAAATGCGGAACAACCCGAAAGAGCGTGCCTGTCAAGCAGGCTGCGGCTGAACCCTCGGACATTCCGGCCCCCGACGGCTATTCGCTGGTATGGCAGGATGAATTCGATGGAACGTCGGTAAATTCAAACAATTGGAGATTCGAGAACTGGGCTCCTGGACGGGTGAACAATGAGCTCCAGCGATATGTGGCAGGAGGAGAGCTCGACGGACATAAAACTGCCTATGTGGCAGACGGTGTGCTGTACATCACTGCTCAGAAATACAAGAACCAGGTGATTTCTGCAAGGATGAACACCAACAAGTCCTGGACCTACGGCTATATGGAAGCTTCGATATGGCTGCCTAAGGGAAAGGGTACCTGGCCCGCATTCTGGATGATGCCCGACAACCAGTCGGACGGCTGGCCTACCTGTGGCGAAATTGACATAATGGAAGAGGTGGGCTGTGTGCCCAACGAAGTCTCTTCGTCTGTACACACCAAATCCTACAACCATACAATAAATACGCAGAAAACGGCAAAGAGAACTCTTTCCGGAGCTGAAAGCGGTTTCCATACCTACGCCTTGGAATGGACGCCGGAATTCATACGGTCCTATGTGGACGGGAAATTGCTGCTCACATTTCAGAATGACGGGAAGAAGGACAAGAGCACCTGGCCTTTCGACAAGGCGTTCTATATTACCCTGAACCTTGCCTGGGGTGGCGATTGGGGAGGAATGTGGGGAGTTGATGAAAGTGCTCTGCCCACCACGATGCGTGTAGATTATGTGAGAGTATTTCAAAAGAAAAAATAACGATGAAGAAATCAGTTTTTATTGCAGCTGCCGCCGCTGCCGTACTGGCAATGGGCTGCGCTCCCAAGGGAAATTCCCCGTACGAGTCTGAAATCCGCGCAAAATTGGCTGAAATGACTCTGGAAGAGAAGGCCGGGCAAATGATTCAGATTAATATCGACGTTATAATGGATCCTGTTACAAAGGAGATTGATCCGGAAAAACTTGAATACGTGATTGGAAAATACAAGGTGGGTTCCCTGCTTAACGTTTACGGAAATCACGCTCCCACTGCACAGTGGATGGGTAATGTGATGGAAACCATACAGGCCAAGTCAATGGAGTCTATCGGAATACCCTGCATTTATGGGTTGGATATGATTCACGGCGCCACTTATTTGGACGGAGGTACTTTCTTCCCCCAGGAAGTTAACCTTGCCGCAACCTTCAATCCTGAGCACGCGAAGAATATGGGCCGGATACTTGCTTATGAAACGCGCTCTATGCAGGTTCCCTGGGTGTTCTCTCCGGTTATGGACCTTGGACGCGATCCCCGATGGCCGCGCCAGTGGGAGAGTTGGGGAGAAGACCCCTGCGTCCAGACCGTTATGTCCGAAGTTGAAACCAGGGCTATTCAGGGAGAGGATTTCAATAAGGTAGGATTGGAGAATGCCGCGGTTTCGCTGAAGCACTATATGGGATACGGAGTTCCCTCGTCTGGGAAAGACCGCACTCCAGCCTTCATTCCCGATTATGAGCTTCGGGAACGTTATTTCCGCCCCTTCAAGGCTTGTATCGAAGCGGGAGCCCTTACCATTATGGTCAATTCGGCCTCCATCAACGGCATTCCCGTTCACGCAAGCCGCAAGTTCCTTACCCGGTGGGTCAAGGAAGAACTCGGCTGGGATGGAATGTTTGTGACCGACTGGGCCGATATCGACAATCTGTGGAATGCTTACCATATAGCCGCCGACCGCAAGGAGGCGCTCGCGCTTGGAATCAATGCCGGTATCGATATGATTATGGATCCATATCGCGCAGAGTCGGCGCAGGATATCTGCGAACTGGTAAACGAAGGTAAGATTTCCCGGGAACGTATCGACGATGCCGTAGCCCGAATCCTTCGGTTGAAATACCGTCTGGGCCTGTTCGATAACCCCACCTGGGAGTATGACTACCCTAAGGTCAACTGTGCCGAATTCGAGGATATGGCTCTGGCCGCAGCGGTAGAGAGCGAGGTTCTGCTCAAGAACGACGGAATCCTTCCTCTTGCCCCCGGGACAAAAGTGCTGGTAACGGGACCGAACGCCAATTCGGTACGTTCACTAAATGGAGGATGGTCGAATACCTGGCAGGGGTGTAACGAACCCCATTATGTGGAGAGGTTCAACACTATTTACGAAGCAGTGAAGAATGAGTTCCCGGTTGCGACCTATGTTCCCGGTCTCAATTATGACGACGAGGGTCAGTGGTGGGAAGAAAAGGATATCGATATCCAGGCAGCCGTAAGGGCAGCCCGCTGGGCAGACGTTATTCTCGCCTGTGTGGGCGAAAACTCGTATTGCGAGACACCGGGCAACCTGAACGACCTCACTCTTTCCCGCAATCAGCTGAACCTGGTCAAGGCCCTGTCTGCAACAGGTAAGCCTATTGTATTGATACTCAATGAAGGACGCCCCAGGGTTATTTCCGAAATCGAGCCTTTGGCAAATGCTGTGGTTGACGTTATGCTGCCTTCTAACTACGGAGCTGATGCTCTCGCTAAACTGCTGTGCGGCAAGGAGAATTTCAGCGGCAAGCTTCCGTTCACTTATCCCAAGTATGTAAACTCCCTGCACACTTACGACTACAAGGTCAATGAGCACCGTGAAGTGATGGACGGAGCGTACAACTACGACGCCGTTATGGATGTTCAGTGGCCTTTCGGCGCCGGACTCAGTTATACCGAATTCGAATATTCGGATTTGAGCGTGAGTCCCTGCGAGTTCGACAGGAACGATATCATAGAAGTGAGCGTTACCGTGAAGAACACCGGAGACAGAGACGGAAAGGAAAGTGTTATAGTTTATTCAAGTGACCTTGTAGCCACAATGATTCCCGACGTAAAGAGAGTCAGAGCATTCGAAAAGATCGATCTGATGGCCGGTGAAAGCAAAACGGTTAAGTTCAGCATCCCCGCAACGGAACTTTCGTTCGCATCCGACGACGGCAACTGGCACCTTGAAGAAGGCGATTTCCGAATCTCGGCAGGCAACTGCAGTCAGCTGATCCGCTGCACCGCCACCGCGATATACCAATAGCTTCTTTACTTTCCTCCGGGCTATCTTGGCTGCGGTCTCAGACGGGAGATAACTTCCGTTTCCGGTTTGTAGCAATCCAAAAAAGGACGAGACATGTCTGATCTTCTGCCCAAGGTGGAGATATTTACAAAAGAGGAGATGGCCACTCTGAATGCCGCTCAGCAGCGGTTTTGTAAGAACATATCTGAATTGACCGACAATGAGTACAGAAAGGAGATGGAGCGCCTTAACCATAAGGATGCCCTGAAGTTCGTGCTCGACAACCCGGATTACTTGAGCAACCTCACCATTCACCGGATAGAGGACATTCATTCCATTCTTACAAAAGAACTTGACGTTGACAAGGGACTTCGTCATCGCAGGGTCGGAATCACCCGGACGGCCCTCTTCTGGTTATATTCTTGCCTCAGGCCTAATGGCCTTGGACGCAATTGGACGTTTTATTATTCTGTGACGGGACAAACGGGACGCACCGGGTAGCCGTCGTGACGGCTGGCGGGGGACTGCGGAACGACTTCGTATGGATTTAAATACATGCGGTACGCGTAGGTTAAATCGCCATAATCTTCAGATTTATCAAGAGTAAGAGTACTTGACCTATAGACGCCGTAGTAGCCCACTTGGTCGAGGCTGTAATTGAGGCCGTAGCCCGTAGCGGGGAAGAACAATAGAGCGTCTTTCACGGCATAAGTACCGGAGCCATTGTTCACTTTCCCTGCATCACCTGTTTGAGGAGCATAGACGTAATAACCTTTGCCTGTATCATCCCATTTCCAATATGTGGCATCCTTCAATGCTTGGAACTCGTCTGTTGTCGGCGTACGCCAGGCACTTCCCAAGAGAATGCTGGCAACATCATCGGATGGCGCAAGAGTAACTATTCCATCCGCTGGATTATATTTTTGGTAAGAACTATTGTAATACGGAGAGATGCTATATTTGTCGAATTGATAATCGTCTCTCTTCCACGAGAAAGAACCGAATGAGCCATTATTTGTAAAAGATTCGTAGATGAGAAGGCCCTTGTCGGGATCGGTGGCATCTCCACAATAGCCAGAGTATGCCCCCCACTGGAAATAATCGCCGATTTGAACGGGAGTCGTTGTGCCGGGAAGGCATACAGATTTCCATTGTGCCTTGCCCGATTCTGAAACGGCAAGGTTCTGGGTAGCCCATTTGTAAGTCTTTTCTTGACCTCCAACAGTCATTGTTATCTTCACATAAGCAGGAGGAGTCACCGTTACCAGGCAGACGGCGGCGAAGTTGCCGTCCTCGGTAGTCACGGTAATGGTGGCAGTGCCCGCTGCTACGGCTGTTACTTTGCCGTCTTTGTCAACGGTGGCAACAGCCTCATCGCTGCTGCTCCATTTTACTTTCTTGTTGGTGGCTTCTTCAGGAGCGACGGTTGCTGTGAGTGTTTTTGTCTCTTCTACGGCAAGGGTCACTGAACTATCGTCGAGAGTAACTCCTGTTACTGAGACAAAATCTTTTTCCGTCACATAGCCTACCGCATATTTGGAGAAGTGCTCGACATCGAAAGAAAGTATATGATTGGTCAAATCAATGCTCTCGGGGATAACTCCGCCATCGATAGGATTTCCATCACTGTCAACAAGAGTTATCGTGTGGACATATGCCACATTTTCTCCGAGAGGAATCGACATAGTTGCCCTTCCCGGAGTATCTTCGGCAGCGGTACCCTTGGCGTCGGGGAAAACCTCGGTGCCGTGCTCGTCCAGTGTCTTCATTGTCACCTCATAGACAATATCGGCATTCTTAACGGGTTTTGTGGTGGTGACGTCCTCCACCTTGAACAGCACGCTTGTAGAGCCACTTGCATTTTCCAAGATTCTGGAGGTCGCATCTTTATCAAACGTGATGGTTCCCATTCCGCCGATGGAAATCTCGGTAGGCTTTGAATCCTGGCCTGTTGTACCAAACGCCTCGGTCGGAATTGCTCCTTCAGCCACATCCTTGGAATTATTATTGTTTATTGTGACTTTTGTCTTGTTAGGGTCTTCGGTTGTATTAACTTCTGCCTTATTTTCAGTCCAGGTCGTATAGAGCTGGTTGTAATAAGATGCGGCCGGCAATTCCAACTTGGTGTACATATTGTTGGTGTAGGCATTGTTGACCGTAACTACCCTGGCATTAGCGGTTTCCGCACTGGCCGGGATGGCGAAACGTGCCACAGCATTGCCGTATGAGGTGATATTGGCATTGATGCATCTCACCGAGATTGAATCTTTCCCGGCATAAGCCGCGGCTGAAAGCTCGCCTCCTGACAGAGTCCAGGTGAAGCCTTCGTTTACGTTGGAGATGTCTATGCGGCTGAGGCTGGTGCTTTTGACGGGAAGATTAGCCATATTCAAGTGGGCATACGAAGTCACAAGAGTGAACTTTATCTTCCTGGAGATGGAGGTGCTTCCGTTTTCGCTTCCGGAGCCCGCCAACTCCTCGGCATAGCCGTAGAAGCAAACGTCACTTATCTTATTGCCGTCGTATTTCTGGTTTGCAAGACTGATGTTGTAATCTGCAAAGGCCTTTTCTTCAGTATTGCCTTCAACCCTCGGGTAGATGTAGTACAACCTGTCGCCCTGATCGATGGTTCCCGTGACGGTTCCTTCGAAGACAACGCTTTCACCGTCTGACTGTGCCTTCAGGCAGCCTCCGAGCAGTTTGTTTTTAGTGGCGTTGACCACTGAAACCGAATCATTCTGTTTCCATTTCACACGGATGACAGCCTCCATAGAGGCCTTTGTCTCTCCTCCGGCATCCTGATAGGCACCGGATTCAATTTCCACGGAAAGGGCGTGTACATTGCCGGAATCAGCGGGCTGCGCCTTCTGTTCCTGAGCATCTTTTGAGCAACCCGCCAGTGCTATAAACGCAGCGATGGTCGGGATTAAATATCTTTTCATCGTATTCGTATTTACTGTATATGGTCAAAACCGTCATTTGTTCCTGATGATCCACCGCTGTCACACAGTACCCTCTGCGTGTTGACCTCTATCACCTTCACGCTCGCGGGAACGTAAGCCTGCTTGGCGCAGTTGTCATTGTTCTTGTTTTCGTTTTTCATTCTGATATATTTTCCCCTTTCTGTCGGGGTATAATATGCCGCTTCCGCCTGTCGTCCACGGGAGGGATTTCAGGCGGCAGTGCCGTAATAATTAACTAAGTTATTGATAGTAAACAAATTACCCCCCCATTGTAAAAGCAGGAAGGACGTCACTTATGAAGTATGTGGAGGCTTTACCCATTAAAAAGCGAAGTTGCAGATTTTTTGACAAAATTGCAATATTCAGACTTCAATTTCCGGATAGATTTGTGAAGTAAAAGTTATTTGGATATGCGAAGCATGTAAGTTTGTAGCCGCTGATAGATTAAGGTCCAGAAAGTTTGCGGTATCGAAAACAATACCTATATTTGCAAATAAAAAAACGAAATAGACATATGCCGGAAATATTCAGATTTTACGGGTTTTCATTTTCTTTTACAGTCGCGAGCATGAACCGGTTCACGTTCACGTCGAGGGTAACGACGGATATGCAGTATATGACTTGGACGATGGTTCATTTGTGTTGCGCGAGAAGCAGAACATAAAGGCCAATGACCAGAAAAAAATAGAGGCTGTAATCAACGAGAACGAGGATATAATCATCAAACGGTGGAAGGAGCACTTTGAGAAGTAGATATGAAACTGAACAGGCTTTCTTTTGACAATGACTTCATCTATGCACGTGATGAAACGGGGAAAATATACAAGCAGTCACTCCTGTGGTACCCGTCCTTAAAATCCGCAACGGATGAGCAGAGGCAGAATTACACAACCGGATTCGGAGGTTTTCATTGGAGGGATTTGGACGAGGACATATCGTTTGAGAGCTTCACATACGAGGATACCATTCCATCAACCTTTCAGGAATTCTTTCTTGTCCATAAGGAAATCAATGTGTCCGAATTTGCAAAGAGAATAGGCCTCAATCCCACCTTGATGCGAAACTATATCAATGGTTTCAAAAAGCCGTCAAAGATACGTGAGCAACAAATCATCAATGCCATACACGAGATTGGCAAAGAATATGTCTCCTTTTGCATGGCATAATTGAATT
>JAZRVN010000037.1:0-59607 GCA_045599225.1 Candidatus Cryptobacteroides sp.
CCGGAACAATCAGAGTTTCTCTTCCGTCAGATGTGGCCGGTCGCCTGCGGCATAGCAGCACTCTGTGTCAAGCATCCCGAAGATTTCTCCGAAGAAGATGTCAGTAAAACGCTCAGCTACCACTTCTCCGGCATTATTTCAATAATCAAATCCGGCAAAGAGGTGGAGGATGTACGCCCCCAAAAAAGGTAGGAAGCCATAAAGATGAAGAAATTTTGTGTTGCAATTATTATCTTTTTGGTATCTACGATTCTTGCCACGTGGATAATGTTCGGCCCCCTTGTAAAGGGAGCAATGTCGGTCAAGCAATTGGATGAGGGTATCTATTTTCTTGAATTTTCCGGAGATGACGGATTCGACGAGTTTCTTGAACGGGGAGGTGCTGCCGATGCCTCAGGCCTTGCCGTTTACATCGCTGAATTTCTATCCCGAGGTTTCTTAAAACAGCCTGCGGCAGAGCCACAGAAGCAAGATTTCGGATGTTCTACAATGGCTGTTGTCACAACTGACGGCACAAGACTTATGGGCCGTAATTTCGACTGGCAGAACTGCCAGTGCATAATTTCAAAAGTAAATCCCAAAGGCGGATACCGATACATCTCCGCATTCAATCCCGATTTCTTCGGGTTTGGTCCGGACTGGAAGCCAGAAAGGTTCACAAACCAGTATCTTGCCCTTGCCACCCTGTTCGCAGCGCTCGATGGTGTGAATGAAAAAGGCCTGGCCGTCGCAGACCATACTGCCGGGGAGAATTCAGAGACTCATCAGAATAACGGCAAACCGGATTTAACCACAACCTGCGCCATCAAATACCTGCTGAAAACCGCCGCCTCCGTGGATGAGGCTGTCACTCTTTTGAAAGGAATCGATTTTCATTCAGACATTGGGAATCTGCACCATCTGTCAATCTCCGATGCTTCAGGCCGAAGCGTGGTTGTGGAATGGGTCGGGGAGAAAATGGTGGTAACGGATACACCGATAGTCACCAACCACTATCTGTGCCCTGAAAATTTCGGCGCAGGACGTAACGAAGGCGATTGCCGTTTCGAAGAGCTTCAGGCAATCCGTGACTCACTGGGCACCTCGATGGATGGAGCGCAGCTGCTGGGGGCAATGTCTGCAGTCTGGCAGTCCTGGGGACAGGAGCCGGTCACCAACGGAGGAACGCAATGGACGGCATTGTTCAACCTCACAAATCCAAGCGCCGATTACATCTGGCAGTGCGATACCACAAAAAGATTCCACTTTGACTTATTGAACACACGCAAGTGACAGAACGGCGTTTTCAGAAGTACTTTATAATCAACAATTTATAGAAATCCCTTCCACAAGAATGCGGAAGGGATTTTCACAACTCACTGACTATCAGCTATTCTCAAACACGGCCTCTTGTTGTATGTATCCACTTTGCGAAAGCCTAATGGAGCCTGCGAGTCAAGGGCCTTCGGACCGGTACGCACCTGTCGGTGCTATCCCTCCTACGCCTTCGGCGCAGGCTCCTCCCGTTCACAAAGCCACGGGCGGCTACGCCGTCCGAAGGCCTTTGACCCGCAGGCTGCAAAGTCCCGACGGACGACACACTATCGTATTGCAAAAAGTTGCGCAAAACGCGAGTGACTCGCGTTTTGAGCAACAGCGGCTATAAGGGACTAGAGCTTGTAGTAGGCAGAGAGGATTGAGGCGAACAGGCTTGCGGGAAGAATCTTTTTGAGGGTTACCGAAAGACGCTGCTCGAAGGTCGAAATGACGTAGTTGTACGCCGGATTCTTTTTCTTTACTATTGCGGAAATCCTGGAGGCGAGGTATTCGGGCTTGAGTCCGGTGGTTTCGTCTTTCTCGATGCTTGCGAGGGATGCCGCATAGGAGGGGTAGGCCTCGTGCGCCCGGGAATCGGTCACGCACTTTCTCTGTGCGGTGAAATTCGTGGCGAAATCGCCGGGTTCTATGACTACGACCTTTACACCGCTGCTGCGAAGTTCCATCCTCAAAGCTTCGCAATAGCCTTCTATGGCAAACTTGGAGGCCGAATAAAGTCCCTGGAAAGGAAGGCCCATAAGACCGCCGATAGAGCTGAAGCAGATTATTCTGCCACAGCCCTGAGCGCGCATCACGGGAACCACGAAATGCAGGAACCGTACCATACCCATCCAGTTTACGTCCATCTGGTAGCGGGCATCTTCAAGGGATGAAAACTCGAGAGGACCGCCGATTCCCATACCGGCGTTGTTGATGAACACATCGATCCGACCCTCGGCTTCAAGAACCTGATTTACAGCAGCCTCAACCTGGGCGTCGTCGGTTGCGTCGGCCCGGATATAGGTGACACCGGGAAGGAATTCAGTAGCTTTCCGGTGAGTACCGTAAACTTTGTGGCCATCGGCCGAAAGCCTTTCGGCCATCGCCTTTCCGAAACCGGAAGTGATGCCTGTGACAAGTATAACCATCGGCCTTATTTTTCGGGAATCTGAAGCAGGATTTCCTTAAGGAATTCCCAGGATTTTTCGACTGAAGGGATGTAGCATCTCTCGTCGGGAGAATGGGGATATTTGATGGTGGGTCCTATGGATATCATCTCCCAGCTGGGATAGGTTGCGCCCATAATTGCGCACTCCAGTCCGCCGTGAGTTGCCATAACGGTCATTGGCTTGCCGAACTTTTGGGTATAGATTCCGTTCAGCATACCTATGAGTTCGCTCTTGGGGTTGGGTTTCCATCCTGAGTATCCGCCATGGAAGGCAACTTTTGCTCCGGCCATTTCGAATATGAAGCGGACTTTCTCGGCAAGTTCGGCCTTGGCCTCGTCTATGGCGCTGCGCATAAGGGAATGAACCAGGATTTTACTGTTTTCGGTGCGTACAATGGCCATATTTATGGATGTCTCGGTGAGGCCCTTCATACTCTGGCTCATACGGATTACGTTTGAAGGGCAAGCCAACAGGGCCTTGAGCAGATTAAGTGCGACCGTGTGCTCTATGAAACGCACGGCGACTCCCGTCTTCTCCAGAACGAACTCCATACCGGGATCGCTTTCCTTATAAATGTCCTTGGAAGCGGCTAGACGTCCCCTGACGGCGGCCAGGATGCTCTTCTCCTTTCCCTTCGGCACGAGAAACTCCACTTCGGCTTCGAAAGGAATGGCATTGCGGAGACTGCCTCCGGTAAACTTTACAATCTCCACGCCTTTTTTCTCCACGGCAGCTACAAGGGCGTTGGCGGCAATTTTGTTGGCATTGGCCCTGTAAAGCGAGATGTCCATACCGGAATGGCCTCCCTGAAGACCTTTTACAGAAAGTTTGTAAGCGGTCATATCCTTGGCTCGCACTGTCCTGTATTTGAAAACCGCCTCGGCGTCGAGTCCCCCGGCGCAGCCTATGCACAGTTCTTCTTCGTCCTCGGAATCAAGATTGAGGAGAATGTCGCCCTTGAGCACTCCGCTCTTGAGAGATTTCGCTCCTGTCATACCGGTTTCCTCGTCATAGGTAACAAGCACCTCGACAGGTCCGTGCTGGAGATCCTTGGATTCGGCAACAGACATTGCAAGAGCAACGCCCAGACCGTTGTCGGCGCCCAAAGTGGTTCCGTTGGCGGTAAGCCAGTCGCCCTCGACGAGAGTCTCGATGGGGTCATTCAGGAAATCGTGTGAGGAAGATGCCACCTTCTGGGGAACCATATCCATATGTCCCTGAAGAATAACGGTCTTGCGGTTCTCGAAGCCGGGTGTAGCAGGAATTCTCATTATAATGTTTCCGGCATCGTCGACCTGTGTATCGACGGAATGTTCCTTCCCCCACTGCAGAAGGAATGCACGTACCTTTTCCTCGTGCTTGGAAGGGCGGGGCTGTCTGGTAAGCTGATAGAAGTTGTTCCAGACAATGGCTGGTTTCAGATCTTTAATTGTCATATTGTCAATAATTAAGGGTTTTCCAACGTTTATGAGTCCAAAGATAGTTCCACGGCTGGGTGCGGATGTCGTCCTCGATCATTCTGTAATATCTTTGGGTGATGTCCTGAATGTCCTCAGTGGAGGCATCGTCGCATAAGGGCAGATATTCCATAACATAACCGCCGCCCGGGCGGCACGACGCTCTCATATACAGCACCGGCATTGCAAGCATTTTTGCCATAGCTGCTCCGGCAGTCATACTCACCGTTTTCTGCCCGAAGAATTCCACCTCGACGTTGTTGCCTTCGGTATAAGGATACTGGTCGGTAATGAAATGGAATACATAGGAATCGTCTTTATGCCTGTACACATACCTGAGAAGTTTCATACTCTCCACAAGGCCGTCATACTGCGAGGGGCGCAGAAGACCGGACAAGCGGTTCCTGAACATAAAGTCGTTCCAGAACTTGTTGTGGAGTTCCTTGTATGAGACACAGAAATGATTTTCCTCCACTGCAAGAAGCTTGTCTGAGGAATAAGTTTCAATGCCTGAGAAGAGTTCGAAATTACCGGTATGCGGAAGCAGCACCATTACACTGCGACCCTGAGTGAGGTAAGCGTTCAAGCAGTCCTGCCCGCGGAGGGTGCAGATACGGGAACGGCGCAGACGCTTCTTGTTCCTTCTGCAGGAGCCGAACCAGACAGCCTCGCAAAACATTGTTCCGAGATATCGGTAGAACTTGCGGAGTATTCCGTCGATTTCCTTATCGGACTTTTCAGGGAATGCATTCCGTATATTTTTCAATGCAACGCCCTTCCGATAAGCGACTATGCTGCGCATCACAAAGCCGGCCAGCGCGCCGAACGCCCTGTGCAGACACAACGGCATCAGGGAAAGCAGCGCCAGAGCGCCGGAAAGAAAACCGCATTTAAGTTTTTCAAACACAGACATACAAGAACAAATATAATCATTTTTTATTATCTTTGTAACCTTAGAAAATTATTCAAAACAGTATAAATTATGTTCAAAGGTCAGCCTAAGGCTTTGTATGCACTCGCTCTCGCCAATACGGGAGAGCGGTTCGGCTACTACACTATGCTTGCCATCTTTATGCTGTTCCTTCAGGCCAAGTTCGGCTGGACGGGAGCACTCGCAAGCACCATCTATTCCATTTTCCTTGCAGTGGTATATTTCTTCCCCGTAGTGGGAGGTATCCTTGCCGACAAAATCGGCTACGGTAAATGCGTCGTTACAGGTATCTGCATTATGTTCCTCGGATACCTCGCGCTATCCATCCCCACCCCGGCAAACGTTCTCGGCATCACACTGATGCTTTCGGCTCTGCTGCTCATCGCACTCGGAACCGGTCTGTTCAAAGGCAACCTCCAGGTAATCGTAGGCAACCTTTACGATGACCCCAAGTATTCATCGAAGAGGGACTCCGCGTTCAGCCTGTTCTATATGGCCATCAACATAGGCGCAATGTTCGCACCTTCCGCCGCAACCGCCATTACCAACAGATTCCTGTCCAAAGCCGGGCTTATCTACAAAGCCGACATCCCCGTGCTTGCACACCAGTTCATGAACCGTGAAATATCTCCCGAAAATGTAAGCAAGTTCCTCGACCTGAAGTCGATGATGCCCGGTGAAGCCGTTCGCAATATGCTGCCCGGAGACTTCGGAGCTTATTACGTGGAGCACCTTTCATCGGCCTACAATATGGGATTCGCAGTTGCCTGCATCTCTCTGATTGCTTCGATTGCCATTTACTTCGCTACGAGAAAGTGGTTCAAGCACGCGGACGTGAATGCAAAGCAGGCTGCAAGCAACGGCAATGAAACAGCAGTGGAACTCACTCCCAAGCAGACAAAAGACAGAGTGGTTGCCCTGTGCCTGGTATTCGCAGTTGTAATCTTCTTCTGGATGGCTTTCCACCAGAACGGACAGTCTCTCACCTGGTTTGCCCGTGACTACACCCAGAGTTCGGTTACAGGTGTAACCAAACTGGGATTCAACATTTGGATTCTGGCTCTCATAGCAGTGAGCGTTTATACCCTGTTCGGAGTATTCCAGTCATCGACAGCCAAATCCAAGCTGGGTTGCGGAATAGCCACCGCCGCACTGTGGGGAGGAGCATATTCGATTTATGCAGGTATGGGAGAGACTCTTACAATCCAACCCCAACTCTTCCAGCAGTTCAACCCCTTCTTTGTAGTTGCACTCACCCCTATCTCTATGGCCATTTTCAGCGCGCTTGCATCCAGGAAAACCGAGAAGCATCCGAACGGGATGGAGCCGTCGGCACCTAAGAAAATTGCCCTGGGAATGTTCGTGGCAGCTGTAGGCTACCTCATTATGGTTCTGGCATCTATGGGACAGCAGTCTCCCGCACAGTTGGGCGGAACGGTATCTCCTGACCCCGTTGTTCCCACTTATCTGATAAGCACCTATCTGGTACTTACCTTTGCAGAGTTGCTTCTCAGCCCTATGGGAATATCGTTCGTATCGAAGGTGGCTCCTCCGAAGTACAAGGGTCTTATGATGGGTCTGTGGTTTGCGGCAACGGCCATAGGCAACTACCTGAGCTCTATCCCCGGACTTCTTTGGAACAAGGTTCCTCTCTGGGCAAACTGGAGCATTCTTATGGCGCTGTGCATTATTGCGGCAATAATTATGGTTGCAATGCTGCGCAAGATAGAAGCCGCCACCGCCGAATAATGGAGGCGACACTCAAGAAACAGCTTATGGACTGGGCCGTGGAATATAACGACCCGGTCCATTTTGCAGAAGATCCGATTGCCTTTCCAACCGAATTCGTGCGCCGGGGAGCATCCCTGCAGGACATTGAAACGGCGGCCGTATTTGCGGCGCATTTCGCCTGGGGCCGAAGGACGATGATTGTAAGGGACCTTGAACGTTTCTTCGATTTTCTTGAGTGGAGGCCGCTGGACTACGTTATGAGCGGAGACTACCGCAGCGACGAAACCAGCTGCCACAGAACCATAAAGTGGAGTGAAACAGCCCTCATTTGCGGCAATCTCAAAGAGTATTACAGCAAAGAGGAGAGCCTTGAGAAATTGAGCAGCGGCCAGATAAGAACCCTTATCTACGGCAGAAAGGAAGACCCTGGGGCTGCCGACAAAAAAATAAACCTTATGCGCCGGTGGATGGTTCGCAATGACGCCAAGGTTGACCTGGGACTTTGGAAGAACTCCTCCCCTGCCAGCCTCATAATACCTCTGGACACGCACGTCCACAAGCAGGCCCTCGACCTGGGGCTTACCTGCCGCAACGCCAGGAATCTGACTACCGCATTGGAAATTACGGACAGTTTCAGGGAAATTTTCCCGGACGACCCATGTCTGGGAGATTTTGCCTTATTCGGATACGGAGTAAACCATCGCTGACACACAGCAATGCCCAACCTTTATATCATATCGGGCTGCAACGGCTCCGGAAAAACGACGGCTTCCTACTCGCTTCTGCCACAGATGCTGGGCTGTCACGAATTCGTAAACTCAGACGAGTTTGCAAAGAGCATCTCCCCTTTCGACCCCGGTGCGGCGGCAGTGGGGGCAAGCAGGGTAATGCTGCAGAAAATCGATTATATGCTGGACAGGAAAAAGGATTTCGGGATAGAGACTACCCTGTCCACAAGAACTCTTGCACGCATAGTCAAACAAGCCAGGGAACAGGGCTATAAAATTACCATAATATACCTTTGGCTGGAATCCCCCGAACTTGCAATAAAAAGGATTCGCAACAGAGTGCAGGCGGGAGGACACAACATAACGGACGATACGGTTCAGCGCCGCTACCGGGCCGGGCTGCAATACTTCTTCGACACATACAGGGATATGGCCGACCGATGGGTTCTTGGCGACAACTCCCAGACTCCCTTTTCGGTAATTGCAGAAGGTTCGAAAGAAATGACCGTGATCCGCAACAAAAAGAAATACGAACAGATACTCGAAAGATTGAATGATACTGAATAAAGAATATTACCTGGGGGTGTTCGGCACCCGCGAAACCTACCTTGAAGAGCTTGTTGCTCAGGCTCTGGGGAACGGAGGGGACTATGCCGACCTGTATTTCGAGGATACCTTCTACAGCGACATTCTGCTCCGGGATTCGGCAGTGAGCGCCGGAGGACAGCATCTCGACTACGGATGCGGAATAAGAGTGCTGTGCGGCGAAAAGACAGGTTACGCATATTCCGAAAGCACCGACATGCCGTCTCTGAAAAGAGCCGCCGCGGCAGCCTCAGTGATTGCCGACGGGCAGGGACGCTCCGAGGTGGCGGTATCCCCGGCGAACAGGTACTTCGGGAAGCCGAACCCGGGTGCCGACCGCTATCCATTTACAGGGGACTGGAGGAACGCACCCCTAAGCACGGCGGTACCGTTTCTGGAAGGTATCGAAAGCGCTATCCGCGCAAAAGAAAGCCGCTGCAGCAAAGTAATCGCATCGCTATCGAGCTCGGTGAGCGACATTCTTATGTTCAACTCGTACGGGGAAATCAAGTACGAGACCCGGCCTCTTGCAAGCCTCTCCATTACCACCATCTTCCAGCAGGGAGGAAAGACGGTACAGAGTTCGGTAGGAAGAAGCCTTCGTACCGGAACGGAATTCCTGACCGCGCAACTTGGAGCGGAACTCTCACAGGAGGCAGTGAAGGGCGTGGATGCCCTTTTCGAGGCAAAGAGGCCGAAGGGAGGCAAGATGAGTGTTGTGATGGGTGCAGGAGCAAGCGGAATACTTCTGCACGAAGCGATGGGACACGCATTCGAGGCAGATTTCAACCGTAAGGGGCAGTCGGTGTTCGCCGACAGAATGGGCAAGCGGATCTGCCCCAAGGGAATAAACATAATCGACGACGGAACCATACCCGCCAACCGCGGAGCCTGCAATTTCGACGACGAAGGTGTACCCGGGCAGAAAACCTATATGGTAGAGGACGGGGTTCTCACCTCCTATCTGCACGACCGGGTAAGCGCCCGCTGGTACGGGGTAGCGCCTACCGGAAACGGAAGACGCGAATCGTTCCGCTACAATCCCATTCCCCGAATGAGGGCGACCTATATGGAGAGCGGCAACGACGGCACTGTGCAGGACCTTATTGCCAGGGCCGGCAACGGAATCTATGTGGACAGTTTCTCCAACGGAGAAGTGAAGATAGGCGAAGGCGATTTCACATTTTACGTAAAAAGCGGATACCTGATAGAAAACGGGCGCCTGACAATGCCGGTAAAGGATATCAACATAGTAGGCAACGGACCGAGGGCCCTTGCCGACATAAAAGGAGTCGCCGCAGACCTTAAGATCGACGACGGAACCTGGACCTGCGGAAAAGAGCAGAGCGTAGCGGTAAGCTGCGGAATTCCGTCGGTACTCATAGGAAAACTCACGGTGGGAGGAGAATAGAATGATAAGCGAAAGTGAAATAAAACTTGCAAAGGAGTGTCTGTCGATGGCGCTGAAAGCCGGAGCACAGAAAGTCAGGGTGAATCTGGTGATGGACCGGATGAATCTGGTGTCGACGCTCGACTCTCAGATAGACAAATGCACCTCGTGCTTCGACCGTTCCATAAGGATTTCGATTTTTGCCGACGGGCGGTTCGGAGCATTCTCGACCAACAAGCTGGAAAAGAGTTCTCTCGAGGCTTTCATAGTCAAGGCGGTGAACACCGTAAAGATGCTCGCCCCCGACCCCTGCAGGGACCTTCCTCCCCAGGAAAGGGTGCAGAAGAACGCCGTTACCGGAAGGGAACTCGACCTGCTGGACGAGACCTATTGGGAAATCGACGGAAAGCAGCGTAAGGAAACAGCCCTTGCCGCGTGTCTGGGAAAAGCGCCGGGGAAGGCAAGGCTTGTATCGGAAGAAGGCGAATACTCCGACAACATCTACGATACCCTGATTATCGACAGCCAGGACACCTTCTGCCGCCAGACCGAGACCAGTTTCGAATATTTCTGCGAGGTTACCGTAGAAGATGAAAACGGAGAAAAATACAGTTCTTTCGACTGGGCCGAATCGCCCAGGCTTTCTTCCCTGCCATGGAAAGAGATAAGCCGCAACGCTTACGACAAGGCCTGCGCTATGATAGGGGCCAGGAACTGCCACGGCAGACGCTGCAATATGGTGGTGGACCGCGAAGTTTCCTCCAAGTTCGTAACCCCCATCCTGAGGGCCCTGAGAGGAGACAACGTGCAGCAGCACAACTCCTTCCTGGACGGCAAGGAAGGTCTGAAAGTATTCCCGGACGGAATGACCGTAGTCGACTGCGGAGCGCGCAAAGGCGAATCCAACTGCATTCTCTTCGACGACGAGGGGGTTGCGGCAAAAGAACACGTGATAATAGAAAACGGCGTAATCCGGGAATACTTTTTGAACACGTACTCAGCCGGCAAACTGGGCAAGGAACCTACCTGCGACGGGCCGGTAAGACCCAGACTGCTGGGATGGCCCAAGGCCGGACTAACCCGAAGCGACATATTGAAGATGTGCGGGGACGGCATTCTGGTAACGGAATTCAACGGCGGCAATACAAACACCGCTACAGGGGATTTCTCCTTCGGCATAGAAGGCTTCGTGTTCAAGAAAGGGGAAATAGCATATCCCGTGAAAGAAATGCTGGTAACAGGCAATATTGTGGACTTGTGGAGCAATCTTATCGCCTGCGGCGACGATTCACGTACCTGTATGTCAAAACTTATTCCTACCTTAGCGTTTTGCAACGTAGATTTTAACGGATAAATATGAGATTATGAAGATTTCGAAAAACAAAGTGGTGGCTCTGAGCTATGAGCTGGAAGTTGAAGGGAAAATCGCCGACAAAGCCGGAGCGGACAAGCCCCTGGATTATATTCACGGAACGGGAATGCTGCTTCCCAGATTCGAGGAAGAACTCTGCGGAAAGGAGGAGGGCGAGGGTTTCGACTTTGTCCTGAGTGAGACCGAAGGCTACGGAGAGTATAACCCGGAATACAAGTTCGAGATTCCCAAGGAATCCTTCGCCGACCGGGACGGACGCATACGCGAAGACCTGCTGCAGGTAGGTCTCATAATACCTATGCTCAACACGTCGGGCCAGGTGGTTCAGGGCAAGGTTGCCGCAATTCAGGAAGATACTGTGACTATGGATTTCAATCATCCGATGGCCGGCAAGACGCTGCACTTCACCGGAAAGGTTGAAAGCGTGCGTGAAGCCACCGAGAAAGAGCTTGCCGAAGGTCTTCACGGCGAATTCGTTCCCAGGGAGGGTTGCGGGGGATGTCACGGCGGATGTGACGGAGAATGCGGCGGAGAATGCCACGAAGAGGGCGAATGCCACGGCGAATGCAAATGCCATAAGCAGCAGTAAATGATGCAGACAGCGGTAGTAATACTCAATTGGAACACCAGGGAATACCTCAGGAACTGGCTTCCCGCGTTGCTGGACAGTTGCTCAGGACTGGACGCAAAGGTGGTTGTGGCCGACAGCGGGAGCACCGACTCCTCGCTGGACCTCGTGAGGGAACTCTTTCCGGAGGTGCAGTGCATTCCCCTGGAAAGCAACTACGGCTTCACGGGAGGATACAACCGGGCGTTGGCCCGGGTCGAAGCCGAGTATTACGTGCTGCTCAATTCAGATATAGAAGTAACTCCCGGATGGCTGGCAGAGCTCACAGCCTTTATGCAGGCTCACAGCGACTGCGGGATTTGCGGACCGAAGCTCCGCTCTATGACGGAGCGCACACGTTTCGAATACGCAGGGGCCGCGGGAGGATACCTGGACTGGTTCGGATATCCGTTCTGCCGAGGCAGGGTTCTGGGTAAGACCCAGACCGACAGAGGACAGTACGACTCCCCCGCCGAGGTCGGCTGGGTAAGCGGGGCCGCCCTTGCAATAAGGTCGAGCCTGTGGAAGCGGCTGGGCGGCCTGGACGACCGGTTCTTCGCCCATATGGAGGAAATAGACCTCTGCTGGAGGGCAAGGAACGCAGGGTGGAAGGTGTACACGGTGCCATCGGCCTGCGTATATCATCTGGGAGGAGGAACCCTCCCCCAGAACTCCCCCAGGAAGCTGTTTTTCAACTACCGCAACAATCTGCTTATGCTGGACAATAACCTTCCGGGGAAAATCCGGCCCAGAATCTTCTGCCGTATGATACTGGACGATTTGTGCGCCGCCGCCTACCTGCTTACGGGCAGGACTCAATACGCCCGGGCGGTAACAAACGCACACAGGGAATACCGGAAACTGCGCCGAGGCCCCAATGCCGATGCCAAGACAAGCATCCTGCGCAAGCGGCTGCTGATTATCGAATACCTCAAATTCAGGAATATATGAGAATAGTCATTCTGGGAGCCGGAGAGGTTGGCTCGCATCTGGCAAAGATGCTCAGGCGCGAGGCCAACGAAATTACAGTAATCGACAACGACGAAAGCCGGATCAGGACTCTTACCGGATATGCCGACGTGAATGCCGTGCTTGGCGCGCCAACTTCGATCGATACGCTCAGGAAAGCCAGAGTCGACAAATGCGACCTTTTCATTGGCGTATATCCGTACGAAGAACGCGGTTTGAACGTGCTTTCAGCCATAATTGCAAAGAAACTGGGCGCCGGGAAGGTTCTGGCCAGGGTTCAGGGTGACGACTTCCTTACCAGCGAGAACAAACTCCTGTTCAAGGAACTGGGCATTGAACTTATGTTCTACCCCGAAAGGATTGCGGCCGACGAAATCGTGGACCAGCTGCGGCACTCGGCCTCAAGCGAAACTATGGACTTCGTTCACGGAAAACTGCAGATGGCAGTCTTCCGCCTGGACGAGGATTCCCCGGTCCTGGACCTCCAGCTGCTGCAGTTCATAAAGAGTCTGACTCCGGAAGAGGCCAAGCAATTCAGAGTCATCGCCATTTCCAGAAACAACAATACCATAATCCCTTCGGTGGACACCAAGTTCCTGTACAACGACCTTGTTTTCACCATTGCAACCAGAAACGGCATCGATTCCATAATGCACCGTTTCGGGAAAAAGAGTGTAGAAGTGGGCAAGGTAATGATTCTGGGCGGCGGCAACACGGCTGAAATGGTAGCCGCATCACTCGCAAGGCAGGACATTGAGGTAAAGATACTGGAGAAGAGCAGGGAACGCTGCCTGGAACTCGCCGAGAAACTGCCCCCGTCGGTACAGATTGCATACGGAGACGGCAGGAACTCCGACACGCTCAACGACGAGGACATAAGGGATTACGACGCTTTCGTGGCTTTGAGCGGCAGTGACGAGACAAACGTCCTGGCCTGCGTGGTAGCCAAGAAATTCGGAGTTCCCCGCACGATTGCCGAAGTGGAGAACATCGAATACATCCATCTTTCCGAGGATATGGGAGTGGATACCATAATCAACAAGAAACTCATTACAGCCGGCCGCATATTCAAGTTCACCCTCGGAGGCAAGGCACGGTTTGTCAAATATATGAGCGGCACGTCGGCCGAAGTCGTAGAATACACGGTGGCTCCGGGCAGCGCCATCACCAAGGGTCCGCTCAAGGACATCCAGTTCCCCGGCGATGCCATCGTAGGCGGCGTAGTGCGCGGCAGCGAAGCGATGATTGCAGTCGGAGACACCCGTATCGAAGCCTACGACAGGGTTGCGGTATTCGCTCTGCCTCAGGCTATAAAGGAGATAGACAGGTTCTTCAAATAAAAAGAATGACAAAAAGTCAGGCAAGGCTCTGTTGGCAGAGGTTTTGAGGATACTTGAGTTGTTATGAAAAAAGACAGTACTAAAGAACAGAATCAGGCCCCCAAGGACACTGCAAAGAAGCAGAAGGGCGCTGAGCTTCAGAAAAAGATAGAGGAACTCTCTGACAATTTGTCCAAAGAAAAAGAGTCGTACCTGCGGCTGATGGCCGAATTCGAGACCTTCCGCCGCAGAAGCGCAGAGGAAAAACTCGCGCTGGTCAACACAGCCTCGGCCGATACAATCAAGGAGCTTCTTCCGGTTCTCGACGCCTGCGAGCAGGCCGTGAAGATGTTGTCGGGTACGGAGGATACCGCCGCCCTGGAAGGCACGAAACTCATCTTCGACAAACTTATGAGCGCATTGAAGGCCCGCGGTCTTTCGGTAATCGAAGCCGCAGGCAAGGAATTCAATGCCGACGAGCACGAGGCCATAGCCCAGATTCCCGCCCCCAGCGAGGAACTCAAGGGCAAGGTGCTGGACGTAACCCGCACCGGATACATTCTCGGCGGAAAGATTATCCGATATCCACAGGTAGTTGTAGGAGTGTAATTCTATGGCAGAGAAAAGAGATTACTACGAAGTGCTGGGCCTCCGGAAGGGGGCTTCGGCCGACGAGATAAAGTCGGCATACCGCAAGGCGGCGCTCAAATGGCATCCCGACCGCTGGGTAAGCGGAACCGATGCCGAGAAGAAGACCGCCGAAGACAACTTCAAGGAAGCTTCGGAGGCCTATTCGGTACTGAGCGACCCGGACAAGAGGGCCAAATACGACCAGTTCGGCTTTGCCGGGATGGACGCCGGTGCCGGGATGGACTGGAGTCAGGGATTCGGCAACCTCAACGACATAATCAACAATCTGTTCGGAGGAGCCTTCGGAGGATTCGGCGCAGGCCAGGGATTCGGAGGTTTCGGAGGATTCGGTGGATTCGGAGGCCAGCAGCAGGGTCCGCGCCAGGCCAGAGGCCGGGACATACGTACGAGAGTGAAGCTCACCCTCGAGGAAATTTCGCAGGGTTGCACGAAAGAGGTTACAATCGAGCGCAACCGTCCCTGCCCCGACTGCGACGGGAAAGGCACGCAGAATTCTTCCGACATACGAATCTGCCCGACCTGTAAGGGCAGCGGTCAGGTCCAGCATATTACCAACTCGATTTTCGGCCGTACCGTTACGTATGCGACCTGTCCGCAGTGTCAGGGAGAAGGCAAGATTGTGAACAACCCCTGCCGGCGCTGCAAGGGAACCGGTCTGGAACGCCGCAAGGAAACGGTGAAGGTGAACGTGCCCGCAGGAGTCGAATCCGGTATGCAGATTACCCTGCACTCAGAGGGTCACAGCGCTCCCCGCGGAGGAATAAACGGCGACCTTCTGGTAATTGTGGAGGAACAGCCTCATCCTTTCTTCAAGAGGCAGGACAACAACCTCTTCTATACGAAGGTGATAGGCGTTGCCGATGCAATTCTGGGATGTGAAATCGACATCCCCTGCCTGGACGGACCCTACCGGCTCAAGCTTGAGGCAGGCACCCAGTCCGGCACGGTAGTGAAGCTGCGCGGAAAGGGACTTCCCACCGTAAACGGCTACAGCTACAATAAAGGCGATCTTTTTGTTAAGATATTGGTTTGGATTCCCCGAAAACTCAGCAAAGCCGAAAAAGAAGCGGTTGAAACGCTCAAACAGGGGCCGGCATCAAAACCGGATCCCAGCCGCGACGACAAAGCCCTGTTCGAAAAAGAATCCCAGTACTTTTAACTTATAACGACTATGGCAAATAAAACTCTCCAGGGAAAGATTGGTGTAACCACCGAGAATATCTTTCCGGTAATCAAACAGTTCCTTTATTCCGACCACGAGATTTTCCTTCGCGAACTCGTTGCAAATGCGGTGGATGCCAGCCAGAAGCTCAAGGCACTCGCCCTCAGCGGGGAAACCGACTGCGACACATCGGGTCTGAAGGTTGAAATCGAACTTGACGAGAAGAAGAAGGAACTTAGGGTCATCGACCACGGAATCGGGATGACCCAGGAAGAAGTCGACAAATATATCAACCAGATTGCATTCTCGTCGGCCGGCGAGTTTCTGGAAAAATACAAGGAGCAGATGGCCGCCATAATAGGCCATTTCGGCCTGGGATTCTACTCCGCCTTTATGGTGGCCGAAAAGGTTACCATCGAGACCTTGAGCTGGAAGGAAGGAGCCAAGGCAGTGAAATGGAACTGCGACGGTTCTCCCGAATATTCTATGCAGGAATGCAAGAAGGAAGACAGGGGTACGGTAATAACCCTGCATCTGGACAAGGATTCCGAGGAATTCGCAAGCAAGGGCCGGATTTCACAGCTTCTCGGAAAATACTGTAAGTTTATGCCAGTACCGGTAGTCTTCGGCAAAAAGACTGAGTGGAAGGACGGCAAGAATGTCGAGACCGATGAGGACAACGTTATCAATTCCGTAGAGCCCCTGTGGGCAAAAAGCGCAACGGAACTCAAGGACGAGGATTACCTGAAGTTCTACAAAGAGCTGTATCCCCTGGAGGAAGACCCTATGTTCTGGATTCACCTCAACGTAGATTATCCCTTCAACCTCACCGGAGTCCTTTACTTCCCCAAAATCAAGGAAAGGATGGATATCAGCAAGAGCAAGATTCAGCTGTTCTGCAACCAGATGTTCGTTACCGACCACGTCCACAACATAGTCCCGGACTTCCTGACGCTCCTGCACGGAGTCATAGATTCGCCCGACATTCCCCTGAACGTGAGCCGCAGTTACCTGCAGGCCGACTCCAACGTAAAGAAAATCAGCACCTACATTACCAAGAAGGTTGCAGACAGGCTGGAGGAGATTTTCAAGGACCAGAGACAGGCCTATGAAGAGAAATGGGACAACATAAAACTGTTCATCGAGTACGGGATGCTGTCGGACGAGAAGTTCTGCGAGAGGGCTATGGACTTTGCCCTGCTGAAGAACACCGATGGGAAGTTCTTCTCCATCGGGGATTACCGCAAGGCAATCGAAAGCAGCCAGAGCGACAAGGACAAGAAAGTCGTTTTCCTTTATGCCACCGACACCCAGGAACAGTACGGATTCATTGAGGCGGCCAAGAACCGCGGCTACGACGTGCTGCTGATGGACTGTGAGCTGGACTCTCACTTCGTGAACCTGTTGGAGACAAAGGTGAAGGATTGCCGCTTTGCCCGCGTGGACAGCGACACCTTGGACAATCTCATAGCCAAGGAGGAAAGAGTGAAGCCGGAAATGTCGGATGAAGACAAGAAGACTCTCGAGGAACTCTTCAAGGGAGTATTGCCCGGCGGAAACGAATATATGGTGGAGCCTGAGAATCTTGGCGAGACCTCCGAGCCTGTGGTTATAACCCAGAGCGAGTTTATGCGACGCTACCGCGAAATGTCGGCGATGGGCGGCGGCATGAACTTCTACGGAGAACTCCCCCAGAGCTATAACATAAAAGTTAATATGGAGAATCCCCTGATTGCCCGAATATGGAGCGACCGTGAAGGCACACGCGAACTCCTGTGCCAGGTTGTGGACCTTGCATTGCTCGGGAACGGGATGCTCAAGGGCAAGGCCCTGCACGACTTCATAGAGAGGAGCCGCTCTCTGCTCGAAAAATAGTAAATGTTTTTATTTCACATATTTATCAACAACTAATAACGACACATTATGATTATAGGTGTTCCAAAGGAAATCATGCACGACGAAGCTCGTGTAGCCGCCATTCCCGAAACCGTAAAGAAAATGGTTGCGGCAGGCAATGTTGTTCTGTTTGAAAAGGGAGCAGGCGAAGGTTCATATTACTTTGACGAGCAATATGCCGAGGCCGGCGCTACAATCGTGGAGAACCCTCAGGAAATCTACGACAGAGCCGAAGTAATTCTAAAAGTCAAGGAGCCTCTGTTCAATGAGACTTACGGCAAGCACGAAATCGATATGATGCACAGCGGGCAGTATCTGATTACATTCATTCACCCGGCAGCTCCGGTGAACCACGAAATGGTTAAGAAGATGGCCGCAAACGGCATTGTCGGTCTCACTCTCGACGGTGTTCCCCGCATTTCACGCGCACAGTCGATGGATGCTCTTTCTTCTATGAGCACCTGTGCCGGTTACAAGGGAATCCTTATGGGTGCCAGCGACCTGCCCAAATTCTGTCCTATGATCGGTTCCGCCGTAGGCGTTGTAAAGCCTTCGAACGTGCTGGTTATCGGTACCGGCGTAGCCGGCCTGAGGGCCGTAGCTACCGCCAAGGGTCTGGGAGCGAAGGTGTTTGCCGCCGACATCCGTCCATCGGCCTGCGAGCAGGCAATGTCTCTGGGCGCAAAGATTGTAGATTGCGGTGTACCGGAAGAAATCGCCGTTCGCAAGGTGGGAGTTGTTGAATTCGCAAAGAAACTCCCCGAAGAATGGCTGGTGAAAGAACGTGAGAATCTGGCAGCGGCAGTAAAGGATGCCGACATTATTTTCTGTTCCGCCCTGCTTCAGGGTCAGCTGGCTCCGGTGCTGCTCACCGACGAGATGGTAGCTTCGATGAAACCAGGTTCCGCAATCGTGGATATCTCGATAGACCAGGGCGGCAACTGCGCCATCACAACTCCCGGCAAGAAGGATGTGAAGTACGGAGTCACCATCGAAGGTATCAAGAACATTCCGGGACAGCTTCCCACTTCTTCTACCTGGCTCTTTGCCAACAATATATGCAATCTGCTGCTCTTCCTTGCAAAGGACGGGAAGATGGCTCCCGACTGGGACGACGAGATTGTTCAGAAGATTCTGGTTACAAAGGGAGGCAGGATTGTGCATTCCGGCACTCTCGAGGCAATGGGACTCGCCTAATACCCTGGAGTTATGTTCGGACTTTCAACTGTAGTTTGGCAGTTTATACTTATTGGTGTGCTGGCAGTCTCTACGATTGTAGGATACCGGCTCATCAATAAGGTTCCGCCAACCCTTCACACTCCGCTTATGAGCGGAATGAACGCCCTCTCGGGAGTTACGGTCCTGGGAGCGCTGGCAGCCACAGCCGCCGGCTTTTTCGGTTCATCCCCGGCGGGACAGATTGCCGTTTCGGTTCTGGGAGCGCTGGCCATAGCCCTGGCTATGGTTAACGTGGCCGGAGGATTCGCAGTTACCGACAGAATGCTCGCTATGATTGCAAAACGTCGTGCAAACGGACAGGATGCAATCTATTCGGCCATATTCGCCGTTGCTGCAGCTCTCGTACTGGTAATCCTGTTTGCGGGCAGCGAGCCGGCATATCTGATTGTTTCGGCAATCCTGGTTGCCGGAGTGCTCTGCGGCATAGCCCTGATGAGCAGAATCGACTACTCCCGCATAGGCAACAGGCTTAGCGCCGTGTGTATGCTCGTAGCCATAGCGGTGACTATGATTCACAGCGGCAGAATCTATGCCGCGTGGCCTGCCTACGCCGGACTTCTTGCCGGAGTAATTGCAGGCATTATTCTTTCGGTACGGGTGTCTATGCTCCAGATGCCTCAGATGGTTGCTCTGTTCAACGGTCTGGGAGGTTGCGCTTCGGCTCTGGTTGGAGCTTTTGCAATGTTCGGGATAGGAGCCGGAACCGGAATATTCGAGAAAACGACTTCTTCGCTTGCTCTGTCAGTCGGCACAGTAACCCTGCTGGGCAGTCTGGTAGCAGCCGGCAAACTTCACAAGCTTCTGCCTCAGAAACCTGTAACAGTAAAGAATCATTTCCTGTGGCAGACTCTCGCCCTGGCTGTTCTTTGCCTCGGCATTGCAGTTTTCGCGGCAACTGACGGGACGGCCGTAGCCTGCTTCTGTGCAATCGTGCTTGCCGGCGTGGCATTCGGCCTGCTGTTCTCGCTTAAGGTCGGGGGTGCCGATATGCCCATAACCATTTCCCTTCTCAACTCCCTGAGCGGAGTTGCCGGCGCAATTGCAGGTCTTGCAATCGGAGACCTTCTGCTTGTTGCCGTTGGAGGTATAGTTGGGGCATCGGGACTTCTGCTTACTCAGATAATGTGCAAGGCGATGAACCGCAATCTGGGGGCAATCCTTTCCGGCAGGACTACCGTTTCCACCGAGACGGTTCCACAGACCAAGGCCTCTGAAAGCACAGAACCGGTGGAGGTTGAGACTGAGCGGGAGGTGAAGAACCCGACCGATTGTCTCAAGGGGGCGAAGGAAGTGATAATAGTTCCCGGATACGGAATGGCAATCGCACAGGCTCAGCATATTGTAAAGCAGCTTGCCGATAAGCTGAAGGCAAACGGCACTACTGTCAAATACGCCGTTCATCCTGTAGCCGGACGAATGCCGGGGCATATGAACGTGCTGTTGTGTGAGGCAGATGTGGATTATGAAGACCTGTTCGAAATGGATGACATAAATCCCGAATTCAAGACTGCCGACGCCACGTTTGTGATAGGAGCCAACGACGTTACCAACCCTGCCGCCTCAACTGCCGTAGGCACTCCCATCTATGGAATGCCTGTTCTGGCCGTGAACGACTGCAGCAATATCTTCGTCTTCAACTTTGACCTCAAGCCCGGCTACGCCGGAGTAGAGAATCCGATCTATACCAGAAAGGAAGGCGTGAACCTGTATCTGGGCAACGCGGCCCAGACTCTCGCCGAATTCCTCTCCAAGCTGGAACTGTAAGGGACTTTCCTCACAAGAGTTCAATTGCAATATCAGGAGGCCGGCCCATTTGAGCCGGCCTCCATTGTTTTACAGAATCTTTCCGTCGCAGATGGTTGCCGCTATGCAGCGCGAATCTGCCGAATATACGAAATTGGATATGAGATTGTGGCAGGGGCGCATCCTTACGTCGCCCAGGTCGATGAGCAGTGCATCGGCCACACGCCCCGGGGCTATTTCGCCTGCGTCGATACCGAAAGCTTCCGCTCCATTACGGGTTGCCCATCGGAACACCTCTTCAGAGGGCAGGAGTTCGGGATTTCCTATATTCGAAAGACTTCCTCCGGGACCCGCCGAAACGCATTTGGCAAGAAGAGCCGCCAGTTTCATTCCTTCCCTGAGGTCCAGGTTGTTGTTGGAAGAAGCACCGTCGGTACCCAGAGTAATGCGACATCCGCTTTTTATTGCAAGCTCGTAAGGGAAACGGCCGCTGCTTATCTTCATATTTGAAGCGGGACAGTGAGAAACCGTTACTCCCCTTTCCGCCAGAATATCCCATTCCTGCTCATCGACGTGCACACAATGCGCTGCAATAACGTCGGGGCCGAGAAAACCGAGCGAATCGAGATAACGCACAGGTGTCATTCCCGTCTCCTTCAGACAGTTCTGCACTTCAAGCGCGGTCTCGGAAATATGAGTATGAATGAGCATTCCGCGATTTCTGGCATACTCAGCAGTCCTGCGCAGTTTTTCAGGGCCCACCGTGTAAACCGAATGCGGGGCCATGACAAGTTGGATACGGCCGCCGGTGGGGTCAGACCAGTGGTCGATGAAATCAAGCTTTTCGGCCTCGAGCGCCAGACTGTGGTTTTCCATAACCGTAATGCCTATGGCAGCCCTCATTCCCCGCTTTTCAACCACATCTATGGTCTGCTCAATGTCGAAGTACATATCGGAGAAAAAGACGGAGCCCGAAGATATCATTTCCTCGACGGCAATCTCACTTCCCTTATGGATGTCGGCAGGAGTAAGTTTGTCTTCAAAGGGCCACACATAGTCGGAGAGCCACTTCTGAAGAACCATATCGTCGGCGAACCCGCGCATAAGGGTCATAGCAGCGTGATTGTGAGTATTGTACAACGCCGGGATTATGGCCTTCCCGGAGGCGTCAATCACCTGGGACGCAATGTCGGGGCTTATCTGTCCGGCTCCCTCTATTGCGGAAAAACGCCCGTCCGATACAAATATGTCGGAAGGTACGCCGTTCAAAAGAACGTTATGCAAGAGAATACTGCTCATATAAGTCTGAAATTACGCTATGACTTGGCGTATCGTACGGGAGAAATTCCAGTAGCATCCTTGAAATATTTGTTGAACTGTGCCCTGCTGGAGAAATGAAGTATGTTGCAGACCTGCTCTACGGTATAATTGCCGCTTTTGAGCATTGTACGGGCATCGCTTATGACATATTCCCTGATAAGGTTCAGGGGATGCCTTCCGCTGGCCTTGAAAATTACCTTGGCAAAATACTTGGGTGAAAGTCCCGCCCTGTTGGCATAATACCTTACGTCCTTATGCTCCCTGTGGTCTTCCTCGGCTCTCTGGAGAAACTCTTTCAGAATTTGCTCGCTGCTGGAAATCTTTTCCCTCTCACGAGCCATAAGACAGTGCTGGATGTTTATGACCACCATTCCGGACATAACCATAAAAAATCCTTTGACAAGTTCCTCGGGAAGAGTGTCCCCCTTGGTTACAACAGACTCTCTGAGATGTCTGTAAATACTGATGCAGTTATGGGACAGAGCTCTGTCCAGAGTCAGCAACAGCGGGGAAGTGAAGTTCTTTTGGATGAAAGTGGAGTTATAGAGCTTGCCTCCGGGGACGAAATCGTCGTCGGCAACCGCCAGAATCACAAATTCGGTATCCGGCATAACAAGAACGGACTCTATTACCGTGCCGGGCACAAGGATTACCACCTGCCCCCCGGAAAGGGTTTTCTCCTGCATATTGTAGGAAAGGTTCACGAGGCCATCCTCACAGAATAAAACCAACGTGAAAGTTACCTTTACCGGCAGGCTGTTTCCATAGGCGTTTATCACCTCGATACCCTCCTGCAGCGTACGGTTACTGAAATTGTCATAAAAGAACAGTTTCTTCTTATAGTCGATTGTCCCGTCCGGTTTCGGAAGGTTCTCAAATTTGAGTTCGATTGCCCGCTTTGCCATAAAAAGGTAGATTTACAGACCCAATTTCTTAAAAAAGTCATTCCCCTTGTCATCTACGAGAATGAACGCAGGGAAATCCACTACATCTATCTTCCAAATTGCCTCCATTCCGAGTTCAGGATACTCCACGCACTCGATGCTCCTTATGTTCTCCTGAGCGAGTATAGCAGCCGGGCCGCCAATGGAACCCAGATAGAAGCCTCCGTGCTTGCGGCAGGCGTCGGTTACCTGCCGGGTACGGTTGCCTTTTGCTAGCATTATCATAGAACCGCCGTGAGACTGGAATTCATCGACATAAGGGTCCATACGGTTGGCCGTAGTGGGGCCCATAGAGCCGCAGGGCATTCCCTCGGGAGTTTTAGCCGGGCCCGCATAATACACCGGATGGTCCTTGAAGTACTGAGGCAGGTCCTCGCCCGCATCGAGGCGGGCCTTCAACTTGGCGTGAGCAATGTCGCGGGCAACTATTATTGTACCGTTCAACGACAGACGGGTACTTACGGGATAACGGCTGAGCTGCGCGCACACCTCGGCCATCGGCCTGTCAAGGTCAACTTTCACTGCATCTCCCTCACCTGCGCCGCGCAGCGACTCGGGTATGAGTTCGTAGGGCTTGTCATCCATTTTTTCGATCCAAACTCCGTCGGAATTGATTTTTGCCTTTATGTTGCGGTCGGCCGAGCAGCTGACGCCAAGGCCGATAGGGCAGCTTGCGCCGTGGCGGGGCAGACGGACAACTCTCACATCGTGAGCCATATACTTGCCTCCGAACTGAGCGCCGAGGCCTATCCGGTATGCTTCCTGCAGAAGCTGTTTCTCCAGCTCCACGTCGCGGAATGCACGTCCGGTCTCATCTCCGGTGGTGGGAAGACCGTCATAATAATGAGTGCTCGCTAGTTTTACGGTAAGCAGGTTCTTTTCGGCCGAAGTACCGCCTATCACGAACGCGATATGGTAGGGAGGGCAGGCTGCGGTCCCAAGGCTTTTCATCTTCTCCACCAGGAACGGGATAAGCGTTCCGGGATTCTGGATGCGGGCCTTGGTCTCCTGATACAGGTATGTCTTATTGGCAGAGCCGCCGCCCTTGGTTACACAGAGAAAACGGTATTCGTCGCCTTCGGCAGCTTCGATATCTATCTGCGCAGGAAGGTTGCAGCGGGTATTGACCTCCTTGTACATATCCAGCGGGGCATTCTGGCTGTAGCGCAGATTCTCCTGAGTGTAGGTATTGTAAACGCCAAGGCTCAGAGCCTGTTCGTCACAAAAGCCGGTCCACACCTGCTGGCCTTTCTCGCCGTGGATTATGGCTGTACCGGTATCCTGGCAAAGAGGGAGTTTGCCCTTACAGGAAATCTCTGCATTACGCAGGAAGGTAAGGGCAACGTATTTGTCGTTCTCGGAGGCTTCAGGGTCGCTCAGAACCTTTGCAACCTGCTCATTGTGGGAACGCCTGAGAAGGAAGCTCACATCCCTGAAGGCGGTGTTTGCCATAAGCGTAAGAGCCTGTGGAGTTACCTTAAGAATCTTCCTGCCCTCGAAATCACCGGTGGAGACCAACTCCTGTGAACCGGGAATCCTGTAATACTCTGTAGTGTCGGCGCCAAGCTGGAACATAGGCGCATACTTGAATTCTGCCATCTTAATTGTTCATTAAAAACTCTTTCATAAATGCATTGAGGTCGCCGTCGAGCACGCCCTGGGTGTCGGCGGTTTCAAGACCGGTGCGCAAATCCTTAACCATCTTGTAGGGATGCAGCACGTAGGAGCGGATCTGCGAGCCCCATTCTATTTTCTTTTTCTGTCCTTCGAGCTCTGCCTGCTTCTGTTGTCTTTTTTTGAGTTCGATGTCGTACAGGCGGGATTTGAGAATACGCAGGGCGTTCTGGCGATTGTCCTGCTGGCTGCGAGTCTCGGTATTCTCCACCATTATTCCGGAAGGGATGTGGCGCACCCGCACTCCGGTCTCCACCTTGTTCACATTCTGCCCACCGTGTCCTCCGCTGCGGAAAGTATCCCATTCAAGGTCGGACGGGTTGATTTCGATATTTATGCTGTCATCTACAAGCGGATATACGAATACGCTGCTGAAAGTGGTCTGCCTCTTGCCCTGGGCATTGAAAGGGGAAATCCTTACCAGACGGTGAACTCCACTCTCGGCCTTCAGATAACCGTAGGCATAGTCGCCCTCGAAGGAAACGGTGCACGACTTGATTCCAACCTCATCCCCCTCGATATTCTCGGTAACGGTCATCCGGTAATTGTTCCGCTCGCCCCAGCGCATATACATTCGCATAAGCATAGCGCTCCAGTCATTGGCCTCGGTGCCGCCTGCTCCGGAATTGATGGTAAGCACAGCCCCAAGGCTGTCTCCCTCGGAGCCCAGCATATTCTTGAGTTCAAGGTCTTCGACCAGGCCCAACGCATACTTATAGGCAGAATCGGTATCCGGGCCTTCGGGGTCCAGTTCCTGCAGAACATCCAAATCCTCAACTGCACTGCAGGCGGCATTGAAAGCATCCACCCACGCCTTGAGCGACGCGGTTCCTTTCAGAAAAAGCTCCGCTTCGTGCGGGTCGTTCCAGAAATCAGCCGCCTGAGAGGCTTTCTCCCTCACGGCAATTTCTTCCCGCTTGGAGGGGATGCCCAAACAACGCTCCAACACATCTGTTCTGGAGTGCAATTCCTTTATTTGTTCTTGCGAGAGCATTGTACAAAAATAGCAAAAAATCCTTATTTTTGTGTCAGCGACTACGAAAATGGCAAAAACTATAGGAGTATTCGATTCGGGGGCCGGAGGGCTTTCGGTCCTGCGGGAACTGCTCAAGGCAATCCCCGATGCCACCTACATTTATTATTCCGACAATGCTAACTGCCCGTACGGTGACAAGTCTCCCCAGTTCGTCACCCAAAGAGCCTGCGCGATTACCGAACTGCTTATGGGCAAAGGCGCTCAACTTATAGTCGTAGCCTGCAACACCGCCACCGCAGCTGCAATTTCCACGCTCCGCTCCCGCTATACCATTCCTTTCGTAGGGATGGAACCGGCTGTGAAGCCTGCGGCGCTGGGCACAGAAAGCGGAGTCATTGGCGTATTGGCTACAGCAGGGACCCTGAAAGGCTCGCTCTACCTGGACACCAAGCAGAAATACACCTCCAACGTAAAGATTGTGGAAGGCGTGGGCCGGGGGTTCGTGGAACTGGTAGAATCCGGCGACCTTTCTTCAGCCAAAGCCGAACAGATATGCCGTACCGCCCTGCAGCCCTTGCTGGACGCAGGCGCAGACCGCATCGTGCTGGGCTGCACACACTATCCTTTCCTGCTCCCGACCCTGAAGAAACTGGCCTCCGGGTATAATGTCACCTTCATCGACCCGGCCCCCGCAGTAGCATCCCGGGCAGCCCTGCTGCTGGGAAGCCAACCTGCCGCAGGCAACGGAAAAGCAGCCCAAAGTAAGGTTGAGCTGCTCTCATCGGGGGACATCGAGTCCCTTAAAAGGAATTATCTACTTATATAAGTAGTATTTCCTGGAGATGGCGCGGAATTCTTCCACGTCCTTCATCCAGAACTCCTTCACTTCGTCCACCCTGTAGGATTTCGAGAATGTCTCGCGAACCTTGGACGTACCGCAAACCTTATCGAACATATCGTCCCTCTTTGTACCGAAAGGCTCGTGTTCCGGGTAAAGTTCGTGGATTGCCTGCATAACGTAGAAATTGATAAGGGTAAGGTTGGCTGCCTTGTAATCCGTGAAGAAATACTGGATGCCGTGCAGCAGCTTGCCCTGGCAATCTCCGAAGAAAGGCTTGTAATGAATCGTTCTCCAGGCTATTCCAGGCAGATTGTAGCCATCGAGTGTCTTCTTGAGAGCCTCAGCGTCTATCCATTCGGCGGCAAAGGCCTGGAACGGGAGGGTATAGCCTATGCCTATGTTCAGGTAATGACTTGAAAAGTCTCCAACGATTCCGGCACAGGGATAGCCTATGGCATTTATTTCCTGAGGAACCTGCGGAGAAGGAAGAATCCAGGGAAGACCGGTCTTGTCGTAGGTCATCGAACGCTTCCATCCCTTCATAGGAATTACGGTAAGGTTACACATACGCGGTTCGAGGTCGCCCTTTACGCCGCAGTTGATCATTTCGCCGTTGATAAGCAGGGCAACCTCGCCGGGGGTCAACCCATAAACATAGGGGATTTTGAATTCGCTCACGTATGAGAAGAATCCCGGCTCCACATAATTGCCCTCGACCTTGATTCCACCGAGCGGATTGGGACGGTCAAGCACCATTACTTCTACGTTGTTCTCGGCGCAGGCGCGCATAAGAAGGCCCATCGCGCTGATGAAAGTGTATGAACGGGTCCCCACGTCCTGAATATCATATACGACCACGTCCAGGCCCTCGAGCATTTCAGGTGTGGGGGTCATATTCTTGCCATACATAGAGAGAACCGGCAGGCCGGTAGCCTCATCGACGGTGTCGTCGGCGTGTCCTCCGGCATAGATGTCTCCCCTGACTCCGTGTTCGGGAGCAAAAAGCTTCACCAGCTTGACCCCGGGAGCGGAATAGAGAATGTCTATAGTGGAACGGAGCTGACGGTCCACACCGGAAGGGTTGGTAAGAAGTCCTACCCTCTTTCCCTGAAGTTCCTTGAATCCATTGTCTCGGAGGACCTCGATGCCAGGCTTAACCTGAGCGAACGCGCTTATACCCGCAAACAGCAGGGCAACAGCGATAATTTTACTTTTTACCATATTCGGGATCTATTTTCTTTTCTGCTATGAAAGTGATTGCCAAAGGAGCTATGCAGCATACGATTACCATCCAGAAGAATCCGCGGTAGCCGAGCCATTCCTGAAGATATCCCGCGAACATTCCGGGAATCATCATACTGAGCGCCATAAAACAGGTGCAGAAGGCATAGTGGGAGGTCTTGAATTCTCCCTCCGAGAAGTACATCATATAGAGCATATATGCAGTGAAGCCAAAGCCGTATCCGAACTGCTCGATAGCTATCGCAATACTTATAAGGACAAAGTTGGCAGGCTGGCATACAGCCAGATACACAAAGCTCAGGCAAGGCAGAGTCATACAGGCGGCCATAAGCCAGATGGATTTGCGAAGTCCCTTGCGGGAAGCCCAAAGTCCTCCCAGAATTCCACCGAGGGTAAGGAAGATAACTCCTATGGTTCCGTATGCAATACCCACCTCGGCGGTTTGCATTCCAAGGCCGCCAAGTTCACGGGAAGCTACCAGGAACGGGGTGCACATCTTGATAAGGAAAGCCTCGGGCAGACGGAACATAAGCATAAACGCGATTGCAAGCAAAACCCCCGGTTTACCGAAGTAGGTTGTTACGGTACGTCCGAATTCCTTGAAGATTGCCTTCACCTTGTCGGTAGAGTCTTCCTTCAGGTGGGAGACGTCTCCCTGCGCCTTGGGCACTGCAAACGCGTGGAACACGGTCAGTCCCGCCAGCAGCACTGACGAACCTCCAAGGGTAAGCTGCCAGGCCAGAGGAATGTTTCCGGTAGAATTCTCGAGCAGACCAGCCACAGCCACAATGACACCGTTGCCGAATACGTTCGCCAACCTGTAGAAAGTGCTTCGGATTCCCACAAAGGCGCTCTGGTTCTTCTGGTTCAGCGCCAGCATATAGAAACCGTCGGCCGAAATGTCGTGGGTTGCCGATGCAAAGGCCGCAAAGACAAACATAATGAGCGTGAAGGTGAACATACTCATAGGTGTCGTTCCCGCCGCAACCTGCCCGGGGCTTGGATGCGGCAAGGTAAGAGTAAGCATTATGAATGCAATGGACATTATCGCCTGCATCGAGATTATCCACCATCTCTTGGTGCGGATAATGTCAACGAAGGGGCTCCACAGGAACTTGAAGGTCCAGGGCAGATACAGCAGCGAGGTAAAGAGCGCCATCTGTCCGTTCGGAACCCCCATTTTGGCAAACATAAGCACCGAAATGTTGTTTACCAGGAAATAAGGAATACCCTCCACGAAATAAAGGGTAGGCACCCACAGCCAAGGGGTGCGTTTTGGATAAAGATCAGTCATATTGTTCTAGTGTAGATCCCGGATAGTAGTGTTCCAGAATTTGTTTGTAGTTGTATCCCTTGCAGGCCATAACCGCGGCGCCTATCTGACAGAAGCCCACACCGTGGCCCCATCCGCGCCCCTTGAGTATGAGGGTATCGCCCTCCCACTGCGGGTCGAAGGCCGAACTGTAGAGATGGCTCTCGCTCAGGAAGCGCCTTATCACCAGTTCCTTTCCTATTATCATTGTCTTCCTGCTGCCCACTACCTTTAGCAGACGGAGCCGGTAAGACGGTCCGCGCTCAATGGGCACAAGGTCTATTATTTCTCCGAAATCGATTCCTGAGCGAGCGCAGATGAGTTCGCTTATCTCCTTTCTGGTATAGCGCTTCTCCCAACGGTAGAAATCCTGCGTCTGTTGGTCATAGTCGTTCAGCACCTGGCTCAGAATAGCCTTGTCGCTCGTATGGCAGAAGGGATCCTCTCCTGGGGCGGGGGCATCGGGCAAAGCCTGAAGATAAGGATGGTCCTTGTCTTCCCAGCAGGTGGAAAAGAGTTCCATTGTGCCGCCGCAGCACTTGCTGAACCGGGCGTCGCATATCTCGGAACCGCTCTTGAGCACCTGCCCCCAGGTTTGGTCGATAGCCTTGCGGACATTGTCCCCCACTGCCATAGTCAGCCCCTGATAGCGCTGGCAGTGGTCATCGGCACAGACATCGAAATTGGTATGGTCGTCGTGGTCCCACCATTTGATGAATACGGGGGTACCGTCTTCGGCGGTGGAATGAATCTCGTTTCCGGCGTTGGTCGCTCCCTCTGCGCGATGTCCGATATGGCTCATAACCCAGGAACGGGAAATCACCGAATGAGCCTTCAGGTACTCCAGCGTAGCGCCTGCATTCATTTCCGAACCAATCACGCTGAGCAGGTAATTCTCTACGCCTATACGGTTTATCGCAGTAACTTTCCCGTTTTCCACAATAAACCTCAGGCTTCCGGCAAACTTCTGGGTAACCTTGCGCTGCCAGTGGAAATCCACACCTATCACTACGTCGTGAAGAATGAACGAAGGTTCTTCGAAAAGCATAGAACGGGTACGACCTTCGAACACCAGTTCGTCGTACAGGCAGCCGTTGTAACAGATTTTGCCGTCCTTGCAGCTGACGGTCTGAGGGCCGGCACCGTCTGAGATTATTTCAAACGTGATTTCGGGAGCACTCATTATGCCCACGTCGAGCTTGGGCTCGGTACGCGTAAGTCTTTGGGCTATCATATCTTCTTCCTGTTTGGTTATTGAAACTTCGTCCAGTATTTCCGAGAGCATTTCGGCGGTAACCTTGTTCTTGTCGGCCTTGTCGGGGGTAATGAAAACGCCTGCCATCTCGGCCGCGCCGGGGCTTATGGTCAGATGGTCTTCGCCGGCGGAGAAATAGTGATGCGAGCGAAGTTCCCGGCGGAGCGTGACGAACACCCTGTATTCGTCGCCCTTCATAAAAGCGTACAGGTTAAAGCGGGGTTCCTGCTCGGAACTTGGCTCGCAGCAGTCCAGGAGGCAGTAGAACAGTTTTGCCAGAGATTTGGTGGTAGTGGCCCTGATACAGTATATTCCACGGGTAAACTGCTCGAAATGGTAGAGGCACGCTTCCTTAACCCTGGCCATAGGTTCTCCCGGATTGTCCAAAAATTCATCCACCTCCGACTCCAACGGCAGCGCACCCCGCAGGCAGGCCTGGAAATGCAGATGGTCGGGAGCCGAAGCCCCCGCCAGCGGACCGTTGTAGTAAACGGTGTACTGCCGGTACTTATTTGCAAAGTCCAGCATATCGGGCAAATGATGCCAGATTTCCTGGGGAACGTGCTCCTCGCGGGCGATTACCAGATGATTCCGGAAAATCGGGAAAGGATTGATTTGGATATTGTAGCGACGGCCTTTCCGCCCTTCGAACTTAAGATGGAACTGCTCTTTCGGGCGGTTGCGCGCACACAGGAAACAGGGTCGCCTGGAGAGTGTATCGCTGTCAATCTCGGCGGTGCTGGAAGAGCGGCGCGCCGGGTTGTACTGCAGTTTCACCTTCAGCCCGCCCACCTTGAAATCCTTGGTCTCCACACGTTTGAGCGCACGGAAGTTCTCCGCTGCCATAGGCCATACCGACAATTGGTCCTGAATAAACTTTTCTATTGTATCTTTTCCCATTTCCATTCAATATGAGGGTCATTCGTGTTCATACTTATTGTGCCCGGCGCCAGGTTAAAGCAAAGCGGATACTTTATCCTTAAACAAACGCCAGTCCTTCTCGAAGCCGGGTGTCAGTACACCCTTCCCAACAGCCTTTTCTATCCGCTCGGCCGACCAGTACTCCCCCGTTTCCACCTCGTCGATATTCGGATTCAGTGCAAAAGTCCCCACCGCGGCATAAACGCACACCAGCTCCCGTTCGGAAGGAACGCTAAATACGTACCCGCCTAGTTGCAGGGGATTGAACCTTCTCAGACATATTTCTTCGGATGCTTCACGGAACAGCGCCTCCTGAAAACTCTCGCCGTAAATCACGTGACCGGTTACCGCATTGTCCCACAGGCCGGGATAAAGTTCTTTCGAAGCGGCTCTCTTCTGCAGGAAGAATTTTCCCTCCCTGTTAATAAGAAACAGCCTTACTACCGGATGCAGAAGGCGCCTCTGGTGGCAGGCAGCCCTGGATGCCTGGGCCGACACCATTCCATTGGGTTCCACAACGGGCAGCATCTCCGCGGATGAACCGGGAGAAGTTCCGATTGCCAGCGGCGCAAAATCCAATGGATATACCAGCTCGATCATAACTTACAAATATAACCTTATTCGGTTAAATAATCAAGCCGGAAAATGGAGAAATGAAGGCTTCAAAAAAGGCGGCCGAAGAATAAATCAACAAAAATTTTGCGAATTATAGTTTTTGTATTACCTTTGCCATCCCAAAGCGAAAGCAACCGGAACATATTCCTCTTTAGCTCAGTTGGTTAGAGCACCTGACTGTTAATCAGGGGGTCCTAGGTTCAAGTCCTAGAAGGGGAGCACGAAAAGCGGATGACATTTGTCACCCGTTTTTTTCGTTGCGCGGACGCGAGTCACTCGCGTGTGTGCAAAACGGCGGGGCCGGCTACAATGCGAGGGACTCTCGGTACATTTCTATGATGGAGTCGATGGAGTAGTCGATGCTGAATTTGCGGGAGAAGTCGGCGTATTGCTGGCCGGCGGCAATGCGCTCCTGCGGGTGTTCTATCCAAGAGTCGATTTTCTGAGCCAGAGTGCGGGCATCGCCACAAGGGTAAACGCTGCGGTCATCCATTGCAAAGTCGGTTGTGCCGATGAGTTCGCCGCTGCCCACCAGCGGCACGCACCCTTCGCGGATGGCCTCGAGACAGCCGAGTCCCTCTACCTCGAGTTTTGCGCAGTGAACGTACAGATATGCTTTCTTTGCCAGTTGGACAAGCTGTTCACGGTTATGGAAAGCGAACACCGGGGGAATGGACAGAATTCCGTCGGCAAGCAAACGGTCGGCGGCATTTTTCAATTTTGGCAGATTCACCCCGTTCCCGGCAAACACCAACTGAATTTCTTTGCTGTGACGGCAATAACGCATAGCGTCCAAAAGGCAGATCTGATTCTTTACGTTTGCGTAACGACCTGTATTGTATATGATATAAGGACCTGCCTGAGGCGCAGAGGCAATCACCCTCTCCGGGGAGATTTCTATCCCGTTGGAGATAATGGGAAGGCGGCTGCGGAAAGCGAATTTCTGCAGAAGGTTTTTTACCGCACTGGTGGGGCACTGCACGTGGGTGCAATGGTTGAACTGGACATTCCTCCATCTTTTCATAAGAAGTCGGTTGGACCACCCCCACGAAGCTAACGGAATTTCGTTCAGGATATTCTGTGTATAAAGATGGAAGGTCGCGACTATGGGCTTGCCGAATTTCCGGGCCCAGCGGATTGCATCGGCCTGCAGGAAAAGAGGTTCACAAAGATGAACGACATCGGCCCACTGTACCGCTTCGCGAATCACTTTCCGGTTTCTCTTGGCGTAGCTGAAACCGTTTGCGTCGATGATGGGCTGGAAGATGGGGAAGTAGAGGCGTTTGAGGGGGAAGTCGGGGGTGCGGCCGCAGGCAAGGAGGGATGTGCCGGACAGGATTCGGGCATCTACCCCTCTTTCACGCAGTTTGGTTACGGTTGCATTTACCGATGAGCATATTCCGTTTCCGGGTACGCTGATATTATTTGCTACAAAAAGTACTTTCATTCGGAAAAAATTTTCCAAAGGTAGCATTTTTTTGCAATATTTACCAATTTCCCTGCTTCCTTTATTTGGAACGGTAGGCAGAGATGATTGCGGCGGATGCCTCTTCGACGCTGAGGTCGGAGGTGTCGAGCACCAGATCGAAATTGTCGCGGTTGTAGCAGTCGGCGTTGTAGAACTCCTTGAAACGCTCGTTCTCCTCTCGCTGACGCGCCAGGAGATTGTTCATTACCGTAAGGGTGTCTCCGACCGGTTCGCCGCTGCGCTTGTCGTCGTGGAACACGCGGTCGGCGGCCACTTCGGCACGGGCCGTAAGGAAAACCTTAAAAGACTTCTCAACAAAGAACCAGGCCATCCGCGAATCCAGCACAATATTGTCGGTTCCGTCGGTATTCATTGCCTTGAGGCATCCGTCTATATAATCATCGACAGACTTGTCGGCCTTACAGTCCTTGTTAAGCTGAAGAGTGTCTATACCTCTTTGGGCAGCAATTTTTCTCTGAATGGTACCGGTAGAAAAATATTCATAGCCCAGGGCGGCGCAAATCTTTTTTGCGACAGTACTCTTACCTGAGCCCAGGTCGCCTGTAATAGAAATGATTCCCATCCCGCAAATTCTATCTCAAACGTGAAACTCTTATTCCGCGGGTTGCATAGTCGGCCAGAGTTCTGGGGTCTATCGCAACCTTCATAAGAGAGGTTCCGGCGTGGATGAAGTGCATCAGGCCATCGTCTCCCGTACAAGCCATAGCAACGTGCGAAATGTCCAGTCCGGGATGATAATCGACAAAGCAGATAATGTCTCCGTCCTTAATCTGAGAGATAATCTCATCTTTGCGAAGAGCGTTCTGGCTGACATAGAAATACGGAGCCTGAAGATTGAGCCTGTCCTCGGCGGCCTTTACCACTGCACTCTGAACGTCGTCTCCACGCAGCTGCCTGTAAACGTTCTTGTGGGTTGTCATATAGAAGAAGCTCTGGTTGAAAGGCTCTCCCAGAGTCCCGCTCATCTCGTAAAGGATACCGTTGGTCTGATTCTGAAGCAGCCACTCGGAAGTGTAATGTATGCGGGAGCCGTATCCGTCCACAACGCCGAGTCTGTATCTCATATTCTGAATGTTGTGGCATAGAAGCTCATAGGAAGGCTTGGCTTTCTCTACGGAAGGTTCCTCCCTTACGGCATAATGTTCGCCGTCGCCTGCCTGAACAATCCTGCGTCCCTTGACCGTAAGCGCAAAACTCGAGCAGAGCTCTACGAAAAGGATACAGTCGGTCTTGTCGAGATAAACCCTCAACTGCTCCGGCTCCTGCTCCAGGGTATAGTATGCATACTTTGTTTCAAGGAACTGTTTGGCGATTTCGAGCGCCAGCTCACCTGTTGGCAGGTCGGCCTTGTCTTTAACCGCGGAATAAACCCTGTCGAAAATCTGCCTGTTAACGGCATCCTGCTCCTGAGCAGCCGCTGTATGCAATCCGATGAACAGCGCTACTGCAAACAATAAAAATTTTTTCATATCAAAACTCTATTTTACTCTCAATCTCTGTCCTATCCTTAAAATCTTATTGGAAGAAATATTGTTGAGCCGGCAAATCTGCCCCACGGTAGTACGGTACTTCCTGGCAATGGCTCCCAGCGTATCCCCGCTTCTTACAGTATGATATACGACCTGAGGCTTGGAAGCCTCGGCAAGAGAATCCAGCTTAACGTAGTCGTCTATTCCGAAACGGGAATTGGCGCCGAAGAATCTCTTGACAAGTACCAGCGAGTCTGATCGCAGCCTTCCGTCGGTAAACTCAAAGAGTCTCTCGGGGTCGAACGGATATCCCTTGTATCGGACTTCGAAATGCAGATGGGGACCCGTACTGCGCCCGGTGTTGCCGCCGAGACCTATCTGCTCTCCGGCGGTAACCCAATCTCCCACAACCACATCCCTGCGGGAGAAATGACCGTAATAAGTTTCCAACCCGTTGTAGTGCCGGATTGCGACAAGATTGCCGTACCCTCCGATATAACCCGACTTCACAACGACTCCGTCGAAGGCGGCCACAACCGGAGTGCCGGTAGGATAAGGAATATCTATTCCCTGATGCCTGCGACGGTGGCGATAACCGTACCTGGAAGAGGGAACACCCACGTAAGGGCAGCAGGAGATGCCCATACTGTCCCTGAGGTCGAGAAACACAGTGTCGGGAATCTGGTTCAAAGGAATCTGCGGGGGTTCGAATGCGTCTTCCACCCAATCGGCATATACAGTATCCCTTTCAACATATTCACTTTCAAACTCCCAGGTTTTGTCGGACATTATGATAATAGCCGAAGAATCAGGTCCCATAACAGTGTCGATAGGTTCCCTGACTTGTGCAAGGCCCGATAATCCGCACATCAGCAGCGCGGCGGTAAACAGTATTCTTTTCATCAGTCGAATTTTGCAATAATTTCCTTTGCTTGAGCTATCCTGAGGCTCAGCAGTTCATCGTCCCTGGCTTCACATATAAAGCGGAGATACGGCTCGGTATTGGAAGGACGGACATTGAACCACCAGTCGGCGAATTCCACGCGGTAGCCATCAAAGTCCATACCAGAGAGAGGCTTATCTTGAGAAAGGTAGAAATCCCTCAACGCATCCATCGCCTCTTTCTTGTGTTCCAACTTGAAATTGATTTCCCCGGAATTGCGGTAGCGGATGAGCTTATCCACAGCAGCGGCCAGGCCGGTTCCCCTCCTTTTGAGGGCCGATACTATGCTCAGCACAATCTCGGACGACAACAGGCCGGAATCGGAATAAAAGAAATCCCTGAAATAGTAATGGCCGGCAAGCTCGCCTCCCCACAGACCGTCTATCTCGCGCAGACGCGGCGCGGCGAACGCCCTTCCCACCTTCCAGGTACGGACATCCGCCCCCAGCGGCTCAAGGTATTCGGCCACAGCCTTGGAGCTGCGTATTTCCTGCAGCACTACCGGAGACTTCTCCCCTCTTTCGCCAATAAAATATTCGCTCATAAGAGCTATCACCAGATCGGGAGGGACAAACCTTCCCGTCTCGTCCAGAAACATAACCCGGTCGGCATCGCCGTCGTAAATAACCCCTACATCGGCGCCGGTTTCAAGAACCAGGTGCCGTAGCGCCTCTCTGTTGGATGCAACCAAAGGATTGGGCTCGTGATTGGGGAAACGTCCGTCTATGGTATCGAAAATATATGCGGGAGCGTCGCCGAACATTTTCTTTGCAAAAAGGTTCGCCATTCCGTTCGAGAGGTCAAAGGCTATCCTTACATTCGAATAATCGCCTTTGAAGCGGCGCATAAACGCAAGATAGTCGTCAAGGATATCCATTGTACGAACCTTGCCGCGTTCCGAGGTCACAGGAGTGGGTTCTCCGGCTTCGATTCTGCGTTCAATTTCCCCAAGTCCGGTATCGTAGCCCACCGGAAGCGCATTCTGTCGGCTGACCTTCAACCCGTTGTACTCGGGGGCATTGTGCGAAGCAGTTATCTGAACCGAGGCTTTGAAAGCGTAGTTCGCGGTGGCGAAATACACCATCGGGGTACTGCTGAGGCCTATATCGCACACGTCAGCCCCGGAATCCGTAATTCCCCTCAGAAGAGCGTCGTGAATCTCAGCGGACGAAACCCGGCAGTCCCGCCCAACAAGAACTTCAGAGGCTCCCAGCAGGGAAGGAAGGAAATAACCCACCTTATAAGCAACGGCAGCGTCGAAATCCTGCCCGTAAACACCCCTTATGTCGTATGCGTGGAAAGCACCTGCCATATCACCGGATCTTAACGTTGTACGAGGTAGAAACCTTGCCCCGAGAGATGTTCTGCAGTTTCCTTCCTATCATTTTCTTGCGGATGGGCGGCACCAGATCGGTAAAAAGGACTCCGTCCAGATGCGAAAGTTCGTGCTGTACCATACGGCAGGCGAATCCCTTGAACTCCTCGGTCACAGGCTCGAGTTTCTCGTTATAGTAGCGAAGGGTGACGGCAGAAGGCCGCAGCACGTCGGCATATATTCCGGGAACGCTCAGGCAACCTTCGGAATACTCGCACTTCTGAGCGCTTTCCTTCTCCACGACGGGGTTGATTATAACCCGGAAGAAATCCCGGAGTTCCGGGTAAGTTTCCGTCAGGGCCCTGCCGTCCACAATCAGCACCCGCAGGCTTACACCGATTTGCGGAGCGGCAAGGCCGCAGCCATCGGCTTTAGCCAAAGTGTCCTTAAGATCCCGGACAAGGGCTTCGAGTTGGTCTTTACTGGTTAAATCGGCTTCGCAGGCCTGCCTTCGCAAGACCTCGGAACCATAAAGGTAAATAGGCTGTATCATCTTTGCCGGCGGTCTAGGAATCCCTGCAGAATAATTGCCGCGCTTATTTTGTCGACCGAAGCCTTGTTGCGCCTGTCGCTTTTCTTCATACCCCCGTCGATCATTGCACGATGCGCCAGAACCGAGGTGAAGCGCTCGTCTTCAAGGGTCACCGGAATACCTGGGAAGGTTTTCTGAAGAGCGTCCCTGAACTTGAGCACCTGAGGCGCAGCCTGCGCGAGCTGCCCGTTCAGATTCAGCGGCCAGCCCAAAACGAAGCGTCCTACGGTATGCTGCGTGGATAATTTTTGCAGATATTCTATTATATTTGCACACGGGACAGTTTCCAGAGGGGAGGCAAAAATCCCAAGGGGGTCGCTCATTGCCAAACCCACCCTGGCGCTGCCGAAATCTATTCCAATGATTCTGTCCATTTAGCAATCGCAAATTTAATAAAAAATATGGCTAATACCAAGGATAAGAAGAATGTGATTCTGCTGGCGGCGGCAGCCTCTGTCGTTGTTCTGGCAATCAATTTCTGCCTCATAGCTTTTACCCCGTTGCGGACTCTGATACCCGGCTACCCGAACGCCGAGACACGTCGTCAGAACGTGGAAACCGCGCTTATGGTAGATTCCCTGCAAATAGCACTGTCGCGCTGGGAACTTTACTCCGAAAACCTTTCCCGTGTGCTTTCAGGGCAACAGACCCTTTCCCTGGAGTCATTCGAGGCCGGGGGAAAAGAATATATGAGCCGCAGCCTCGACAAAAGGCAGGACAGCATCCTCAGGGCAGCCGTTGCCGACGAGGCGCTGGAAGCGGAAATAGAAAAGAAACTCAGGACCATTCCCATAGAAGGACTGCATTTCTTTCCTCCTCTGAAGGGAAACGTGTCGCTGGGTTACGACGAAAACAGCCACCCGGCAGTGGACATAGTAGCCGCCAAGGACCAGCTGGTATGCGCAATACTTGAAGGAACCGTTATTTTCGCCGGATGGAACGACGAAAACGGTTATACCGTAATCATCCAGCATCCGGGCAACATCATAAGTTCATACAGCCATTGCCAGCGTATCCTCAAGCAGAAGGGAGAAAAAGTGAAGGCAGGTACATCCATTGCCCTTGCAGGAACCACAGGTTCCTCGTCGGAACACCCGCAACTGCATTTCGAATTGTGGTACAACGGCAGAAGTCTCAACCCTATTGAATATATAAAGTTTTGAATAAGAGAAAGATAGCAATACTTGGCTCAACCGGGTCAATTGGCACGCAAACGCTCGACGTAATACGGCGGCACCCGGACCTTTTCGAAGTGTCGCTTCTAAGCGCACACTCGTCGGTGGAAATGCTTGCCTCTCAAGCCCGGGAATTCGACGCGAACAACGTCGTAATATGCAACGAGAGCCATTACGAACGGTTGAACGGCCTGTTGCAGGACAGCGACTGCAAGGTATGGGCAGGGCAGGACAGTCTGCTCTCCCTGATAAAAGGCGACGAAATCGACATTGTTGTAGGAGCAATGGTAGGTTTCAGCGGACTGCGCCCTACCCTTGCCGCACTGGAGGCCGGAAAGACAGTCGCTCTGGCAAACAAGGAAACCCTGGTGGCCGCCGGAGACATTGTCACCCGCACTGCAAAAGAGCACGGCGGAAGTATCATCCCCGTTGATTCGGAGCATTCTGCAATTATGCAATGCCTTCTGGGAGCGGGCGGCAACCCCGTAGAGAAGATTCATCTTACCGCATCGGGAGGCCCGTTCCGGCAGTGGAGCAAAGAACAGATTCAAAACGCAACGGCCTCCCAGGCCCTGAAGCATCCCAACTGGAATATGGGGGCGAAGGTTACCATAGATTCGGCATCTATGATGAACAAGGGGTTCGAGGTAATGGAAGCGAAGTGGCTGTTCGGGGTTGAACCGTCGAAAATCCACGTGGTGGTACATCCGGAGTCCCTCATCCACTCTATGGTAGAATTCAGGGACGGTGCGATTATTGCACAGATGGCTCAGCCCGATATGCGGCAGCCCATAAGCTTTGCGCTGGGCTTTCCCGAGCGTCTGTCCTGCGGAAATTCCGGCGTGGACTTTGCCGGGATAGGCTGCATACACTTTGAAGAGCCCGACACCGACCGTTTCCCCAACCTGGCCCTCTCTTACGAGGCCCTGGAAAAAGGCGGCAACGCCCCCTGCGCCCTCAACGCCGCCAACGAGGTTGCGGTAGCGGCCTTCCTGCAGAACAGGATAGGATTCTACGACATAAGCAGAATCAATTCCTATTGTCTGAAAAACGCGGACTTCATAGCGCACCCAGGCATCGAAGACATTTTTGAAACCGATTCGCAGATAGCAAAACTCGCAAATGATTGTATTGATTAAAGCGCTTCAGGTAATCCTGGCCCTGTCGATATTGATTTTCATTCACGAACTGGGACATTTTGCCTGGGCAAGGATATTCGGAATACGGGTCGAGAAATTCTACCTGTTCTTCGACGTCGGAGGAAAGAGGCTTGCCCGTTGGAAATGGGGCGGGACCGAGTTCGGAATAGGCTGGCTGCCGCTCGGAGGATACTGCAAGATATCTGGAATGGTAGATGAGTCGATGGATATGGAGCAGCTCAGGAGCGAGCCCGAAGAGTGGGAATACCGCAGTCATCCGGCCTGGCACCGGATGTTTGTACTCTCGGGCGGCGTGCTCAACAATTTCCTGTTCGCAGTAGTGGTTTACTGTGTCATAATGGGTGTCTGGGGGAAGAGTTATCTCAGCAACGAAAACGCCCGCATCTACGTAAATGAACTGTCCTATGAGATGGGATTCCGCACAGGCGACCGTATTCTGAAATTCGACGGCTACGAGCCACTCAATTTCGAAATGCTGCAGGCTGAGCTTGCCCGCAGGGACGTGCGCAAGGCAACGGTTCTTCGAGGTGCCGACACCCTGGACATTTACATTGACCGGAACTACATAGGGGACGTTATGAACACCCCCGGAGTGTTCGGACTGGCCCTCCCTTTTGTAATTGATTCGGTGCAGGCCGGTTCGGCCAACAGCAGCCTGCTGCACAAGGGAGACCGAATCATAGACATAAACGGAAGCCCCACCGAATACCTGCAGGATGCCCGGAAGGTCCTCGAAAGCTGCCCCGGAACTTCAGCCCGGGCCCTTGTGGTGAAGGCGCAGGGAGATACGGCTCTTTGCAGCGTAGCTGTCGACAGTCTTGGAAGACTGGGAGTCTTGTGCCATCTGCCTGATATCAAATATGAGAGATACAGCGCTCTTGAGGCCATTCCCGCCGGGATCAGGCATACAGGCGAGGTAATTTCCTCCTACCTGGACGACCTTCGCCTGCTGGTCACTCCTTCAACCGGAGCCTACAAGTCGGTAGGAAGCTTCATCGCCATAGGGCAGGTAATGCCGGAAAGGTGGAACTGGCTGCAATTCGTGAACATTCTGGCCCTGCTCTCCATTATGCTGGGAGTGATGAACCTGCTGCCCATCCCCGGGCTTGACGGAGGCCATCTGCTCATTACCCTCGGGGAAATGCTTACCGGAAAGAAACCTTCGGACAGATTCCTCTACGTAACGCAGCTGATAGGTATGGCCCTTCTGATAGGGCTGATGCTGCTGGCATTCGGGAACGACATTGGAAGACTAATACATTAAAGATATGAAAAAAGCACTTTTTATAGCGCTGGCGCTGCTGACGGCAGTGTCCTGCAAGCCGAAAGAGCGGAAAACCTATCTGCCCAACGTGAGCGGAAAGGCCGGGGAAGTGGTGGTCGTGTTAAACAAAGCCGGATGGGACGGGGACCTCGGACAGACCGTTAGGGAAACGCTGGGAGCCGACTGTCCTTTCCTTCCGGTACGCGAGCCGCTGTACACGCTAATTAACGTTTCCCCCTCGAACTTCGAGAGCAGCACTATGTTCAAGGTTCACCGCAACCTGTTGCTGTTCAACATAAAGCCCGATACCCAAAAGGAAGGTGTAGAGTACCTGCAGGACGGCTGGGCCAACCCACAGTGCGTGATAAGGGTCAACGGGAAGAATGCACAGGAAGCGCTGGATGCCTTCTGCGGGCAGAAGTCCAAGATACTCTCGGCTCTGGAGATGGCCGAACGCGACCGTGTAATAAGAAACACGAAGAAGTACGAGCAGAGGGATATCTTCCCCAAAGTGGCAGAAGTGTTCGGAGGCTCCCCGCACTTCCCGGCAGGCTACGTGCTCCGCAAAATCACCGACGACTTCGCCTGGGTGCAGTATGAGATGAAAGGTTCGAACATCCTGGGCATACTCATATATAAATACCCGGCCGAATCGGGGGCCGGTGAATTCACGCTGGAGAACATAATCGAGAGGCGCAACGAGATTATGAAGGCCAACGTGCCCGGAATGCTGGACGGAAGCTATATGACCACCGCCGGACCCGAAGATTTCCCCGCTTACGTGGAATACATCAAGTACAAGGGGCGGGACTTCGCTCAAACCAGAGGAATGTGGGAGGTTGAAGGCGATTTTATGGGAGGTCCGTTCGTATCGGAAAGTTTTTACAGCAAAGACGGCAGGGATATTGTAGTAACCGAAGGGTTCGTGTATCGTCCGAGCAAGGACAAACGGCTGTATCTGCGTCAGGTCGAGTCGGTTTTGTACTCCTGGGACTGGGTGGAAAAATAATAAAAAATTATTTGTCTTTTAATAAATAATTATTATCTTTGCAGTCCCAAATTTGCGCTTACGCGTATGGGACCATTGAGGTGGGTTCGTATAACGGTTAGTACTCAAGATTTTCATTCTTGCAATAGCAGTTCGATTCTGCTACCCACTACCAGATATTAAAAATATTAATAATGGCAAACACAAGTTCAGCAAAGAAAGCCGATCGCCAGAACGAGAGGCACCGCCTGCACAACAGGTATTATGCAAAGACAACAAGAAACGCTATTCGCGACATCCGCAACACTACAGACAAGGCTCAGGCCGAGCAGAATGCACCCAAGGTGTTCGCAATGATTGACAAGCTCGCTAAGATTGGCGTTATTCACAAGAACAAGGCTGCAAACCTCAAATCGGGCATCGCAGTTTACATCAATAAGCTTGCTTAACGGCAAGCTTTTTTTTCGGGATGTAGCGCAGTTGGTAGCGTACCACGTTCGGGACGTGGGGGTCGCCTGTTCGAGTCAGGTCATCCCGACAAAAAGAGGTCGAAAGGCCTCTTTTTGTTTTTCTACGCAAAGGGGAACAACCTGGATACCCAGAAGAAGCCGAGCACGAGCCCGACGGCGCCTATCACAATGCCCGCCTTGAACATATCCTTTGTCTTTATAAGTCCAGTTGAACTGGCAATGGCGTTCGGTGGCGTGGAAACGGGGAAAAGCATCGCCAGGGATGCGCACATTGCAACAAGTACTATTATGGCGTGAGTGCCGCCGAGGGCGAGAAATTCTGAGTTGTTGGCCGCCTGCGGATCAGCCATACCCTCGGCAACGATGATAAGGATAGGAATAATCAGAGCCGCAGTTGCGGAATTACTGATAAAATTGCTGAGAGAATAACAGATAAGGCCTGCTGTAATGAATACGGTTACCACATTCATAGAGCCGAAAGGCACGGCTTCGATGAACACTTTGGCAAGTCCGGTGCCTTGAAGGTCCGTTCCGAGGGCAAACCCGCCGGCCACCAGCCAAAGCACACTCCAATTGATTTTCCCGATATCTTCCCTTTCAAATATTCCGGTACAGGAGAACACTGCGAGAGGGATGAGTGCAACAACGTTGGAGTTGATCTTTGTCCACTGCTCGGTAGCCCAGAGAAGTAACGTGCACAGGAAAGTGACCCATACGACGACTGTCTTCCAGTCCTTCGCTCTCTTATTCTCAGGTATTTTCAAAACTATTTCCTTCGATTTGAACGGAAAGAATATCTGAAGGATCAGCCAGGCAACCAATATCATTATGATGACGTAGGGCACCATCCGCACAGACCACTGCATAAAGCTGACTTCATAGCCGGCCTCTGTGAGGAATCTGACGGCCGTCGCATTCGGAGGGGTTCCGATGGGAGTTCCGATTCCGCCCAGGGTCGAAGCGAAGGGGATTGACAGCACAAGCCCGATTTTGCCCTTGTCGTCACTTGGGATGGAGGCAAGCACCGGAGCAAGGAATGCAAACATCATTGCCGCAGTAGCCGTATCGCTCATAAACATCGAGAACATTGAGATGACTGTGAGGAATCCGAGAAGGACCATCCGGGGATTTTTCCCGAACGGTTTCAGAAGAATACGGGCCAAGGTAACGTCCAGACCATATTTCGAAGCCGTAATGGCAAGGACGAATCCTCCAAGGAAGAGCATTACTACAGGATCGGCGAACGAAGCCATCAAGGCCTTGTAATTCACCAAAGTGCCGAATTCTTCCCTGCACAGGAATCCAAATCCCCTGTTTGAGACCGTGAGCAAAGACAGGACAATGACCAGCAGCGAAGTGGTCCAGTTCGGAATGATTTCGAACATCCACATCAAAGCGGCAAATGCGAAGATGGCGATGACCCGCCGCTGGACGACGGTAAGGGCGTCGATTCCAAAGAAACTGACAGGAACGAACCATAGGAAGGCAGTCACTGAGAGCACGATGGTAAGCAGGGCGCAAAACCTGAAATCAAACTTTTTTACTGTCATACAATCGGGAATCGAACTTGAAGCAAAGATACGAAAAGTTTCCTAACCCTTTTCCTTGAAAAAGAGAACGGCAGTCAGCGGCAAGGCAATTAGAGCCATTGTTGCGCTCACCGGAAGATATATGCCGAAGTTGCAATATTCAACTACAATATAGGTCACGCAGAGCAGGGCTGTCCCAATGAGCGCAGAGAGGGCATATTGCCTGCGGATGTCGCCGGGCTTAACCAATGCGCGCACAAGGTTCGGCACCCCAAGGCTCACGAAGCCTATGGTTCCGCAGATGCTCACCACGCTGGTGACCAGCACGCTTATCATAAACAGTATCCCGGCCTTTGCCGCATTGGGCAGTTCCGTCTCCCCCTTGAAATGGCTGGTGAGCTTTTTGGAGCATAGCATAGCGGTAGCCATACCGGCAGCGAACAGGAGCAGACTTATCACAATGTCCAGCGCAGTGACCCCCTGCAATTTGAAATTTGCGGCGCCCCAAAGGTAATACTGCTTCAGAAGATCGCCCGTAGGAGCATTGGTGACCACTATCGTGCCTATCGAGCCAATGAACGTTCCGAAGAGAATACCGAAGGTAATGAGACGGGAGGTGTTCAGCCTTATGGCGACCAGACAGACAATCAGGGCGCAGATTGCCTGACAGATGAAAGCACCTACCGTGAGCGAACACCATCCGGTCATAGTTGCCGCCGCGGCACCCAGGCACGCTGCGCTGCCCAGGCCCAGAGAGTAGATGTCCCCGAGCTGATTGCGCCAGAGATATTGCATCTGCACTCCCCCGATCGGGAGTGCGATGCCGCAAAGAATAACATACAGAATATTGAGCATAAACTAGAATTTCAGACTGACTTCTCCATAAAACGAGCGTCCGGGCATAGGGTAGCCGCCAAAGAGTTCGTAGCGGCAGTCGGTGAGGTTGCGCCCTATGAACTTGACCCCGAGAACAAGCTCCCCCGGAAGTTTGATGTCTTTCCCGGCATTAAGGTCCAGAGTGTTGTAATCGGGCATCTGCCCCGAAGGGTCGAAACGACCTCCCCTCCAGTTCCATCCCATTGAGGCAAACCATCCCCTGTATGCGGCATCCGCTTCCAGAATCACAGTATGCCTGGAAACATAGGGGACAGGCTGGTTGAAAGAATAGCTGTCGGGAGTCCTGTCAATTGCATTCTGAAAGCTGTAGCGGGCCGAGAAGGAAGATTTCCAGTTTCCTTTTGAATATTGGAGTTCCGCACGCGCATCGGCCCCCGACATCTGAACCACTCCGATATTATACGGGAGCCATACATTCGGATCCATCTCCGTAGGAGCCGAAACAATCCTGTTCTTCAAACGATTGAAGAAGGCATCGGCTTTAGCCTGAATCTGCAGGTGCTTGCCGGGAGAGCAGTGGTATTCTACCCCGACATCTGTCAGCCAGGCATCCTCGGCCTGCAGGTCGGGATTGCCGTATCCGGGATAATACAGCTCGTTGAATGTTGGCGTACGGTAAGCCCTTCGCGCAAACGCCAGAATGTCAAAGCCCTTTAAGACATTCCAACGAAGGTCTGCCGAAGGAGAAAGGATATTGCGTTTCCGCCCGTCCCTGTCAAAGACTCCGGCATATTCCAGGGCTACGTCGGCCTTGAACCTGCCGGGATGGAAAGCTGCCGAGACAGTGGTGAAAACCGACGAGCGGGCATTGGAATACAGGTCGGAGTCCAAACCGTCCCACTGGAAGTCAGCTGCAAGGGAGGCATCGAGCCAATTGTTTACGGTGAACTTGTGCGAGGTGTTGACCTGGGCTTCCGTCTGCCTGTAGCGGTTGTCGCCCCACTCGCTCAGATACAACAAATCGTCGAGCGAGAGTTTGGCGCTGGCGCTCAAATGATACAGCGGGGAAACCTGAGTGCGCATCACGCCCTGAACAAAGGCGTTGCGGTCATTCTGCCTGTCGAGAGAGGGCCAGTCGGCAGAGCCCGGAGTACCGCGCTTCGCTCCGTTGAAATATGCCTTGGCGTGAAAGTCGCCTCCATCCATAAGTCCCCATAAATCGAGGGCGGCGCGCAGCTGTCCGATATCATTGTTGGTTCTGGGGGTTCCATCCTGCAGAGGGAAGTCCCCCCTGCTGAAAACGGCCGATGCTGTAGCGGACAGGCTAACCTTGTCGGACAGGCGGAAGTCGAGCCGTCCGGATGGCTCGTACGTCCCGAAAGACCCGCCGCGGAACCTGACGTTGCCACCCACATTGCGGGTTCCGAACTGCGGCCGGGCAGTCTTGAATGAAATACTGTTCTGGGCATAGTCTATGACCGTACTGCCGCAATTCCCGAAATCCAGGAATACAAGGTCGGCCTGACCGGTCTGGACGTTCCCCACCCGCACTCCGTCGAAATAGATTGCGGCGTGAGGACTTCCCAGGCTGCGCAGACTGACGTTCTTGAGGCCGGCAAGTCCGCCGTAGTCGCAGACATACATCCCCGGAATGGAGGAAAAAGCATCGGTAATTGAAATGGAATGTTGGATTTGAACGGTATCGGTTCTGGATACCACAACGCCGCGGTCCGCTACGATTGTAACCGGCTGGAGAGTGTCTGAAGGCTCTGCCGGAAGCAGACCGGCCGCAACTGATAATAAAGAAAAGAGAAACATTATTGTATTGTCTCAACGAAAACCTGCCCCCGGGCTTCACCTGTTTGACTTAACTATGGCAGGTCTTCTGACTTGTTCCCCGTCCGGAGCCTTCTCATCCTTTCGGACAATGGCAAAGATTTCGGGACGATTGCGGAACTTACAGCTGCGGGCACAGTCCGGGTCTTTCACCCGATTCCCTTTTCAAGCCACACCGCGTGGCTCACCATAGCCTGGACAAAGATACAACAAATTTTATTTATACCAATCTTTGTAGAGAAGATACCCCTGGGCGTTCTTATGGGCCGCGGCCGCCACCGCATCGGACGAGTCCTTGACCTTCCTTGCAGGAATGCCTGCATACACGCCGGGCTCGAGGATCTGGTTGCTGAGCACAACCGCGCCTGCAGCTATGACAGTGTTGTCAGGTATGACGGCGCCGTCCATCAGTATCGCACCCATCCCCACAAGCACGTTGTTGCCGACCCGGGCTCCGTGTATCACTGCATTGTGGCCTACGGACACGTCATTGCCGATTTCCACGACCGAGCGCTTGTAGAGCGTGTGGAGCACCGCACCGTCCTGAATGTTCACCCGGTCTCCGACCACTATAGGGTTTACGTCGCCGCGAAGTACGGCACCGTACCATATACTGCAGTCGTCACCTATGGTAACATCCCCTATCAATGCAGCATTCTCTGCAATGAAGCACCGCTCGCCAATCCTGGGAGCAATGCCGTTAAGTTCTTTGATTATTGCCATTTGTTGGAAATTTCGTGGATTGCATTCACGTCGCGGAGCATCTTCACGAAAACTTCGGCGCTCCGCTTGTGGTAAACGCGTTTGAGCGTATGTACACAGCCCTGCATCCTGTTGTAGGGAAGGTCGAGAGGCACTGCTTTCAGAGACTCCCTTCCCCGGATGGAGGCCTCGGACAGCATAGTCAGAAGATTGTTGTCCTGAACAATGTCCAGGAGGATATTGGCCTCGTTGATTTCAAGGCAGACGTTCAGGTCCGAGCGTTCGATGCATATATTCTCCTCGAGTGCATTGCGAGCCTGAAGTCCTTTTGCCGGGATGGCGAGACGGTAATGGCCCAGTTGCTCGAGACTTATGGATTTCCTGCCCGCGAGGGGGTGGTCCTTGCGCATAATAACGGAAAGAGAGTCACCGAAAAGGTTGCTGGATTCTATTTCATTATAGGGCTGGTCGGGCTTGAAGGCCAGCACCAGATCCACCTCCCGGTGCCGGAGAGCCTCCATCAGTTCCCCCATATTCCGATAGAAAATGTTCAATTTTACTCCCGGGTACTCCCTGACGAAATTCTTGATTGTCTGCGTGAGGATATGGCTGAAAGAGTAGGTCACACCAATATTGAGTTCTCCCGTGAGCATCTCCTTGAGGTCGTTGACCTGCGCCTTGCAGGCCTCGGCGTCCTGAATTGTCTGTATAGCGAGGGGCAGGAGCATCGCCCCGCTTTCAGTAATGGATGCCGAGTGGGAGTCACGCTGGAAAAGGGTTGTGCCGAGTTCGTCTTCAAGAGACTTAATCTGCTGAGAGAGCGTGCTCTGGCTTACGTACAGACTGCGCGCAGCCTCGGAGAAATTCAGAGTTTGCGCCATTCTTACGAAATACTTCAGCTGTCTGATTTCCATAATGAATCCCTGTTTTGTGTTTCCTATTATTGTACAAAGTTATATATTTGTGTCAAGTATTACAAGTATGGAACACCCTTCTACGGAACGCAGCATAATCTGGCTGGAAAACACCGACTCAACCAACGACGAACTCAGAAGACGCCTCAGCCAATCGGGCGATTTGGCGATAGTGGCTGCCGAACGGCAATCGGCGGGGCGCGGCCAGGGCGACCACACCTGGCATTCCGCTCCGGGGAAGAACCTTACATTTTCCGTTCTGCTGAGGCATCGCTGCCTCAAAGCGTCCGAAGCTCTGGCAGTTACATCCATAATGGCGCTGGGAATTCGGGATTATCTGCACTCAAAGGGCATAGAGCCCTGGATAAAATGGCCCAACGACATCTGGGTCGGGGAGAAAAAGATTTGCGGAATACTGGTCGAGAACACCATTCGCGCCGGAAAAATCGATTTTTCGATAGTCGGAGTGGGACTTAACATAAACCAGACAGAATGGCCGCCTGAGCTACCCAATCCGGTAAGTCTCAAAGAGTTGACGTCTAAGGAATGGGACCCTGCCGAAGAACTGCGAGAATTGACGGATGCTCTGGCGAGGCGCAGCGCCCAGGTCTCAGTCCCCGAGGGTGTCGCCAAAATCATAGAAGAGTTCGGCAAGACAGTCATAAGGCTTTGACGCCGGATGATATTTCCGATAGCAACCGATTGCCGTTATCGGAAAATACACTTGCAAAACCTACCACAGGACAGACAAAGTCTGTATCTTTGTACGATATTACAATTGAATGCAATTCAACGGCAAATCACAACGTTTTATATAAAAATATGGAAGACAAACTCAGTTCTCTCAAGGCCCGCAGGGCCCAAGCCGAGCTTGGCGGTGGTCAGAAACGAATCGATGCACAGCACGAAAAAGGCAAGATGACCGCACGCGAGCGTCTGGCGCTATTGCTCGATGAAGGCAGCTTCGAAGAATTCGACACCTTCGTTCAGCACCGTTGCACCAACTTCGGTATGGAAAAGTCCCATACCGACGGAGATGGCGTCGTAACGGGTAGAGGTACGATCGACGGTCGTATCGTTTATGTTTTCGCACAGGATTTCACCGTAAGCGGAGGTTCCCTGAGCAAGACAATGTCAGAAAAGATATGCAAGGTTATGGATATGGCCCTGCAGTGCGGAGCACCCTTCATCGGCATCAACGACTCAGGCGGAGCACGTATCCAGGAGGGTATCGACGCCCTTGCAGGATATGCCGACATCTTTGAAAGGAACATCCTCTGTTCGGGAGTAATCCCCCAGATCAGCGGTATTTTCGGTCCCTGTGCCGGCGGAGCCGTTTACTCCCCTGCATTGACCGACTTCACCCTTATGGTAAAAGACACTTCCTATATGTTCCTTACAGGACCGTCCGTAGTGAAGAGCGTAACCGGAGAAGTTGTGAGCCAGGAAGACCTCGGCGGGTCCTGGGTTCACACATCCAAGAGCGGTGTGGCACATTTCGCTGCCGAGAATGAAAACGAGGCAATCGCATCCCTGAAGAAACTGCTCTCTTTCCTTCCCCAGAACAATCTGGAGGAAGCGCCTGCAAAACCCACCAACGACCCTGTCGGAAGGCTCGAGGATTCGCTCAACACATTCATTCCTGAAAACCTCAACCAGGCATACGATATGTACACAGTCATCAACAGCATAGTGGATGACGGAGATTTCTTCGAGGTTCACGCCTCTTTCGCAAAGAACATCATAGTAGGTTTCGCTCATATGAACGGACAGAGCGTGGGCATCGTGGCAAACCAGCCCAAGGCTATGGCCGGCGTGCTTGACATCAACGCAAGCCGCAAGGCCGCCAGGTTCGTACGCTTCTGCGACGCATTCAACATTCCTCTCGTGACTCTCGTGGACGTCCCTGGATTCCTCTGCGGAACACAGCAGGAATACGGCGGAATCATCACCCACGGAGCAAAACTTCTCTATGCATACGGCGAGGCCACCGTTCCCAAGGTTACGGTAACTCTGCGCAAGAGTTATGGCGGAGCCCACATTGTAATGAGCTGCAAGCAGTTGCGCGGCGACATCAACTATGCCTGGCCTACGGCAAACATAGCTGTGATGGGTGCCGACGGAGCCGTGGGCGTTCTGTACGGAAAGGAACTGAAAGAAGAGGAAGACCCCGAAAAGAGGGCACAGCTCAAAGCCACACGCACGGCCGAGTACAATGACCTCTTCGCAAATCCTTATCAGGCAGCCCAGAAGGGCTACATCGAGGATGTAATCGAACCTGCAACCACACGTTTCCGCGTAATCCGCGCGCTCGAATCGCTCCGTGGCAAGCAGCAGAACGTCCCCGCAAAGAAACACGATAATCTGCCGTTATGATAAACCTGCTCGAAGCCAGACCTTACATCAACGGTCACACCATAACAGACAAAGCCGAAAGTCTGTGGCAGACCGACCCGCACGGATTCACCCTTACGCTCATCGCAGTAAGCACCGTGTTCATCGGCCTCATCATTCTTTATTTCATCTACTCCCTGTCCGGAAACATCTTCTCGGGCAAATACAAGAGAAAGCCCAAGGAGAAGAAGGTGAAAGCCGTAAGGAAAGAATCAGGGAAGGTGGATGAGAATACAGCTGCAGCAATAGCGATGGCTCTTCATCTGAACGGAGGCGACGAGGTATATGCCGCTATCGCCACCGCGCTTCATTTGCACACAAGTTGCAACTCTCACGACGGTGGCCCGTTCGTGCTCACCATCAAGCCCTGCCAGAGTGCGTGGGGAAACAAAATGTTGAACCTCAGAAAACAGAAATAATTATGAAAGAGTATAAATTCAAAATCAATGGCAACGAATACAACGTAGCCATCAACGGTATCGAAGGCAAGAACGCCGACGTCACAGTAAACGGTGTTTCATACAGTGTAGAGCTCGAAAACGCTCCCGCACCCGTTCCTGCAGCACAGGCAGCACCCGCTCCTGCAGCCGCAGCTGCAGCTCCCGTCGCATCCCCTGCGCCCGCTCCTGCGGCACAGGCAGCACCTGCAGCAGCAGCTCCCGCAGGCGGAAAAACAGTAAAGAGCCCTCTTCCCGGCGTTATCCTCAGCATAGACGTCAGAGAAGGCCAGGCCGTAAAGAGAGGTCAGAAGCTCGCTGTCCTCGAGGCTATGAAAATGGAGAACGAGATTCTTTCCGAGTTTGACGGAACCGTTGCAACCATCCACGTTCACAATGGCGACTCAGTACTCGAAGGTGCCAACATAGTAACTGTCGCTTAATGGAAAATATTATTGAAAGCCTCCAGCAGTTCTGGCAATTCACCGGATTTGCGAATTTCACCTGGCAGCACCTGGCGATGATAGGCATCGGACTTGTCTTCATCACCCTGGGTATTGTCAAGCATTGGGAGCCGCTTCTGCTCGTACCCATCGGTTTCGGTATGATTATAGGTAACATTCCTCTCTTCCCGGGACTTCAGGTCAGCATCTATGAGCAGAATTCAGTGCTCAACATTCTGTATCAGGGAGTAAGGCAGGGATGGTATCCGCCGCTGATCTTCCTCGGCATAGGCGCTATGACCGACTTCTCGGCGCTGATATCGCAACCCCGGCTGATTCTCATCGGAGCAGCCGCCCAGTGCGGTATCTTCGGCGCATATCTTCTCGCTCTCGCATTCGGATTCACTCCCAGCGAAGCCGGTGCCATTGGCATCATCGGTGGAGCCGACGGTCCTACCGCCATCTTCCTGAGCGGACGTCTGGCACCTGAACTGATGGGAGCCATCGCCGTGTCGGCCTACTCATATATGGCCCTCGTGCCGGTAATCCAGAAGCCTATTATGCTGCTTCTCACCACCAAGAAAGAGAGAATGATCCGTATGGCCAAACCCCGCACGGTAAGCCAGAAAGAGAAGATTATCTTCCCTATCGTCGGATTCATCTGCACAGCATTCATCGTTCCTTCAGGACTTCCTCTGCTCGGTATGCTTTTCTTCGGTAACCTCCTCAAGGAGTCCGGAGTGACCCGCCGTCTGGCCGAGACCGCCCGCGGACCGCTCATCGACGTTGTGACAACCCTCATCGGACTTACCGTAGGTGCATCCACACAGGCCGACGTATTCCTTACAGGAAATTCCATAAAGATTTTCGGACTCGGACTCCTGTCGTTCGTAATCGCTACGACCTGCGGAGTTCTGTTCGTCAAGTTCATGAACCTCTTCTGCAAGGAAGGACGCAAGATTAACCCTCTAATCGGTAACGCAGGCGTATCGGCAGTGCCTGACAGTGCGCGTGTATCCGAAGTTGTAGGCCTCGAGTGCGACCCCGGCAATCATCTGCTTATGCACGCAATGGCACCCAACGTTGCAGGCGTTATCGGTTCAGCCGTAGCAGCAGGTATCCTCCTGGGATTCCTCGGATAGTTTAATTCAATAAATACAACAGCATTATGAAAATTTCACATATCGAACACATCGGCATTGCCGTAAACAGCATAGAAGAGGCTCTCCCCTTCTACGAGAAAGTCCTTGGTTTCGAATGCTACAAGACAGAAGAAGTAGCCGACCAGAAAGTAAAGACTGCCTTCCTTAAGGTCGGAGACACAAAGCTCGAGCTTCTCGAGCCCACGAGCCCCGACAGCACAGTAGCCAAGTTCCTTGAGTCAAGAGGTCCGGGATTCCACCATATGGCTTATGCCGTAGAGGACGGCGTTGCAAATGCACTCGCCGAGTGCGGTGAAAAGTCGATCCGCACCATCGATGCGGCTCCCAGGGCCGGTGCCGACGGAATGAACATAGCTTTCCTTCATCCCAAGGCTACCCAAAGCATTCTCACGGAACTTTGTGAAAAGAAGAAATAATGTCACTTTATACCAGGAAAGGAGATAGCGGGGACACATCCCTGCCGAACGGAAAACGAGTGTCCAAAGACAACGCCCGAGTGGAGGCGTACGGAGATGTGGACGAATTGACCTCGCAAATTTCTTTCCTGAATGCGTTATGCTCTGCGGACGGCAGTATTCCTGCCAGCCGCAGAGCTTCGTATTACAAGCCGCTGCTGGAAAGGATAATTCGGGAGCTGTTCGCAGTCGGAGGGGCCATTGCTTACCCCGAAGCCGGGAAAACGTTTGCCGAAGAAATCAAAACGCTTGAAACGGAAATCGACTCCATCGAGCGCGGTCTTCCTCATTTGAAGTGTTTCATTCTCCCCACAGGAAGTGCGGCATCGTGCCAATGTCAGGTATGCAGGACCGTATGCCGGAGAGTGGAACGCCGCGTGGTAACATTCCTTCGGGAAGAGCAGACCGGGGCGGACGCGGGCGGGGCGCTTCAGTACCTCAACCGTCTTTCCGACCTGCTGTTCGCTCTTTCGCGCAGGCTCAATGCCGATTCAGGCATTGAAGATACAAAACTTTAACAATCCCGGGAAATGGAACATCCAGAGAACGACACAGCCTACGAGGGACTTGAAGTAAAAGCAGGAATTGCCCAGCCGCCAACCGTCAATCCCTACCTCGGAAGATACAGTTTCCGCCGCCACGAACTGACTGTGGCAGAAATGGTAGAGGGCATAGAGAAAGGTGACATAACGGTCCTTTCCCAGGCGGTCACGCTTGTGGAAAGCACAAACCCGGACCATTACGCAAAGGCACAGGAAGTCATTGAGAAATGTCTCCCGCTCAGCGGAAAGTCGGTGCGCATAGGAATAAGCGGCGTGCCGGGAGCCGGTAAAAGCACCTCCATAGACAAGTTCGGGGTGCACCTTCTGGACAATTACGGGGGCAAGCTGGCCGTGCTGGCCATCGACCCTTCTTCGGAGTTCGGCAAGGGCAGCATTCTCGGAGACAAGACCCGTATGGAAACTCTCGTGCAGCGCAAGGATGCATTCATCCGTCCGAGCCCTTCGGCCGGAAGTCTCGGCGGGGTAGCGCGCAAGACAAGGGAAACGGTCCTGCTTTGCGAAGCCGCCGGTTACGACAAAATCTTCATCGAGACCGTAGGAGTGGGACAGAGTGAGACCGCCTGCCAGTCAATGGTGGATTTCTTCCTTGTAATCCAACTCTCCGGCGCCGGAGACGAACTCCAGGGTATCAAGCGCGGCATTATGGAGATGGCCGACGGGATTGTCATAAACAAATGCGACGGGGACAACGTGGAGGCCTGCAATCTTTCAGCAATACAGCTGCGGGGCGCACTTCATTTCTTCCCCGCTCCCGAGAGCGGCTGGACCCGCAAGGTCCTCACCTACTCGGGGCTTAACGGCACCGGAATAAAGGAGATATTCGAAATGATTTTCTCCTACATAGATTTCGTGAAGGCCAACGGGCATTTCGACATACGCCGCAGGCGGCAGAACAATTACTGGATGAGGGAGACCATCGATTCGGCTATTCTCGGGGATTTCTATCGCAGGATGGAAATACGCCTGAATCAGGCCGAAGAATCCGTATGGAACGCTCAGATGACTCCATTCACCGCAGCACATTCGCTGCTGGACGAATATTACAAACTGATCAAATAGAATATTTCTGAATTTTAACAACTATACCCAAAATGTCAGACAAAAAACTATTTTCTGAATTCACTTCTCCTACCCGCCAGGACTGGCTTGACAAGATTCAAGTCGATCTGAAAGGCGCCGATTTCCAAAAAAAGCTGGTATGGAAGACCGATGAGGGATTCTCCGTTCAGCCTTTTTATATGAAAGAGGATTTGGAGAAATTGAGCACGCTCGGCTCAGAGCCGGGTGAATTCCCCTATGTAAGGGGCAACAAGGCGGGAGACAACAACTGGTTCGTCCGTCAGGAAATATGCGGCAACTGTGCTGCAGAGGCAAACAAGAAAGCACTCGACGTTCTTGGAAAAGGCATCGATTCGCTTGGTTTCTACATTCCCGCAGAGCAGCTGGGCGCAGAATACGTGAAGACACTGCTCGAAGGCATCTGCTGCGACTGCGTGGAACTCAATTTCAGAGTATGTGCCAAGCACGCTTTGGAACTCGCACAGATTCTTGTCGATTACTTCGCCCGGAAGGGTTATGACCCCGCACGCATCAACGCATCCATCGACTTCGACCCTATCAAGGGTATGATAATGAAGGGTAAGGATACCGAGAGTCTGATTTCGACAGGCAAGGCCCTGATTGAGACAGTCAAGGATTATCCCTCATTCAAGGTTATCTCTGTAAACGGAGCCGCGCTCAGCGACAGCGGTGCCTACATTGTTCAGGAACTCGGATATTCCCTTGCCTGGGGAGCCGAATACCTGAAGCGTCTTTCTGAAGAGGGCGTAAAGGGAAGCGAAGCCGCACGCCGAATCAAATTCAATATGGGCATCAGCACCAACTACTTTATGGAAATAGCGAAGTTCCGCGCTGCCCGTATGTTATGGTCAAAGATTGCAGAGGAATTTGCAGCAGACGACAAGCAGGCCTGCAAGGCTTGCATCCACGCAAAGACTTCGTTCTACAATATGACCCTGTTCGATTCATACGTCAATCTGCTCCGCTCGCAGACAGAAACCATGTCTGCCGCAATCGCAGGTGTGAACTCCATAACAGTAACTCCCTTCGATGCGGCATACGAGAAACCCGATGAGTTCTCGGAGCGCATAGCCCGCAACCAGCAGCTTCTCCTTAAGGAGGAATCACACTTCGACAAGGTTGTCGACCCCGCCGGTGGTTCATACTACATTGAAGTGCTTACTGATTCGCTGGCAGCCGAGGCCTGGAAGATTTTCCTCAAGGTTCAGGAAGACGGCGGCATTGTAGAATGCGCAAAGAAAGGCCTCGTTCAGGACGCCATCACAGCTTCCGACACGAAGCGCCACACTCTGGCCGCACAATCACGCGAATTCATTCTCGGAACCAACCAGTTCCCCAACTTCACAGAGGTTTCAAACGGAAAGGCACCTCTGGAGTGCTGCTGCAAATGCGCAAAGGCAGACGGGGAGACTCCTTACAAGGGTATCTCCACTTCCAGACTTTCCTCTGAATTCGAGGCGCTGCGTCTTACAACCGAAAAGGCGGCAAAGCAGCCCGTTGCATTTATGCTCACCATCGGCAGCCTGGTATGGCGTCAGGCACGCGCGCAGTTCTCCTGCAATTTCCTTGCATCGGCAGGATACAAGGTAGTGGACAATCTCGGATTCGCCACCGTCGAGGAAGGCGTTGACGCTGCGCTGAAGGCCGGAGCCGACATTGTAGTGATTTGCTCTTCAGACGAGGAATACGCTCAGTATGCCATCCCCGCATTCAACTGCCTTGCAGGAAAGGCATTGTTCGTGGTAGCGGGCAATCCCGAATGTGCAGAAGAACTCAAGGCCGCAGGCATCGAGAACTTCATACACGTAAAGGTAAATCAGCTCGAAACTCTGAAATCGTTTAATCAAAAACTCGGTATCTAATTATGGCAAAGAATGATATAGTTTGGAAAACCCCTGAACAAATCGGTGTAAAGGCGGTTTATACTAAGGAAGATCTCGAGGGAATGGAGCATCTCGACTTCGTCGCCGGTCTTCCTCCTTTCCTGCGCGGACCTTATTCAATGATGTATCCTTTCAAGCCGTGGACCATCCGTCAGTATGCAGGATTCTCCACAGCCGAAGAATCGAACGCGTTCTACAGGCGCAACCTTGCATCCGGCCAGAAGGGACTGTCCGTTGCCTTTGACCTTCCCACCCACCGCGGCTATGACCCCGACAATATGAGAGTCATAGGAGATGTGGGCAAGGCAGGTGTAAGCATATGCTCGGTAGAGAACATGAAGAGACTGTTCGAGGGAATTCCCCTGAACAAGATGTCCGTGTCTATGACAATGAACGGAGCAGTGCTTCCTATCCTTGCATTCTACATTGTAACGGGACTCGAGCAGGGCGCAAAGCTTGAAGAGATGGCAGGTACCATCCAGAACGACATCCTCAAGGAGTTTATGGTACGCAACACCTACATCTACCCGCCCGAGTTCTCTATGAGAATCATCGCCGACATCTTCGAGTTCACATCCAAGAATATGCCCAAGTTCAACAGCATCTCCATCTCCGGATATCACATCCAGGAGGCCGGAGCCACCGCTGACATCGAACTCGCATATACTCTTGCCGACGGTATGGAATACCTCCGTGCAGGTGTCAATGCAGGTATCGACGTAGATGCGTTCGCACCTCGTCTTTCATTCTTCTGGGGTATCGGCATGAACCATTTCATGGAGATTGCCAAGCTGCGCGCAGGACGTCTTCTCTGGGCAAAGATTGTGAAGAGCTTCGGTGCCAAGAGCGACAAGTCTATGCCGCTGCGTACCCACAGCCAGACTTCCGGCTGGTCTCTCACCGAGCAGGATCCTTTCAACAATGTGGGACGTACGGCAGTAGAGGCAATGTCTGCCGTACTCGGCCACACCCAGAGCCTGCATACAAACGCTCTTGACGAAGCCATCGCCCTTCCTACCGACTTCTCGGCCCGCATTGCCCGCAACACTCAGATTTACATTCAGAACGAAACCAAGGTCTGCAAGCAGATCGACCCCTGGGCCGGTTCATACTATGTTGAGAACCTTACAAACGAACTCGTAGAGAAGGCCTGGGCCCTCATCGAGGAAGTAGAGAAACTCGGCGGTATGGCAAAGGCCATCGAAACAGGCATTCCCAAGATGCGTATCGAAGAGGCCGCAGCCCGCACCCAGGCACGTATCGACTCCGGTGCGCAGACAATAGTCGGAATCAACAAATACGGTCTTGAGCACGAAGATCCCATCGACATTCTCGAAATCAACAACGACGCCGTAAGGAAGCAGCAGGAAGAGTCTCTGGCAGAACTTCGCGCCAAGCGTAACGAGAAGGCCTGCAAGGCAGCTCTCGATGCTCTTACCGAGGTAGTACGCACAAAGAAGGGCAATCTGCTCGAGGCTGCCATCGAGTGCGCGAAACTCCGCTGCACCCTCGGTGAAATCAGCGATGCGTGCGAGAAAGTCGTAGGTCGCTATCAGGCAACAATCAGAACAATTTCAGGAGTGTACAGTTCAGAATACAAGAAGGATGCACAGTTCGAGGAAGCTGTCCGCCTTACAGACGAATTCGCAAAGAAAGAAGGACGTCGTCCCCGTATCTTCATTGCCAAGATGGGTCAGGACGGACACGACCGCGGTGCCAAGGTGGTAGCTACCGGTTACGCTGACTGCGGATATGATGTGGATATGGGACCTCTCTTCCAGTCTCCGGAGGAGGCCGCCCGCGCAGCCGTCGAGAACGACGTGCATATCGTGGGTGCATCCTCACTTGCTGCCGGTCACAAGACCCTCATCCCTCAGCTCATTGAGGAGCTCCGCAAGCTCGGCCGCGAGGACATTATGGTCGTTGCCGGTGGTGTAATTCCCACCCAGGACTATGACTACCTCTACAAGGCTGGTGTTGCAGCAATCTTCGGCCCCGGTACTCCCGTGGCTTATTCTGCTGCTACGATGATGAAACTTATGTTGGGAAAAGAGTAGAAGCTTATGAAACAGATTAATTTTGTCAGTGCAGACGAAGCTGTAAAGGTCGTCAAATCCGGTGACCATATGCATTTCAGCAGCGTTGCCAGCGCACCTCAGTGCCTGATTCAGGCTCTGTGCCGCAGAGGTGATGCAGGAGAGCTGGAGGACGTACGCATCCACCATCTCCACACTGAAGGTCCCGCACCTTACGCTGAAGAGAAGTACAGCGGAATTTTCTTCCATCAGGGCTTCTTCATCGGCGGCAATGTCCGCAAGGGCGTTCAGAGCGGTTATGCAGACTATATCCCGGTATTCCTTTCCGAGACTCAGAAGCTGTACCGCTGCGGAGCTGTTCCTTGTGATGTCGCAATGATTCAGGTTTGCCCTCCCGACGAGAATGGTATGGTATCCCTCGGCACCAGCGTCGATGCGACCCTCGCCGCAGTTGAGTGCGCAAAGACCGTTATTGCCGTTATCAACCCTCACGTTCCCCGCGCTTTCGGCCAGGCAATGATTTCAATCGACCAGATTGACATCTTCGTACAGGACGACACGCCTCTTATGGAGGCCAAGGTTGTCGTGCCGGATGAGACCGACCTCGCCATTGGAGAGAACTGCTTGCCTCTCATTAAGGACGGAGCCTGCCTCCAGCTTGGAATCGGAGCTCTCCCTAATGCTATTCTGGCTAAGCTCGGAAACCATAAGAACCTCGGTATCCACACGGTGTTGTTCGCTGACGGCGTGCTCGTCCTGGTCGAGAAGGGCGTCATCAATGGCTCCAACAAGGTCACCGACAAGGGTAAGATTGTATCTACCTTCCTTATGGGCTCGCAGAAGGTATATGACTTCATCGACAACAACCCTGACGTATTGATGATGGACGTGGGTTACACCAACGATCCTTTTGTGATCGCCAAGAATCCTCGTATGACCGCCATCAACTCAGCTGTTGAGATGGACATTACCGGACAGGTATGCGCAGACTCCATCGGCACGAAGCACTTCAGCGGTGTCGGCGGACAGGTTGACTTCATCTACGGAGCATCCCTTGCAGAGGAAGGCGTGCCTATCATCGCGATGTCGTCCCGCACCAAGAAGGGCGTATCCAAGATTTCACCG
>JAZRVN010000038.1:0-4267 GCA_045599225.1 Candidatus Cryptobacteroides sp.
GTGCTGTTTTCAGCCAGGAATTATCTCTGTTTTCATTCCCGATAATGTCCGTCGCCACCATTTCAAACGTTGTCTGATCCGCTTCGTGCAGAGGGTTGAACATTGCCATGGTCTGTGTAAGGCCTAGTCCCCTGGCGGTGAGTTCCTTGAATGACAATCCGGTATTCCTTTGATATTGAGCCAATGTGACGCCCGCCCAATACTCTCTTGATGAGATCGATATCGACGTATCGCAAGTCTCGATTATCCTTCCTGTTTCGCCAAACACCATCAGGGCGAGTTCAATTCCCGAATGCCCTGCGATGATATCCACGGCTCCGCGAGAAAAGCGCCACTCTATACTACTTGCCAGGAAACGGTCCCAAAACTGCTCTGCCGGGCAGGCTATCGTATTCACCGCACAATCTACCATAACACCGAAATTATGGGCTGCGTCTTCGAGATATATCTTATCGTAAGCGTTCATCGTCATTTTTCCACTCCTGTCTGAGAATATCCAAGATATAGATGGAATCTTTATCACGAACCGACAAGTCGAGCAGTTTCAGGTAATCTTCTCTTGCTTTTGTATCTCTTGCCGTCCGTTTGATATAATATTCTTGCCCATTAGCAATTGTAGCATCGACATATCGGAGTCTGTTGAAAGCGACCTTGCTCCTGATGCAGAGCTGTTCCCCAAGTTTTCCAAGTTTCATTGCCTCTGCCAGTGCCTTAAGCGGAATTCCCCCACTGAGGAACGCTTTAGCATACGAGAAATACGAATCATCAGCTCTGTATCCTATGATTATGTCCCTGCTCTTATAATCCGGCAGAAATGTTTGGAGGATATACTCTTTCGCATCTTTGGCAACAGGATTGCCTATTTCAAAACTTCTGTTTTCCAGTAGTATTGCAAGCCAATTCAGAATGTGCCAATCTCCAGCTGTCAGATTCAGAATGTCAAGCTCCGTTTTATCAATGGAGTATTTGTTTGCAAAACCATCTCTGGGCGTCTTGCAAGCCCATTCTTTTGCTAATTCAATATCCTCCGTGCAATAGAATCCAAGCCCGTAATCATTCATTGGATTCCCCTTCCCGAATTCGGGAGCTTCTATTATCAAAGGTGAGCCGTGATATATATCCATAAAACTAACATTATAATGTCAGCGCAAAGATAGGATTTATTTTGAAATATATTCTGTTTTTTTGAGCAAATCTTATTTGGATTTTGGCAGAAAACGTACTCATGATCTGTTCGCAGTACGTCAAAATCGATCATACAGATGAATGAACTAAGCCGTCCCAAAATAGAAGAAGCCAGAATCTTTCGAATCTGACTTCAGCGGGGCCCAAAGCAGGGCAATGCCCTACGATGAACCGATGCAAAGGTAAGGAAAATTCTTAATAATTGACTACATTTGTTTGGGCACATTCCGTGCCTGCTTGCTTTTTGCTGCTTCCTGCAGCAATCCTCGGCTGCGCTTTTTTTCTCCACCACTACGAGATAGCCAAAATTCTTGATGCGAGGGCAGAATTTATGTATTTTTGCATAGCAGCAGACAGAACAACCTATGCCGTCAGAAAAGATACAGAGAACACTCTCCTGGCTGGATGGCCACGGAATAAGCTATGAGGTCCACTATCACCCGGCAATCTTCACCATTGAGGATTGCCTTGCCTATTGGAAAGACATCGAGGCAACCCATTGCAAAAACCTCTTTATGCGCAATCACAAAGGCAACAGGCATTACCTCATCAGCTACGAATGTCACAAGAATCTGGACATACACGCTCTGGAGCATATGCTGCATCAGGGAAAACTGTCATTCGCCTCGTCGGAGCGGATGGACAGGTGTCTTGGAGTTGCTCCGGGTAGCGTCTGTGCTTTCGGCCTTATCAATGACATTGATATCACAGATACGGCAGATCCGAAGGAACTCTTCGAGAATGGTCACAGGGTGAAATACTTCCTCGACAAGGAACTTCAGACTACTGAGAAAGTCAGCTTTCACCCTTGCGACAATACGGCCAGCGTTGTGTTGACGCACGATATGTTCATTAAGTTCCTGTCCCTGTGGGGCGGGGAAGTTGAATGGCTTGAAATATGAATCGACTTCTTTTTGAAATGCTCTCCCACGCAGACCCGTCTCAGGTTGCCGGTCTGTCCCGCTTTTTCAAAACCGGACCAGGCCAGTACGGAGAGGGAGACAAGTTTCTCGGTATCAAGGTCCCTATCACCAGGCTCGTCGTGAAGGAGTGCTGGAAGGAGACAGGCTTCGAAGATCTTGAAGAATGCATCCGCAGCGAATATCACGAGGTCAGACTGGCTGCGCTTCTCTGCCTGGTGCAGATATTCTTTCACGCAAAGAAGGATAAAGCGTTACAAAAGCAATGTGTCGATTTCTACTTCAGCCATACAGAGTATATCAACAATTGGGACCTTGTAGACCTGAGTTGTTATGAGATTCTGGGACGATGGTTTCTAGATAAGGACAGAAGTCTGCTTTATGACTTGGCCAGAGATGGAAAGACCATCTGGGAGCAGCGGATAGGTATGGTTTCCACAATGCAGTTTATTCGTAAAGGGGAGCTTGATGATACCTTTGCTATTGCGGAAATCTTCCTTGAAAAGCCGCAGCCCATCCACGACCTGCTGCAGAAAGCGGTTGGCTGGCTGCTCAGAGATGCAGGCAAACGAAATGGTGACAGGCTCCGGAATTGGATTAAAACCAATGTCCGGCGGATGCCGCGGACGATGCTGCGGTATGCCATCGAAAAGTTCCCTGAAGAAGAACGCAAATCATTCCTTTCCCTATGATAGCGACGGAGCCTTTCGTCCAGAAGACCTTTGACCGTTTCAACACTCTCTGCTTCGAGGGTGTTCTGCCTGCTGTGCCTATTGTACTGACAAAGGCAGGGACATTTCTCGGGAAGATGGAATACAAGTCCCGCCGGGACTTCTTCGGAATCGTTTCCTCGCATTATGACTTCCGTCTGAAAATCAGTACCGGCTTCGACCTTTCACAGGAGGAACTGGAGGATGTTGTCATCCACGAGATGATTCACTACTACATAGCCTACCGCAACCTTCCCGATTCATCCGTTCACGGAGAGACTTTCCGCCGGATAATGGATACAATCAACCAGAAATACGGAAGGCATATTACTGTACGCCATCACGGCGAACCGGAGCAGAACATTGTGAGAAACGGAAGCTCTCAGTTCAAGAAGCATTACCTCTGCGTTTCTACATTCCCGGACGGCAACAAGGGAATCACCGTCTGCGCATCCACGAAGATCTTCGAGTTGTACAGACTTCTTCCCAAGTACTACGACATAGCTAAGATGGAGTGGTATGGCAGCGCCGACCCCTTCTTCGATCGTTTCCCACGGTCGAACACGCCAAAGATATACAGAATTACAGAAGAGGAACTGTCCGAACATTTGCGGGAATCCGTGCCTCTGAAGTGCGACGGCCACACCATTGAACCCCAGTGATTAGAAAAACGAATATGGACATGATTCAAAACCAATTGTCCTTGGTATGGATAACAATGGGAAACAATACATCGCCATCGACCTGAAGTCTTTCTATGCTTCGGTCGAGTGTGTGGACAGAGGATTGGACCCTCTGACCACAAATCTTGTCGTTGCAGATGTCTCCCGTACCGAAAAAACCATCTGTCTGGCTGTTTCCCCGTCACTCAAGTCATACGGCATACCCGGCAGGGCACGTCTCTTTGAAGTCGTGCAGAAAGTGAGGGCCATCAACGAGCAACGTCGCAGGCAGGTTCCCGGGTGGCGGTTGGTCGGCGGCAGCACAGACAATAATGCCGTTCAGGCGAATCCGTCCCTTGCTCTGGAATACATTGCAGCCCCTCCGCGTATGCACCGTTATATGGAGGTGAGTACAAAGGTGTATGGCGTATATCTAAAATACATAGCCCCGGAAGACATCCACGTGTACAGCTGCGACGAGGTGTTCATTGATGCGACCACATACCTCGGAACCTACAAATGCAGCGCCTGGGACCTTGCGATGAGGATGGTGCGTGACGTTCCCACTTCGACAGGAATCACGGCCACCGCCGGCATCGGCACGAATATGTCCCTTGCCAAGGTGGCAATGGACGTAGAGGCGAAGCACAGCCCGGCCGACAAGGACGGCGTTCGCATCGCGGAGCTCGACGAGATGACCTTCCGCCAGAAATACTGGGAACATCGTCCCCTGACGGATTTCTGGAGAATCGGTCACGGACTGGCCGCCAGACTGGAGGCAAATTATATG
>JAZRVN010000039.1:0-8594 GCA_045599225.1 Candidatus Cryptobacteroides sp.
CCTGTAGAAGTGAAGGATTTGTTGTCTAATGTCCATAGAGATCATTGTTTAAAGATTTGTTCACCGCAAATCTAAAAACCTTCTCTCTCTGGTCCCTTTTTCAATTATTTTCCTGGTGGAATTTTGCGTTACTATTTACAGTCTTCTCCCCTTCCACTGCCAGCCGCACGGTTTTTAGGCCGTATTTCTGGTTCAAGCGATCAAGCTGACATGATAGCCGCAATCTTTCTTCGCGCCTGTCTATGGGGTCGAAAAGGACGCTTTGGATACATCCGGAAGTAATGTCTCCGATCATTACTCCGGATTTCTTGTATTTGATTCCGGGCTTGTAGATTTCGTCGACGACATGCATTGCAGCATTGGTTATTTCGATGGTGTCTGCTGTCGGAACCTCAAACTTATAGGATCCGGCATTGAAATACTGTTCCAGATCTTCCCGGAAGAAATTGCTGCAAAGAAAAACTGTGACTACCCGTGCGGAAGAGCCCTGGCCGCGAAGCTTGTTGGCGCAGCTCGCAGCGAAGGTGGCTACCGATGCCTTCACCTGCTCGATTGTGGTTATCATTTCACCGAAACTTCGGCTGGTCGTGATATTCTGCTTCTGAAGTAGCTCCGTCGTATCTATGCAGGGATATCCGTTCAATTCCTTCCACGTCTGAACACCAGGTTTGTGGAAGTGTCTCGCCACCCAGTCTCCGCTCTTGTCCGCAAACTCCAAAGGGGTATGAACGCCTAAATTCAACAACTTCTCATATGTCCTTCGCCCGACTCCCCAAACATCGTCAAGCTCGAACAGAGAAAGGGCTTTGCGCCTCTTTTCATCGCTGTCTATTACACAGACGCTCCTGTAACCCGGATACTTCTTTGCGAACTTGCTTCCCACCTTGGCCAGAGTCTTCGTAGGTGCTATCCCCACGCTTACAGGGATATCCGTCCATAGCTTGATCCTGTCGGCCACTCCCCTCATATACTCTTCAATGTTATAGTGGGCCTCATATCCCGACAAGTCAGCAAAGCATTCGTCCACCGAGTACTGGTCCACCCTGTCAACCGACTGCTTGATGATGCCGGCAACACGCTTGGACATCGCTGCATAGAGCATCATATTCGTCGAGAAGACAGCTACGTTATGGCGGTTGACAATATCCTTAACCTTGAAGATCGGATCGCCCCTATGCAGGCCGATAGCTTTCGACTCAGGTGTAAGGGCTACGATAATACCGTCGTTACTGGACAGAACGACAACAGGTTTTCCCTTGAGGCCGGGATGGAATACCTTCTCCACACTCGCGAAGAAACTGTTTGCATCGACGAGGGCCCACATAAGCCTAGTCCCTTGCCTTGTGAATGATATAAGTTACGGTTCCCCAGATGCTGAAATCGTCCTCCATTTTGACTGGAAACCTCGGATAATCTTCATTAGCGGGAACAAGCCATGCCTGGCCATCCTCTTCGATGAAATGCTTCAGTGTGTATTCCCCGTTCAGTTCGCAGACTGCAATTTCCTTCGGTGACGGATTACGGTTACTCTTATCTACAATAACTATATCTCCGGAGAGAATTCCGGCATCAATCATCGAGTCTCCGACGACACGGATGAGGTAAGATGATTCCGGATGAGGACAAAGCATGGTCAGGAGCTCGATATCCTGTGCCCGTTCGTCATTGTCCAAAGGCACCGGAAAACCGGCACGGACCCGGACATCGAAATACGGCAGGCGCATAGGACGTACAGCGGACGCCTCGGTAACGACTCCCACGGAATCAGGAAGTCGATTCTCTTCACGAAGTGCCTTTGAAATGCTGTTCTTTATGAATTCCGTTCGGTTCTTCTTCCCGTCAAGGCTTGCTGCCAGTTCCTGGGGGCATCTGAACGAATATATTCTACTGTTCTCACGCGGACGGCCTGCACCTTTCCTGGCACCTCCGCGCCCACTTTTCTTCTTGGTTTCCATCTTGCCTGCTCTTTGAGTGGCAAATATAAATACTTTTTTGAAATATGTATTACGAATTCAAAAATAAATACATAAATTTGCTACCCCAGCATTAAAGCAAGGTAAAATAACGTCGTTAATATAATTACTGCGAATTAATGGCACACTGACACAATTTGGCAGTATTTCAACATATTTTTGTACATTGAATAATAAGGCACGGAAAAGAATGTTTAACTTTATACGCAATATATCAGAAAGATATGACGATTAATTTCAATCCATATTACAGCACGAACGCCTTCGTGACGGAGAAAGACTGCGGCCTCGGTGTTGCAATCATGGGGCCATTCCCTCTTCTGAACGAGTTGGAACTGCGCTCCGGCAATTCACGTGGAGCAGATGATGGTACCCAGAGGACAATCCGTTACATGCAGGCCATGAAAAAGGCGAAGAACGCCGATCCTGGGATTTTCTTTGCCAAGTCATTCGACAGGGATGATCTCGGCACAGCTCAGGTAGTACTCCGATGGAGAGATGCCATCCGCAAATATGGATGGACACCCTTTTCTGATACTGACAGTGAAAAACTACGGGGGCTGGCAGAGGTGGAGCCTTTCTTCAATGTAGAAGGACCGGCAGACAGGTGGAGATCAATTCTTTCCCTTGCCCGCAAACAGGCAATCCTCTCCCCTTCTGACAAGATTATTGTCACCTGCGCAAAGGAAGACCTTGAGCCCCTTTATGCTGAAGTCCTGGATGCAATTGAGAAGTACGGAACGCCTGTTCAGTATGGCCGCTGCAATGAGGTGTCACAGGCTCCAACGATGCTTTCATTCAAGAACGACACTCTCGCACATGAATGGCTCTGCGCTCAGCAGTACGGTCCCGAGGATATTCTTGTAGGAGCAAACCGCGGAATGCTCAACGATATGCTCTACGCACAGGGCAAGCCTCTTGTCGGCAACTCCGAAGAAGGGATTGGCCCGGTGATGCGTCTTTTCACGCTCGGCCTCTCCCTGTTTGAGAATCCGGTGAACATCACAAGTCTGCTGGCATATCTACAGCTTCCAAAGAATCCACTCGGGAGCATATACGTGCACTGCCAGAAAAAGGACGGCACCACATACCGACGCAGCCTGAACCGCGTATTGGCAGACAATCTCAGCCGCAAGGGCGGAATGGGCAAGGAATGGAAGGAAGCATTATCCGGAGATCTGTATGACTATAACGACAACCTTCTTGAAAAGGATTCCCGAGCAGATGCCCTGTCCTTTATCGAAATGTGGAATCACACTGACAGAAAATCGAAGATGGTTCATCGTGACATAGTGTTCGATTATACAAAGGCGCTTGGCCGCTGGGCCCAGAGACACTTCCAGAAGGCAGGAGAACCGGAAGACCCACTGAACAGCCAGTATCATGCCCTTGCCGCCTTCTGCGATTCCATGAAGATTCTCCTTGAAGGTCAGGAGGACATGATAGACTCCCGGAAGATTTCTCTGTGGTCAGGCCGCATCATGTCGCCTATCACCCTCTCCGGCGATTACGCAAGAGTCGGCAGCATCAACATAGCATCATCGCTCGGGAACATCCACTCGGCTCCAAAGAATATCGTTTGGGTAAGCGCCGACATAAAGAATGAAGCCTGGTACGAATTCGGGTTCCTTTCGAAGATGGACAACGAGGAACTGGAAAAGCATGGAGCGTTCATGCCTGAAAGGGAGAAGATGCTGAGCGCACACAGGAACATCACGATGAACGCCCTTTCACTCGCACGTGAGGGAGTCACCATAGTAACGATGGAGAGGATTGGAGCGGAACAGACGAACCCGAACCTTATTGTCGCCGAGCTTACCCAGAAGTTCTCACTCAAGGCAGAAGAAGAGCCTTTCATCGCACCACCTAGAGGAACGGATAATGTCATAACCGACAATGGGAAAAAGGTAGAGCTCTGGATTGATCCCGCAAAACTCGAAGAGTTCTCAAGAGAGGAAAGCGCTTCAAGCATAGAGACTCTGATTAATCACCCGTTCGACTACTATGTCAGCCATATCGCCCATCTTGAGGGCTATGGCGTTCAGCAGATGGGAGACATCAAGACCATCAAGGGAAATGTCGCGCACAAGTACATCGAACTTCTCGGCCGTTCTCAGGACCATGACCTCGCCAGGATGAAATCCGAACACGCCGCACATTTCGAGGATATCGTCGATGAAGTTGCCAGGCAGAAAGGTGTTCTTCTGCTCAGCGAAGAGAATGCAATAGAATACCGTAACTTCAAGATGATACTTCAGAAGAGCATATCCAAACTTCTGGAACTTATCGAGCGTTACGGTCTGAAGATTGTCGCGCAGGAATACCCGTTCAGCGTAAAGATGGAGCCTTTCGGAACACTCAACGGATTCATTGACTGTCTTCTTCAGAACAAAGAGGGAGAATATGTCATATTCGACTTCAAATGGAGCGAGAGCAACAGTTACTATCAGGACAAGGCCAGCGGAAACAGGGCTTTGCAACTGGCCATATATGAAAGAGCAATAGAAGCCGACAAGGGAGCGGACGTTGCCTTCAGCGGGTATTACATCTTCCCTCTTAGCGAGTTCTATCTGAATGAGGGTTTTATTCCACAGCCGGGAATTGAGTACAGCGATTATGACCTTGAGCAAAGGGACATCTTCGTTCAGGCTTGCAACTCGTATGAGTATAGAATGAAACAGATGCGAAGCGGTATCCTCGAAGAGGCTGACGGATTGGCCATCGCCGATACCATGTACGAGCAGGATCGCAGGGGCGGTCTCAATCTCTACAGATTGGACTGCTATGATGGCCAGAATAAAGACTACGCTTACGGTGGATCAAACATCATTCTTAAAGGAGACCTACAATGAAAAACATTGAATACATAGGTGCCGGTGCAGGTTCCGGCAAGACTTATAATCTGACAGAGAAAATAGTGGAGCTTGTCCTTTCCGGCTGCAAGATGTCCGAGCTTATTCTGACAACATTCACGAAGAAAGCGGCTGCAGAGTTCAGGAAGAAGACCCGCGAGAAACTGCTTGCAAGGGCAAAGACCGAAGCCGATGAAAAGAAGAAGGAACTGCTTCTGAAAGCCGCCACAGAACTGGATTCCGCCATGATCGGAACGGTCCACTCCGTCTGTATGCAATACATACGCAAATACTGGTACAAGCTTGGTATCAGCGCCCGTGTGACCGAAATGGATGAGGATGAGAAGAAGGAACATCTGAGCCGAACCATTACCGCCAGTGCATCTGAGGATGATATCCGGTTCTTCCAGAAATTTGCCAGCGAATTTGAAGTAAAGAAATACGATGGTAAACTCAACTTCGATTTCTGGCAGTCAAACCTTACGGACATCATCAAGATGGCCGACTCTTTCGACATTGACGACCTTGGGCCAAGCGAAGCGAAATCCAAGGAGATTGCCGCACTTGCACTCAGCAAGGACGGCTGCCAGATGATACCGTGCTGCGTGTCGGAGGGAGAAGAATATTGCCGGGAGAAGATGGATGAGTGCATCAGCCGCATCTTCGCAATCGCAAGGAAATGGAGAACCGATTTCAAAGCGTACAAGGAAGACCAGGCACTTATCGAGTTCAGCGACATGGAGACCCGATTCCTTGAACTTCTTTCCGATAAGGAGGTGCAGTCCGAGATTGCATCCAGCATCACGTTCCTGTTCGTTGACGAGTTCCAGGACAGTAACCCTAAACAGATCAAGATATTCGACAAACTCTCGGAACTGGTTGAGAAGAGTTACTGGGTGGGAGATCCGAAACAATCAATCTACAAGTTCCGTGGCAGTGATATCGAACTAGTAAGGGCTGTCATAAACAAGTCGGACGGGTCCGTCACGAAAGCTCAGCCACTGCGTAATTCGTACAGAAGCGACAAGCGTCTTGTTGAAACAGCCAATAAGGTGTTCGAGCCCGTGTTCAAAGAAGTACTAAGCAGTAAGGAAATCACTCTAGAGCCTGTACGGGGATCCCATCTTCCCGGTGGGGCGAAAAGCTTGCACCACTGGGATCTCATGAGTTATCTCAATCCCGCAGACAACAAGTACTCCTGCAAGAAAGAATACTTAAACTATGCAATAGCGGCTCAGATAGCTGCCATGGTAAACCATGAACACGAGATTTGCAAGGTCGTCGACAAAGACAGTGGAGAGGAACGTGACATCGTTCCATCAGATATCGCCGTTCTCACCCGCAGCGGCGAAGGCGGTGATGCAGAGGCAATCATCAATGCCCTCATCCCTTGGGGAATACCTATCATCCACGAAGGAAAGATTCAGTCGAACAATTACGAGATTCAACTGGTGACTCTTGTCCTGAACTATTTCATCAGTTCCGGCAGTTCTCTTCTTGATGCCGAGCTATGCCGTCTTATGTTCGACATGACTACAGAGGAAATACTTGCAAAGAATCCTGATGAGCTGCAGAACGTCACCTCGTGCCTTGATTCAATCAAGAGTGAAGTAGGAAAAGGAAGCATCGCCGGAATTGTCCGCAGCATCATACTTCGTCTGGACCTTCTCAATAAATGCGGCAAATGGGGCTATCAAGAAGACAGAAGACGCAACCTAATCTGCCTCATGAAGACAGCGGAAGAATATGATTCAACCTGCCTTGACAGTGGGCAGAGTGCAACGATTGAAGGTTTCCTCTCTCAAATCGCTGATGATGTCAAGATACCTGAAGGATTCTATCGGGGAGGTGTCACCGTCTGCACATACCACAAATCAAAAGGGCTTGAGTGGAACGTTGTGGTTCTCACGGGCCTTGGCAGCGACTACACAAGCGATACGGCGGTACTGAAGCACTATGTAAGAGGAACTAAGATTGTTCGCCAGACAGCTCCGACAGAAGAGAATATCTATTCGGATTATTGCATCACATCAGTCCCTTCTTTCTGTTCCCTCAAGGACATAAAGGGTCAGGCAGCAGAAGCCATCAAAACAACTGGAGCATTTATCGAGTTCAAGTATCAGGAGATAGCAGAAGCGCAGAGATTGCTTTATGTGGGATTTACACGCGCCCGTGATTACCTGGTGTCAACATCAAACAGAGGCAACGGACGCTACGGGAAACTCTCCTGGTTTGGAGCCATCGGGATTCCGGCAGACGGCATTGATGCCAACTGGCCTGATGAATCCCTCCAGACAGTCTGGGGTCCAGGAACCGAACCTTGCAATTTCAGAAAGATTGCCGTCGAATTCGCCCCGGAAAAGCCAGGTGACAAGTTCTATCGTTTCATCCCACAAACTGAACCTGACAAGACAGTAGATAGGAAACGGATTGCTCCTAGTGCCCTGTATGACGAGGAACTGATAAACGGGACGGTCCTCAAGTTCCTTGACCTGCCGGAGGGTGAGAATCTGGTCCAGACAGTAAAGACAGTGCGTCCTCATGAGAAGGAGACATCTATTGGAACGTGCATACACAACATTTTTGCCGCCTACGAACCGTCTGCTCCGGATGAAGATATGGTGAACCTGGCCCAGAGGACAATCGCCAACTTCAATCTCGAAGAGAATCTTCCGGATGCGGCTGCGCTCATCCGCAGCATAAAAGGTCTCTATGGTTTTCTAACAAGAGAATACGGGCCTGCCGTAAGGACTGAGAGAGAGATTCCGTTCCGTGAGATACGTGACGGACAGACTTGCGTAGGAAGCATTGACTTCGTTTGGTACACGTCTGAGAGGGATTGTGTGCTGGTTGACTATAAGAACCTATCCAGGGCCAGCGCAGGTGTTATTGACCCTGAAAATGAAGAATACATCGGCCACTACATCCCGCAACAGAAAGCCTATAAGGATGCACTTGAAAGAGCAGGATTCACTGTGAAGGCATGCCTTCTTCACCTCTCCCTGCAGGAGAAGGTCATACAGATCTGCTTCTAACAAAATAAACGATTGTAAAGCAGCACCCGTCAGTCAGATTTCGGGTGCTGTTTTCAACATGAAGAGTATCCAAAGTTTTGGAAGTTTATCTCACAGAGTACGCCTTTACATCCAAATACAGATGTGTGTTTCATCCGAGCAGACGAATAAAGTTCTTGATTGAGGCATAAAGACATATAGAGTTAGGGCCGTTAAAGAAATATGTTTCTATTCAAAAAATTGGCCCGGATCCGTCATGGGAACCGGGCTTATTGTATTAGAAAAATGGGAATTTATAGAAGAATCCCTTTCGCCATAATTCCATCATGCCTCCGGTCGTAGAAATATATTACTGCAATGGTAATGGCCATTGCGATGATGCCGGACAGGCCTTGCATGCCGACAGTGAGATCGCTGCCTCCATTAACCAGAAACATTGAAGTCCCGGCAATGGCGTTGACGGTCCCGTGCATCATTGCGGCAGGAATGACTGAGCCGGTCTTGAGGACAATCCAAAGTTCGATTACTCCAAGCAGGACACAAAACACACACATCATCCCTACACCTGGGACAGGATGCTGGGGATAATTGTGCCCCAGAAGAATGAGAGGAGTATGCCATATACCCCAGACAATCCCGATGAGGAGTGCCGCTTTCCAGAATATTTGGCCCCGGAGTGCGTCCACAAGATAGTTACGCCACCCGTATTCTTCACCGAACGCAGCAACGGCATTTACCGTACAACCGGCAATGAG
>JAZRVN010000040.1:0-29726 GCA_045599225.1 Candidatus Cryptobacteroides sp.
CCCTATTAGGGGCATACCGACTCCGCTGACGCTACGTCGGGCGACTCTGTCCTCCGATTGCTGCGCAATCTCCGTTCCGCCGTCGCGGCCGCTGATGCGGCCTTCGCCGCTTCGCCGGCTCAAAAAGCGGCGGAGAATTCTACGGAGTTCTCCGCTTTTGCGTTGTATTCTTCAAATAATCATTAAATTTGCAAAAACAGTGTTGAACGATTATGCCTGCAATTTCTGAATTTTTCGGGATTTTTATCTATCTAAGATTCCTTGACCATAACCCGCCTCATTTCCATGCAAAGTACGGAGATCAGGAAGTTACAATAGACATCGTGAACGGGACTATTCGTGGCGAAATGTCTGAAAGGGCATTGCGTCTTGTTCTTGAATGGCTTTCGATTCATCGTGATGAAATAATGGAAGCATGGCATAAGGCTGCAAATGGTGAACAACCCGGTAAGATAGAACCTCTTAAGTAATAGATTATGTTAAAGATTACCCAAGCAAGTTATGTGAAAGACTACCTGATAAAGGTCGTTTTCAATGACGGGGCCTGTCGTGTCTTTGACTTTAGCCCCATTATCGCCAAGTATCCCGTATTCAAGGAACTAAGAGATCTGTCCAAGTTCCGCAATTATGTCCTTACCGACACCTTGGAGTGGAATGATGGAGAGATTGACATCGCTCCCGAGTTTCTGTACGAAAACGGTGTGGTTGCCAATTGTTAATATCAAAAGCATAAGTTAACACAAGAAACAAGTTCGATTCGCGGCCTTCGGCTATTCGTCCACCAGATAAACGTCTTCGCCGGGCTTGACGAAATTGAAATTTTCCCGGGCATAGGTTTCAAGAGTGTCCAGGCTGTGTTGAAGTCCGTGGAGTTTGGCATCCATCTGTTCAATGGACTCGGTATGAGCGCGGATTATTTCCTCCTGCCGGGCAATTTTCCTTGCAGATTGTATCCAGTTCACCACATTGTTCTTCTTGATAAACAGGAATGCTATGAAAGCCAGCGTGACAATCAGGTAGAATCTCCAGCCGTTATTTGATTTTTTCTTCATACGATTGAGTATTCTCACAAAAATAAGTTAATTTTGTAAGATTTAAAACAATACTTGATTATGAAACCTGCACTTCTTGCTTTAGCCGCCGGTATGGGCAGCCGATACGGTGGACTGAAACAGCTCGATACCCTTGGCCCCAATGGGGAAACAATTCTGGATTACTCGATTTACGATGCGGTTCAGGCCGGTTTCGGGAAAGTTGTTTTCATTGTAAGAGATTCCTTCCGCAACCAATTTGAACAGCTGGTAGAGAAGAAATACGGCAATTACCGCTGCCCCGACGGGGAAAAACTCCAGTTTGCCTTCGTAAGCCAGGAACTTGACAAGATTCCTGCCGGATACAGCGTCAATCCCGAACGGGTGAAACCCTGGGGAACAGCTCACTCCGTCCTTATGGCAAAAGATGTAATCAAAGAGCCCTTTGCCGTTATCAACGGAGACGACTACTACGGACGCGATTCGTTTATGGTTCTGGGGAAATGGTTGTCCGAGCATTCCGGTTCAACCGGCAAATACTGCATAGTAGGATTTGAATTGCAGAACACACTGTCCGAGAACGGCAGTGTATCCCGCGGAATCTGCTCCTATGACGCCGACCGCAATCTCACAAGCGTAGTGGAGCATCTGGAGGTTATCAGGGAGGACGATGGCAAAATCTACGGAATAAACAGCAACACAAAGGAGAAAGTTCAGGTCAGCGGCAGTGACCTTTGCTCTATGAATATGTGGGGATTCACCCCCGACTACTTCGAGCATTGCGAAAAGGCCTTCGCCGATTTCCTCACCGCCTATGGGTCGGAACTCAAGAAAGAATTCTACATCCCGTACGTAATCGACTGCCTCATCAAGGCCGGGACTGCAAGCACTTCCGTTCTGGGCACCGACTCCAAGTGGTTTGGAGTAACATTCCCCGAAGACCGGCCCGGAGTTGTGGCGAAATTCGCGGAACTTGTAAACAACGGGACTTATCCCTCACCCCTTTATTGATATGAGAAAACGCAGAGGCAATTTCGGAATTCTTTCCAATTTCGACCATTTCGTTCCGGGGATTCCGGACCTTGTGATTCTATGCATCTGGCTTCTCGTGGGAGCCATCATCGCCAATGTGGCGGCGCTGGTTCCGACTCTCCTGCTCAAGGGCGCCGCCTTGACGGGAACTGATGTGGTTATGATGTTTTCATATCCGCTGATGTTCATTCCAGCAATGATTTACGCATCGGTCCGTTCCAGAAACAATGAATCTTTCGAAAAAGGATACAGGCTCAACAGCAGGCATTTCAGCCCCGTGGGAGGCGCAGTTTGTGCTGTTCTGGGAATTGTTGCAACGCTCTCGCTCAATTTCCTGGCCGACTTTTTCATCAGTCTTCTGCCTCCTATGCCGGAGGTCCTCAAGGCAGCGCTGGAAGGCATAACGCAGGGCAACTTTATTCTGAACCTGATTTGCGTATCGGTTTTCGCTCCCTTATTTGAAGAGTGGCTTTGCCGCGGAATGGTTCTTCGCGGACTCCTGAAATACAAGAGCAGGAAAGGCAAGCGCATACATCCGGTCTGGGCCATCATTATTTCGGCCGCATTCTTTGCAGTCATACACGCCAACCCCTGGCAGGCAATAGCGGCGTTTATGCTGGGATGCCTGTTCGGATACCTGTACTGGAAGACAGGGTCGCTCTATCTTACAATGCTGCTGCACGCGGCAAACAACTTTACGGCTCTTGTTCTGTCCAACATACCGGCCCTCAAGGATATGGACAGTTGGTCAGAAGCATTGGGTAACACGACCTTTGCAATCGTTTGCTGCGCCTGCGTACTGCTTGTCATTCTTTGCCTGCGACAGTTCCGCAGGATACGGCCCACAGAAGAAACGGGCAGTTTCGACGAAGTCCCGGCTCTGTTCGACTAGCGCCTTCTTCTAATGAAATCGGAGGCAAGAGCGAGAGTTTCGACTTTGCCCACGTCTATAAGTTCAAGTCCCGTCTGCACATATGCGTAGATGGGATTTTCTTTTGCCGCCCAAAGATAGAAATCCACTATCGAAAATTTTGTCGGCCAATCCTCCATCAGAGGGAATATCCGGTCGGACACGCAATGCACTCCAGCAAATGCGAACCGGTTGTATTTGGCGGGGTCTATTTTGCCGAAAGGGCTTTTTACTTCACCGGTAGAGAGATTTGTCCACCCGCACAACCGCCCGTCATCGTCGAAAAGAAAATACCGGGCGGTTTCCCTCCCGCTTACCAGAAGAGTGGAAACTGCGTCCGCAGGCCGGCTTTCACACATTGCCGATACGTCGAGATTGGACAGGATGTCAACATTGTGAATAAGGAAACCGCCGTCACCTTCCAGCAGCGGTCGCGCGAATTTAACAGCTCCGCCGGTATCGAGCAGTTCGGCCTCTTCCCTGGAAAGCGCAACGTTTACACCCAGGTTGCCGTTCTTCTTCAGGTACGCTTCTATCTTTTCTGCGAAATGATGAACGTTTATTACGAAATCGTTGAACCCGAAATTGTGAAGGTTCTCGACAGTGTGCCGGAGCAGCGGTTTGCCTTCAACCTCCACCAGAGCCTTCGGCCTGTCGTCGGTCAGCGGTCTGAGACGCGTGCCCAAACCTGCGGCAAAAATCATCGCTTTCATTCTACAGCTGTTTTTCTATATGCAGTTCCCTGTGAGTAATGGCAATCTTTACGTCAAACTTACGGGACAAGTGTTCGGCCAGATGCTCGGCGCAGTAAACCGACCTATGCTGGCCTCCGGTACAGCCGAAGCAAACCTGCAGATGAGTGAACTTCCTTTCCTGAAAACGTTGCACGTGCGAATCCACCATTGAATAGACGTTTTCAAGGAACCTGAGAATCTCGCCATCGTCCTCCAGAAAGTCTATGACTTCTTTGTCAAGCCCTGTGAACTGACGGAAATGTTCGTATTTCCCGGGATTGTTGATAGCCCGGCAGTCGAACACATATCCTCCACCGTTACCGGTACTGTCAAGAGGTATGCCTCTCTTGTATGCAAAGCTGTAAATGCGGATTTCGAGCCGCTTGTCATCGGCTACGTCGTACAGATGATGCAGTTTTGTAAGGGAATCAAGGACTTCGTTAAGGTAAGGATACTGCGTGAAAGGTTTGGCAATCAGTTTTCTAAGACTTGTAAGCGCGAAAGGCACACTTCCAAGGAAATGGGGCTTCTTCTCGAAGTAGCCTCGGAAACCGTAGGCACCCAGCACCTGCAGGGTACGGAACAGCACGAATATGCGCAGTTTTTCCCTGAATTCCACTTCATCGACCTGAATGAATTCGCGCAGGGAATCCAGATATGCCTGAATGAGCGTCTCCTTCAGGTTCTCGGAAAAGCGGGAACGGGCCTGCCATATAAAAGAGGCAACGTCATAGTATATGGGTCCCCGCCTTCCTCCCTGAAAGTCGATATAGTAAGGTTCGCCGTCTCTTACCATTACGTTACGGGCCTGGAAGTCTCTGTACATAAAGGTGTTGCAATCCTCCTTTATAAGATCGGCCTTCAGTCGGTCGAAATCGTCCTGAAGTTTTACTTCATTGAATTCCAATCCTGTAGCCTTCAGGAAGCAGTATTTGAAATAATTGAGGTCGAAATTCACCATCCGCCCGTTGAACGCGGAGTCGGGATAGCATACGCTGAAGTCAAGGCCTTCAGCCCCCTTGAACTGTATTCCGGGCAAATTTGATATTGCCTTGCACAACATAGCGATTTCATTCTCGTTGTAATCGCCCGTTTCCCGGCCTATGCTCACCATCTGATAGAGCTGGCTGTCGCCCAAATCTTCCTGGATATAGGACATCTCGTCTTCGCTTACCGCATAGAGTTGCGGTACGTTGAGACCCTTCGAATGGAAATGTCGGGCAAGAGTAATAAAAGCGTGGTTTTCTTCTTTGCTGGTACCGATTACGCCTATGATGGAAGTATCGCCCGATTTCAAACGGTAATATCTCCGGTTACTGCCCGATGATGTGAGTTCCTGAGTGACGCCTACCTTCTTTCCGGTATAATTCTCAAACAAAGCGATTAATTCTTCCATACTTTCCCCGTGTTTATCGGGCAAATTTACTCACTTTTTGGGGATTGCCAAAAAGTGAGTAAATTTGCCTCCCGATGAAGTCGGTTTCACGCATATTCTTTCCTCTCGGAATAGTGGCCGCAGTCGCCGCTATGTCGTTCTGCCCTATGCCGGCAAACCCCGCCCCCACCGGAGCGCCGTCAGCATCTGCCGACACGGTAATTTATCCGGCCGACGCCTATAAACTCAAGCGACGCGGGAATTTCGAAAGAGAGGAACTCTCGGACAGCATTCTCCGAAAAGCGGGAGCGCTGAGAGACTTCAGCCTCAGGGACACATTCGTAGTTGACACCCTGCTCACTCCGGAACAGATTGAGCAGATGCGCAAGGATTCCATCGACAGGGCCGACAAAGCATACCGTGACAGTATTCTTGCCGCAAAAGCCGACAAGAAAGCCCTTCAGGATTCTATCCGCAACGCTACTCCCCGTATTCTCTCAACCTTTGCGCTGCCCGACTCCATGCAGTACCAGAGAATCATCCAGTGGACTGTGGATCAAGATTTCCACAATCTGAACCTTTCTCTGCCGGACACTTCCTACAACAACTCGTTCAACGACTATCCCTATCTCAAACGGGACGTAAACGCCACCTGGCTGGGAACGGCAGGTTCTCCAGTACAAACGTACAATTACTTCAAACGGGACATAGCGGACGAAGGCGTGGAATACTACCGGGCATTTGAAAGCTGGGCTGTCTCCCCTTCCACCCTCAAACACTACAACACAAAAACTCCATACACCGAGCTGGCTTACTACGGCACCCTGTTTGCCGGCAATGAGAAAGAATCCAACAATTTTCATATACTCACCACCCAGAACTTCCTGCCCGAACTGAATTTCACCATCAATTTCGACAAGTACGGGGCCAAGGGAATGCTCATCAACCAGAGTAACGTGAACAGAAACCTGTACGTTACTCTCAACTATCTGGGAAAGAAATATATGATGCACACCGGTTACATTCTCAACACTGTCGACCAAGGGGAGAACTGGGGTATCAAGGAACTCTACCAGGTCAGGGATACCACAATGGAGGTGAAGGAAATACTGGTCAACAATTCTTCGGCCAAGTCGTCCGTCAGAAAACACACTTTCTTCCTGAACCAGCAATTGCGCATACCGTTTGATTTCATACACAAAATCCGCCATCAGAAAGATTCCACCTACGTTATACCCGAGATGGACAAAGACCTTACATCGGCATTCATCGGACACAGCCTGGAATACAGCGCATACTCGCGGCAATATACCGACGGCAATGCCGACTCCCTGCAGACAGGAAAGCTGGACAACAAGGTTTTCCTGAGGCTTCAGCCCTGGGCAAGCGACGGGGTTGTTTCAAAGATTGACGTAGGGCTTGGCGACCGTCTTATGAACTATTCCTTCAACACGCCGATGCCCGATTCCACATTCAAGAGAACCGAAAACACCGTTTTCGTTTACGCAGGCGTGCAAGGTATGGTTAAGAAATATTTCAGATGGAATGCCAGGGCGCACTACAACATAGCGGGAGCAAAGATTGGAGATTTCGACATCTGCGGAACGCTGGATTTCAATATGTATCCGTTCCGAAGAGCCAAGGACAGCCCGCTTTCATTAAGTCTGGGTGTAGGCACCAGTCTCAAATCTCCTGATTTCTATCAGCAGCATTTCTATTCCAACACCCTCAAATGGGAGAATGACTTCGGCAAGACCTCATTGACAAAATTCTCCGGAACCATAAGTATTCCGCACTGGAAACTGCTGGCCGAGGTCAACTACGGTCTGCTCGCAAATTCGGTCTATTACGACGGAACCTGCACGCCTGTGCAGTATGCGCCGGCCGTAAACATACTCAGTGCCAGTATCAATAAGGAATTCGTGTTCGGGCCATTGCATTTGGACAACAGAATCCTTTTCCAGACCTCATCCAATCAGGAAGTGCTGCCGCTTCCTATGCTTGCCCTCAACCTGAAATACTTCGCGCAGTTTGTACTGGCCCGCGATATGGCCACAAAGACCCAGCCCGTACTTACAATGCAGGTGGGTATCAACGCATTCTACAATACAAAATGGAACTCTCCGGGCTGGAATCCCATTGCAGGCGTGTTCTATAACCAAAGGGAAAACACATACACCAACGGTCCTTTCTTCGATATCTTCGTAAATGCACAGTGGAAGAGGGCCTGTCTCTTTATCAAACTGGAGAATATGGGTCAGGGCTGGCCTCTCAAATACGACAAGGATTATTTCAGCGCCGACCGCTACATCCATACTCCACGGTCTTTCAAAATTGGAATCTATTGGCCGTTCTATATGCAGCCAACCCCGAACAAGAAAGTTGAACCAATAGGCAGCGGTAAATGATAAAAGTGGCAATAAAACCACCTGTAATCCGCTTTTACTGCATTCTGGCAGTTGTCCTCGCAAGCGGAGTTTTTCTTCTGTGCCGTCTGTTCAGGGAATTGGAGTCGGGACACGGCAGCCGTCCTTCCGAGACTCTGGTTTGCATTCTCGATATGCCTGAGCTGCAGTATATGAGCGATGAACTCTATATCGGCTATTGCTATGACCTTATGAAATCCTATGCGGCAGACCGCGGCAAGACAGCATCCATCAGACTCGCCGAAAGAAAGGAAAACCTGCGAAACCTTCTGCTCGACGGCTCTGTGAACATAGTGTGTACGGCTGCTCCGAAGGCTTATAAAGACGACAGTCTCCACCGTTCCACTCCCCTCGACGCCCTGTTCCTATGCTTTACAGGCAGGAACAACCCTGCCGAATCGGCCCTGCTCGACTGCTGGATACGCGCTTACGGTTTCCGTCCCGATAGAGAAGGTGTCAGAAACAGGTATCTGCACCCCTTCAATCCAAGAAGCACGGACACTCTGGCCCGAAGCAAGGGCTACATCTGTGCGTACGACAGGTTCATCAGGAACGCCGCCGACGTCAGCGGTTTCGACTGGAGGCTCCTTGCGGCAATGCTGTACCAGGAATCCCGGTTCCACATAGAAGCGGCTTCCTTTTCAGGCGCAACGGGAATTTCTCAATTGATGCCTTCCACCGCCACGGCTATGGGAATCACGGATTTCTTAGACCCGGAAAGCAACATAATGGCAGGAGCCCTGTATCTGAGGGAAATCTACCAAAGGATACGCAGAACCCGCTGTAACGACTGTCTGGAATTCGCTCTGGCCGCATACAACATAGGAATGGGGAACCTGTCAAAAGCCAAGGAACGCACCGCAGCCGCAGGACTCGACCCGAACCTATGGGCCGACCTGAAGAGTTCGATGATTCTGATGGACAAAGAGTCCGGGAGTTCCTTCTATACCCAAACCGTACTCTATGTAGAAGCGGTGCTGTCGTTCTACAGAAGATATAAGGTCCTGCCCGGTTAACGGTCCTACAGGCTTCGCACCGTCCGGGCCGGGTCCACTTTCGAAATGAATCTCAAGGGGATGAGCAGGAGCAGGAGGATTGCCGTAAAGGCAACTGCATCGGCCACCAGAATCGATGGCAGACCAACCCCCACCGGCACGAAAGAAACAAAATAGTTAGCGGAATCAAGCTTAAGCAGATGGGTTTTGTCCTGCACGAAACAGAAAAGCAGAGCGGCCGCATTACCTGCAAGCATCCCTGTCGCCACCGCTCTGGCACCGATTCTCAGGAACAGGACGTTCAACTGTTTGCCGGTCATTCCCAACGACTTCAGCACGCCGATTGTGGAAATGCTGCGGAACAGCAGAATGAGCAGTCCCGATATCATATTGAAAGCGGCGACAATAATCATCAGCACCAGTATCGCCAGTACATTGGCATCGACAATCCCCAGCCAGTCAAAAAGCGACGGATACCGGGCCCGCAGCGAACGGGACATCATTCCCGACAGCTTTTCTATCTCCCAGGCCAGAAGCTCCGAATCCGTATTCTCCCTCCCCCGGGCCGACAGTTTCACTTCCAGCGCACTCACTTCATTATCGTTCCACCTGGAGAGGTTCTGCATATCGCGAAGGTTCACCCTTACCACCATCCTGTCCGGAGAATCAACAAGTGCGTCGCAGATACCCGTGACCCGGAATTTCCGGGCCTTCAATTTCTCCCCTACAAAATAGGCCGGCATCTCATCGCCGGGTTTCAGTCCCATAAGCTTCGCCAGCCTTTGGGGAACGGTGATTCCCCAGCGGGTAGTGTCGCTGAGCTGTTCCCCCTTGAAAAGCACCCCCTGGATATTCTGCTCCCCCTTCAGTATTCCATAACGGTAGATTACCGGAGAAACCTCTTCCACTCCTGACAAGGATTCTATCTCACGCACGTAGGGCTCGTCGCCGAAGATGGGGTCCTGCGCATCGAACAGATTCAGGGAAGTTGCACTGATCTGCACGTCTCCCCCCATATCCGCCAGTCCGCTCAGGATTTCCCGACGGAATCCTTCGGCCACCGATACCGATATAATAATAATGAAGAAGGAGATGGCGATAGCCCATACCGCCATTTTCCCCTTGAAACGGAGCTTGCCCGCTATGAAAGAACCGGCGCTCATCTTCAACTATATCCTGGCCTCGCGGAAGACCTCCATTATTGAAGGAAAACTGTCCTTAAGAAAGCCGGGAAGGCTGGATTTGGCCACCCAGGCCGCGACCGCTATGTCCTCTTCCCGCTGCGGAACCGGATCTACCGGAAGTTCGTACAGCATATTGTACCACCAGGTGTGTTTCAGATGCCAGATTCCGTCGCGAAGGTAGCAGTGGTCGGTAATGCAGATGAAATCGCCCAGCGACAGCGGGCTGACCCCGGTCTCTTCGCTAACCTCTCTGGTAGCCGTAAGGGTAATGTCCTCTCCGGGTTCCTGATGCCCCTTGGGAAGGTCCCAGAACCCGCTTCTGTTAATGAGAAGCAAATCGCCCCGCCTGTTGGAAACGAGCCCTCCGGCAGCATTGACTTCCTTGAACTCCGCACACAGCCTCTGATACGTCTTTTCCGTATTTTCGGTTGGGATATATATATGAGACAGCGACTCGGAAGCCTTGAACATCTGCACGAGAGTGCTTAAGTCGAACTTATCCCCCAGATGGAACTCCACCGCATTGGGGTCGGCAAGCGCCTGATTGTCCGGGGTACAGATAATTATACAACGTTTCTCAAGGTAAATCTTATGCATCGGAAAATTATTATCTTTGTGGTCAGACGCAAAATTAACAATTTTTTAGCGCAGCGCAAACGGATGGACACACTCCCGGCAAGCATACGGCTCAATCCCTTCAAACTCACCCAAGCCGAAGGTACGCCCGTTCCCTGGAACAGTTGGGGAAGGATTCTGAGTCACAGGCCGGTATTTACCCTTGACCCTCTCTTCCACGCCGGAGCCTACTATGTTCAGGATTCGTCGTCGATGTACGTCGGACACGTATTCCGAAGCCTGCTGTCGGACAGCACCCGCACAGTCCTGGACCTTTGCGCGGCCCCCGGCGGCAAAACCACGGATTTGGCCGCCTCCCTGCGGGAACGGTTCTCAAACGGATTCACCCTTGTAAGCAACGAGGTAATGAAACAGAGGGCAAGCGTGCTCAGGGATAACGTCGCACTGTGGGGAGACCCAAACATAATTGTTACAAGCGTGGATCCGGCCGCATTCTCGCACCTTCAGGGCGGCTTCGACATAATTCTGGCAGATGTACCCTGCAGTGGCGAGGGGATGTTCCGAAAAGACCCATCGGCACAGGAGCAATGGAGCGAAGACACCGTTCTGCTGTGCTCCGCCAGGCAGAAAAGAATCATATCGGACGTATGGCCGGCCCTAAAACCGGGAGGAATCCTCATATACTCCACCTGCACCTACAATGAAAGGGAGAATGACGACAATCTGGAATGGATTGCCGCCGAACTGGGAGGAAGCATCGTGGACCTGCCAAACGATTACGCCGGTTTCGGAGTGAGGAAAAGCCGTGCGGGTCTTCTGCTCAAGGCCGGAGAAACCCTTGGCGAAGGCCAGTGGGTGGGGGCTATTGTCAAGAACGGAACACCGGAACCGGACAGCAAGGGCGGAATCGCTTCGAAAATAAGGAATTTTCACCCGCTCACACAGGGAGTCCATAAAGGAGAATACAAGGGCAGGGATTTCGTACCGGACAACGACTGGGCTCTGAGCCTGGACTTTGACAGGACACTGTACCCTATGGCCGAACTTGACCGGCAGACTGCCCTGGAATACCTTCACAAAGATTCGATTCTTTTACCCGAGGCGCCCAGGGGATATGTTGTGGTATGTTACCGGGGACTGCCGCTTGGCTTTGTCAAAAACCTCGGCACACGTTGCAACAACCTGTTGCCGCAGCGCCGCAGAATATTAATGGATATAAAATGAAAAAGACAGTTTTATTGGTCGCGGCGGTTTTCGCTTTCACACTGGCGGCCGCACAGGACAACTCCGGCAGCGATTTCGCTACCCGATACAACCGTTTGGTGAGCGTGGGAGGCTATGACGGAGTAGGCATCGAAACCCTGCTCGACAAATGGGAAGCCTATGACCGGTACGACCCTCAGATGCTGGAGGCCAGGTTCAACTACTACCTCAAGAAATCGTTCCATACTCAGGCCGTCTGCAAAAACCAGTCGAAATATCTCGGTCAGAAGCCCATTATGATCCTCAAGGATTCCACCGGAAGGGACCTCAACTATTTCGAGGAGATGTTTTTCGACGACGAACTGTTCGGGAAGGCTACAACCTATATAGAGAAAGCCATCAAGGAGTATCCGAACGAACTTGCCCTGAGATTCGACTACATAGGAGCCCTTATCAGTTATGAAAAGGAGTCCCCCGACCTTGCCCAGAGCAGGATTCTGGAGTTGATTTCCGACAACAACACCCTCCCCGGCAGCTGGACCTACGAAGGCAAAGGAATCGACAGCGAAACATTTGCATCTCTTATGCAGGACTACTGTCTGATATTTTTCAGGCAGGCAACCCCTAAATCCTATGAAACTTTCCGGATCATTTCAGAGAAGATGGCCGCACAGTACCCCGACAACCTGGAGTTCCTCAACAATCAGGGGGCATACTGGGCATCCATAAGCAACAATCCCCGCAAGGCCATCAAGATATATGAGAAGGTACTCAAGAAAGATCCCGACAACAGGAACGCAATCACAAACTGCGTCATCCTGTACCGCAAGCTAAATGACGGGAAGAAGGCCGGAGCCTACCAGATAAGGCTGGCGAAACTTTCTGCTCAGCAGTGAAACTTTTTTCGAAAAGTGACCGTATAAATAAAGATTAACATACGGACACAAAATGAAACTTTCACAATTCGATTTCAATCTTCCAAAGTCAAAGATAGCATCCAACCCTCCCCGCTGGAGGGACGAATGCAAGCTTATGGTTCTCCATAAAGACAGCGGAGAGATTGAGCACAGGCTGTTTAAGGACATTATCGAGTATTTCGGAAAGGGAGACACCTTTGTTCTCAACGACACCAAGGTGTTCCCCGCCCGCCTTTCCGGAAAGAAAGAGAAAACCGGAGCGGACATCAAGGTGTTCCTGCTTCGGGAACTGGGCAAGGAGCAGAGACTCTGGGACGTAATCGTAGACCCCGCCCGTAAAATCCGCATAGGAAACAAACTCTATTTCGGGGATGACGAGTCGATGGTTGCCGAAGTGATAGACAATACTACCTCCCGCGGCAGAACCCTGCGATTCCTGTACGACGGCCCGTACGACGAATTCAAACAGGCGCTCTTCGCGCTGGGCAAGACCCCCGTACCGGAATGGGTGAAGGAACAGCCCGAGCCGGAAGATGCCGGGAATTTCCAGACCATTTTCGCAGCTCACGAAGGAGCGGTTTCCGCCCCGGCAGCAGGACTGCATTTCTCGAGAGAACTGTTCAACAGAATGATTCTCAAAGACATAGACAAAGTGTTCATAACCGTTCATATGGGTATCGGCCAATTCCGCAAAGTGGATGTCGAAGACCTGAGCAAGCACCGTATGGACTGTGAAAGAATGATTATCAACGAAGAGGCCGCAGAAAAGATAAACAGGACAAAACGCAGCGGAGGAAAGATCCTCGCCGTGGGCACTACCGTAATCCGCGGTCTGGAGACCAATGTCACCACAGACCACGGAGTACGTCCGACGGACACCTGGACCAACAAATTCATCTTCCCTCCTTACGAATTCAGTATTCCCGACGCTGTTGTTTCCAATTTCCATCTTCCCGAATCCACAATGCTTATGAGCATTGCTGCCTTCGGAGGTTACGACAAGGTTATGACCGCCTACAGGACCGCACTGGAAATGGACTACTCGTTCGGGCCATACGGAGACGCGCTGCTTATCATATAGCAAACAACCAACAACTTAAACTGAACTATGGACATACAACTTCTGGAAACGGTGAGCGCCTGCGCGCTCAACCGGCTGTTCGGCTTCAAAGGCACGGCAGCGCATCGGATTCTGGAAAGTCTCGGCAACTGCCGCGACTTTTTCTCACTCTCCCACAAAGACCGGAATGCTTTTCTGGCCTCCATCGGATGCAACGCAACTGCAGTATCCCCGTCGGCGCTTGAAGAATCGGCAAAAGAGCTTGAAAGCCTTCAGGCTCAGGGGTGCAGGTTCATCCATTCGGGACAGGACTGCTACCCGCAGCTGCTCAGGGAATGCAGCGATGCCCCTCTGGGGCTGTACATTAAAAGTCAGACTCCCCCCGAACAGCTTTTCAACACTTTCCGCAACATCTCCGTCGTAGGAACCAGAGACATTTCCCTGTACGGAAAGCAGTGGTGCGAACGGATTGTGAGGGACATCGCCTGCGCCACAGAACGCTGCTGCATTGTAAGCGGGTTGGCCTTCGGGGTGGACATTACCGCACATCGAACAGCCCTTTCATCGCTCCTGCCCACAATCGCCGTACTTCCCACAGGGATAGATTCGGTTTACCCACAGTATCACCGCAAAGAGGCGGAAAGGATTGCATCCACCGAAAACTGCGCTCTTCTCACCGACTTCCCGCCCGGCACGGTTCCACAGCCCTACACGTTCCTTCGACGCAACCGCATAATTGCCGGACTTAGCACCGACACCCTGCTTATCGAATCCAAGAAGCACGGCGGAGGGATGATTACCGCGAGACTCGCCTTCGAATACGGCAGAGACGTTTACTGCCTGCCGGGCCGCATCGACGACCCTCGCTCCGAGGGCTGCAACATTCTGGTAGCCGACAAGATAGCCGAACCCATAGCCGGTCTCGACCGGTTCAGAAAAGAACTCGGGCTGTGGAAGCGGGGCGAATGCAGCGGAAAGGCCGGATATGAGATGCAGATAAATTCATTTTATGGAGAATCTCTCCCGGAAGCCACCCTGGCGCTGCTTCGCAAACTCTACGGACTCATTCTTGCTTCCCGGGGAATAAGCCCGGAAGAAATGGCCCGCAGCACCGGCATACCGTACCGGGAACTCTCGATACTTGTACAAAAGCTGGAAAGCGACGGATTCATATGTTCGGACGTGCTGGGACGTTGTACAATTAACGGCAAATTGTTGTAAATTTGCAGACTGTACGCATATCTATGGAATTTATCGACACCCACACGCACAATTACGACAGCGCTTTCGACGGCGAGCGGGACCTTGTAATCGAACGTGCCCTGAAAGCCGGGGTCAGCCATATGCTTCAGGCCGACATAGATTCCAGTGAAAGGCCCGGGATGTTCGAACTGGCGGACCGCCATCCCGGTGTTCTGCTTCCTATGCTGGGGTTGTATCCGGGATCTGTTGACTCTTCCTGGCAGAAAGAAATCGACGCTATGCTCACCTACAGCACAAGGAAAATAGTTGCCATAGGAGAGATAGGGCTCGACTACCATTTCGACACGACTTTCCGCAAGGAACAGAAAGACGCATTCTTCACCCAGCTGGAACTGGCCTCAAAAATGAATCTGCCGGTCAACATCCATCTGCGCGACGCTACCGAAGATTTCTTCGACGTGCTCAAGGCTGCCGTTCATTTGGGAATCAGGGGCAATCTGCACGCCTTCAGCGGCAGTGCTGAAACCTTCCGGAGGGTCAGCCGGATGGGCGAATGGTATGTGGGCATAGGCGGAGTCCTGACCTTCAAGAAAGCTTCCATAGCCCGGGAAATTCTGGAAATCCCTACGGAAAGGATACTTTTGGAAACCGATTCTCCGTATCTGGCGCCCACTCCGCTGAGAGGCACCAGAAACGAGAGCGCAAACATTCCTCTCATTGCCGCAAGCCTGGCCGCCATAAAAGGGGTATCGATTGAAGAGATTGCCGCTGTAACCACGTCAAACGCCAAAAAACTGTTTTCAATATGACCACAAAGGCATCCCTGCTGCTCATATATACCGGCGGCACCATAGGAATGAAGAAGGACCCCACGGAACAGACCCTCAAGCCTTTTGATTTCAACCAGATTATGGAGGAGGTCCCCGAGTTGGGAAAATTTGCTCTCAAGATTGACTCATACACCTTTACACCTCTTATCGACTCGTCGGACGTGGAGCCGTCCCTGTGGCAGGATCTGGCCAGGCTCATCGAAAGCCGGTACGACGACTACGACGGATTCGTGGTTCTTCACGGCACCGACACAATGGCCTACTCGGCTTCTATGCTCAGTTTTATGCTGCACAATCTTCGCAAGCCGGTAGTGTTTACGGGAAGCCAGCTGCCCATAGGAGAGCCCCGTACCGACGGGAAAGAGAATCTGGTGTCGTCGATCGAGATTGCCTCGGCCAAGGACCGCAACGGCAATGCAATGGTACCGGAAGTGTGCATCTGCTTCCACTCCCTTCTGCTCAGAGGCAACCGCTGCATAAAGACCGACGCCACAGGCTTCGAAGCTTTTGCATCACCGAACTATCCCCCGCTGGCCACGGCCGGAATCGACATCGTTTACAACACCCCCTACATCCGCCGGCCTGAATGCGACAAACCGTTTGAAATTCACACGAAACTGGACACCAGGGTAGCAATCCTGAGGGTTCATCCCGGCATTACGGAACAAGTTGTGAAAGACACCCTGCTTGGAGACGGATCACGGGCAGTCATCATTGAATCGTACGGCTCCGGGAACGCCATTTCAAAAGCCTGGTTTACAGACATTGTGGCACAGGCCGACAGAAGAGGAAAGATTCTGGTCAACGTTACCCAATGCAACAAAGGGGTCGTGAATATGAAACTTTACGCAACCGGAATGGCTTTGAAGAAAGTTGGAGTAGTCTCAGGAAAGGACATCACGGTGGAAAGCGCCCTGTCCAAACTGTTTCATCTGATGGGAGAAAGCCCCAACGACGCCTGGGTAAAGGCCCGTTTCGAACAGGACCTGATGGGAGAAATCTCGGAATAAGTGTTGTTAAGTCAAATATTTTTGCTATATTGCAACGATTTTCTAAACGAAGAAAACATTAACTACTTAATAATTATTAATTAAAACACTCAAAAACAGTTATGAAAAAAATTTTCATGTTTTTGGCAGCTATGACCATTATGGTCTTCACTGCAAACATCGCCGCTGCTCAGGAAGAAACAACTGAAGCAGCTCCCGCTGAAACTGAGCAGGTTGCCGAAGAAGCTCCCGCAGCCGAGTCTGCCGTTGCCGAAGAAGCTCCCGAAGAGATTCCTCTTACTCAGGCACTCAAGACCAAATTCATCGAGGGTGGCGCAGGCTTCTTGTCCCTCATCATCCTCTGTCTTATCATTGGTCTCGCACTCGCAATCGAGAGAATCCTTTATCTTACATTCTCCAAGATCAATGCAAAGAAACTCGTTGCTCAGGTTGAAGAAGCCATCAAGGAAGGTGGCATCGAGAAAGCAAAGGACGTTTGCCGTGAAACCCGCGGACCCGTTGCAAGCATTTTCTATCAGGGCCTTCTCAAGTACGACCAGGGCGTTGACGTAGTGGAAAAGAACATCGTTTCTTACGGTTCTGTTCAGATGAGCAAGATGGAGAACGGTCTTTCCTGGATTTCTCTCTTCATCGCAATCGCACCTTCTCTCGGATTCCTCGGAACCGTTATCGGTATGATCCAGGCATTCGACGATATCCAGAAGGCCGGTGACATTTCTCCCAACATTGTTGCAGGTGGTATGAAAGTCGCTTTGATCACAACCGTAGGCGGTTTGATCGTTGCTATGATTCTTCAGATTTTCTACAACTACATCCTCGCCAAGATTGAATCCATCACCATCGATATGGAAGAGGCTTCAATCGACCTCGTTGATGTACTCACCAAGAACTGCAAATAATTTTTCCAACAGCAAATCACAATGAAAAATACGAATAAAATATTCACCATTGGCATGATTGCCCTGATTCTCGTCAGTGTAGTTATCCTTGTTTGGGGATTTGCTGCAGGATGGAATGAAGGCTTTGAGCCTAAGGCAGCCACTAACGTACTCCTTGGCTGGACTTACGTTATGGTTGGACTCGCACTTGCCGCTGTTGTCATTCCCGGCGTTATCATCGCCATTTCGAATGACGCCAAGAGCCTTGTCAAGTTCGGCATTGGCCTGGCCGGTTGCGCAGTCCTCTGTCTTATCGCTTACGTGTTCGCTTCCGGCGCTCCCGCAATGGGACTTACCGGAATTGAGCCCAGCGCAGCAGAGCTCAAGCTCACCGATACCATTCTCAACCTCACCTACATCGTAGGCGCTTGCGCAATTATAGCCATCGTTGCCGGAGAAATCCGCGTTGCACTGAAAGATAAGAAATAACAGTTATGTCAAAGAAAACACCTGCAATCAATTCGAGTTCAACGGCAGACATCGCGTTCCTCCTCTTGTGCTATTTCCTTATGACAACCACAATGGGAACACAGATGGGTCTGAGCCGTCGTCTCCCTCCTATGCCTGACAAAGATCAGAAAGTGGAGGACCAGAAAGTTAATCAGCGCAATATCATTATTGTAAGGATTAACTCTTCAGACAGAATTTTTGCTGGTAGTGAACCTATTGAACTTAGTCAGCTTAAGGATAAAGTCAAGATATTCCTTTCCAACCCTACGGGTGATCCCTCTCTTCCCGAGAAGGAGGAAATCGACATCAAGGGATTCGGCAAGTACAATGTCTCCAAGGGTGTCATCTCTCTGCAGAACGACCGCGGCACCAGTTACCAGGCCTACATTGCAGTTCAGAACGAGCTCGTAAAGGCAGTCAACGAACTGCGTAACGAATTCACGATGGCACACTTCGGAAAACGCTACGAGAGCATTTCCGAAGACCAGCAGGACATTGTAAAGAAGGCTGTTCCTCAGAACATTTCCGAGGCAGAACCCAAGAACGTTGGCAAGAAATAAAAAACAGGAGATACAGCTATGTCAAAATTTAAAAATAGCGATAAAAAAGAAGTACCGGCAATAACCTCGAGTTCATTGTCAGATATCGTGTTTATGCTCCTGTTCTTCTTTATGGTAACCACACAGCTCCGTGAAACGGAGAACAAGGTTATGGTAAAGATTCCTCAGGCATCAGAGGCTGTCAAGCTTGAAAGAAAGGACCTAGCGGCTTACATCAACATTGGTACTCCCATCAAGAGCCTTCAGGCTCAGTACGGTACCGATGCGCGTATCCAGCTCAACGATTCTTTCAAGACCAAGGAAGATATCCGCGACTTCATTGCCGCTGAACGTGACTCCAAGGCCGAGGCCGACCGCGCTCTTATGACTGTAAACATCAAGGCAGACCAGGACGTAAGAATGGGTATCATTACAGATGTTAAGCAGGAGCTCCGACGCTGCTCCGCACTTAAGATTATGTATTCAGCAAGAAAGGCAGAATAAAAACTGCCGTACACGATAAAAGCAGCCCTCTCAAAGGGGGCTGCTTTTTAAAATGATAAAGGTCAAAAATGATTAGAAGCAAGGTTAAGGAACTGCTTACAATGCAAGCAGGCGTGGACGTACTCGCAAAAGGTTGGGTACGCACAAAGAGAGGAAACAAGGAAATAGCATTCATTGCCCTGAACGACGGCTCCACAATCCGGAACATACAGATTGTTGTCGACAAGAACGAGACCACCGAGCCTGTTCTGGCCAGGATAGGAACGGGCGCGTGCATTGCCGTTCAAGGCAAGCTCGTAGAATCGGTAGGAAGCGGGCAGAACGTTGAAATAAAAGCGGAGAGCATTACCGTTTACGGAGAGTGCGACCCTATGCGCTATCCGCTTCAGAAGAAAGACACCTCTTTCGAATACCTGCGCACCGTAGCACATATGCGTCCCCGCACAAACACTTTCGGAGCAGTGCTGCGCCTTCGCTCCCAGATGGCCTACGCAATTCACGAGTATTTCCATTCCCGTGGTTTCGTATATCTCAACACCCCGCTCATCACGGCTTCGGACTGTGAAGGGGCAGGACAGATGTTCCAGGTAACAACCCTGGACCTCAACAATGTTCCCAAAAACAAGAAAGGCCTTCCCGACTTCACAAAAGATTTCTTCGGGAAGCAGACCAGCCTTACCGTAAGCGGTCAGCTCGAGGGTGAGCTTGGCGCTACGGCTCTTGGAGAAATCTACACCTTCGGTCCCACATTCCGAGCCGAGAATTCCAACACGCCCAGACACCTTGCAGAGTTCTGGATGATTGAGCCCGAAATGGCATTCTACGACATCAGGGACGATATGGACCTGGCCGAGGACTTTATCAAGCATCTGGTAAGATATGCTCTTGACAACTGCATAGATGACATACAGTTCCTCAACGACCGCTACGACAATGAATTGATTGAGCGCCTGCGCGGCGTAATAGATACACAGTTCGTTAGACTCCCCTACACACAGGGCATCAAAATTCTGAAGGAAGCCATCGCAAACGGCGAGAAATTCGAATATCCCGTAGATTGGGGCACCGACCTCCAGAGCGAGCACGAACGTTACCTTGTAGAGAAACATTTCGGCAAGCCCGTTATTCTTACCGACTACCCCAAGGACATCAAGGCCTTCTATATGAAGCAGAATGAAGATGGCAAGACAGTAAGGGCAATGGACGTACTGTTCCCGAAGATCGGGGAAATCATCGGAGGTTCCGAGAGGGAGTCCGATCTGCAGAAACTCGAGCTCAGAATCGACGAACTTCAGATGAGCCGCAGGAATCTCGAGTGGTATATCGACACCCGCCGTTTCGGAAGCTGCCCTCACAGCGGATTCGGCCTGGGCTTCGAAAGACTCCTGCTCTTCATTACAGGAATGCAGAACATCCGTGACGTGATTCCTTTCCCCCGCACCCCAAAGAACGCAGAATATTAATATATCGCTTTCGTTATGATAATCATCGGAATCGCCGGAGGCTCCGGCTCAGGAAAGACAACCGTAGTCAACTCTATCCGCGAAAAGCTGAAGACCAAGTCGATTGTGGTCATTCCGCAGGATTCATATTACAAGGATTCCGCCGACCTTACCGACGAAGAAAAACGGAACAAGAACTTCGACCATCCCGACTCCATAGACTGGGATCTGCTCTGCGACCAGCTCGATTCCCTCAGAGAAGGCCGCTCCATTGAACAGCCGGTGTACTCCTACATATCCTGCACCCGTTCAAACACCGAAACCGTTCACGTAGAACCTGCAGAAGTGATAATTGTGGAAGGTATTCTTACGTTCACCTGCCCCAGGCTCAGGGAACAGATGGATATCAAGATTTATGTAGATGCCGACGACGATGACCGTCTGATGAGGGTCATATCCAGAGATATCGAGGAAAGGGGAAAAGACGTCCGTTGGGTTATCGAACGCTATTCCCGCACCGTGAAGCCTATGTTCCTGGAGTTCATCGAGCCAAGCAAGCGCTACGCCGACATTATTGTTCCCATCAAACAGGGATGTCATAACAAAGTTGCTATCGATATCATTGCCGCAACCATTGAAAAGGCTATGAAAGAGGCCTGATGATATATGATAAACAAAGAAGATAAGGTGGGACTGTATGTCACCCTCATCGTTCACTTGTCTATAATAATCATTCTTCTGCTTGCGCAGATAGGTGCGAACTGGCAGAAGGAGACTTCTTTTGTCCTCGATTTCACCAAGCAGGAAGAAGTGGAACGCCAGCAACGGGAAGCCCGGCAGATGCTGGAGGAGCTTGAACGCGCGCAGCTGCTCAAGGAAACCCTGCAGGAGAAAATCGACCGTCAGCTCGGTGAGCTTCAGACAGTAAGGAACGTTACCACCAACAAAGGAGAACTGAAAGATGACCGCAATACCGACATCGACAAGCTGATGGACGATGCCAGACGTTTGGAGCAGGAGCTTCGCGACCATAAGATCAGCGCTCCCGAAATCGAGGAGGGTGCAGCGGTAAGCAGCGCTGGAGAAAACACCGGAGAACAGGAAAAGCCCTATTCAGGGGCCTCCGTACTTTCCTGGCAGTTGGATGGGCGCAATGCCATAAAACTCCCCGTCCCGGCCTACAAATGCTATGGCGGCGGAGAAGTTACGGTAATAATAACAGTTGACAACGCGGGGAAAGTCATAGCCGCGACCGTTCAGAACGCTCAGAACGACAAATGCCTTGTGAATGCCGCCGTAGCAGCGGCAAGGAATTCCCGATTCAGCGCAAAAAGGGACGCCCCCGCAAAACAGACCGGAGACATCACCTATCTATTTATTGCCCAGTAACTGTAAGGTTTTGTTTACAGTATCGTCTATGTCGAGATATATGTGGTAGAAAGCCTGGTCTCCCAGTTTCGAATATCTTCCTACCAGAGCCCTTACCTGTGTCATCATATAAGAACGTTCTTTCTCCCACTCCCCTTCGGAAGGGACCAGGCCGTCCACATTCGAAGCAAAGCGCAGAAAAGCAGTCTCCAGCGCTACGGAGTCCATATATTTGAGCAACACGGAATAATTGTCGATTGACAGGAGTTTGGACTTGTTGGCATCGAAGAAGCCGGACGCGAACCTCATAGCCGTAGCTTTCCTGTTGCAGGCCAGATAAAAGTTTCCGGCCCGGGTAGTATCCATAGGCACAAACAGATCCGGAATAATTCCTCCGTTCTCCACCTTCATACTGTCGGCATTCACAAGTTCCCCGCTCTCATAACGATTGTAGAAATCGTAGTTGTAGCTGTCCGATATGGGCTTCTGAATACATCTTCCTCTTGGAGTATAGTATCTTGCAACCGTCACTCTCATAGCCGAGCCGTCCGTGAAGTAGAACGGTTCCTGTACCAGACCCTTGCCATAGGACCTGCGTCCCACAATCCTGCCTCTTTCATTGTCCTGAATTGCCCCGGCGAATATCTCGCTGGACGATGCGGAATTCTCGTTCATCAAAACGGCGAGGTCAATGTCCTGAAGAGGACCTTTCCCGTCGGCACGCATAATCTGCGAGGGAGAATGCAGCCCTTTTGTGCTCACGATAACCTGGCCGTTATACAGGAACATATTGCTGAGTTTGATAGCCTGGTCGAGATATCCTCCGGTATTGTCCCTCAAGTCGAGAATCAGGCGCTTCATACCCTGCTCCCGCAACGTTGCCGTGGCTTCGTTCACCTCGGTTGCCGTGGTTGCCGAAAATTTCGACAGCCTCAGATAGGCCGTTTTGCCGTCGATCATAAACGAGGCGTCCACGCAATGGGTCGGAATTTTCCCGCGGGTAATTTCGAAGGGGACAATTTCATCTTCCCTCTTTACAGTTACGGTCACTTTGGTACCTGCAGGGCCTTTCATCCGCCTTACCATACTGTCCTGAGGGAATTGAACGCCGGCAATGACTTTGTCATCCACCTTAATTATGCGGTCGCCCTTCTGCAGCCCTATCTTCTCCGACGGTCCCCCAGGAATAACCTCCAGCACTATGGCAGTGTCGTTGGGGACATTGAACTGAATGCCGATCCCTTCGAAATTCGAAGAAAGTTCATCCTCCACATCCTGCAGTTTGCTGGGAGGAATGTAAACCGAATGGGGGTCAAGCGCCGACAAAGCCGCAGAGGCCGCCGCCTCGGTAACTTTCCCGAAATCGATGGAATCGACGTAATTCTCCTGAGCGGTGCGAAGAATCAGATTAAGCTTGCCCCAATCTACCAGTCGGGCCCGGAGTTCCCGCTTATTCTGCTGAATCCTTACCGTCAGAGTGGTTGCCAGCACTCCGATGACAATTCCCAACAGGGCCGCAATAATAATGACTTTTGTTTCCTTTTTCATTGTCAGTCAACCTTTTCTACCTCTATTCCGGCCTTGGCCAGAAGATCTATGCCGTCGGTAAGCCGGTACTCGTCTCTATATACGACCCGCTTGATTCCGGCCTGAATTATGAGTTTCGCGCACTCGATACAAGGGGAAGCCGTAACATAGAGGGTAGCGCCTTCGCTGCTGTTCCCCGACTTTGCCACTTTGGAAATGGCATTTGCCTCGGCGTGAAGCACATACGGCCTGGTTATGCCGTTCTCATCTTCGCACACGTTCTCGAATCCGGAAGGGGTCCCGTTGAATCCGTCAGAAATAATCATCCGGTCTTTGACAATGAGTGCTCCTACCTGACGCCTTTTGCAATACGAGTTCTCGGCCCATATTGCCGCCATTCTCAGATATTTTTCATCGAACTTGTTCATACTTAATTTCTTTGATATAGGTAACGTTTGATGTTTCTCTTCGGGGTGCGTTCGAAATCCTCCGGCATAAATTCCAGCTTCCGAACCTGAGCGTACGACGGCAGCTTGGAATTGATTTGAGGCAAGCCCTCCATAAGCTTGGCTTCAAGATTCTCCCGGTTCAGGCCATCCAGGGCCGCCTGCCGGTAATCGGGATATACCAGAGCGGTAAGGCTGCCGTTGTCTTCTATTACAAGTGATTCAATCACATAGTTGACATTATTTATGACCGCCTCTATTTCCTCGGGATAGATATTCTGCCCGGAGGGCCCGAGAATCATACACTTGTTGCGGCCGCGAAGATACAGATAACCGTCGCTGTCGATTACTCCCATATCTCCCGTCCTGAACCATCCGTCATCGGTAAAACTTTTCCGGGTCGCTTCCCCGTTCTTGAAGTATCCGAGGAAAACGTTATCTCCCTTTACCTGAACCTCCCCCGGAACATTATAGGAATCCTTGCTGTCGATTCTTATCCTACACCCCGCAACTGCCTTTCCGCAGGAGCCTTTTCTGGTTTTGTCCCATTTTGCAAAGGTGATAATGGGCGCACATTCGGTCATTCCGTAGCCTACGGTGAACGGGAAGCGGATCCAGCGCATAAAATCCTCAATTTCGGGATTGAACGGCGCACCTCCAAGAATCACTTCCTCGAACCGGCCTCCGAAGGCTTCAATCATTCCGCTTCGTATTTTCTTCTGAATCAATATGTCGAGCAAGGGAAGCATCATATAGAACTTGTTGCGGTCGACTACAGGCTTTATCTGAGACTTGTAAACTTTCTCGATAATGAGCGGGACTGCAACAATCAGATGCGGTTTTATTTCCCTGAATGCATTGAGTATTATCTTGGGGCTGGGGACTCTGGTAAGGAAATGCACGTGGGCTCCTATGGCCATTTCGTAGAGGAATTCGAACATCATCCCGTACATATGGGCCGTAGGAAGCATTGCAACCACCTCGGATTTGCAGTTCATCTGAGGTTCGGTCTCAAAAGAGAATTTCATATTGGCAATCAACGCCCTGTAAGGGATCATCACACCTTTCGAGAAGCCGGACGTGCCGGAAGTATAATTTATGAGTGCAAGATCCTCCGGAGAATCCTTGAAATAATGCACATCGGCGGGATGGAATCCGTTCGGATACAGTAATCCGAAATCCTGCACCAGGTTAACTCGCACATCCCTCATAGCCTGATCCTTGGCATAGATGTACTTAAGGTCGTTCATCATTACGATAACCTGCAGGGCAGGCATCTCCAACTCTGAAAGGCCTTCCCAGATAACCTCGTCTACAAACAGGACCTTGGCCTCGGAATGATTTACCAGATAATGGATGTTTTCGGCCTTGAATTCGTGCAGAATGGGTACCGGCACCGCCCCGTAGGTGAGGGCCGCAAGGAAGCAAATTCCCCAGTTGGCCTGATTTCGGGAACACAGGGCAACCTTGTCGCCTTTTTTAAGGCCACATTTCTCAAAATTTATATGGAACAGAGCTATCCTCTTTGCAACGCCCCTGTACGTAAAGGTTCCTCCCTTGTAATTGGAAAGCGCCGGACGAGTCCAGTTTTCCTTGAAACTCGCCTCCAAAAGTCCGTTCAATGAACTGATTTCCATCATCTAATCTCAATAACAATCATTTTGCCGTGTTCAAAATGGCCTCTATTATTCCTTCTATCCGGCGGAACGGTTCTTCAAAACCGCTTTTCCAAAAATTCTCGTAATGTTGCGCCTGAAGGCCGTCGGCGTGCACATCGCTTATCGCTCTGACAGATATGAACGGCATCGAATACAAGTAACATACCTGTGCGATAGAGGCCGACTCCATATCCACGGCCAAAGCGTCGGGATACAATCCCTTCTGCCTTTTGTCCTCAATCTCTCCGATATAGAACTGGTCTCCGCTGCATATCAGACCGCAGTGGGCATCGCCCATATGCTCCGAAGCCACAGCCACCAGCCTCTCGTCGGACCGATAGCGAAGCGGCAGGCCAGGAATACGCCCTACCTCACCGCCGCAGAAAAAATCGTGGTAAGCCGTTTCCTTCGCTATCACTATATCTCCAACTCTTACCTTATCGGAAAACGAACCCGCACAGCCTACGGATATTATGCAATCGGGAGAAAATTCCAGGATAAGTTTTTGCGCGCAGACGGCTGCGTTAACCTTTCCTATTCCGGACAATGCGCACCTCACCCGCCCGGCTGGAAATTTTGCCTCGAAGGGACGCATTTCCTTCTCCATCGCAAATACGAGTCCTATCTTCTTCATCATCATTTGTCCTTGCCGTATTTAAGAATGTCGAAATTCACCTGCAGGCCAAGCCGGAACTGGTCGAATGGCCAGTCGTGAAAGCCGTGGGCATAGGAGGCGAATGGAGAGAATCTGCCCAGCGGGACGTCGGCTCTGACCTTAAGCACCCGAAGCTGGTCTCCGTCGCCCTCCCAACCGGTGTAGGTTCCGTATTCGGCGGCGGCCACCAGAAAAGGACGGGTATAGGAGAGCTTCATCCCACAAAGAAAAGCATCGTTCTGAGACGCGATTTTGGTTTGCCAACATACAAAACCCAACGTCACCGACGCCCTCAGCCTGCTGTCGTCCTTGAACGAGAAATCCTTGCCCGTCGAAGCGGTGAAGTGGTAGCCGGCGGCGTCGTAATAACGCGCACGGTCGTAATACTCCCCCATCGCTGTAAGCATATTGGCGGAGAGTACCACCGAAGGACGCTTTTCCGTCTCGCGAAGGATCAGCATATCCAGTCCCAGCCAAACCTGGGCGTTAGCCTCCCCCTTCAAGGGATATTTTGGATTGATGCGCCTGGCGGCGGCCGATTGTTCACTGTTTGTCCACCATTCGTGGAAATTTCCCCAGCTCACGAAGTTCACCCGGTCTGTCCATAGAGGAACCGATATCCGGTAGGACGGCGCCCAGGTATAATCTTCATTTCCTCTTCCTCCGATATTTCCAATATTGAAATCCCCGGAAAGATATACCGACAACTTGCCGCAGGTCCTGGCCTCGTCCAAATCCGGAACCGGATAGGCATACGGCCCGAAGTACTTGGGAGCAATCTTGGTAGGCCGGATTTCCTCCCTGTCCAGAGGGACCTGCGCCCATCCGGCACAAAACCACAATGCGATTATTACCGAAACTGCCAATTTTCTCATAACAGACACAAATATAACAACAATCCCCCATTTTTCCATTCCGCATTTATTTTGGTTATATTTGCGTATATGTAGAAACTCCTTTCTACCCTGTTGCTCTGCATCGGAGCAATACCGGCATTGAACGCTCAGACCGATTACAGGAACCCCATCATTCCCGGGTGCTACCCCGACAACTGCATATCCCTGTGCACTGTCGACAAAAAAACGGGAAGGCAGTTTACACCCAGCCGGCCCCTATGGAAAGGGACGGGAGGGAGGTATCCCGAGGTATCTTACCACCGACCATATATTCGACCTTCACGACATCATTTCTCCCCGTTGTAGTCCACGAATCCAAATGGAAGGATATGATTGAAACCGGAATCCCGGAGGTCGGCTTACAAGAAGGCGCCGGATACCAGTCAAAGGGCGTATGGCGGGCCTGTCTTGACTGCAGGATGCGTACCAACGACGCCACAGGCTTCTGTCCCGTCTGCCAGCGCGCCATTTATAAAATTTGACAGATTATTTGGCATCTGTCAAAAATTGCCTATATTTGACAGATAAAACAAAATCTGTCAATTTATGCAGCCTTACGATATAAACATACCCTATAATGCCCTGCCGGCCTTGCCCCCTTCTGCCGAATACTATCGGGACGAAGAACTTTATACACTTTTGACCTCTGCCAGTAGAAAACTTGCCGAGCTGAAGGGCATTGCAGCGATGCTTCCGAACCAGTCGATTTTCATTAACACAATAGCTTTGCGTGAAGCCAAAGCAAGTAGTGCCATTGAAAACATTTTTACCACTGATGATGAGCTATATAAAGCTTTGGCATACCAGGAAGATGAGGTTGTACAGGGGCCGGCGAAGGAAATTCTTCATTACCGGGAAGCTTTATGGGAAGGTTTCAAGACAATTAGGGAAGAAGGGGGAATAACAGTAGATTCTCTCATAAAGATTTATCGGCGCGTCAAGCAGGCCTATGATGGGATAAGGCCATATCAAGCAGAGATCGTCATAAAGAAACGCGGATGGGGCAGCCTTATAGGTGAAACCTTCTATACTCCTCCAAGAGGTAAGGGTGTAGTTGAAAAGATGTTGTCCGATATGGTGGAATTTATGAACGATGATCAGCGATATCCGATTGATCCTTTGCTCAAGATGGCAATGGCCCATTATCAATTTGAGGCAATTCACCCATTCCGTGACGGCAACGGCAGAACAGGAAGAATTCTTTGTATTCTTTATCTCATTGACAAGGGCCTTCTTGACATGCCGATTTTGTACCTCAGTTCATATATTATTCAAAACAAAGACGACTATTCCTTTGCTTTGAGCGGTGTTACAGGGATGCGGAATTGGAAGGAATGGTTAACCTTTATGCTTACTGCTGTAATTCAGACGTCTGACTTTACAATATATAAAATTGAGCAGATACGTTCTTTAATGATGAAGGTGGAACAGCAAATCCTGTCTCTTAAACCTTCTCTATCCAAAATTGATATTGCAAAATTGTTTGAGCAGCCATATATCCGGCCAAAAAATCTTGTCAGTGAAAGAATCAAGAGCGTCAATACCGCCAAAAAGTACCTTTCAGAACTTGAATCTATTGGATTACTCGCGAAAAACAAGATAGGCAAAGAGTATGTTTGGTTCAATACAGAACTGATGGACACACTCTCATCTGAATGTTGAAACAGCAACACAGGACTTCATTCAAAAACACATTCGGAGGATTTCAAGACGTATGCTTTTAGAAGGCGTAAACGATGTCTGTTTTAAATCAAAGTAGTCTTCAGATATAGCGTGTGTAATAAAGCAGATAAATGGGACTTTAGTCCTCGTCCTTGAACTTATTCCTGTTTGCTCGATTTAAAAACAGATTGTATAGGCAAGTGGCGCACAAACATATCTCAAAAGGCTTTCTAGCCCATTCAATATCTATTATCCAATAAAGGACGACAAAGACTATCAATAAAGAGGCAAAGATATAGCCAATAATTTTCTTCCAATTCTTCATAAGTCAAATTGCAATTTATCAGGATTAGTATTACTTGTCATCATAATGACCATATGATGACAATACCGCTACATTGACAACTTCTTCTTCGATCTCGTATATAAGACGGTGTTTCTGAGAAATACGTCGAGACCACTGTCCGGAGCGTTCTCCGTTTAATGCCTCCGGCCTACCGGTGCCGGTTTTCGGATGATCTTGAAGTTCGCCGAGCAACCTGCCAGCCTTCTTGAAGGCGGCAGGTTCCGATTTTTTCAGTTTTGCAAGATCTTCAAGAGCTTGCGGTGCAAAAGTAAGAGTGTACATCTAAATACTCTCCAACAATGAGGCTAGCGCCTCCTTTCCGTTAACCGCAAGGCCTTTACCTTCTGCAATATCTTTTCTTGCTTGATCCACACGGGCGAAAAACTCTTTTTTACTGATCAGGCTGTCATCCTCAGATACGGGCACAATCTTAAAACTCCCTGCACGGGAAGTGAGAATAACGCTTTCTCCGTTGGCCGCAAGACCGAGGTATTTCCCCTGGTTTGATCTGAAATCTCTAATACTTATTACTGTCATGTTTTTTATTTTGTCGCAAATATATGAAATACCAAAATGGTATCCAAATTTTCAGAATACAATTATCAAACTCATATGGGTATACGAATGTTTCCACTCTTGTTTGGATTACCCATACGCTGTAATTGTGGAATTCAATTATGCCATGCAAAAGGAGACATATTCTTTGCCAATCTCGTGTATGGCATTGATGATTTGTTGCTCACGTATCTTTGACGGCTTTTTGAAACCATTGATATAGTTTCGCATCAAGGTGGGATTGAGGCCTATTC
>JAZRVN010000041.1:0-10381 GCA_045599225.1 Candidatus Cryptobacteroides sp.
TTGCACTTTTCGATGCGCTCGAAGAGGCGGTCGTAGGCGGCACGGGAACGGACAACGCATCCGGGGATGAGCGGCTCGCCGATGACGATACTGCCTTCCGGACGGGCATCTTTCCAGACATTGCCGTGAATGAGTCGTGCAATTCCGCCAAAGCAAATCTGGCGCGGGCCTTTGGCTTGCTTGCGGAGGGTTACTTCGTAGATGCCTGCGGAAAGCATCGTAGGGGTGTCTTCAAGGGTAGAAGTGAAATTCTGGCCATTGACCGTCATTGAACCTTCGGTGTAAAGGCGGTTGGTGGTGAGTCGGTTGAGTATTATTTCCATAGATATCGCATATAGTAGTCACTGTAATCCTTGCAGTCGGAAGGAAGTGAGTGACGGGTTAATGTTGGGATGACTGCTTTGAGCTGGAGAAAGAGTTTTTCGCCCGGGATGTCGGCATCGGGGAACATGTGAAACGATAACGATGACGATAACCGGATGAGGGGCTCAAGGTCTTTGGGCTTCAGCAAGGTGGCACTTGGAATGGCGATGGCTTTGTGGCCGCTGGAAAGGAGACTCCAGCAGTCGGAACAGCCTTCGGCAATGTAGAGTTCTTCGCCTTCACGAAGCATCTTCAGTATCGGCAAGTTGTAGATATGGCAGTTGCTTCCATACGGGAATCTGAAGCGAGGTACTGGCTTCCAGCCAGATTCTTCCTTGGGCTCTTTACCGAGGGCTTCGCCCCCGGTTGCTGACCGCTTCGCTGTAGTGCCTTCCAGGCACATCAGATTTCGCCATTGTACTCCAATAAGGTTGCCGTCGATATCGTAATACGGTATCTGGAGCCAAGGGATGCCGTTTCGGTCGGTATAGCTGGTGAGGCGGCACCAACGCACTGCACGTGGGTCAAGGTGACGCTTCTCAAAGAGAAACTCTCCAGCAGCCTGATTGATGAAAGGCCTTTCGAAGAACCTGCGGTACTTCTGAGCTTCGAACACACGCGAATGATTCGCGTCTGTACGAACCGGCTTCCACTCGGAGAGGATCACATTACTGCTGTCGGCAAGCCAACGGCAGGCATCACGGAAATCGCAGTTCAGTACCTTCATAGCAAGGTCGATTGTTCCTCCGTGGGCATCGCATACGAAACACTTGAAGGTGTTGCGACTGACGCTGAAGGAAAGTGAAGGGTTGGAGTCATCGTGAAAAGGACAGAGAGCCTTATGGCGGACCACCCTGAGCCCGAGCCTTTCGGCAACGGACTCTATTGGGAGTTCACGCAAACGTTGTATATCAGAGCGTTCCATATCAGTAATTTTTTTCAAATACGTCCTTTTCGCCTTTGACATCGTGGATGAGTTTTGCCTTGCGCCATTTGAAGATGAAGGTGCGCACAGGGCAGGAGAGGTCGAGCTTGACCACCATTTCACGCAACTGGTCGCGGGTGAAACGCTTTGGCAGCTGGTCGTAGAGCGGCACACGGGCAGAATCCTCGTGGTCTTCGTTCTTGTGCATCTGCTCGTAGCGTCTGCCCCATTTCGCCATCAGTCCGTCCAGAATATACTGAGCCATGAAGCGGTAAAACCTTACGGTTTTTTGTTGAGCTTTATCGTCCTCAGCGTTCCAGAGGTAGTACAGAAGTGTAGCCATACGGAAGGCGGAAACGGAGGCGCGTTTGTAGAAGCAGTTGTGGGCACGGGAACCGGTCTTGAGCACAATGTCCCGCTGCTGTTGGCACCATTTCTTGACTGCCGTATCCATCCATTCCATAGGAACGGTGAGAGTGGGCTGGAGATAGCCGTCTTCGGTGTAGGTGATGTCCATCAGGCGTTTGACAGTGGCATTGACCACTTTCTGCTCCTCTTCGCTCAGGTGACGGAAGCGAGGGGCATCGTCGCCCATCAGGTCGCCAAGGTCGGTGAGGACTTTGCGGGTGCAGTTGCCGCCTTCAACAGAACGCTTGTCCATATATTCGTCCAGCGCGTTCTCAGTTCCGCAGAAGAGGGAGCAGTAGAGGATATCGACATCGGCATTGTAGCTGGCATCGCTGAGGGTGTCGCTACCATATTCCGCTCCGAGGTCGTAGGCAAGGCGGTCCATCGTGCGCAAGTCGGCAAAGGCGCGTTTGTTCGATTCGGTCATTGTGGCAAGCTCTTCGTTGTAGAACCAGAAAGCCAGCGGCTCTCCGTATTTGCGGATGAACATATCGGCACGCTTGACCAACTTCGCCTTGGTGATGGTCTGCAGGCAGCGGACATCGGTGATGGGTTCTTCGGGCAGCTGCTTGTTCTTGGCGGTGGTCTTTTTCAAGTCCTGGTAGGCCTGCTCCTGTCGTTTGAGTTCCTGGTCGCGAAGTTTGAGCGGATGCATCAGCATCTTGACGATGGGGCGTGTGAAACTCTTGCCGCTTCCGGGTTCGCCCAGGACGATGACCTGCAACAGGAGAGCGTGCGGTTCGAGATCATAGACATAATGGGCTCTCAGTCGGGTGCCCAGTGCGCAATAGCAGTCGATGGCGGTGAGAATGGCAGGAATGCGGAAGTTCCCCGGTGCCGACTCCCAGAACACCCTCACTGCCGGAGGCAGGTCAGCCGCCTGAAGAGACGGCTGCCTGTTGGAAGTTTGATTGGAGTATTCTGACATTAGTCGATAATATTTAGGGCGGTGAGAAGTTCAGAATAGACGGCAAAGGCAAGGGCGTTGCGATCGAGTGTGCCACCGGCGGTAATGGTCTTCATGTGGACCTGATATCGTCCGTTCTGCATGTGCACGAGGGAGCAGTATTTTCCGTCGAACAGCTTTGGATTCCTTGGAGCTCGACCCTTGCGGATGGCTTCCTCGAAGCGGAATGATCCGTCTTCGGCATTGATGGATATTACGCCCGTGGGGCAGGATTCGGAAGTGATTTCGTCATTCTGCATAATGCAGGTCAGATTGACGTTTTCGTATTGTTTACGATTCATAATTCAGGAGATTTGGTTTAATGGATTTCAATATCAAGTAAGTCACAGAGAGGTTTCTTCATTCCGAAACGGAGAAGACATACAAGGGCGATGCACAGGTTTTCACAGTCTTGCTCGGAAAGCCTGTCCAGCTCGCAGAGGAGCTGGTCAAGCGGTGATACGTGTCGCATAGGCCTTAGCATTTTGAAGTGAATACATTGCCGAAGATGGAACGGATGACTTCGCCTACTGACATAGTGCGGCAGGTACGGAAATCTTCATCAGGAAGCGAGACTTCGGGTTTTCCGAAGAGTGCGTCACGGTCGAGCACCTCGTAGTAATGCTCAGGAAGTACACGCACGTAGAAGTTGGGCTGGTGGTAGCTTACCTTCGGCAGGTACTTGCGGACAGCCTTGAAGGTCTTGCGACTGTGGCTGAGGAACGACTCGTCGGAGAGATCATCGGCTCCTGTGTCCACAAGGAAGAAGAAGTGTTTGTTGTTCGGATCTTCGAAAGCCATAATGATATGGAGCTCCTCGGAGTGGTCACGAATCATCTGACGTGCTTCGTCGCACATCTTGGTGCTGAACAGCAGACGGCCGTTCCACTTCCATCGACCTTCGGAGTCGTATGTCTCCATCAGGTAGAAGACAGGCTGGTTGCCCATGAGGTCGTAGAACTCCTGATAAAGTTGAGGGTTGAGAGTTGAGAGTTTAGGATAGTCTATACACTCAACACTACACTCTAAACACTCAGCAATCTTTTGATGGATGTCGTGAAGACGGTTGACACGACGGGAGCGGACAGTGTTGGCTGTGAAGTTGCTCTCGAAACAGTTGAACGGACGACCCTCAGCGAAAGGCTTGACGAGGATTGTTGACTTTGGGCGGATAGCCACTGAATTAGTTTTTACCATTGTTCTAAAATTTTTAAGGCGTTGACAGAGGCGATATGCCGTCCGTCAGAAGCAGACCTTTTTGTCAGGCTGACTTCCACCGTAATCCAAAACGACCCTCTGTTTTCGGGAAAACGTTCGGGAATTTGAGGACAATGGCAATGAAAAAAACCTTCGGATGGAAGGGGATAAAAAAGAACCGCACTGAAAATCAATGCGATTCCTTAAAAAGTGAAAAATATTTGAAAATTTATGGAGTACTCCCGAAAAAGTTCCCGAAAGTTTATCTGTTGTGGATGCTCAGGCCTTCGGATTCAATGTCGTTTTCGTTGAGGGCATCACCGTAGCCGAGTTCTTCATCAGAGTGTTCTATCCTTGTAGGGCGTCGGCCAGCTTTGCTGGCATCTATTTTGAGTATGCCAATGAATTCAGTAATCTCCTCGCCTGCTTTATCGTTTGGCGCATCGCCTTTGTTGAGATTGGTCAGGAAGTTATCTTCAGTATCGACAAAGTGGCCTTCAAGAATATTGGGAATTGTGAACCCTTTTGGATAGGAAATGACTCCTTCCATATCAAAATATTGAAATAGAAATACAAGCGTGCTTTTCCCGTACTTGTCGCCCCAAATAACCTTGCATTCTGAACGCTTCCCAGAGAATAATTCCAGAAAATCAGATATGTCCGTTTCGGGCTTAATCCATTTTTCTTGAACCATCTTATTGTATAAGAGTTTGATGTGTTCATCAAGAATACCTCTCTTGCTGAATGTCATCAGTTCCCGAGGCTTTTCGTCTTTTTTCTTCTGGATTTTTGGAAGAGAACTTTTTCGCTCAGGCTTTGTGGCCATCTGACCGGCAGCTTTCTTGGTGTTGTCGGTGGGGCTTGGAACAATGATGGTGCAGTCCTTGTTATCGTGGATGTCGTTGAAGACAGCCGGACCATTGAAATTGAAAATTCTATCGTCTGCCATTGGTGGATATAGTTGAGTTAGGATTATCGTGGATGTCGTTGTATGCGGAGCCTTGACCGAAGTTGTTGGTTATAGACCTTGGAACAGGACGACGCAAATCATTTACTCTGTCTTCGATTTCAACAATTGCGTCATTCAGCTTTTCGTCAAAACAACACTTTCGTCGACTGATTTTATTAAGCATTCGAGCTATGGCATCAATTTCGTCAGCAGCAGAGCAACCGTTTACATATTCGACAATAGAATCAATGTTGATAACTTTATCGATTGCATTTTTTCTTGCAACTTCAACCTGATATCTGGAAGTCTCATGGACAAGTATATTGCGCTCGTTAGCGAGGCTCGCCATAACTTGCCTCTGTTCATCAACTTGTTTGGTGATTATTGATAGTGACGATCTGAGCTCTTGAAGTTTTTCATCGCGTGAATCAATGTCTTTCTGGTGAAGGATTTTCTCGTTGTAAAGCTCTTTGCGAAGTCGTTCGTTCTCATTTTCCTGGGCTTTGATTTTGTCAAGGATATTACGGAAACTCTCTTCGAATTCTGCAATCTGGCTTTTTTTGATTTCGACCTTCGGCTTTATTTCATCGAGATTTATTCGACCAATAATAACTATGCCTGGTTTTTGATAATTGATAGGATGAGATATTGTCCCGTTGTAGCGTCGCGCAAAATCGACAAACACACCTGCATCCTCCAGAGCAAGTTTATGTCGTAGAATCCTTAAGGAGGAGATAGATGTCTGGGAAATATCCCCTGTAATACTCAATACAACATACGCAACAGCCAATGCCGTGTTTCTATAAAAATCATTACTCTCAACTGTTGACAATATTGAGTATATTTCCCTGATTGGTTTGTTGCATTTGACGCAACACCAACAAAATAGATAAGCATTATTAAATATCCTCAGGACACAGTCGGGATTTTCTCCTTTAGAGCAGACGTACTCAATTGTAAAGTCGTATAGTTCGCTGATGGTTTGACCATCACGACGGAACTGATTCTGTTCTGTACGCTTTTGAAAGCCGTCTAATTCTCGAATAGAATGATTTTCGTTATTATTCATATCAGTTCTGAGTGTTATTGGTGATGGATGGCAACGCACCGAATTTTCCTTTGCGGTAGTTGTTCAGAATAGAAGACATTTTGTTCAAGCCGTTGAATTCAACGAGTGAATATAGGCTGGAAGAACCGCCTTCGTCTTTTTCAGTAAACCAGACGCAATCCTTGCGGATGAGTTCGTCGATGGTGTCTAACAGAGGATCGTAGTGAGTGGTAATGAGCAGTTGGCTTTCGTTCTTAGTAGCAAGGAACCGTTTGATGGTATATTCCAGAAGAAGCGGGTGCATAGAGGTTTCGAATTCATCAACGTTTAGAAGCACTTTATCGTTGGTGGCTTCATATATGGCTGTTTCGATGCCCATAGTGCGAAGGGTTCCATAGCTTTGGAAATTCTCGTCCATTATCATTTCTCTGAAACCGTCATTTGTTTTGACCTTATGGACAAATTGAATTTCGATGTCGGGCAACGAGCCTTCCTTCAATAAGCGCTCTTTGACTTCTGAGGGGGTTGCCTCATCCATCATAAGAAAGTTCTTAAATGTTTCGGGAAGCGTTCGGTTCGTGGCGTTGGTGTTGAGGCCGCAAATATTGAAATCAGCTTGTTTCAGGTATTCAACCATATAATCGTGAACCGCCTTATTCTCGTGAATAGTTGATTTGGCATATTCGAAGAGGCTCATTTCGGGGTCAATAATCGGCATTATGCTGTTATCTGCCCAATTGCAGACTGTGTCAAGAACAGGGAATTTCGCATTGACGTTTTTTCGGGCAACCAGCACAGACATATTGTTCAGACACTCAACCTGCAATTTGTCCAATACAGCATCATTGACTTTTCCGACTGCCTGATTGAAGGCGATTTGAGAAATACCATCAACGAATTTTCTGGTAAAGACATTTGTCGGTTGAACGGTCTTATAGTAAAAAAGGGACTCTTCGTACACAATTTTTCTGTCGAGTTTGACAATGTACCAATATTTGACTCCATTAATCCAAAACCGGATTTCAACTTCACAAGGTTTCGATGCAGATTCTTCGTCCAGGAGGAAAGGACTGGCCGTTGTGGTGCTATTGACATCTTTAGGCTTCCTATGCCAGAAGATCCGAAGGAAATCAACGCAGTGGAGAAGATTTGACTTTCCGCTTCCGTTGGCACCCATAATCATGGCAAAACGTAGCAACCGGACACCCGGGGCTACTTCAACTATCAGACTGTCTTCGAGGGTTGTGTCCTTGGTGGCCTCGAAGCTGAATACTGCTTCATTCTTGAATGACAGGCAGTTCTTGATTTTAATGTCTTGTATCATACAATATAGATTTTAAATTCAAATTCGGCTGCAAAGTTACTAAAATTATGAATAGAACTGGTATAAAACGCAGAAATGTTCATTTTATTTTTGAAATTGGAGATTTTTAGGAAAATTAACATATTAAACCGTTACCCGTTACCTCTTTTTTGTTGAGAGTTGTGGTTCGACAAGCTCACCAACCGTGTTGAGTGAGGCGGTCACCTTTGCCTCTTAGATGAAGAATAAAAAATTTTAATTTAAGCTATATAATGTACGTGCACATACGCGCAGGTGTGCAAAAGGAAAATCGTGGAAAGAACGGGGTAACGAGGTAACGCCCCAGGCAAGCCGAAGCAAAGCGTTACCCGTTACCCGTAGCTGGACAAAGAATCGGCATTGGCAAACCTCTTCTCTATGAGGTAATTGGAGGATGTGCGAAAGTTGGGGAAGGTGGGACTTCGCAGTTGGGGAAAGTCCATAGCCGGACGGAGGAATAGTCGTACCTTTGCATCGTGGTTCAAGACAGAACCATACGTGGCTAAAAGGCTCTGTCCGTGTCGGTTCGGGCAGCAGTTCCAAAGCAAGGTCGTACCAAAGTCGCTCCCGCTCCGCTATTTCTCCGTTTCAGAACGGACAATGAACGGACAAAGAACGGAGAGAGGGTGAAGGAGGATGGACAAGGCGGCGGAGAGCAAGCCAAACTGATGGGCCGAAGGCAGCCACGGATTGTTCAACCCTAAAACGATTTTTGATTATGGCTATTTTGAATGGACTTATCCGACGCATGTCGGGATCGGCTGGAAACTTTACTTTCAGCCAGGTACAGGGACGCACTATTGTCTCTGAGAAGATTACGGCGACCACTGACCGCAAGACTGCGGCTCAGCAGAGGGTGCGCATGAAGTGGGGCAACATCATCCAGATGTACAAGGGCATTATGCCGCTGCTCCAGTGTGGATTTGAGAACAAGACCGCCGGTGTAAGCGATTACAACATGTTCGTGAAGGTGAATATGCAGCACGCTCCGGTCTATCTGACCAAGAGCGAAGTGGCGGGTGGCGCCTGCATCGTGGCTCCGTACACCATCACCCAGGGCTCTCTGCCAGCAATTGTAGTGACTGCATCCAACGGTCGGGACGTGACGGACATCGCGCTTGGTTCGCTGGTGATTGATGCCTCTACCACTGTGGCGCAGTTCTCGAACGCTGTGGTGCAGAACAACCCGGACCACATTGAAAACTACTACTCAACGTTCTACATCAGTGAGTGTGCGTACAAGCTGCCCGCTTCTGTAAAGGCATACATCGGCACAGTGGGAAAATACGGAGGTGCCAATGTCCTGAATCTTACGGAAACCGATATAATTCATGCCGGTGAAGCCGTAATACTGAGAGCCCAGCCAGCCAATACTGCGGACAAGCAGACTGGAAAAACAGCATATACAACTCCACAAATCAAGGTCGTCAGGGTTCACGCCTCAGGAATACTCTGCCAGAGCTATGGCGACAGTTTCGGTATCAGTCCCTACGATGAGACTGCAACAAAGGTAAAATATGGTGACGGATACGACTACGGTGGCTGGTAACGGATGAACGGAACCTGTCCCCTGTTCATATCTGAAAATCCCGCTCGTTTGTAACCCGTCATAGGGTAATCGTCAAAATCTAGCCCTCGAATGCAGTTTTTTCGTTCGGGGGCTTGCTTTATTCAAATATTGTGGTTATATTTGTAACCATATAACAGTAACAGCTATGGACTATAGGGTGATTCATATCAAAGGCGCAAACGGAACCATTTATCTCTACGAAGACAGATCTTACCGCGACAAGGAGCGCGGTTACTCAACCCACGACCGCAGGTGTATCGGAAAGTTGGACAAGGATGGCAAGCCGGTCTACAACAAGTACTACCTCTCAAGACAGAAGATGCAGGATCTCGAGAGGCAGGTGTCGCAGATTGATGCGGTATCCACCACCACGCTTGTCGGACAGAGAAAGGTTCTGGAGGCGGAGGTCAGAAAGACCGGTGTCAGGAAGGCGCTCGATGCCGCCTTCGGCAAGGTGGCTGGAGACAAGCTTCTTGCGCTTTCCTATTATCTCATCTGCCGTGGCAAGGCCCTGAGCCGCAGCACCCAATGGCTTGAAGACAGGGGGTTCGGGGAACTCGGACTCTCCTCGCAGAGGATATCGGACCTTCTCGGCAGCATAGATGACGACAGGGTGAACACCTTCTTCAAGGAGTGGGTTGCATCCCAGCCCCACACCGACAGGAACTACCTGTTCGACATCACCAGCGTAAGCACCTACGGCAAGGACAATCCATGGGCGGAATACGGATACAATCGCGACAGGGAGAATCTGGAGCAGATAAACCTCGCCCTGCTGGCATCCTGCAAATCCGGTCTTCCTTTGTGGTATGACATGCTGGAGGGCAGCATGTCCGACAAGGCTGTGCTGGACAGGACTCTTGCCGAACTGAAAAAGCTGGAGATAGGCGGCTTCACTTTCTGCGGGGACCGCGGCTTCTTCGGCGAGCGCAACCTCAGGATGCTGTCCGACAAGGGCATACGCTTTACCATCCCCGTTCCGTCATCGATTAAATGGGGCAGGGAGCTCATAGCGAAGCACCGCGACAGCCTTGTCCATCCGTCATACTTCATTGACGAGGGCGGCACGAAACTGTACGGCAAGACCGTCTATCAGAAGACCGAGCACGGACGCACATGGTATCACATATTCTTCGACCCGTCCAGGAAGTCCATGATGCAGGCATCCTTCATGATGAAACTGCAGGCTTGCAGGGACGAGCTGGAGAGGAACGAACCTGTCGAGTCGCACCAGTCTATATACGATGAGTACTTCATTGTAAAAGACACGCCGAAACGCGGTCGCAAGGTCTCCTACAACGATGCAGCACTTCAGGGATACCTGAACAACGACAGCTGTTACTGGATACTGATGTCGAATGTGGAGAAGGATACGCGGAAAGCTCTGCTCTCATATAGAAAGCGCGGAGAAGTGGAACTCGCCTTTGACGACATGAAGAACCTGCTGGATTTGCACCGTCTGAGAAGCCATAACGAACACACCGTCAAGGGGAAGATATTCGTGAACTTCCTTGCGCAGATTGTCCTTTCAAGGCTGAACAGGACAGTGGAGGCGATACCTGCCAAGGAGAGGTCATATATGTCTGCGACTGAGATGCTGGACAAAGTGGAAACGTACACCCATATCCACTTC